>JAKBWA010000067.1 GCA_021841025.1 Bacillota bacterium | reverse complement strand
GCACCCGTCATGACACGGCAGAATTTGCCCTGGCGAGCATCCGGCGTTGGTGGGATCTCATCGGTCAGCACCAATATCCCGAGGCGACCGCGCTGTCTGTCACCGCCGACGGCGGTGGCAGTAATGGTTATCGGCCCCGGTTGTTCCAAGCGGAGTCCCAAGCTTTCGCCAATGAGACCGGTCTGACCATTCATGTGAGTCACTTCCCGCCTGGCACGAGCAAGTGGAATGCCATCGCACACGCGTGATTCAGTGCGATCAGCATGAACTGGCGCGGACGACCTTGGGAGACCTTCGAAACCGTGGCCCCGTGCATGGGTCACACCCGAACGCGAAAAGGCAGGACAGTGCAAGCAGAATGAGATGAACATCCGTATGAAACAGGGCACAAGGTGGATGATGCGACATTTCACGCCCTCCATATCGAACGATATCCCTTCCATGGAGAGTGGAATGACATCATTAAACTCGACTCGCAAACATAAAAGTTATTTCTACGTGCTGCCTTACCATTGCTCTGCAGTGCACTAACGGGGTCATGTAACAAGCACAGATCAGTCTTCCCTATATTGTTTACGTACCTTCATTGACGAGGATGGGTTGATATGATGTATTGACCGATTAAGGCACGGACCAACACGCAATGTTCCACTCGTATCTAGAATACTATACCCTTTGATCAAAAAGATTCGCATAGCCGAAATACACAGATGACTGGTTTGACATCACGAGCTGCAATGTCGAGGCAGCAGTATGTGCTACAACAACCCCAAATTCGCCGGATCAGCCTATGGAATCACATATATTTTTCTGACGAGTCTGACTTGCCAATCGCAGTGGCCTTTTTCGGTGATCCAGTGCTAATGCCAAACAATCAATGGACCAAAGACAGCAAATTGGATGACGTAGACGGGCGCTGGCGACTACTATCTGGCGGAACTCACAGGGATTGTCTGGCTCTACGTCATGATGGTGCCGTGGGCGAATGGCTTGGACCTCGACGCCGAACTCCAATCATACTCGCAGGAAAAGTTTTTAAAGCTCCCCTAGGCTTGTTGTCCGCCGTCTACTGCAATGACGCTGCCGGTCATGTAATCAGAGGCCCGGGAACTGAGGAAGATAACTAACCCCTTGAGATCATCTTCACTGCCAAAGCGCCCCAATGGTATTCGCTGCAATATATCTTCCCCGTGACGTTCTAAGAGGACTTGCGACATTTTAGTTGGAAAAAATCCCGGGGCAATGGCATTGACGGTTACCCCGTATGGTCCCCATTTAACGGCGAGATCTTTGGTTAAGGCAATAATTCCTCCTTTGCTCGCACTATATCCTACCGCATCGAGGATGTTCGGCGGTGAGCCTGCAAGGCCCGCTACGGAGGCGATATTGATAATCTTTCCATAGCCGCGGGATACCATTTCCCGACCTACACGTTGACTCATTAAAAAAGTGCCGGTTAAATTTGTTTCTATGACTTTGTGCCACGCGTTCAAAGGCATGTCGAGCGCCGGGACACCCCAGCTAGTGCCGGCGTTGTTTATCAAAATGTCGATGCGGCCCCACATTTCTATAGTCTTTTCAACCACGCGTTCAACATTCTCCGGGTTTGTTACGTCTAGAGCCATAGCCAGACTCTCATGTCCGGCCTTATGGATCTGGTCTCGGGTTTCTTCCAAGGTATCAACTTTGCGAGAGCACAAAACGACATGACTGCCGGCTTCTGCTAATGCTGTGGCCATGATGCGGCCTAATCCTCTTCCTCCTCCGGTTACCACCGCAACCTTGTCGCGGCAATCAAATAACTGCTGGATGGTCATACTTGGTCCTCTCCTTCATGAAGGGGTGCCCTCTGGAATCGTTTGCTGTACCCATAGGCCGATTTCTTCGATAGCTGCATTTGCTTCCGGGACTTTAATAAAAAAGGCATGGAACACATGCCACAAGTCAGGAAACGTTTTGAGGGTTACTGGAACCCCACAATCCCGTAAACGTTGAGCTAATCGGATAGAATCATCCAGCAACACTTCGTCGTCACCTACATGGATTAAGGCTGGACAAAGTCCCTTGAGATTAGCATAGAGAGGAGAAGCCAGGGGATTTTTGGGGTCAGTTGACCCTAAATACAATCGACTGGCATCAGCGATGGCGGCAGCATCAAGCCATGGGTCCCGGTCTTGTCGGGTTCGTAGCGATGATCCGGTAGCAGCCAAGTCCGTCCATGGCGAGAGCAAGACCATGGCTTGGGGCAGAGGGATTCCTTGATCCCTTAAACTGACTAGCATTGCCACCGTTAGACCACCCCCAGCGGAGTCTCCTCCAACGACAAGGGAACTATGGGAAACACCTTGTTTCAAAAGAGCCATATATGCTTTGACACTGTCTTCCAATGCTGCCGGAAATCGGTGTTCGGGTGCCAGCCGATAATCGACAACCCGGATGCGTGCTCGAGACGCCAGAGCCAACTGAGATGCCAATGGACGGTGGGAATCGGGCCCTCCGGAGGCATAGGCACCCCCATGCAAATACAGCCATACCCGGTTCGATATGCCGTTGATGGGTTCAATCCATTCACCAGCCACGCCTTCTTCCACAGTCCGGGTGACGCGAAGAGCAGGATCAATCGGAATGGAGCCCATTGCCTTTAACCGCTGCCGCTGTTCTTCCAAATTGGGTCGCATCTTTTGACTCAGGATTTTCTGATGCTGTAGCCACACACGCACTTCTCTAGCCTTATCACTCAAATCTGTGTTCCTGGTACAGAAACTTGATGAATTATGGATAAGATTCAGCGGATGCTTTTTCAACAAGCGTAACCAGGGCTGCGCTCCTTTCGGATAGATTTCTTTTCGCGGCGAAGAAAGAGAAACCGAATCGTTCCCTGTGACACTAGGTTACCACATATAATAGCTTGCCTTGCCTGGTTAGAAAAACCTAGGATAATCTCTTTCGGCTTTTCTCGACTCCTAATGGGGTCCGCAGTCCTCACAGGATTCGTCTGCTCGGGGGCGGTATCCGCCCCATCGAACGAGGACGCGTATCCCTCCTAAAGAAATACGAGGAGACGAGAATCAGATCCTGCAAACCGATCGATTCATGGGTATCGAAAAGATACCCCAATGGAGGGACAGAATATAAGCTATCTGCAAATCGAACCAGCTTTCGAACGTACTACTCTATTCTATTGAGATAATGGAATTCTCTCAATTATCATGCGTAGTGTCAAGATTGCCTGTCGGTTCGCCCCTTCCGTTGTCTCGTCAGGATCACTAAGGGAAGCATCAAAAAATGAATCAGTGAATTCTGAAACTATAGAGGGTAAGTTTGGCAAGAATTCCCATTGTCAATGAGGATGGCCGACAACAGTATTTACCGTTCTGATGGACTTATCCAAGTCTGATCATCACAGATCAAGTCTGTTGCCACATCGTTCATTGCGCCACCGCTGCTTAGGTCCATCAAGACCGCTCGCCCACGAGTAGGAGTCTCACAAATGACCATTCTAAATTTTTCCAGTGGTCAGGTCCTAATGGATCCAAAGCAATATAAGAACACTGGCAAAGCTCACGGATAATAGGTAGACAAGATCCCATGGGGTTACAGGCGTTTCAAGATAATAAGTGCGGGCAGTCGGGGACTGGGCGACCTCTCTTTTGAATCCACGGCTCTCCATTGCAATGGCGACCCGCTCACCGATGCGGATGGCTTGAGTCATAAGGGGTAGCGCATAGGTAACGATGCGTGTGATACGCGGTCGTCTGGAGTCTTTTCCTCGCAATGACCGCGCTTGACGAATTTTGCGCCACTCTTCTTCAAACAACGGGAAAACCCGAATGCCCGCCAGTGTGCCGTAGCTAAATCTGGGCGGTACTCGGAAATTGCGAGTAAGACTGACGACTAATTGGGTCACATCAGTAGTTGACACATAAAGAACACCAAAAGCCACCGATGCCAACATTCGAAAGGCGAGAACCAACCCGTTGTGCAGGCCGACCCAGCTTAGTCGAAACCATAGAAACCAAAATACGGGCGTATGGGGTCCTACCCGAGAATAAGCTGTAAGAGTCCATGTGTACAGGATAAAAAACCCTGCAAAAGGGGCCATGCGTTTGAAGATCTGCCAAGGGGTCAACCGGGCTCCCATCCATAACAGAGCCAGCGGTAAAATTCCCAGGGCAATGCCCTGGGAGATGTGCTGGGCAAACATGGCTATTCCCATGGCCAGCATGGTTGTGATAAGTTTCCAACCAGGGTTAAGCCGCCCTATGGGCGACTCGGCTTGCAACGAGTCGACTTCGATAAAGCGAGGAGCGGTGGTAAACGTCTTTGGGACGGATCCCTGTTTGCGGCGATGTGGGGAAACGGTTAAGTGAGCGTTTTTCATAAGCTCTGGGCGGTGGTAGAGGTCCCGGGGCAACCCGTCAAAGAGTATCTCACCGTCCAACAAGACAATAACCCGGGTTGCATAACGCCACACCAAATCCATATCATGGGTAGTTAAGACCACGGCCTTGCCTTGATCCTTCAGGACGGTTAACCGGTTCATGATAACTTCTTCAGTACGTGCGTCTTGCCCAAATGTCGGTTCATCCAGCAAATAGGCCATGTGATTGTCGCGAACCATTACCGCCACTGACAATCGCCTTTTTTGGCCTTGGCTTAGGGCAAAGGGGCTTTGTTGCTCCAGCCCTTTCAATTCGAATTCGTCCAGTAATTGCTTGATATCCGGCGAGATATCTTGATCGACGAATCGATTGGCCAGTTCGTCACTAACACGTTCAAAAATAAATTGATGCTCGGGATTTTGAAAACCAAAAGCCACGGGCACTGGCATATCAGGGCGGGGATCTGGCCGGGTTATCCGGCCTTGGCTAGGGGTATTTAACCCGGCCAAGAGACTCACAAGGGTCGATTTCCCGGATCCGTTAGGGCCTACGATAGCGACCAATTCTCCTTGTCTTATGGTTAAGGAGATATTATGCAAGGCATTAGGGATAGCACGGTGTTGTTTTTTAAACCGCTTCTGCTGACGCTTCGAAAGGTAGGTGTAAGAGACGGCTTCGGTTTGCAAAACTGTCTGCGCAAACTCTGGATTCCTGGGATTATGATTTTGCGGAAAGAGACTTTCCCGATCAAAGCCAACTGACAGCCCGTGGGGTAAAAGCCCTTGCTCCATCAACCAGTTCCATTCTTTGCGAAGAATCTCAGCAGTGGGTCCATGACTCCGTATTTCGCCTTGCCGATTCATTACGACCACGTGCGGCACGATAGTCAGAAGGGCTTCAAACTTATGCTCGATAATCAAAAGTGTGCGACCGCTATTAACCAGTCGTTCGATTTCGGCAAAAACCTGACCCGTGGCTTCCGGATCCAGGTTGGCTGTCGGTTCGTCAAAAATCAACATCTTTGGATCCATGGCCAAATCGGCAGCCAGCGCCAATTTTTGTTTCATACCGCCTGAAAGCGCATAGTTCGGGGCATTCAAGGCAATGTTCAGACCTGCAGTACTTAAGGCACTGTAAATGCGATCGTTCATGCGGTTGGGATGGTACCGGATATTTTCGAGCCCGAATGCGATTTCTGGCCCCACCGCTAACTGACAAAATTGCGATTCAGGATCTTGAAACACGTAACCTACGGCGCCAGATTCCTGGACAAGGGGGGCATAGTGAACCTTTCCACTTATACTGGCTTCTACCGAATGAGGAATGAGACCGGAAAGAACCATCGCTAATGTGGATTTTCCACACCCGCTGGGGCCAATGACCAACACTTGGTCCCCTTCAAAGACAGAAATATCGACGTGACGCAGTGCCGGGGAGTGCTGTCCAGGGTAAGTGACAGTTAAGTCCGATGCTTTCACCCAAGGTATACGTTCAGCTGGACTTAAATGACTTATCGAATTCATGAGGCTTTATCAATCCTTTGGGAAATGGCAAAATTACGCAACACGCCAGTACGTTTAACGGCATCACCCACCCATTTCGACAAAAGGCCAGACAAAATTGCACCGCTTAACATGGTGACAACGAGGTAGCCAATCTGAGTCCACTCCGCATACTGGTCGACTCCATAATAAAAATAGGAGTAAACGTAGTTGCCGATCCCGCCGAGTGACGTTGCGAACAACATCCATGCCATGTTGTACTTTTGATACCGTCCGAGCATAAAACCGATTTCCACGCCTAGTCCTTGGGCAATGCCAATGGTAAACGCTTGGATCCCATAAGGACTTCCCAAGGCAAATTCTACGAAACCCCCAATAGATTCCGCTAACACTGCGGCTCCCGGACGACGAATGATATACGGCACAATTCCCGCGGCAATCCACCATAATCCATTAAAGCCTGCGGACACGACCGGATTGATTCCGCTGGGCACAAACTTATAGAGTAAATCCCATCCTAAATAAATTGCTCCACACGCTGTGGCTAACACAGCCGTAACCACAATATCTCTTAATTTCCACTGCATTGTTCTTTCCCCCTAGTCTTTATTGAAGGCGTAAGGGGGGCATACAGACAGAAAAACCCCCGCCATGCTACAAAGCATACGCGAGGAAAACTTTCCATCATGGCACTTTCCTCCCGCTGGCATTACCCAGATCGAGTTGAAAGGGTTAGTAGCCGTGCACAGACTACTTCTCAGCCTCTTGGCACCCCTAGCACCTTTAGCAATATAGGCGACTTGTTTCCAAATATTATTATAACCGCTTTGTCAATATGGCGCACCCATTCGAGAGCTCTTCGCCCGGGACGCCAGTGTCTGCGTGCCGGGCAATATTCCGGCCTTCAGCTAAACTAACGTATGTTAAGAAGACCGCAAGATCGATTCAAAGCCGGGAATCATGGCAAGAAATCACGGTTTCTCTTGAGAAGAGTTGTGTTTTGTGTGTTTGGATGGCTTCGCATCAAAAACAAAAGCGACATGTCCTGTCTGTTCCAATCTCAAACGAGCATCGAATGTTTTCCCTGCTTTGCTCTTGAATCCCTTTAAGACCCTCGTGGTTTTTCCCGCAAGCAAGGCCTTTACTTGAGCGGCCGTGAGTCTTTTTCCTGCAACGGTGTTCCAAATCATAAATCCGCACCCATTCTTCCATAAGGAGCATCCCCATCCCTTTGGTGTCTCGACAATTCGTCCCTGGTGGCATAAGGGGCATTCCCCAAATTCCGATGGAAGAGGCGCAATGTGTGCAGTCTGCCCATGGGCTAACTCAACAACCTCCCGCGTCAGACGACGGATATCCTCTGCAAAGGCTAGTGGATCTTCTTCCCCTTCAGCAATTTTCTCCAAGCGCGTTTCCCAGTTTCCTGTTAGTTGGGGGGATTGCAATATTTCGGGAAGGACATCAAGAAGGTTCCGGCCCTTGTCGGTAGCTATGAGACTCTTCTTATCCCTGCGGACGTATTCGCGCATTAACAGCACTTCCAGTATCCGGGATCTGGTAGCAGGAGTACCGAGGCCATGCTGTTCCATGAGCGACAACAAAGAGGCATCGGTAAACCGCTGTGGCGGTTGGGTTTCTTTGGCATCAATCCGGGTCTGCACCACCGCAACGGAATCGTGAGGTTTAAGGCCAGAAGGCAATGCGTCATGGGGCTTGCCCTCGGTGTTGTCGGGATTGTCTTCGTCTTCATCCGTTTCGGAAGCATAGACGGCACGCCACCCTGGGTCCAGGACAACGCGACCGGTGGTTTTGAATTGTTCGTCTGCCGCCATTGTCCATATTGTGGTCTTTTCATCATGTCCGGGGGGAAGCAGTGCAGCCAGAAACCGGAAACTGATAAGTTCAAAGACTTGCTGTGCTCGAGGAGGCAGAGTGCCATGGACCGTATGACCCGTTGGAATAATGGCGTAGTGTCCAGCTTTTGTCACGGCTTGGTCATTGATTACGCGCCCAATTCGTTGCTTCAAACCTGATAATGCCTGGCTTCGTAAATGGGGTGTGCTCACAGTGAGGGTGTTTATACGGCTTGGCACTGTCTTCGCAATTTCAGCGGTTATGACTCTAGCTTCCGTGCGGGGATAGCTGGTGAGGTGCTGATCGTACAGGCTTTGGGCTGCATCGAGAGTTTGTTGGGCCGTCAACCCCAGCTTTTTGTTGGATTCTTTTTGCAGATCATTAAGATTAAAGAAGAGCGGAGGTTGAATCGTGACGGCTTTGACTTGATGGCGATCAATATGGCCCAGGGTTCCCGCGGGAAATTTGGACGCCAGGCGATGAGCTTCTTCTTCCGTGTCAATCCGTGCCGGATGTTGTCCCGTTCGGGCCTGCCAAATTCCTGCGTATTCTCCCGCTACAGCGCGAAATTGAACAGCAAGCTGCCAGTACGGGGTAGGATGAAATTGTGAGATTGCATCATCACGGTCCCGGATTAATCGCAGGGTTGGAGTTTGCACTCGTCCTACCGACAAGGGGTGTCCCGGCTGACCATGACGCAGGGAGAAGGCCCGAGTGGCATTGAGTCCAATCAGCCAATCTGACTGGGACCGTGCTTGTGCAGCGCGAGCTAAGGAATCATAGGTAGACAAGGGCTTAAGGTTTGCCAATGCTTTTTGGATGGCTTGCGGGGTATTTTCGGACAGCCAAAGCCGATTCACAGATTTTGTGCTCTTCGCTAAGGAGTAAATGTAACGAAATATCAATTCCCCTTCTCTGTCCCCGTCTGTCGCACACACAATCTGGTCTGCTTGCCGCATGAGCTGGATCACCTTGCGTAAATGACTTTGAGTTTTTCCTATGGGCTGTAGTTGAAAAGATTCGGGGATCATTGGCAAGGTCTGCCACTCCCATGTTTTCCATGCGGGATTATACACCGGTGGCTCAGCTAGGGTAACAAGGTGACCATAAGCCCATGTCACAATGTCCTCCTCAACAGTGACAAATCCGTCATGTTTTTGAAATCGGCCCAAAGTTCGGGCAATATCCAATGCCATCGACGGTTTTTCGGCGAGAATCAAACGCATAATCAGGCCTCCATGTTACGTCTTCTCTTGACAAAAGACGCATCTCTACATCTCTATCACATGAGAATAGCCTAATGATTGTATCAGCTGTGAACGAAAAAAACACTGTAAAAACCTCATACTTACGATGTTCTTAGCTTAAACCATCGTAAGGACGATGGGACTACAAATTTTAGAGGCACAGTTCCCGGGATGCAGGTTATAGAACGTCAAGAACACCGAGGGGAAAATTCATCCCCCCCGCTTGGGGTTAAAGAGATTGATAGGAGGTGTATTGATAGAGTAGGCCGACCTCTTACGAGGCCAGCCCCTCAATGAACGGTGCGTGCGGTTTTCCCGCACACCGCTCTACGTCACTTACTCTCGAACTTGTGTTTCAAGTTTGAGTGTCTCCTCGCAAGCAGAACCCTCTCGGCAGTGTTTCGCAACGGAGGCTTACCGATTGACATGTCTGCTTCTGAATTAACTTTTCCGTAACGACGCCTTCCTTCACTTCACCCCAAGTTATGGTCTCGGGGCTACTCCGCTACTATGAAGGCGCTCTGACTGCTCTTGGCACACCAGCCACTTCGGATACCCTTATAGGTCGGTGCCCCCTGAAGGTCACCAAGAGCTCTCGGCGGGTCACCCACACTGGCTACGACGCGCAGTCTAACCCTCCACGTGATGAACCGCATACCCCGTTGTCGTGGTCGACAGGGCTGCCTAACCCACGTCTTTAGGCAGGGCATATCCGTTTGCCCATGGTTTTCCGTTTGGGTGCCTCACTAGCCCTTCCGTGGATGGGGTTTGGGGTTCCGCCGAGTACGCAGTGTCCCCAGTTCATCCCGCCGCATCGGCATTCAGCATTTCGCTTTCAACCTACACATCTCGGATCGGGACCTCACGGCTTACCCTCTTTCCTTCGTCACGCGCCTCACGGCAACGCCCTAGATGTATCCTTTGCGGCATTAACCACTGTGCCGCGCTGACCTGTCCAACAGAACTGTTCAGCATCCAGTGTGGGCTGCCGCCCGCACACACTCCCCACGGCTAAAGCCGGGGGATTCTTGCGAGGAACTTAGATGAGCTTTACTCGCAAAGGGTTTGCCAAAAGCCCCCTAACCACTCGCTCGACATCGAGTTTGTGGTTACTTTTGCGTAGGATGTTCGGTCACGGCGGGGTCATTCGATTCGTTACGCAGAAAACGGCCCCCCCCCAAAAAATACTGGTGAATCGAATACCAACCGACCGTGTAGAGATGCTGGGCATACCGACACCTTTCCCGCAAGGCTTCATACTCCTTTTTGCTGAGTCCCTTCATTGGGTTACTCTAGGTTCAGCACACCGTGACGTCACATCTCTCTATATGGTTATTCACTTTCCTCCTCATTTTTGGGGGTCAAGTGGGAGAAAATTTTAGGACTAAAGCCTTTTGAGACAGCCCCATATCAGGCGCATTTGATAACTCTCGGCGACTCTTTATTATATCAAAGTGTGATAGTGTTCTTGCTCTATTATGCGGTCTATCGTAGGCACCATGACAGGCATGGCTTCCTTTGCCCATTCTCTGAGGTCCTGAAATAATTGCTCCTCGTGTCTCGTGCCTTCTCGTATCTGGTTGAACGTGTCTAGCGCGGGAAATTGGGGATCGAGACCGGACTTCCCCATCAATTTTCCGATCCATCCCATATGACGCATTTCGTCAATGGACCGTTCTTCCATGTCCAGTCCTATGTCTTGAGCATGACGTTCCAGAAAGGATCGCAACAAGTAGCTCATCATTTGTTGATATTCCACCCCAATGATGTTTTGAAGCCGAGACGCTATGAGTGATACTTCATGGCTTTTTCTACTGACTTGTTCTGTTCTGTTCCGAGTTTGAGCCAATAACTCGCGAAAAATGTGCAGATGGTGACGTTCATCGGTGATAATGCGCGTTAACAAAGCTTTGATCGCTGGGTCGGAAATGATGTTACGGTGGTCTTCATATTGATCAATGGCGTGAATTTCGGCATCGACATCTTTTTGCAGGGCCGCGTCAATAGTGGCGATAGATGTTACCGGAGGAGTGTGGAGATCGGGACGGCCTCCCAAGTCTACAATGCCATGAGCTAGCCATTTGAAATGGCGCATTTCGTCATAGGCAATCTCAAGAATTTCGTGACCGTATTGACGTGCAACGGTCCATGCATGAGTTAGATAGTACAAGATAGCATCATGCTCTCCATAGAGGTCCGCGTTCAATAATTCAATAGTATAGCTGTTGTCGTGATCCACTATAGCATTACCCTCCTTAGGACTGTTGCCGATAGTGTGTGAAGAGACGGGATAGCCTATTCATTGCTCGATACGCCGGTGACATTGTTTTGTCGGGATGATATGTCAAATTGGTTAGCATGTGCCCAAAAACAATTCTTGTGATAACGATCCAGAAAAAAGGTTTTGTTGCCCTTCCCCATCGGTCCTTGGACGACGCGATGGGTGTCTTTTGGCCGATCACGACGGTCCTTGTGTTTTGTGTTCTTCTTGGATGTGCACATTGCAAACCCTTGAATGTCTTCATCGTTATTTATGAAGGAGACTGTTGGCACGGACTGAGAGATTGAATATGCCCTCATTCTTATTAGGAGGCATAGATATGAGACGTATTTGTTGTCCGCCTTGGGAGTAGCGCTGGGAACACTGGCGTTAGCGGGGTGTGGAATAAATCATCATTAGCAGACACATTCAGCACAAGGGAAGCCTCACCCTCTTCACAACACGGTGTATGTTCATCACGCATCTGGCTCGAAGCATAAGGCCTTTAGCTTGAATCCCTCTTTGAGCCTGGCTTGGATATTACCGAGCCTTTTACCCCAATCGGCTTTACCTTCTCATCCCTGGCCGCTTTATGGCAACTCATCTTTGAATCAGTTTCCGGTTTCGTGGCACGGTCAAGATTCTTTTAACTGGCGCCCACCTCCTAGGTGGATTTCCTACCTGTACAAAAATGAAAAAACTAAAATTACCTCGGATGTCCAGATCCCTCCAGTACTCAAGATACCGTTGACGTTATATATCACCTTACAAGGGACTGTATTTCTGTATCCCGAAACTTTTAGTGGCACCCAACGGCCCGGGCCTCATGGGGACATTGCAGATGTGCCTCCCACGACCATAGTTGCCGAATTTGTGCCCTTAAAGCCAGCTGTCCTCGCCGGGATCA
>JAKBWA010000006.1 GCA_021841025.1 Bacillota bacterium | reverse complement strand
AAAACTTATGCGACAACAAGGAGTGATTGTCAGAGCTGTAGGAGATGTGATCACTTTCTCGCCCCCCTTTATTATCACCCGTTTGGAAATCGACCAGATTATCACGGCCCTTCGGAAAGCGTTAAGTCAATATCAATAGCGGGGAAGAATTCAGGTGGCATGAAGACGCCGCCCTGAAGTGGGGTTGCTCGTTCAGTCCGATGCTCTCTTGGCGAATGGGAGGATTTTCAAACAAATAAGGTAGGGGGTGAAGCTTTGTGCTTAAAACGGAAAATAAGGTGCCATTTATGCCCCGGCTGGTCAAGAATTCTCTGGGCACGGCGGATATCTTAGGGGTATCCTTGGCCAATACGGCTCCGGCTATGAGTTTCTTCTTTTCTTTTGCGCTGATAGCGGGAGCAGCGGGAGTAGCCAGTCCTTTGGCCATTATTGTTGCCGCGGTGGCCATTTTGCTGAAAATTAACAGTTTGGTCGAATTTACCCGTGTGACACCGAGCACCGGATCGTATATTTCCTATATCGGCAAAACTTTTGGCGCCGTGGCAGGGATCATGACCGCATGGGCACTGGGTTTTGGCTATATAGTAGCTGTCGGCTATGTGATGGCGGTCATGGGCGGGTGGTCTTCCCTAATTCTCACTAAGTTTCTTCATCTAACTATTGCTTGGCAGCCCATTACGATATTCTTCGTCGTGTTAGTGACATATTTAGCGTACCGAGGTGTGAAAATTTCCACACGCTGGGCCGTCGTTACATTTGGATTTGAACTGATGCTGATTGTCATCAGCATGATGGCGATGCTTGTGGCCAATCATAGTCATTTGAATCTGGCCAGTTTCAATCCGCGCTATGTCAAAAATGGTTTGGCCGGGATAGGACTGGCATTTCCTTTGGCGCTGTTTATGTTTATCGGTGTAGGTAACCCGGGAGCTATGGTGGAGGAGACGCGTGATGCGCGCCGTTCAGTGCCACTGGCTATCTACATTGCTACCATATTTGTTAGCGTCATTTATGTGCTTATGGCGTACTCCACATCCGTGGCATTTCATAATCATGCCGCCACCATTGCCAATCTGGCCGTGCCTTTTGTCAGTGGAGCAGCAAGATCTTTGGGAGGATTCGCGATATTGGTCTATCTCGCTGGGCTAACCAGTACATTTGCATCTTTAATCGGTGCTACCAATGCCCAAAGTCGAATGATTTTCAGTGCAGGACGGGAAGGATTATTGCCTTTTGGGTTAGGCAAGATCAGCAAATATGGCACGCCTTGGGCTACACTTGTGATGTATAGCGGAGTGGCATTAGTGATTACCCTCGTATGGGCCAGCCAAGGCCAGGTCCTCTCTGAAGCAGGGGTCATTGGAACCCTAGGCACTATTCCCATAGCCCTGGTCTACTTGGCCTTAAATATTGCTCTGCCGGTTTATTACCTTAAGCACCACCGCAATCGATTTTCCTGGTGGAAGCATCTGACAGTGCCGATATTGGGCACATTGCTTTTGATTCTGCCTTTATGGGGTTTAATCCAACCGGGACAACCGGCACCCTTTAATCTGTTTCCGGGTATTGTGCTGATCGTTTTGGTTATCGCCTTTATCTACGCTCTCATCCGTTCAAAACAAGTTCCAGATTTATCTGAAAAAGTGGGTAGTGTCATTGCTGACGAATGACAGCAACTGGATTTGTCCCAGGGTCAACCGGAACGGTTTGCGGCTGATTCGTCCGGGTTCCGGCGAAACATTACTCGTTAACGGTTCAATTGAAGGGCACTGAATGGAACACCGATAATCCGTTTGACACCCTCGCCACGGGGTATCCATATGCTTTATGGGCATTTCACTCAGGATTATCCGTTCACGGTTGAGTATGTTCGGGAGAACAGGAGGTCGTCGTTATGCGTAAAATCGATTCTTCTTATGAAACCATTCGCCATGAAGCATTACGATTGGCAGCAGAGTATCGGCAACGAGTGGCTCCACCGCATTTGGTGTGGGCAATTATTCGCACGCACTATTGGCCGCAAAGTGTCCCGAGAGGCGCAGAAGGCTTTTGTGAGGCTGTGAGCCAATCTCTGCCAGCTGAAGTGCATTCCCATTCCGAAGCCACATTATATGCGCAGATGGTTTTGGAGCGTGCGGATGATGCGACCAGTTTGATCTTTCATTTGTTCTGGTCGCCGTGGGCGCAAGACGAAGGTTTTATTCGGACTTGGCATCAACTGGGTTGGGCCCCTCCTATTAAAATGCCTATGACACAGGATAAGCCAAGGCGCTCGACGGGGCCGAGGGATGAAGCCGCAGAGCAACGTGCATTAGCTCGTTGGCAACAGAGCCAGGTCATTGACCTAAGGCGGCGGGAGTGGCCAACACGGGTTGTTGAAATCTTGCGTGGAATCGATAATGCGTCCCTGCGTTTTATTTGTATTAATGCGATTGATTACAGCTCGTTTAGTTTGGTAGAAGGCACAGAATGGAGGGTTAATCCGGTAGCTAATCAGTTAGTTGCGGAACCGTCTATTAAACACTTAGACATCACATCGGCGGCAGGAGAAGTCTTGCGGGTTTGGGATTGCATGACTTATGAATGTATGTGTAATAACCAGACACAATTACAGCGGACCGACTACCGGTTTATTGGTGATGCCCCGTTTACTCTAACGGAATCCGAAACACTGTCGGCTGTCACAGAAAATGGACAACGATGGCCCTTAAGGTTTTTAGCACCCTCAGTGACCGATTAACGTTCAGCGAAGCGCTCGGGGCAAACTATAACGTGGGGGGTGTCAAAGGTCATGTGGTCAAGACAGGCTATTGATTTCTCTCCGATTTGACCTCATAAGTTTGTGGCGCCACGATAAAAATAGACCGAATTAGTGAGCGGGTGATGAATTGATTCCCAGAGTATCTGTGGAAGTTAGGATGAAATGGCTACGGGAGAGACGGCTGTTGGAAACGGCTGCCGGCAATTTAGGGTTGGGGGTTAGACGGAAGTCTGAACCCAGGCAATACGGTATTTTAGGGTTTTTGGCTTTCTTCTTTAAAAGCCTCCCGGTCCCATGGCGTTGTGGGAAGCCATGTCTCGCCAAACTCTTGCAAGGCTCGCAAAACAGGAGTCAGGGCTCTGCCTTTGGATGTAAGCTGATATTCTACTCTGGGCGGGGATTCTGCATACGCTGTGCGCGTAAGAATTCCTTCGTCTGCCAAACGTTGCAGACGTTTGGACAAAGAACGGGGATTCAGTCCCACGTCCACAAAATGGCCAAAGCGCTTGGGACCGCCTTGCAATTCCCGAAGAATTACGATGACATTTACATCTCCTACCAAGGTGGCGGCCCGTTGTATGGGACAAACAATATAGGAGAGATCTTCAATCATAGATATCCTGCCTTTCTGATCTTTTCAACTTTCCTGTGCAAGTGGAACATCTCAATCTTATCACACCCTAGTTAAGACATACTCTGTTGGGATTCTCGAATGAGACGATTCATACGATGAACAACAACAATGTGTCATGCCTCCCTCGCCTAGAAGGCGAGGGACGTCTGGCGAAAATCGGTTAAACTCTATCAAATGGCAGTTAATAAGGCAGTGCTGCCCACACAGCGGGGCGTCTTAGGTAGAACAGGAGGTGTTGCATGCAACGATTGCCTCTTTGGTACATCGCAGCACTGCAACAAGCTTGGGCAGAAGGCCGCGATATTCGCTATGGGATCATTCGCCACAAGATTGAGCCCAGCATGGCTTTTCCAGATGTATTCCAGCAAATCACGCGTTTGCCTTGGCGCTACTGGACTGTCGAAAATCGGCGCGATGCAGGTATAGGCGCAACATATCAGCATCGAATGACACAGAGTCCGGTAGTAGCCCAGCGAATCGGTCAGGTGTGGATGGGAGCCGAAAAGGCTCTCAGACTGCTGTGGGGAACGCCGGTGGATCCTCAGGCATTGTGGCTTCCTCTCGTAGCACACTGGGAATTTTATCGAAGTCACGCTCGTGTACTATCTTTGGATGATCAAGCATTGCACCAGATTGTTGCCGAAAATCCTCACCAATGCCAAAGAAGTCGAGCCGAACAATGGTTGTTGATCCATCATTGGGATCCCCAAATCTGGTATCCTTTTCATGAAGGAACCGGTGCCATGCGCCGCGCTCCTTTTTGGGGGATGTGTTCCTTGGTACCCAGTCAAGCTGCACAGATGGCGGATATCGACGCCAGTTGGGCGTATCTGGCCCAAGCGCGTGCGATTTCGGCTATCATTGCTGGCGCAGTGTCCCAAGCTCTTCTTATTTCACCAGAACCCCCGTCGATGCTGATTCTTCTTTTGCACTCTATACACAGAGTGATGCCGCGATCCCACTTTTTGCGAGATTTAGTCGCAACTCTTTGGAAACGTGAGCGTGCGGGTATTCCTGGGGAGGAAGCTCTCAGGTGGGTGGCGAGCACATTTCATTATTATCCATGGGATCACTGTATTCCCAATTTCTTGGTAGTGCTCATTGCGTTATTCTATGCTCGGAACGATTTTCAAGCGGCAATAGGCATTGTGCGTACGGCTGGGTGGGATGTGCCCGGTAATACCTTGTTAACGGGAGCATTCATGGCTTTGGATACTTCTATGCCCCCGGATGCTTCCTTGGAGCCCATCCTGTCCTCTGCCATTGAGAGCATGGTGCGTCATCTGCGATCGTAGGACTGAGAATTGGGAGACACAAGCACAGATCAAAGCCTTCCGGTTTGGCTATACCGAAGGCTTTCCCAATGATCGCATGGGCTATCAAGATAAAGGAAACATCCAGCAATCAGTCTTGTCGACCGAACCCCAAAGGGCAGACATCTAAAAAGCCTGGCAACGTTAGCCATCCCGCTCATAACCTCCTTGGCGAAAGGTGTATCGGATCACTCTTCAGAGATGACTTAATGACGCACCATCTTAGCCTTCCCAAATGCTGGGATCTGCATCGGCCCAATAGGGGTAATCCTGGTGTTCTACGAAATGGGTTTCATAGAGTTCAGCGAGTTGAGCGTAACGAGTTCCCTGATCTCGGGCCAGATCATAAAGCAAAGCCACCTGAACGACATCGGCAATAGTTGTCAAATCTTGCTTGGCATGCCATTCGGCCTCCCGGTTTTGGAGCGATTCCAGACGGCGCAACGTGGTGTGCAAGACCTCGAGGGCACGATTTGCCCCAGGGGTATGGGCTTGTTCTAACAGTGGCACGATTTCGTCCAAAAGACCGTGATGGGCTTTATGGCGCTGAATCGATTCCAGAAAGTCCAGAGCTTGAATGTTGCTGGGTCCTTCCCATATGGGAGTAATCAAAGCGGCACGATGCCACTGCGCCACACCATATTCTTCGAGAAAGCCCAGGCCGCCAAAGAGTTCCATAGCCATAGCGGTCATGGCGGCGGCATGATCAGCTGTTCGGTTTTTTGCAAGATGCGTCACGAATCGTGCTAGATGGTAAGCGGGGGTATATGGAGGTTTCTCACCCCAGGCTTGATCAAACTTGCTGACACCATAAAAAGTTAAAGCGAGTCCAGCGGCTGAGCGGACTGCTAGGTCGGTGAGATCGCGGCGAATCAAGGGATGGTCTACTAAAAGGCGTCCGAAACTGTAACGGCTGTTGACTCGCGCCATGACCTCTAAATGGGCTTTTTTTCCCGTAGCCATGGCAATCACGGCATTGGCCAAACGGGAGACAGTGAGGGTTTCCAGGGTATAATAGATTCCCTCTTCGGCCTGGCCGACAAGATAGGCCTCGCTGTGATTGAGTTCAACCTCGCCGGAGGGAACTCCCCGGGTGGAGCTTTTGTCTTTAAGGCGCCTGACGTGATAGTTCAACTGGCCTTGTTTGTTGAGACGGGGAACCAAGAATAGTGCGAGCCCTTTTGCTCCCGATTTATGGCCCTGGGGACGTGCGGTAATCAGAGCATAATCGCTTAAGCCCGCACCGCTGGCAAAATATTTGTCGCCAGTTACATGCCAGATTTCACCCTCCGGTTGGGCGAGGGTTTCATTGGCTCCCAAATCGCTGCCTCCTTGAGATTCTGTCATCCACGTGGCGCCGAAGGCTTTCCCTGACAATAGCGCGGCACGAATTTCGGCTGCCCCAGGAATCGTGTCATGGGCATATTTATATAATGCATACACTGTCTGGCCGGTAATGGTCAAAATACAACCGAGTCCAGGATCTCCCAAGAGGTAGAGTAAGGCGTAGTGATAAGGCCAGCCTGATCCGTGAAATGGCGGCTCCATAATCCAACTGGTGTCAGCCAAAATCTTTTTTTCTACAGGACTTAATAGCACCCGGTCGATACGCTTCCCGTCCAAATCATGGGCGACGAGAACGGGTGGAGCATGGTGATCAATGTGGTATATGGCTTCGTAAATGTCTGTTCCCGCAAGCTGGCCAAATTGGCTTAACTCTGGCCATTTATCCTGGTAATGGGGCCAGTAGTGAAGTAACACCGCTTGAAGGTCTCTATCGTTATCAAAGTGATTGGTGCCAAAGGCATATGATATGGCCTCCATGATTTTTCCTCCTTGTTCTAACGTGTGTTAATTTTTGTGGGCTGTTTTAATTCGGGCAAGCCGTTGCTCCATTTTTGCCTTGAGTTCCATAATTTCGGTGATGAGACTTTGAATTTCCTGAATTTGGACGCGCAATTCCTCCACTTTAAGATCGCCACGCCGGATCACGTCCTCAAGTTGTGTAATCTCGGTAGGATCGGCATCGTAAAGGTCGAGCATTTCTTCGATTTCTTTGAGGCCAAATCCCAACCTCCGGCCTCTGAGAATCAATTGCAGGCGAACGCGGTCCCGTTCTTGATAGAGTCGTTGCTGCCCGCGGCGATTTGGAGACAGCAATCCCCTGTCTTCGTAATGGCGCAATGTACGTGGAGTGATGTCGTAGAGCTCACTTAATTCGGTAATGCTGTAAAGCTTGGGGCGTGGTGGTGGTTTGGCGGACATGGATAATGTCATCCTTTCTCTTTAAACAGAATATAAAGCAACTTTACGTTTACGTCAATGTAAAGAACCCGCTGTGTTGAGCATTTATCATGCTTGTCTTGGAACGTGTGTATCACAGCGCGATTCCTCAAACCGAGAAAGCTGTAAAAGTTCTAAAGAAGGCAGTCTGACTCTTTGTGGCACTTGAGATTGGCTAGCGTTAAAGTGTTTGATCATACGCGCGTTCATCTTGTAGTCCAATCATAGACCAGTCTTGAAATGTCCGCCTCTCGTGTCCTCATAACCGGTCTTTCTTTGTCGTTCGTCAGGGTTCGATTAGAGGCTGAGATTTGTCTGATTCTGGTGATCTTTCTTGTGAATTTTAAATAGGTTTGGATATCTCCAAAGGATCCTTTAAGAGCAAGGATTTTGTGCCGCCGGGCTGCTTTGTTTAGCTCAACTCAACATGGAAGGTTTGGAGCGCTTTTGCCTTTTAATGGAAAGTGAGGGGGTCGGGGGCAACCCATTATTGGTGTAAGGTGCGCAGGGTTTATGTCGGTTTTTGGTACAATAGGATCTATATCAATTGGTGAGTGAGGATGACATGAGTTTCTACTCTAAGCAGCTGCGCAGATATTTTGAGAATCATTTATGGATGATTATCCTTTTGTTACTGGCTTTATGGATTTTGTCTGAAGGAATAGCAGGATGGCAATATCACCCTTTCCGCGATGACTGGTTCACCTTAGGCTATCCAAATGTTTGGCATGGAGGGTCCCGCTGGCAGTTTTACCTCTCCTACCATCTTTATGCCTACCGTCCCTTGTCATTTCTTATCGATATTGAGATTTTATCGCGTTTTTGGCCCGATATTGCGGTTGTGGCGGCCATGATTCTCGCTCTTTTGTTTTGGAGTGCGATGTTGTGGCGTCGAGCCTTTTCGGCGATGTGGGGTTTGCCATTTTGGGGGTTTGTGCCTCTGATGCTATGGCTTCCTCTGACTGACGAAGGGCAATACTGGATTACCGCGTCTTTGGGCATTGTACTGAGTTTATGGTTTTTGGGCTGGGCCTGGGCGCTTTTGGCTCGATTTGTTCACGGTGCCGGGTCATCTCGGCTCCGGTTGCTGAGATGGATGGCGATGACCCTCGCGTTTTTGGCCGCGGATTTGTGCTATGAGCAAGCTTGGTTTAGCGTCATTGGACTCATGGCCATTATTGCGTTCAAATACCGGAAGCAATGGCTCCCGCTTTTGGCAAGCCCCGTTCTGGCACTGATGCTCACGGCGTTTTGGTATTTATCCCATTCAAAGGGAATGCGGGCAAACGGCAAAGTTGCCAACCATTCTTTGGCTTCGGTGATTCAGTCATTGCACAACATACTTCCCCAAATCAGTGCGATTTGGGGAAGTGAGGAGCTGGATGCGCTTAAATTAGGAGTGCACTTTGGCCGTGTTCCGGGATGGTGGCTGCTTTTAGTTGTGGTGTTGGCATCAGCTGCCGTCTGGGGAGCTATGGCGAATTACAAACATCGGCAAATTGTGCCTGGGAATGCGCAAAAAGGGTCGCCCGAAGAAAGAAGGTCGTTGGAACTACTCGTCATTGGCGGGATAATCTGGGCCTTAGCCAGCTACCTCCCCTGGCTTATGACGCGCTATGACTGGGTCGCAGACCGCTCGGTGAGTGTCGCTGCTCCTGGTATCGCACTGATTGGGGAAGTGATTGTGTTTTACGTAAGCAGGATTGGGTGGCGTGGCGTGAGGACTGTTGCCGTCATGGTTTTGAGTTTTCTGTTGGTGGCGCTGGTAAATCTTCGGGCCCAGGATATCCTGGCATATAACGCTGCCAATACCTTTAGCGCAAAAGTTTCGATGCGAGTTCTAAAGCTCTTGGATCAACACCATCTGCGTCGAGGGAATTTGACCGTCGCGGATCCAACCTGGACCTTTGTTCCCTGGACTTATACGTATCATGACCACATTAGCACCGCCTGGGATGCGAATTGGGCCGTGCACTATATGCTGGCAGACTTATCTCGCGGCGCCAATCTTTATCGGGTTACCGAATTGTGGCCACATGATCCGGTGCATAAAGCTCCGTCTTTTCAAGACACGGGCGTGATTCTGACTCCAAACCGGCCCGCCTTAAGCATGGTGAAGAGAATGGATGTGCATCAGGCTGTGGTTATTCAGTATCAAGATGGGTCTAGTTCACCGAGGATTCTGCGAGTGAAATGGTACCATTTGTCCTAAGTTCACCAGAATGTGGGTCAATGTCCGTTGGGTATTGGCCTCTCAACTCTCCAAACAGCTTTGACGGGAATTTGGTACCCAACCTTTCAAGAGTCTGATGTCATTGTGTTGTGTGGCGAGACGAAATCCATTCTCACAACAATTAGCCCAATTAAGGTTTGTTCATTCTCAAAACAAAAATCCCAGCAACGTTGCATCCCTCTATAATTAAGGGACAATTCTAACAAATATTACGGAAAGCAATTATTACACAACTATGATGCCTGGCAGGACATGGTAAGGTATAATGATTGTAAGAACTTTAGGAAATATCAAATAAGACAATAGATCATTTCTGATCCGGCAAATGGCCCAATGACCCGATAAGAAGGGTGGTGGCAAGAACGATGCCGTTTCGGCTTCAAGAAGCTTTTCAGGAACTCAAACCCCCTTTGAAATCAATCGAAATTCAGGAGGAAGCCAGTCGGTGTTTGGATTGTGGAGGGATTTACCATCCTGCACCATGCAGCCTCAGTTGTCCTAGCGGAATTGACATCCCCGGGTTCATCTCTGCCCTTCACCGGGGTGATTTTGTCTCTGCCAATGAGAAAGTATTTGCTGAAAATCCTTTAGCAGGAACTTGCGCTCGGGTTTGTCCTACGCCTGTGTTATGTGAAGGAGCTTGTGTGTTGTCTCATGTCGGCTTGCGTCCGGTGGAGATTGGCCGCTTGCAAAGGGCAGCAGCCGATTTTTCCCCCCGTCTTTGGGAGGCGTCTTTTCCCTCGACCAAAGACAGGACGTGGCGTGTTGCCGTGATTGGTGCGGGGCCAAGTGGTCTTAGTCTGGCCTCTGAACTAATCCGTATGAATTTTAAGGTGACAATATACGACGAAAACCCTGGACCCGGCGGTATGATTCGGTATGCCATTGCGCCTTATCGACAGCGGGTTGAACCTCTGGACGACGAAATTCGGCCCTTGTTGCTACAGGGGGTGGAATTTCGGCTTAATACCCGTCTTGCCAGCCGTGACGCCTTCTTAGCCGTAGAAGCCGAGAATGATGCCATATTCCTTGGGGTAGGTCTGGGTGCTGATGTTGACCCTGGCTTGCCGGGTCAGCATCTCTTTGGTGTTTGGCAGGCCTTGCCGTTTATCCGTGCCTTAAAGGAAGGAGATCCTCTAACGGTGGGGCGTTCAACGATAGTCGTGGGAGGAGGCAATACCGCCCTTGATGTCGCCCGGGAAGCATTGCGCCTGGGCTCGGATACAGTTAGCATTGTTTACCGCAGAGGCCGAGAGTCTATGCCTGCTTATGAATACGAGATTCAGGAGGCTGAAACAGAAGGAATCCGGTTTAACTGGCTGGCTTCGCCCGTGCGTTTTCTTGGCAGTGCCTGGTTGGAAGGTGTCGAGTGTCAGTACCAGCAACTGGTGTCAGATAGGGGTTCCAGGCCCATACCCCGGCCGATCCCAGGAGCCTTCTTTACTCTCAAAGCTGATAGTGCCATAATCGCTATCGGCCAATCTGTGCGCCAAGAGTTGAGTGCGTGGGTGCCCGGATTGCGATTCGAACACGGACAACTTGTCGTTGATCCTAAAAGCGGGCAGACGGAAAATCCGAAGTATTTTGCCGGCGGCGATCTGACAGGAGGTCAAAGTGTCGTCGAAGCGGTGAAATGGGCGAAACGGGCCGCGAAAGGAATCCATCAATATCTGGCAGGTGAGAAATAATGCTGGAAATACGATTTCATGGTCGAGGCGGGCAAGGCGCTAAAACGGCATCGCAATTGCTTGCCGTGGCTTTTCTGGATGCAGGGCGTTACCCTCAGGCCTTTCCCGAATACGGACCGGAACGAAGCGGTGCCCCCATGATGGCTTATACCCGTATTGATGAGCAACCGATACGACTGCATGCGGCCATTATTGCGCCTGATGTGGTAGTCGTTTTGGATCCCGCCTTGATACGGGAACAAAATGTCACGGAAGGACTGGACTCTCAAGGATTGTTGATTGTCAACACCGGCAGATCGGACCCGACAATCTCTCTTTCTGATGTAGAAGGATCGGTTTTGATGGTGCCTGCCGATGAGATAGCGCAAAAAGCCGGGGCGAAACATGCGAATACGGTCATGGTAGGAGTTCTCGCCGCCTTGTTGGGCGAGCCTTCGGTGGATCAACTCGTTACAGCCGTTGACGAAGTCATGGCCCTTTTGCCAGAATCCGCCCGTGACCACAACCGGAAATCAGTGCAAGCAGGTTATACCTATGGAGTTAGTGCTCTAAGGGTCTTAGACGACACAAGGGAAGAGAGGAGAGTCCAATCCGGCTTGCAATCTTCTTCTGCGGCAGTGGCTGTGGAGGGCACTCCATTTGCACGCCCCGGAGCCATGATTCGCCCAGACGATTATCCCGTACCCTTAACCGGAGGATGGCGTATGGGGAAAAAACCGGCAGTACACCTTGATCGTTGTGTGAATTGTCTTTTATGCTGGCAGTTTTGCCCCGACGGTGCAGTCATCATTCAAGGCAATATGTTTTTGGGGTTTGACTATGATTTTTGCAAAGGATGTGAAATATGTGATGCGGTATGTCCTACCCAGGCCGTTCACATGGTCAGTGAAACCACAAAGGTGGGAGCGTGGGGAGAGTTGAAGGAGGTGCCCACCTCATGACGCCACGGATTTTCTTTCATAATCCCGGGAAAGATCTCAGTCACTTGCGGGTGATGACCGGGGCCCAAGGAGTGGCCCACGCCATGCGTCAAATCGATCCGGACGTGTTTCCTGTCTACCCCATTACTCCCCAAACGCCGATCATTCAGACGTTGAGCCAGTTCGTGGCAGATGGGCTGTGCCATACCCACATATTGGACGTTGAATCGGAACATTCGGCCATGAGCGCAGCCATTGGGGCTGGATTGGCCGGTGCGCGGGCGATGACAGCTACGGCCTCCCAAGGATTGGCACTTATGGTCGAAATCATTTACCTGGCGGCTTCCCTAAGGGCCCCTATTGTCATAGCTGTAGGAAACCGGGCGCTTTCTGGTCCCATTAACATCCATGGTGATCATTCCGATGCCATGCTGGCCCGTGACAGCGGAGCAATCCAAATATTTGCGGAAAGTGCGGAAGAAGCCTACGATCTGACACTTATCGCGACGAAACTGGCAGAACATCAAGAGGTGTTATTGCCAGTTATGGTGGGACTTGACGGATTCACTATTACCCACAGTGCTGAAGCGGTAGACTTGCTGCCTGATTCGGCAGTAAAAGACTTTGTTGGTCCTTATGCGTATCCCTTCCCCTTGTTGGATGAGAAAAAGGGGACCTATGGTCCCTTTTCCATGCCGGATACCTATTTTGAGTTAAAGTACCAACAAATTGAATCCCTGCAAAATGTTTTGACAGTATTCGAAAAAGTAGCCGATGATTTCTTCCACTTGTCCCGACGCAGCTATCAAGCTGTCGAAACATACCGACTGGAAGATGCTGAAGCCGCATTAGTCATGATGGGATCACATGCGGGAACCGCTAAAGAGGTCGTGGACCATATGCGTGCTCAAGGGGCAATGGTGGGATTAGTCGAGATCCGCTTATTTCGTCCATTTCCCCGAAATGCCGTCAAAGAAGCTCTGTCCCGGATTTCGAAAATAGCGGTGTTGGACAAGGCCAGCTCGCCGGGGACCTTTCCGCCTTTGTTTTTAGACGTCGCCGCAAGCATTGACAAGATGTCAAAACTGATTAGTGTCATCTATGGATTGGGCGGTCGGAACGTATCTGTGGCGGGGCTTCAAGACGTGTTGGAAGGGATAGTGGCTGATCGTTTTCCTAACAATGCCGCCTGTTATCTTTTCGGGAACAAGGTTTGGCATATGACATAAGGAGGGAAGGTCATGGCCAACATAAAAGAAATGGCATCACATTCGCAACAAAATCCGCGGTTCGGATCCGGGCATTCATTATGCCGGGGATGCGGCATTCCCAGTATTGTCCGAACTGTTCTCTCTAGTATCCCGGGACCTGTGGCGGTGATAAACGCCACCAGTTGCCTGGAAGTAGCCACCACCCGGTATCCTTTTACCGTATGGAAAGTTCCCTGGATTCACGTCGCCTTTGAAAATTCTGCCGCGGTGGCCAGCGGCGTGGAAGCCGCATACCATGCATTGAGAGCACGCGGTGAACTGTCGGAAGCTATGACCCTGGTGGTATTTGCCGGTGATGGCGGAACCTATGACATTGGCCTGCAGGCCCTGTCGGGAGCATTGGAACGCGGGCAGCGGTTCATCTATGTGTGTTATGACAATGAAGCTTATATGAATACAGGAATCCAGCGATCCAGCGCCACCCCTTTTGGGGCGTCCACTACGACCAGCCCGGCAGGACGAGCAGCCATGGGCAAACCCGAACCTCGCAAAAATATCGTCGAAATCGTAGCCTCTCACCGGATTCCCTACGTCGCTCAAGCCGCGATGTCACATTGGCAGGACTTAAGTAACAAGGTTCAGCGGGCTTACCACGCTGAAGGTCCCGCCTTTATCAATGTTCTCTCTGCGTGCCCTCCAGGTTGGGGTCATGAACCGCGAGATGCGGTATTGGTGGTGCGCTTAGCTGTAGACTCTAGATACTGGCCTCTGGTGGAGGTGATTGAAGGAAGGTGGCGGTTGACCTACCAACCTGCGCCGAGGATTCCGGTAGTGAAATGGCTGGCGCTTCAAGGGCGTTTTCGGCACTTGTTCCAAGCCGGCCAAGAAGAGTCCTTAGAAAAGATTCAAGCAATTATCGATGATGAATGGCAAAGGGTAAAAAAACGTGATGAAGAGAGCGCTTCATGGTTTGCCAGCGAAGAGGCTGGCTTGTGGGATCGCGTTCCGAGCTTGCCCGAAAGTTGGGAACCCCGGTTGGGTGAACCGATGTGGGAACATTTTCGAAAAGATTCTAAGCATTCGAATGGACGAGTTTCTCTATAGTCTTGATTGAAAAACTTTCTTGCCCTGGGCTCTTATGGAGGATAGGTGCAGTTTTTCGAGTTTTCGCGCAAATTATACGACGTGTCACTGTTTAAGTTGGAGGAATGCATAAAGAAAAGGGTAAGAATCCCTGTAGTCTCTTGAGCGGTAAACGTGTCCGATATTGAGGTTGTATACGCGTAGATGCTCCATTGTGCCAGAGGATACCGGAAAGAACCGGTGAAGAGTTATACCCAGGGGAAAAAGATTATCGGCTTCTTCGACAGAGAATCTCAGCCATAAAGCCGATAATCTTTTGTCGAGGACAGTTTGAGAAAGGCCAATCATTGTTAGAACGTAGCAAAAAGAGTGCATTAATGGCGATTGGAACGACGGCATTCCTGTGGGAATGTTTTTTGTTACCGTGCTGTTACAAAACTGACACAACGACGTTACCAACCCGCGTCATCATTGAGATACAGGAGGTGGTTTATCATGATGGGTTGGGGTTTTCACGGCGGTTTTAACGGTACCTGGGCGATATTAATGCTGGGGTTTGGACTGATCTTTATGGGGTTAATTTTCGTTGGCATATTGGCTGCGATTAAATACGCCATTTCCAGTTCCAGGCGATCTTTCGGCAGCAAACCGACTGATCCCTTAAGACAATTGAAAATGCGTTTGGCGAAAGGTGAGTTAACCCCAGATGAATACGAGATGTTGCGGGCGCATTTGAAAGATTAATCAAAGAAGCGAATGCGCCTTAGGTGATTGAAGAAAAAAACGAGGCTGAAATAATACCAATGGGAATTGAGATGATTCGCTAAACAAGTGGACTCTTCAAGGGGCCTGGCGAAGGGCAGTGAGTAGCACGATCGCCCTCCGCCGTATTGGAAGTTATCCTGATCCTAGCCGAGAAGTTTCCTTACGGATTTATGCAAAAGGGAAATTTTCTTAAAACTTTTTGTCATGTTTTATACCCTCCGTCTTTGCTAATCAATGAGGCTCTGATTCGTTGTGAGTTTGCCGGAGTCACGCTAGAATACTAAGCAGGAGGTCCAAATTAATGGGCGGTATGATGACCATGATGTGGATTTCGAATGTCCTGTGGTTCGGTCTTATTATTCTTTTGGGACTCGGGATCTGGTATTGGATTCGCAGTCACCGTGATATTCGGCGCCGAGAAGACGATCCGCGGGCCATATTGGAATTGCGTCTGGCCCGCGGTGAAATTACATTGGAGGAATATGAGAAAATCCGTCAAAGATTGAAGTCCTAACGCCTAAGTATGCCGGGCTTCTAATGGGCAGGAAGGCGTATGCAAATTTTGGCTCCGCCTCGATCACTGTTCTCGATTTCTAAGGATCCCCCTTGTGCCTGAACTAATGCCGCCGACACAGCCAGTCCCAAGCCTGCTCCGGGCGAACGCGGATCGCGGAAGAATGGTTGCAAGACGAACGGAACAGATTCGGGAGAAAATCCCGGACCTGAATCTTCAACGCACCATTCAAGTATCACAGTGGGGGCATTGACCGTCTTTATCGCAGGTTTTTCTATTTGTTGCAAGTGAATGGAGATATCTCCTCCTTCTGGTGAATGTCTCAGTGCGTTATCCACCAAATTTACCAGAATCTGTTCCATGCGGTCAGGATCAAGAAACACCTCATGCACTTGGCACTCGATTTTCATATGCACGTGTTTCATCTCGGTTAAGGGCTCGAAACGCAATACGAGCCGGGAGAGCTGCTCGCAAGGCTCATAATAGGAGGGATTCCAGACCCCAGGAGAATGGCGCAAAGTTTCAATAAAGAGCAAATCATTGACCAAACGGGTCAGGCGGTTAATTTCCCGGGTTAAGGCAGCCCAGCGTTCGGGTGTCGGAGTCAGATCGCCCTGGGTCAGGCCCTCAAGATTGCCGCGCAGTACTGATAAAGGAGTTTTTAATTCGTGGGCGACACTGGCAAGAAATACGTCCCGTTCTTTTTGCGCGGCTTTCAGCCGGGTGGCCATTTGATTGAGGGCATAAGTGAGTTGGCCCCAGGGCCCGATGTCAGACACCGGCAGGGGATTAAAGTGCTCTTCATCCACCAGATTAATCCATTCAACAATACTGGACAGATCGCCTAATACCGTGCGTTCAATATAGGTCGACACAATCCATGCCCCGAACGTGATAATGAAGAGTGTGGGCAATGACAGCACAATATAAGCCGCCTTCTGCGAAGGCCCGGAAAGATGGCTGGCCGATACCCACCAATTCCCTCCCAGAACGACAATCCCTATGCCGATGATTGTGGTCATGGTTGCCAAAAGCCAAATTCCTACGGCTGGTCGGGCGAAGCGGTCTCGTCGCGCCATCGGTATCCCACTCCCCGTACTGTTTCGATGTATGTTGGATTGTCCGGAAGATCGTCCAATTTCTTCCGTAGCCGCCCGATCTCCACGTCAACAGCCCGATCAAACGTGTCTCCCACATCTCCCCAAATCCTTTCCAGCAATTCGTCCCGGGTCCAAACTCGTCCCTTATGGCGTGCCAAATAAGTTAACAGGTCAAATTCGAGGGTGGAGAGATTGATGAGGATCCCTCGTTTAAAGCATTGGCGGCGATTTAAGTCAATGACCAAATCATGAGTGGTGATCATCTCTTTGCCATCGTCCCGGACCCGGCCCCCTTGGCGGCGGCGCAAGGCCTGGCAACGCGCCATGACTTGGCCCGGGCTAAACGGCTTGACGACATAGTCATCCGCCCCTAAATTTAAAGCTTCGATAATGTGGGACTCCTTGTTTCGTACCGTCAACATAAGAATAGGCGAGGAGGTTTTCTGGCGTAAGGTTTGGATAGATGACAGTCCATCCGAGTCGGGCAACTGCCAGTCCAGAATTATCACCGAAGGCTGAGAATAAGCTAACACCTTGAGAGCAGCGGAAAGAGAAGTTACCGCAACCGTCTGCCATCCATTCAGCCGTCCGTAAGCGGTTAACAGTTCTAAGATGCCCTCATCATCATCGACAATCAAAAGATCCGCACCCGAGTCCTCTAAAGTGCGGTTTTGTCCCGCTTGATTGCTTATGGTGGTTGTCCCTCCTTGCCCTTTCAACCTAGCCTCATTCTAGCACAGCTGAAGTTGTGCAAGGACTTTGCCAGCCTCGAGCTTTCGGTTGCCGGCATTTGTAAAGATGCACGCTCAGGTGTAACATTGGGCTGAGTTTTTTGCTGAGTCGGGAATTTTAAGCTGGGTTCAAACGCTTAGGGGGCGAGGGTGGTTGAAAGCTTTGCGTGATGTGAGTTTTCATCTGAACAAGCATCCCTCAAAATCCTGGGTTGTAACAGTTTGGAAACCTGTTAGGGTTTTACTGAGAAGAGGGGGCTTTTGGCGCCCATATTGCGGAGATCACTACAGAATGGAGTTTAGCACAGGTAGAAGGAGCGTGGACGTTCGATGATCAAATCGTTAGCTTGGGTGGCCGCGAGTGTATTTGTCGGGGGTGGGACGGTGGCAGCGATCACTGTCTCTCATAATGCCCAATTCAATAAGAACTCTCATCCCGTGGTCAATGCGGGCCCGCGCACTGTTAACAGCCCCGAAGGCCATCCTCCGTTGGGGGTTGGGGCAGGACCTGAGGGCAATATCATGGCTATGTTGACCCAAGGCGTGGCCAATGCCTTGCATATTTCCCCGGCTAAAGTCGAACAGGAACTGAATTCCGGTCAAAATCTGAATCAGATTGCTCAGCATGCGGGGTCATCGGCGTCAGCCCTTAAACAAGCCCTAATTCAAGATGCGCAAGCTGAGATTCACAAGGCTGTTGTTGCAGGGTTGTTCACTTCTTCGCAGGCAAACCGCCTTGACTCTCATTTGAATGCTTGGTTCAGCCAAATAATGGGACAAAGCCCCGTTCAATGGCAAAAGCTCGTGGCGCACCAAGGTGCTCAGGTTATGATGGGAATGCTGGTTAATGACGTCAGCTCAGCTCTTCACATATCACCGACTACGGTACAAAAAGACATGAAATCGCATAAGAGTCTGGCTCAGATTGCGAACAACGCCGGATCATCAGCCAGTGCTCTCGAAACGGCATTATTGCAAGATGCCCGCTCTCAGATTCAGAAGGGTGTGTCCGTTGGTGTTTTAACACGAGCTCAAGCGAATGTACTTGATGCCCATATGGGTGTCGGCATTGACCATCTCGTCACCCAAAACCCCGCACAATGGCAGCACTCTTCCCGTTCGTGGGGAAAGGGAGTAAAGGGGATCATGGGCATATTGCTGGAGAAGACGGCCCAGAGTCTTCATATGTCCGTGGGCACGCTCCGAGCTGATTTACACTCGGGGCAGACCCCAGCGCAGATGGCGACACATGCTGGCTCCTCGCCGAAGGCCTTAGAGGCAACGCTTCTCAGTGATGCGAAAACACGCCTGCTAAACGTAAAATCAATGGGCCTGATGAACTCGGCACAAACGAGCCGTCTTGAGTCTCACATGAGTGTCATGATAAACCAATGGGTGACAGGAGGTTGGTCTCACAAGGCATCCATAAGCTTCGGCATGCATGGAACGGCCGGTGCCTGATCTGTTTGGTGAATTTTCCAAGAGAACTGGCCTGCCACCCTGTATGACCCTGTCCTTCTTGGGTTCTTGGTCCATACCTGATGCATGGGCCGTTTCTTTGTTCCATTTTCAGCTGAACCAGGCGTGATCTTCCGAGGCTGGCCAAGGGAGAACCCTCGGGGTACATTGTTTAAAGTCGCCAGAATACGAGTAAGTCATGATATATGTGCTACTAGCGATCTTTAGGGTCATCACGTGACGTTTGTTTTGCCTTTCCGGCACACTCGATATGCTCCTGTGCTACTAAAACACCAACGAGAAATGCGGTAGCCTCGTTCTGCGGCGATGTCGTCGGGATTTTCCCACAGCGCAACCACGATCTTCCGGTTTTTGATTGGTCTTGTTCAGGCCAAAAGCCCATGAATCCAACAAAGGGACAAAGCGGGGGAAATCTGTTAATGCCTGGCCAAAAGTGCCATTGTGGTCTTAACATAAGCATAGTTTATGAATAGGTGTTATGGGCCTTGATAGCATAAACAGGTATTCGGCGGCGTTAATACTTGACACAACTGTAGCCGAGTTGAAGTTAAGTAAAATTCTAGATGATATTCAGTTATTTCAAGAATAGTCTTGCTCATTTTTATTTTATGTATAATAATTTAAACGATACCAATATTCAGATAAGCCTGCGTAGTCCCATTCGGTCCGTTCAGAATAACTGCAGATGATGTCGAGGCTTAAGGGGACCCGGGGGGCCTCGGGAACTGGGCCGAGGTCTATTCAGTATTGCGAAATGAGGAGGGAATACAGTGGAGCAAGACCGTTTAGCCATCATCGTATCTAAAGGAAGTCTGGACATGGCATATCCGCCGTTTATTCTGGCGACAGCGGCGGCAGCTATGGATATGGAATGCATGTTGTTTTTTACTTTTTGGGGCTTGGATGTGATCCATAAGGACAAAATTGACAATCTTTCGGTATCGATCGCCGGGAACCCCGGAATGCCTGCCCTGGCCAAGGTTGCTGGAGTCGTTCCCTTCGGTACTAAAATGGTGTCTTCTATGATGAAAAACCAGTTTGCTCAATCCAACGTAATGACGGTTCGCGACTTTGTCTCAGAGGCCAAGGAGATGGGAGTGCATATGGTGGCTTGCCAGATGTCTATGGACGTGCTGGGGGTAAAACGCGAAGATTTAGTGCCAGAAGTGGAAGATGTGGTGGGTGCTGCGACGTTTTTGGATTTCGCGAGGGAAGCAAAGATTTCGCTCTTTATTTGACAACCATTGATGCACCATAAATTTCTCAAAGCAAGACGATTTCTCTCGGATACAGCATTTGCCAATAGTAGGGCAGGCCGCCAAAAGAATGTGCGAGCGCCTGCCTTTGTTCTTGTGTTCAAGAGCATTCATCGTTTTTCCACCATGTTGGCTGAGAGGGACCAAGCTGGCACGGCTCGCTGAGACGAATTAAACTGGATGGGCTTTGAGAAATTTGGGGCTAGCAATGTCTGAATGGGAATCCTAACACCTAGTAAGGGGTGTGGGACTTATTGGCTCGAGAAAAAGGCAAGAGAAAGCAGGCGGCCATTCGAGACAGACTCAGAAGACAGGCTGGTGCCCATGACGGAAGACCCCGAAGAAGAAGGGCCTGGATACTGTTGGGAACGGCTTTTCTCGATCAACTGGCTATTACCATGTCACAACAAGGGCTTTCCGTTTTGAGCGAAGCGTTTAAACGCTATGCCCATTTAGGAGTCGCTCAAATAGGCCTATTGTTTTCGACGGTGGCTTTGGGAGCAGTGGCGGGTATGATCCCTTCCGGGCTTCTTTTGATGCGCTACGGCATTAAAATCGTGGCTTGGGTATCAGGTATCATGATTATCGGTGTGATGGGGGCTTTAGCTTGGTTTTTGCCCCGGAATTTTGTCCCGTTAATCGTCCTATTAGGATTGGTGGGGGTTTTTTTGCCGGCTTTGTCCTTAACCGGGACTACAGCCGTAACCCGTATTTATGAGGGATCTAAGGAGCGCAGTTCGGCTATTGGACTTCGGCAGGCAGCGACACCTTTGGGGGGGATTGTGGCGGCCGGCCTCTTTCCTTTGTTGCTTAGACGGTGGAATCTCAAAATGACTTTAGGGTTGATTGCTATTAATGTTGCCGTGTGGCGACTTTTATTCGCGTGGCTGTTACCTGCCTCTTCACCTCACCCAGGACGTTTTGCTTGGCAAGATGCCCAGGACTTGAACTGCCGACATATTCGTAAAAGCTTGCGGGTGTTGAGGATGCCTTTGGTGGTCAGTTTGTTGCTCTCGCCCGGTCAATATGCCCTCTTGACCTATGCCATCTTGGACCTTCATGCCAGATGGCATGTTTCGATCACAATTGCCGGGCCTGTGATTGCCAGTGCATTGTTTTCCGGATTTGTGAGCCGGATTGCTGCAGGAATATTAGGTGACAAGCAAACGTCATTTCTCCGACTGTTTCAATATGCGGCCATCACTGGTGTTGTCTTTTTGGCGATTTGGGCCACTCTGCCTCCTTCGATTGCCTTTGCGGTGGTGCTGCCGGTATTTGTGGGGTTAGGGGCAGGCTTAGACGGTTGGAATGGGCTGTTAACGGCATGGGTCACACAACTAAGCAGTCCACGGGAGCGGGGAATGGCCTTAGCATTAACCGGTATGGCCGGATTCATCGGTATCGTGCTGTTTCTTCCTGTTTTTGGAGAGATTGCGGCACTTTTCGCTTCTTATCGTCCGGCTTGGGCTTTGTTAGGGTTGCTTTATCTGGTCGGTTTTGAGCTCATACGCAGAAGCCAAAAAGTGAGCCAGGCGTGATGTGCTCATCCCCGCACATTCCGCTTTTGACTAAACGGGCAACAATCCCCTCTCGGTTGCTGCGAGTTTTTGCCTCGTCTGCCGCGTTTAGGTTGTCATATTCTCCTATAAACGTGGTTGTGTTCGCGGATTCACAGACAACTCAGGCATGCAGTGTCTTTGCTGCAAAAATGGCTCGTGATTATGGGAAATTCTTTTTGATGGGCGAGGATTGTCTATTTTGGCTGAACTTACCCCCGCTCTCGGGTATGGGGCGCGGCAGACTGGAGAACTCAAAACGGTTTCATTGCCGAGGGTTATGATGCCTGGAGCCTCAATGGCGACTGTCGTCAAAAAGTTTAATAGCTTCAGCTCGGTGGTGGATGTCTAAATAACGGAAAATGTGTTTGATGCGGTGCTTAGTGCGTGACAAGGAAATTCCCAGCATCGTAGCGATTTGCAAATTGGAATATCCTTGGGCGAGCAGTGACCAAATTCTGCGATCGAGGGGGTTGAGGGCCGGTTCATGGCGAGCGAAGGCCATGCGCGCTCTGATTGCTCTTTGGGACATGTCAATATCTACGGCGCCCGCGTGGTAATACGTGAGACGAATCATGTTCAGGATAACGGGGGCCCGCATTGATGCGGTTAATGCCTGAGCCCCTTCCTTGAGGAGTCGCACAATATCGGCTCCGGTCCAGGGACTGGTGATAATAGCGGTTAAAGGAATGTGGGGGAGCTCCTGGGCAAAGGTGGTGACAGCGTCTTCCATGATGGAGGCCGGTAACATCATGGCGATCACTCCGATCTGGCTCCAATCACAGAGTTGAAACAATGAAGGGGTGGGCGGCAGGCGGGAGATTATGGCATGGCAGCCGACGTTCATGTCCTGGCTTTGCCGTATTATTGCCAACAACCCTTCTTCTTCCACCTCATTGGAAACCAATGAGGCGACAGAAATTCGCCCGGAATTTTCAAGATGGGTGGCCATGCTTTCTCCCTTCCTTTCTTAAGGTGAAGTCGTGGGGGATCCATCAAGCCGGTGATTTTATTGTCCTAGACCGATCAAGAGGGTCGAAGAGTCTTGAGCAAACCATTGATCTGGGTTTCGAATTGACTCATCAGTGGACGTTCAGATTGGGTCTGTTATGCTAAATTGATTTGTGAGTTAACTCACAAGTTCTAGTGTCGCTAGTGTCATTGTAGGAGGTGGCATCAGAAGAGGAATACGGGCAAACGGCGTGAAAGCTCTGGACCTAAAGAATCCCATAGCTGGGACCCGCGGCTCAAAGTGAGGGACTTCATAGGTTAGTCAGTAGAGATTTTTACCGACTAGGGGGACCATTCGAGCATGGTTTGTACAAGCGCAAGAACTGGGCCCACGTTTATTGTGCTGATTTGGTCAGCCGATCACCATGCTTCCAAGATCTTTAAACACTTCCACCCCTTTAGATTTTAAAACTCTTTATTGTGTGTTTTGAATCTTACGGGGGGTCTGCTTGAGATCTTATCAAGCGTGCCATAAAACCCTCTAAGCGCAACTAGGGGGATATCATGCGCTGGCAAAGGTTTTTTGACGCAACCTGCCGTCAGGAATTTGGCAGACCATGAACATCTGGTTGCCCTTTGACAGGACGATACATTGACCATGGTCTTTCTCACATCGGCGAAGACGTAAGATGTCTCGCCTCATTAAATACCAGACGTTAGGCCAATACGGCAAGCAAGCCTGTCTTGGTATCCACAGGCCGCTTGGATAGGGGAGTTTGATCGCCCCATGCGCTTTCAAGTTTCTCCCAAAAATCCCTGGAGCTTGAGAGATTAAAAGTATCAAACAGAGTTTTTAAAAATCGGAGTCGAGCTCTGTTCGCGCAGGGCTTGTTCATACCAGGTGAGCGTTTGAAAAATGCCTTGCAGCACGATATTGACAATCGGTGCGTAATCGCCGCTGTCTGCTGCCTGTAACGCTGTATAATACGCGGCCCGGTTTTGCGCGTCAATAAGACTAGGAGGATAGTGATGACGAATGAGCCACAAGTTAAGCACAAGACGCCCCGTTCGGCCGTTACCATCCATAAATGGATGAACCGCCATTAACCGAGCGTGCATGCAAGCTGCAGCTGTAACCGGATGAATGGCGGTCTTTTTCAATTCGTCGAATACTTGCTTAATTTTGTGCGGAATTGTTACCGGGTGGGAAGGGGTCCATGACTTGCCTTTTGCCACGACCGGAACGGTGCGGTAATGGCCAGCTTCATGTGGCAGTGTATGACGCATAACAAGAGCGTGAAGCGATTGGAGCAAATCTGAATTGATCGAATCCTCACTCTGTGAATATCGCATCATGGCGTCCCAGGCCAAGGCGTGGTCGATGGCCTCCCATTGTCGGTGAGAAAAATTTGCCTGATTCGCTTCATTTTGCAGGGCACTCTCCGTTTCCTGCAACGTAAGGTGTTGTCCTTCAATCATATTGGAAGCATGAGTCATGCGCACTCGCAAGGCATCATAAACTGGACGAATAATATCATACGACCATTTCCGCTGTTGAGCGACCCGTTCAAGTCGGTCATCCAGGGACGACAATACATTGGACACAGAATATTTCCCCCTCTAATGGCTACAATACCGGGACCTTGGATCTGTCCCCAATGTTATTATGCTTTCATTGTACGATATTCCGTAATTTTAATGAACAGGTTCTGGGGCAAACGACACATTTCGAACGAGGAAATCCATGGCAAAAGACCCGAAGATATTGGCTTGTGTGGATTGATTCGGGGTTCCCCCCTTCATTTCTATCGGAAAGTGTCGAACACTTTTGTCCTAGGTCTTTAGAATAAGATTTTCACGCCATAATTCGAGAATTTTGCAATAGACTTTAATCCCCTCTCACCAACGCACAAGCTATGACGCCGCGATGAAGATGTTTCGGCGGCTTAGTACCAGAACTTATTTGGTGACAACCGTCGTTGTCAAAAGGATGAGCTCACATCTGTGCAAAGAGGCGAATTCTTTTTTAGCCAACAGGCGTTGTGATTATGATCTGCACGTGTTCTCCTGATTGGGATTCGTGTCGTTGGGGTGATGAAGCGGAAGATGGTTTGGCTGGGATCTTTAATGACAGGACCGCGGCATGAAACCAAAAATTATGGATATACTATAGTGTCTGGATTCTGGAGAAGGTCCGCATCGTTCTGTTGTTTTTGTTCGTCTTGTCAAGACAGACAGCCACTCAGATAGAAGGTTGTGTTTTCTTATCCTGTGGAGGAAATATGATGGTATGAATTCCACCGCATCCCCAATGCGTCAGCTGGTTCACCGTGTCATTAACTGGAGTGTCGACGGCTTGTATTTGTTGACTGTCATGAGTGTCTTGGCCCTGGCCGTGCGGGTCATAGCGGCTATCATCCACAAAATTCTTGTCGTAGGAGCCTATCCTGCTCCTCTCTCCAGCCTTGACCCCATCCTTACTCTTTTGATGCTGGCCGAATTATTGCACACTGTGGTCCTAACTTTGCAGACTCGGCACTTGCCAATCAAACCTTTACTGGCATTAGTATGGATTGCCCTTTTGCGTCATGGCGTGGTTCTGGCTACGACAACATCTTTGGCTTCGTCCAATGCTATTGTGACGTTGTGCGGGGTGGTGTCCTTGGGTGTCGTGCTAGTCTACATCCCGCGCCACGATGCCGATTAGACGTCTTGCCGTGTCGGCATGGGCGCTTATTATCTTGAGGATTTTGGGCCTTGAGGCAGGATGAATTCATGAGAAGGTGTCGGGTAAAGTTGTCTGATTGGGTTCAATTCGCCAGTACCAACTAACCACGGCTCCCAATACTGAGGAGAGGCCGGCAACGGCTAATACTCCTTCAAAGTGAAAACGCGCCTCGACAAATGCTAAAACAAAGACGCCAACAATGGCTCCTACACGGCTAAAGGCCGTCGCTGCTCCCAAAGCCGTGGCTCGCTCTAGCGTCGGAAAAATTTCAGCTGGAATGATTCCGCACGTGGTTCCAGGCCCGCTGCCGCTAAAGAAATTTGCAACCATCAGACCCGCCAACAATCCTATAAATATCTGCAAGTGCAGCCAAAGGATCGCAGCCAAGACCCAAAGCATGAGTCCGGAAAGGAGGAATCCTTGCACTTGAATTCGTATCCGGCCAAGACGGTCCAGCCGCTTCATGGCCCATAGTGTTCCCAGCCCCCCAAACAAAGCTGCCAGGCCGGTACCTAAAATGGACCCGGTGGTGGAGGTGAGATGATTGGATTTGAGCAACACAGGCAATAGCAATCCGAGTCCGTAGCTGGTAAAATCCAAAAGAAACCACGGAACCATGGCTAAAATCCAGAGTTGGAGGGGTGATCGCCCCAACTTATGTTTTGCAATCTGGCGTTCCTTGAAGCGCATTTTCTGCCATATGGGGGACTCGGGCAATTGGTGGCGCATGATTAATCCTATGGCGGCCGGAATAATGGCCACGGCAAACAATAGACGCCAGCTCAATGCGGGGGCGACCGAATTGACAACTACGGCTCCAAGTCCAAAACTGCCAACCGCTCCAACGGACCAAGCTAGCCAGACATATCCCATGTGAAAACCGCGAGACTTGGGCAAAGCAAATTCCGCCACATAGGTAGGAGAAATAGCATAGTCGGCTCCAATGGCGATTCCTACCACTAATCGAGCCAAAACCACCCAGAGATAGCGGACAGCTAAAGCGGAAGCGCCGGAGAACAGGATAAAAACTATCAGATCTCCGATTAACAGAGTTTTGCGTCCATAACGGTCTGCCAGCACTCCGGCAGACCATCCGCCTACGATGGATCCGGCCAGAGTGGCGGAAGCCAGAAGTCCCATTTGGGCAGAAACCAGATGGAATTGTCTCGTCATGGGAATAAGGCTCACAGCAATAATTGAGAGGTTATATCCATCCAGCAGAATTCCGAGGCTAGAAACCATGCGAATCCGTTGGAAGAGAATCTCATCACTGGGAACCGTAGGACTTTGCACGTAGCTTTACACCTCCGCCGGATTCGATGACTAATGCCTGGAACATGTCCTTCAGCTAATGCGAGCTGTATTTCATGTCGTGCCAAAGAAATATAGCCTGAGAACAACACGCCGCAGCCCCGGGGCAACTCTCTGGGACCATTGTAAACGAATTGCCAATGTTATATGAGTCTTTTTATCAAATGCTCTGTTCGTTTAATAACAGAGCATTGATAAATAATAGGGCAGGAAATAGGGGGCTGTTGTTTAGAAGCTGTTGTTTAGAAGAGGAAGGGGATTAACTTCCGGGTATGCGCAGCGTATTGGCGGTACTGAGACCCAAATACCTGGAGCAGCATTCTCTCTTCAACGTGGATACGGTACAGCAACCCTAATAGAGGCAAAATACTGAAGACAGCAAATTGGATCCATCCGACAGTCGTTAGGCCCAGGCCGATAAAGACCAGCCATACCCCGGTATAACTGGGGTGGCGGATATAGCGGTAGGGCCCGTTTTGAATCAATGTCTGCTCGGGTTGAAATGTGACGACAGGGGTGAAAAAACGGCCTAAGAGACGGATGGAATAGAATCGAAAAATCATGCCCCCTATCATGATAACAAGCCCCAATACCCGTATTGCGAGAGGAATGGGGAAGTTCCAGCCTTTCGCCCACAAATTGACGCTATCGGCCAGAAAGAACGCAAGGGCAACCGTGAGGCCAATGACAAACATACTGCCTTTGTCCCGCGAGGGGGTATGAGGAGTCCAATGGCGAGCCAATGTGTATAATTCCAAAAGCGCCCAAATGGCTAATAAAATATTGACTACAAAACTCAGTTTGTCCAAGCCGCTATGTCCTTTCTTGATGTCTTTTGCTCCTTTAACATCTGTTTGCTCCTGTTGCGAGTTTTTCTGCCAGTAAAACAAATTTCTTGTACCCGAGTTGTTAAGTTTAGGACGGCCGTAACCCAAATATGCCAAACTTGGTGACATTTGAACAGCAAAGTTTTGTGGGGATGCCCGTACGGCACATCATTTAAAGGGCCGCTACCGCTTCCGGTGCGCATCCTCAAGAGCTTGCACCGTGGCTTCTGACTGCACGATTCGCTCTAATTGCGTGTCCAGCACCTGTTGCCAGTGCTCGTCCCGTTTTCGGGTCGCCGCGAACCCCTCCCTTATGGTGGTGATGAAGGATTGCACCCCCTCTCTAACATTCCTGAGCATATGCACGGGGCTTCTTGAATCGAATGGAAAGACCTCGACCAGGGGGATCAGTTCACGAGGTATAACTCAACGAATACTTAGAAAAACTTTTCCAATAATCGAAGATTTTTCGTCATTTAGTTGAACTATAAATCAAGGTATTCGTTTAATATATCCCCGCAAGTCTTTCTCACGCGATGGCTTCACGACAACTCCCCTAAGTCCGAATCCATGTGTCTTCGTCTCATCTAGTGGATGACATTAAACAATATATTCCATTTTATCCCAAATGACGTACATCAACAGTCCGGGTAAGTTTGACGAACCCCCGCGATATCCTCCGCGTGTCAACCGGTCCGGCATTTTTCCGCTCGATGTGAGGAGTTCCTCATCGAACTCTCGGCCACTTTTTGCAAATTCATCGCCGCGTTACCCAATCGGATTAATTTTATGAGTTAACGATTTTCACTGGGGGCCATCAGGCTGGGACCCATAATGAAACCGATGTCATTATTGATATTAACGTCGTATTGTGGGAATAAGTTACAAAAAGGCCCCAGTGGGTGGGAAAACGAAAGAGAGGTTGCGCGGAGAATCGGCAGGCACAACCGGTTCAGAAGTGCCAAACAGCGTTCGGTTCTGTGAAATGTTATTGTACGTAGGTTCCTTGATTACGGTAGTTCCGGCTGACGCAATTGCATGGCAAAATTTTCGCATAATGATGAAACTGTCATTGTTTTTGCCAGTAGCCTCATGCCATAATGTGAATGAATCTAGTAATGGGGCGAAAGCCGTGCTAGATTTTTAAAATCACTAATGACATCAGACGTCTGAGGACTTATTGGGTTCGGTTAATAGCGGTGACAATTTACTATCATAAAATTCTCTATCTTGTACCTTGTTGTGGCACTTTGTATGGCGTTCACGACTCATGGACAAGGTAGGGTGTGAGGATACAGTCCCAGAGTTGGGATGCAGAGGGAGGGATAGACAATGATGTCGGAAACAACCCCGGTACGGGAAGAACGGTGGACGTCGACTGACAGTTGGTCTTTTTGGGCCTTTGGACTGGGTATGTTGCTAGAAGCTTACATTTTTGGCATGGCGACCATTGCCACCGGCTGGGTGCACATGCCGCCCCATTTACGTTCGCTGTTGTTGGCATGGGCTCCTTTGTGGCTGATTATCGGCATTGCCGTAGCGGGACCCTTGGCGGATTATGTAGGGCGCAAAAACACCTTTTACGTAACGATGGCGCTATATGGGGTAGGAGCGGTGGGAATTGTCTTCAGCTATTCCTATATCTTGATCCTTGTGTTTTTGGCCGTGCTTTTATTTGCTGCCGGTGGGGAAATGAACACGATTATGGCGGCGTCCCACGAAGTGATGCCGACCAAGCACCGTGGCAAAACGATGATGATGGAAATCAACTTCATTAATTTAGGTGGATTTTTGTTAGCAGTGGTGTCCTTACTCAGTGCGTATCATGCCGTTGCCTTCCAACGGGGAATGATTGCCGCGACTATTTTGGTCGTGTTGTTTGTGCTCTTTCTGGCACGGAGTCGTACTCCCGAGTCCATTCGGTGGCTGGAGCGCCGGGGATTGCACGAGCGTGCCCGCCAGGAAGCAGAAAAATATTACGGGCCCGAAGAATATCAGGTGCGTCAAGCCGTGCGTCAGCAAAAGGATCAGGCCGCCGTGCCGGCACAGGTCTCCTTAGGCGTCCGGTTTTATGCTACCACGGCGATTGCGTTTGCAGGAACAGCCGGTTTCGGTCTCATGACCTACGTGCTAGGTCCCAGTTATTTTAACCATTATACGGCTTTGATTCTTTTGGTAGCCACTGGAGTCGGATTCTTTTCAGGATTTTTAGGGTTGTTAGCCGATTCCTGGAGTCGGAAGAGTATGTTGCTATGGGGTTATGGCGGCACGTTTGTTATTACCGCCATTATCTACCTGACAGTGAGCCAGTGGACCAAAACCATTGGGTTGTTCTGGGTATTGCTTGTCGTATTAAACTTGTTTGTGAACATCAGTTATCTGACGGAAGACACTTTAAAAGGCGAAGTTTGGCCCACCGCCAGACGGGGAACCTACACGGCTGTGGTTCGTTTTGTCAGCATTGGACTGTATATTTTTACCATTTATATGACGCAGAACTATAACCTCCATCAATACATGCTGTTTAATCTGGTGATCTGGGCCATCGGTCTTAGTGGTGCCGTGTTATGGGCCATCAAAGGCCATGAGACTGGCCGGGGAACTACCATCGAGAGCGCCTCGGGCGAATAGATTCGGTGTGTCAATCACAGCATGCCCAGGAAGGGCTGCGTCGAGAGAAAACGGGTTCCGAACCGGCACGGGTTTCGGACCCCTTCTCTCTTAATGTTTGGAAGAAATGGCCTGAGGATCTTTCGAAAATTCGACACGGGAGTTTAAAGGGGATTGCCGACCTGTTTGTGATCTTGTCCTCATTCAATCACTAGCCAGTGAAGGCCCGTATTCAGAAATAGGAATGACATGGGAGACGCCGTGAGGAATTAATTTTGCGCAACCGAAGAGCCCATCGAGAGATAATGAAGGGACAGGAAAGGAAAATGGACATGAGTCGAATTGAATCTTTTATCAGCTCACTTGAACCGTTTTTGAGTGCTAATGAACTTCAGAGGATTCAAAAGATTCACCGCGAACCCTACCAAAGTCTTCACGGCAATCTGGCCGAGCTGATTGATCATACGTTGTTGGCTCCTGATGCCACGCCCGATGACATTCGGCTATTGTGCCAACAAGCCGGAAAATGGCACACTTATGCGATTTGCATTAACTCATGGCTGGTGCCTTATGCCCGCGAGGCTCTTGTGAACACCCCAGTAAAAATTGCGTCGGTGGCGGGATTTCCATTGGGGGCCGAGGCGTCTTCGGCCAAGGCTTATGAGAGCCGGTGGGCCGTGGACCATGGAGCTCAAGAAATTGATATGGTGATTAACCTGGGCGCGTTGAAAGCCAGGGGGTGGCGACAGGTTGTGGAGGATATCGCGGCTGTCAGAGAAGCCGTTCCTCATCCTACAGTTCTCAAAGTGATTTTGGAAATGGTGCGTTTAACGGACGAAGAAAAAATTCGGGCAGCTTTATTATCTGTCGCAGCTGGGGCCGACTTTGTGAAAACGTCCACAGGATTTGACCAGGGGGGAGCCACAATCTCCGATGTCCGGCTTCTACGTGAAGTCGTGGGCACAAAGATAGGGGTCAAGGCGGCGGGAGGGATCCATACTGCCCGAGAGGCCCAATCTATGGTTGATGCCGGAGCCAGCCGGATTGGAGCGAGCCGCACTCAGGAGATTTTGGGACAACAGCTCCAGTGACACAAGGAGGGTAACCATGATTTTTTTCATTCAAAAAACCCGAGATGGCGTGCCTCTGACTTCTCAAGAGCTAACGGAATTGATTCAGGGGGTCATTGACGGCCGTTGGCCTGATTATCAGCTAGCGGCCTGGCTTATGGCGGTTTATTGCCGGGGGCTCACTCAAGAAGAAATTTTTACTTTGACGGGCGAAATGGCCTTTACAGGTTCTCCTCCGACAGAACCCTTGGGAATCGTGGACAAACATTCCACGGGCGGGGTCGGTGACAAGACCACTTTGGTGTTGGCCCCGGTAATGGCAGCTTTGGGCTATCCCATGGCCAAGATGTCGGGGCGTGGTCTCGGCCATACCGGTGGGACGCTGGATAAACTGGAGAGCATTCCCGGATTTCAGGTGGAGCTGCCGATGAGTGTTGTCAAGCAGCAAGTCAGCACGGTAGGAGTGGCAGTCATAGCCCAATCCCGGGAAATGGCTCCAGCCGATAAAAGGCTGTATGCATTGCGGGACGTTACCGCTACGGTAGAATCCATTCCCTTGATTGCAGCGTCGGTAATGGCTAAGAAACTGGCGGCAGGTACTCCTCATCTCGTGCTTGACGTGAAAGTCGGAAACGGAGCTTTTATGAGCCGGCTTGATCAAGCCAGAGAACTGGCTCGGCTCATGGTTCAAATTGGACAATATCATCACCGCGCCGTCACGGCTTTATTAACGTCTATGAACCATCCTCTGGGGTGGGCTGTGGGCAACGCGATTGAGGTCAATGAAGCGAGAGATTGTCTTAAAGGGGAAGGCCCGGAAGATTTGCGAGATGAAGTCCTTACCCTGGCGGCCGAGCTCGTCCGTCTGATCACCCATGAATCGGTGAATGATGCTAAGTCCAGAGCAGCTCGAGTGTTGGAACAGGGCAATGCGTGGGAGGTCTTTGCTCGGTGGATTGTGGCACAAGGCGGGCGGTTGGACATGGTTGAAACAGGCCTGCCTTTAGCACCGGTAGTGCGGGAATGGCGAACTCGGGAGGGAGGATGGATCGAAAAGGTTGATACCCGCAAAATCGGGGAGGTGGCGCTGCAACTCGGTGCAGGCCGCCACAAGCTGGGCGATGCTGTGGACCCGGGCGTGGGGATTCGCTGGTATGCCAAAACTGGTCTTTTTATGGCTCAAAACGACCTCGTCGCACAAGTATTTGCACGCTCTGAGGATGACGCCAATCACGCTATGGAAGGTTTAACCCATAGTGTACTCTGGAGCACCAAACAGCCGTCTCCTGAACCCCTAATTCTGGACCGTATCTCTCCAGACGATGTGTTGTAATTTAGGAATTCACGTTTCAAACTGGTAGAAGAGGAGAGAGAGCGAATGCGGATCGTACTGATTGTTATCGACTCCGGAGGCATAGGCGCCGCCCCTGACGCCTCGTATTTTGGGGACGAGGGGGCGAATACATTAGAGCATGTTGCGGCATGGGTGCCAGCTCTAAGTCTTCCTCATTTAGCGGCTATGGGGCTGAATCGGCTAGTATTTTTGCCCAGAGATGATCAAATTCCTTTACAAGGTGTCGCTTATGCCATGATTCCCCAAGCCCGGGGGAAAGACACCTTGGCTGGACACTGGGAAATGATGGGAATAACCATTGGCCGCCCCTTTGAAACATTTTCTGAGGGATTTCCCGATTCCGTTCTGGCTCTGGTGGAATCGATTGTCAAACGGCCGATTTTAGGAAATGAGGTCGCTTCCGGGACCGACATTATTAATCGTCTTGGCGATTTGCATCGGCAAACCGGATTTCCCATCGTTTATACTTCTGCTGATAGTGTGCTTCAAATTGCGGCTCACGAAGAGACAATTTCGCCTGAAGTGTTGTATCAATGGTGTCAAGAACTCCGACAGGCTTTGGACCACAGTTCTTACCGCATTGGTCGGGTCATTGCCCGGCCTTTTAGCGGGGAGAAGGGACAATACGTTAGGACTTCAAGACGCCACGACTTTACGATACAGCCTCCGGGACTAACCGTCTTGAATTACCTGTTGGAAAGCGGGATTGAGACTATAGCGGTGGGGAAAATCGGGGATATTTTCTCCGGACAAGGATTAAGCCGGCATTTGGCGAGCCAAAGCAATCTAGATGGATTGCAAATAACGCTGAAGAGCATGGCCCATGCGAAGTCAGATACTTTCATTTTCACCAATTTAGTGGAATTTGATTCGCATTATGGCCACCGGCGAAATCCGTCGGGGTATGCGCAAGCGCTCAAGGAACTTGATGACTTTCTGCCCACATTGTGGGGTCAATTAGAAGTGGATGATCAGTTATGGATCACCGCCGATCATGGTTGCGATCCGACGTTCAAGGGGACGGATCATACCCGCGAACGAGTCCCGTGGCTCGCTTACGGACCGGCCATAAAACCTCGGATGGGGGCTGTTCGGATGGGATTTGGAGATATTGGCGCCACTTTGGCGGCTTTGTGGAAGGTTCCTTATCCTTTTCCTGGAGTGCCTGCCCACCATCTTATCGGAAAAGAGTAGGGGGTGAAAGGATATGTCGCAATACGAAGGTGCGCCTTCCAAAGGAACAACCTCCAATACCCCGGCGGCTCACGGGGAGGGAGGTTTGAGAATTGACGGGGAGGGAATACCATCTCGGCTGCCGTTGCCACGGCAGATTGCCTCGGCTATTCGTTCCCGGATTATTAACGGGCATTGGGAACCGGGCGATAAAATTCCCCCGGAAGATGAGCTAGCCCGACAATTTGGCGTGAGCCGGGCTACTATCCGGGAAGCTGTCGCTTTATTGACGGTGCAGGGATATTTGATCAAACGCCGGGGAATCGGGACTTTCGTTACCCAAGCCCAGGCTATTTCCGGAGGGCTGGAATCTCTTATCAGCATCACTCAATGGATTGAACAACACGGTTACAAACCCGGGACCAGTTATGTGAAAATGTCATCCAGGCCCCCTACGTCTCAAGAGGCGGAGCTGTTGTCCTTTTGGCATCCCCAGCTCGTTGCGGAAATTCACCGGGTTCGTACTGCCGATGGTGTTCCCATCTTATATTGTATTGACGTGTTGCCGGTGTCTTTCGCGCCCGAAACTCCAAACTCTTTGGATGAGTCTCTCTTCCAGTACTTAGAGCGTCAATGGGGCCAGGTGGTTATCTTTGCCCGCACTACCATTGAGGTGGCCTTAGCGACCCCATCGATGGCACATCATTTGCAAATAGATCCGGCGACCCCGTTGCTGCGGTTGGGGCAGGCCCATTATAACCAGCAATCGCAGCCTATTCTTTGGTCACGGGATCACTTTGTGACGGATCGATTTCATTTTGATGTGCTAAGACATCGTCAGTAATGTGAAAAGGAAGAACTTATCAACCCATGGCATCGCGCCATTTCGACTATGGACCTCTGTCAGGTATTTTTTCCAATAATCGGGCATATTGTTGCTCATTAATGGAATGTCTGAGAAAGAGCCAAAGACCATATCGAGGCTCCGCAAGGAAGGCCTTTAAGGCCGATTTGCTGTCCGGAGGCCCTAAATAAGTCTTACAGCAACTATGGCGTTTATAGGTTTAAATGACTCCCAAGGGAGATGGGGGATATGAGATTTTGGCGAAATCTCGCGGCTATGGGATTGGTAGCCGTTTTGACGGGATGTGGGCTAGGTCTTGGACCCGCCACGAGTATGCTTCACCCGGCACAAAAGGGGATAACGGGACCTGCAGAGCTTTAATCAAACCGATCCTGTCTCTTGCAGCCAGTAACTTTCAGACCATAGACTTCTTGAACCAAGACACGGGTGGGATTGCTTCGGGAACCCCGTTGATAGGGACGCACAACGGTGGACGAAGTTGGACTCCGGTAAATTTTCCCCGAACTTCCTATCACATTCGGCGCATATTTTTCGCCAATCGCGAGGATGGATGGGTGTTGGCGGGCCAATTGGTCTCATCGTTCCTGAGCGCACGCGCAATGATTTTTTGCACCTGCAACGGGGGAAGAACCTGGACACCCGAGTCTCTTCCGGGTGCGTTTTCGAGTCAGTTTCAATCCATGCCTCTCAAAATGGTGTTATCATCCGCCGGCTATGCGTTAGTGGGAGGCCCACTCCTGAAGGCCCAAGACGCTGGGGACAAGTGGAGTCTCTTACCAGTTTCTGTAGGACATCACGCATTTTCGTGTGGACTTTATCACGGCAAAACGCGGTGGTCTCGTGGCAGAGGAAACCGCTTGACCGGGACTTCCAAAAGCATGGGAGCTGTTATCGAGTTCCGATGGCGGCTTTCAAAATTCTCTGCACTTTGCCTGTCAAGAGTCGGGTGGATTGATGATGACGCATAACAGCGGAGATGCATGGACCCGAGTGGGAATAAAGCGGGGGTGGAGCATAATGGCGCAAGATTTGTTGTCCCCCCAAGTGGGTTTTGTCCTGGGCCGTACGGATGATTCATTTGTGATGCGTACGACAGATGGCGGACAGCACTGGCAACAAATCTCTCCTCCCAGAATGGGAACGGTAGACACGGGTCGAAACCTCCTTTTTTTCGGCAAGTGACTCTTCTCATCGCCCACTCGATGCCCATACCTTGCTGTGTAGATAGTGCATGATGATAATGGGTTTGGTATTTGTATGTAGGGAGGGAGAGTGATCCACAATGGAATTAATTCACCCATGTAGTGTTGTGGATGCAAATCGAGAACATCGAGGAGTAGTTTTGGGGCTAAAAAGTTCAGATTTAAACACGTCGTATACGTTGTTAACGTTTGTCTGGGTATTCCCTACAACAGATTTGGATCCCCCCTTTCCCCTTGAAGATTTGAGAGAATTGCCAACGGCTGACGTTTTGGATTTTTTACGCTTGAACGCCGAGGAAATTGGCCAGATTGTTACCCCATTGTATGAAGAATATCCGTTGGCTGATCAACCTCATCCTCATAGTTATTTGGTAATTCCCACGGACATTGGAGAGAAAAGAGGAATGCAGGCTTTGTTTAAAGCCTCCAAAATGTCACAAGCCCTAGACTATATTTGCAAATTTGCTATGGACCTCCCTCCTTGTGAAAGCTAAAGTCCAAACTACAGATTCCATAACTATATTTTTTATTTTGTGTTGTTTTTCTTGCCTCCGAGTTGGGATATGCGGTGAGCTGGGGAGAAGGTTACCATGGAACGGTTCAAGTCTTTCTATATCAATTGCAAAACGGAGGCAAGAACTGACGGGTAGTGGGACATGAGCCTTTGTTTCAGACAATGTATCTTCATTTTTCGACTCCGACAGAGGGGATCATAATGGCAGACTTCAATACTATATATCGCACACGTGATGGTGGCAGACGTTGGTGGCGGGTTAATTCCCCAGGCCTGATTAGACGATTTCAAGTTCCTGGATTGCCCAAACCGATATCCGTGACTATGGATTGGTTATCTCCTGAAACATTTTGGATGACACGGCTGTTTCCCCTGTTATCCTTAAAGAACCTAATCGTCTGGTTCTGGATGAAAGCCAGGACGGTGGGGTTCACGTTTAGCGAGTGGCCATTTTCCCTTCTTCCGCCAGGACTTGTACCATCGTTAATGGTATAGACTTTCGTTCGTCTGGTGCTGGGGGATCTGGGTGAACACATCTCATCGAAGTGCCTGCCATATGGTGAGCAAACCATTGGGACAAGAACGCTCGCAAGAAGTCCCCCAGGTAACGTTCCAAAACATTTTGTACCGGACCCGCGATGGAGGCTTAGGGTGGCAAAAAACACTTTTTCCCGCGAATTTGAGCCCGTACGGGCCGATGCCCATCCAATTTGTCCGTCGTGAAAAAGGATATATTTGAGTACCAATTATGGGATATATGTGACTCAAAATGACGGAACGAGTGGGATCCGGCTTTAAAGCGTGCGTGGGTATCGTGCTGTCCTCTTCGCCATGGTTTATAGCCTGGTTGCCAAGTCGTGAAATATCAATCGGAAGATGAACCATATTTGCTGCAAGAGGCGATGGCAAGTCGTATCGTGTTCTGGCACCCTCCAAATAAAACCCGAAAAAATCGCAATCTGTAATGCCGGGCTTGAAAGAATCTTGCTTTCAAACTAAATCCGGGATGAACTGCGGTCACGATCTAAAAACTCGAGAGACTCCCTATACACTTGAAATCGAAGAGTATAATGAGGGCGAGTCAAAATGTTGTTCTGTGGGTAGGCATTGATACCCCCAGGAAGACGACTGATCCAGAGTGAGCGAACGCAGGAAGGACTTTGGGGGAGCATGAAAGGAAGCGAGAACTGTGGATGATTTGTTTGCTCCGATGCATATTGTTTTGTTATTGATTGTTGCCCTCTTAGTATTCGGTCCCAAGAGGCTGCCTCATTTAGGTTCGGATTTGGCCAAGGGGATTAGAGAATTTCAGAATGAACTCCATGGCAGAAGAAATTCGGATGGCAACCAGGACCACAGTGCGAATTCGCCTCATGATCCACCCGACTCACCAAATTGATACTCGTTTGCGGTCGGGAGTGAACATCCTCAATCAAGATCCCTAAGCCCAGATGTCGTAAACATCTTGGTATTGCATGGCTATGTTATTGAGAGACCTTATCCCGTGGGAAGTTTTAGCCATTTTATAGTTTTCCTCCTTGTTTCACAGAGGGTTTCTGCAATTATTTTAGGGAAAGCACCTAGAATTTATGAAAGGAAATTAGAGAAAGTCACGGCTATTGTGATTTGGTCCTAGTATCCGTCCATTCTCTCGATGGAATTTTCATAAAAGGAGACGAACGTCGAGCATGGGTTCGTGTGTGATTACAGGAATGGGCATCATCTCCTCTTTAGGTTTGACGGTAGAAGAATTTTGGCACCGCCTGCTCACAGGGGAGCAAGCTGTTGAAGGCGTAATGATACCGGGAGCCTCGACTCCCATCTGGCAGTCCCAAGCGGGATCCTCTTTCAAGCCTGAATCCGTGCTGAATGACCCACGAGTACTGCGAAATGCCAGCCAGTTTACCTTTTATGCGTTGGCCGGTGTGGCCCAAGCCCTCTCCCATGCAAGATTGGATCAATTGCATGAAGAGCGTACCGCTGTGGTAATGGGCACGTCCATGGGGGGCGTGCCCGATTTGACTCAGGCGCAATCAGTCTACATCACGGAAGGGATACACAAGGTTCCGGCAAGACTGATGGCCTCAGCTATACCAAACATGGCATCCTCCCACGTTTCCATGCATTACCATCTGCACGGACCTCAGTTCACACTGACCTCTGCTTGTGCCTCTGGCATCGATAGCATTGGGTTAGCGAACAGCCTGGTTGAGTCAGGGATAGTAGACATCGCTATTGCGGGCGGTGTGGAGAACTTACTGGACCCGCTGGTCAGTGCGAGTTTGTTTCACGCGCGTGCGTTGGCTCAGGCTACTCAAGCCAAAGATGCCTCAAAGCCTTTTGACCAGGAACGGACCGGGTTTGTGATGGGAGAGGGAGCGGGAGTGGTTATCCTCGAATCAGAAGCTCATGCCTTAAGACGGGCACAACCCATATTGGCCCATGTGCGGAGCTATGCTTCTTTGGCGGATGGCTATCACGTGACAGCGCCTGAGCCCTCGGGAAAATGGGAAGCTCGTGTCATTGAGCGTACGTTGGAATCGGCATCTCTTTCGGCATCCGACATCGATATGGTGCTGGCGCACGGAACCGGCACTTGGGTCGGAGACCGTGCAGAAATACGCGCAATTCGGCAGGTCTATGGCCGATCACCTATCGTCGTGACAGCGATAAAAGGACATATCGGTCACAGTATGGGTGCATCCGGCGTGATGTCGGCCATTGCTGCCATCCAGGCCATGCATTAGGGTATTGTCCCTCAAACGGCGGGCACACGGATCATTGATGCTGAAGTAGATTTTAGGATCGTGATAAATGAACCCTTGATTCTTCCAATACAATTGGGGCAAGTCAATGCATTCGGCTTTGGCGGTCAGAATGCCTCCCTTATCCTCAGCCGGGATAAAGGCTAAACATGATGATGGAATCCTTGCCTTATGACCCCATATCTTAGTGATTCCCGGGGTGGCAATGGCCAAGGTTCTTTGCCCGGGGATCGGTTTTTTCCCTGGCCCCGATTCAGGTAATGCGGGTGATCCACCAAAATGGCAAGGGTTTGGTGGAACGCTGAGGAATAGGAGATGGCGATGGGTCCACAACCACAGACATCGACTCCGTCCCGTGTTGAAAATATTGGGGGATGACATGCATTGTATTGGAAGGATGTTTAGTCATCTCGATTCGAGCCTATCCATGGGGAGAACAGGGGCATAACCCAAACTTTCTTCATGCTGGGCGTTTCGCGACGACTGTGGAGGATTTCCGGGTTATCCATCTTAACTGGAATGTTTAACCAATCCCCAAGGTGTAGCCCGCCTCTTTTTTCCCTATCGTAATTTATCCCACATTTTATCTCAAAGTGGCCTGAGAATAATACTTTCTTTGCACCAGAAGACAACTTGTTCCGTGCATAGGGAATATTTGGTGCATAGTGCTGGGGCAGTTCCCGGAATGCGACCGGGTATCACTTCGGTATTGAGCGGAATGCTGAGGTCCTAAAGGAGGGCACTGCCGTAGGACAAATTCTTGTGCGTCGTATCATGTTGTCCATCTTATCCAATCTTGTGGAGAGGTCAATGGTGCGGGTCTGGCGGCTTTGGACTGTTGCCATGATACGGTAGAATAAAGTCAGAAATATGCGCGGTGCGGAGAAGGTGTGAGCAAATATGGATCTGGACCACATTGATCGACGGATCTTGTCTATCATGCAAGATAATGCGCGAATTCCGCTACAGGAATTGGCCGACAAAACAGGGGTTTCCCGTCCCACAATGCATGAGCGAGTAAAAAAACTGGTGCAGCGAGGTTATATTTCAAAATTTCACACAGAAGTGAATCCTGAACAGATGGGATATCCTGTTTTGGCCTGGGTGGGTCTATTAACGGATCAGGGCGAGAGTGCATACAGGACCTTGGAAGAACTAAGGAACATTCCCGAAATTGAAGCGGCGTATGTGGTAACAGGCCGTTTTGATGTTTTGGTCAAGGTGCGAGCACAAACGAACTCGCACCTGCAGAAGATCTTATTTGAAAAAATTGACCGCATATTGGGGTTTCAGCGTTCCGAAACCATGATGGTTCTGTCGGCAGCGGTAGAAAAGCACGGACTCGACCCGGTTCTTTGGCAACCGCCGGAACTTGCCTCGAAACAAGAGTCCTCCTCGAATCGGCCCATTTCTCATTCAGAAGATGATCAGACGAACTAATCGATATCCACTTTCACGGGATCGACCGAGTCCGCTCCGGCAGAGGAATATTTGCGTACCCGTTGTCTGCGTTGGGCCTGATAGATCCATAGGCCGAGTGCCAAGTACACGACATATGCGTAAGGCAACATATTGTATGGAAATGCAGGGACAGGGTAGACGCTTCCAACCAAGGGAATCATCATAAATAAGGCGGATGCGATAGCTGTCGCCCAATGGCGGAATAGGACGCGGCCATGGTGACGTAGATAGAAAGGAAAGGCAAACGAGACGAGGATGTAAGCTGAAATAAATCCATACGTTGCATAGGTGCCAAAGTACCCGTAGGCATTCAAGGGCTGTGCCGATGACAGTGCCCAGGTGGCCGTCAAAACGACAACAGAGGAGATGGTTACCGCCACATGGGGAGTCTGGTTGGATTGGTGTGCGCGACCGAGATGGGTGGACAAATGGCTATCTTGCCCCATGGCAAATAAAGTCCGGGACCCGGCATTTACGGACGCTAATGTGCAAGAGAACAGACTAACCATGGCTCCCAAATCCGTTAACGTACCGAACCAAGGAACGTGGTAGCGAGTGGCGATGGCATTGAGGGGCGCTGCGGCAACAGACAAAGCCTTTGTTCCTCCGGGATAGCCCAATACTTCGACATAGGCCAACAGAATGAAGAATAATCCGGCTATGGTTACGCTCGCAAGCACCGAGCGTGGGACGGTGCGCAAGGGTTGCCGTGATTCGTGGCCTAAGGTGGCGGCACTCTCAAATCCGACATAAGAAAATACTGTTAGGACCATACCTAGTGCGAGGCCACTAGGTGTCACGCCGCGCAATCGAAACTGGGCGACATCCCAATGGAATCCATGAAGAAAGAGCACGACGAGACTCAAGATTACAATGAAACTCACGGATGCGAATTCCATGATCAAGGCAGAAACCGCAGATAGCCGAATGTCTTTATATGCTACATACCAAACTGCCGCGGCCCCAAATAGGTCCCATACGGGCTCCGGTAGCCGAAATCCGATAAAATGACCGAGAATGTTGGCGAATATACCAAATCCCAACAAAGTCGCCATGGCGGTGCCCAAGTACGCGGCCAACATGGCCCATCCTGAGGCGAAACCCGCGAGAGGACCGAATCCTGCCCCAACGTAATGATATAGAGCTCCCGGAGTGGCCAAGCGTTTGGCGAATCCGGCAATATTCGTCCCAACTAGCGCTAAACCGACCATGGAAATCAAATACACTAACCAGGTCCCCGTACCTGCATTGGCGACGACGAGGGGAATGGACAAAGCCGGAGTCAAGGTGGGGGAGATGTTGGCAAAAGATTGGGCAATGGTTTCGGGAAATGACAAGTAGTTTCTCCTCAAATTTACAAGTTTGCTGGATTGTGGTACCGTCTTCATCCGAGCACCTCCTGCTAGATTATTGGTCGCTCAATGTTTCAAACGGTGCACTACTAAACTTCACATGATCCATGTAGCGGGGATTGGGGGGGAACGTCGAGAGCGGGGTTAGCAGAAAAAAACCCTGAAGGTTTCAATGAAAATCCGATGTAGGCTGCCGGCATAACGGGCCAGTCCTCAGGGCGCACGACATGATGATGACCCATGGTATACCAGACCACGATGTCTGAGTCGATGATAGGACGGTCCTGCTGGGTCCAGGAAGGGAGGCCCGCGCCTCCAGGATGCTGATTGGGATAAGCTCCCGCTGCGTAGAGCTCCTGAGAATTATACGGCGTCACCCACAAATGTTTGGTGATAAAGCCCGCTCGGCGAACAAGGCTCGATTCCCGGTGTGCGAACGGCAGAACATTTTCACCGGGGACAATTTTGAATGCTACAGGTTCTTTTGTTTTTGGGTGTAAGACGTGAGGATTAATAATTTTCCAGTACCGAGCAGAAAAGGGATCGATAATTTGCTGGGCTTCTTGTTCTGTTTGCAGTATGGTCGATTTGGCGTAAAAGGCGTTGCCTAGAGGATTGTTGCTGCCCGGCTGTTCGGATTCCGTGTGCACTTCAACGACCGAATTGTTCGGGCCATCCACTTGCATATCCAGCCGAACATTGAAAAAGTGCTGGTGAATCGGCGCCATCAGATTGTCGTCGAGTAGTGTAGCATACTTTGGTCGATCGCCGGAGTTGACAGCTCCTGTATTGACGATGCCGGTGAGCTTGACCTCGAACTGGATGGTTCCGTCCAAGTAAAGGTACCAAAAAAATCCGTATTCGTAGTTGGCGACCGTGGAAATGCTGGAAATAACCAGCCGCCGGGATCGTCGTACTTCGGGCCGATTGGTACGCCAATCGGTATGCTTCCATAGGGTGCCGAAGTCTTCTTCATGAAGACATACAGCATTTTTGATGGTAAATGGTTTACCACGGCTATCTACGAGATGGGCATCGAAATATCGGATAGTTCCTAGGCAATCGCACCCCAGTTCGAGCGAATTAGCCAACATCCCAATCCCGTATTCGCCAGCATCAAATGCATTTTGCCGGTTGTGTTGAGGGCGGGGGTCACCGTATGGCACAACCATCTCGGCTAACGAGGCACGGTAGATAATAGGTCTTACCCGCCCGTTGTCCTCATAAGATATGGTGTGAAGAATTAGTCCTTCACGGGAAGTAAATCCGATGCGCAGATTCCACTTTTGCCAACGAATTTGATACCCGTCGACGGTGAAACTGGGCCCTTCGGGTTGGATAACGTGGAGCGGTTTGAGATCATCTCGAAGAACTGGAACCCGGTCGACTGCGTAATTGCCCGACTCTTTAGGCACAGGAATTACGCCGTAATCTTCAATACGCACGACGGCCATGGTGTTTAAATCGACGACGGCAATGAGCCCTTCCAACGGATGGGCGTAGCCATTATCCGTGGGGTCTTGACGCACCCATGATAACGCTCTGACCAGTCGTTGCCGGTTGTTATCTTCGTCCCCATAATTTCCTGCCGACCACGGATCAACCATCACCAAATCCATATCGGTGATGCCGCGTTTTCGCACAGCAGCCTGATACTCAGAGTTTGCTTTGAGCGCTTCTTCACAAACTATAAATTCGTCCAGTAAGATATTCGGTTGGACATCTCGGAGAATTTCATGCAAAAGGATGTTTTGGTTCGTAAGAGATATTGTCCACTCATGGGTTTCGGATCTGTCTGGATTATAAGCGATCACAAACGCTTGACGGTCCCATGTGCTTCCTGTTTGATAGTCCGCTATAAACTGCTTCTCAGGTTCTCGTAAGGCCACGCTTACGAAACGCATGGCTTGGCCGATGCCACTTTCTCGGACTATTGCTACCGCGGACTGGATTTCTTGAGGAGACAACGGATCTAGAGGGTGCTGTGGTTTAGCAGCCGTTACCCCTTGAGGGATAATGTTCATCACTGATACCTCCTGGGAATTGTATTGGGACTTTCTATTATTCAATAATACCCAACTATAATTAACTATTCGTCGGACAAGTGCACAAAATAATTAACGAATCGTTTGTAATAATGGCTATGTGCCGTATGGTAAAAATGGGTCAAAATGGAGTCAAGGCATACCAACCTGAATTAGGTGAAATTGGTCACGGTGCACAAGACGGAATAAGAGGAAAGAGTAGGAGCGGAAGATAGTCACAATGCTATTGTTGGGACGACGGCATGGCATGGCGCCAGATCAGGTAGTGGCCTTAAACAACTTCATCCAAACACGGAAAGCTAGATTTCCGATGGCCTGGGCATAGGCATGGAGGCTTGGCGGAGGACATCTTCTGGGGATGTTAGGAAGTTTTTCTTCTTTATTTTAGTCGTGTGTAGTATTGCCAAGTCCATCATTCATTGGGTGATATTAGCCAGCGGTTTGTGGCTAATATTGTGGACGCTTCCTTTGTGGGGGTCCATTTGGATAAAAGATGGCCATCCCTATAAGAAATGGATGACAGTCCTTACCGCATATAAGGCTTCGTGGGTATTTGGCATCGTGTTGGGTCTCGCTATTGGGTCCAGCGATTTAGCGCAATATATGCGGCTGCTAAATGAAACCATTTCCATAGCTGCAATATGGCTTTTCCTGGACTGTTTTTGCGGCTATGTTGCTGAGTTTGACGGCGATGGTGATGATTTTGCGTGCCACTTGCCACAATGTTTTCAGGTCAGTCTGGCGAATATCCACGGGTGTTTCGGATGCATTAAGCTTGAGCCTTTATGGAGTGCCATCCCGGCCTTCCACTGAATTTACACCATTATATGGACTTAACTATCATTCCGTCTGGCGCGGTGCAAGCAACGAACGGTGTCCATGGATCAGGGAGAATGCAGAGGGAGGTAAAAGTCCTTATGAGTGTAGGGGCTCTGTGGCGCATCGATAGTAGGGCATCTCAATGCCCATGAGGTTCGGTGGCATTGTACGGCGTTGCGTTGGGAATGCTGCAGAGCCGTGCCACAAACGAAACGTCGAGAATTACCGCTAGCCTCATCCTCACTCACAACGATCGTCACAACCCGTGTTTGTTGACAATAGCCCATAGGCTGGTGCCTTAAAACCTATCGAGTGCTTTTCGACTCCTCGAACGGCCAAAGACACGGTTTGATCGCCCGGTGCTACCTCAGACACCGAGTGCGAGCGATGGTTTGAAGGCTTTAGACTCGGCATGAATGAACCCTCCTTCCCCCTACCCCTGACACGACAACGTCTTGTGAGATGTACTTGATTTAGAAGGGATTGTCCCACACGTGATTTCATGGCAGCAGGCTCATGACAAATGCAGAATTTCACGGATATCTTCTTCTGTCAGCAAGGGAATATCCTCGCCTTGGGAACGGATGACCTGATCGATGAGGTCCTGTTTCTTTCTCTGCAAGCCGTAGATTTTTTCTTCTATGGTACCTTGCGTAATCAGGCGCATGACTTGTACCACCTTTTTTTGCCCGATACGATGAGCACGGTCTGCCGCTTGTGATTCGACTGCAGGATTCCACCACAGATCGTATAGGATCACGGTATCGGCACCAGTAAGATTGAGACCGGTGCCTCCTGCCTTTAACGAAATGAGGAAGGCTGAACGCTCTCCTTGGTTAAACCGGGATACCAATTCGAGTCTTTCCTTTACCGGAGTTTCTCCGTCGAGGTAGAAGTAAGGCCAAGACTTCGTCTCGAAACTCTGGGCTATCAGTTTTAGCATTGAGGTAAACTGGGAGAAAATGAGTAAACGGTGACTGGAGCCCAATGCTTCTTCGACAAGCTCTAATAGCAGATCCATTTTAGCCGAGGTGCCCTGATAATTGTCCACAAATAGACTAGGGTGACAACAGATTTGCCGCAAGCGGGTCAATGCTGCTAAAATTCTTATCCGGCTCTTTTGAAATCCTTCCTCGGCGAGAGCATTTTTTGTATCTGCCTGCACTTTTTCCAGATAGGCGAGATAAATTGATTTTTGTTCGCGCGTGAGCTCTGTCGTTTCGACCGACTCAATCTTTTCAGGTAAATCTTTTAACACATCTTGTTTCAATCGGCGCAAAATGAAGGGTCTGACTTGTTTCCGCACTTGGTCGATCGTCTGTTGCGAGAATTTTTTATGGTTTCCCACCAACTCTGGAAAGATGGCACGGAAAATAGACCACAGATCCGAAAGCCGATTTTCCACAGGTGTCCCGGTCAAAGCAAAGCGGTGGGCACTTTGGATCTGATAAGCGGCCTGAGCTGCCTGGGTTCCGGAATTTTTTATAGTCTGAGCCTCGTCAAATATGACCGCGTGAAAGGTGTGCTTGCGGTAGGAGGCAAGATCGCGGCGCAGAAGCGGATAGGACGTGATTAAGACATCAATCTCTTTATCCTTAGCCTCCTTAATCTGTTGCTGCCGTTCTTTGGGATCGCCTACTATCACCTCTACCTTGAGGGTTGGTGCAAACTTTTCAAATTCGTAACGCCAATTGTAGATCAGAGAGGCAGGAGCGACGATTAGGGCAGGATCTTTCCAAGTTTCGGATTCCTTTTCGGATAACAGATATGTGATACTTTGCAAAGTTTTGCCAAGCCCCATGTCATCGGCAAGAATCCCGCCAAAGCCGTAGTGGCTTAACATTTTCATCCACAAAAATCCCGTGACCTGGTAGTCCCTGAGTTTGGCGTTAAGAGTAGCTGGGGCAGTGATGTCGAGATTGTCGGGATGACGCAAATCGTCCAACCACCGTCTTAAGGATTTGCCGAGATGCCACTGGTTTTCGTGGGAGTGGCTTGGATCAATAAGAGGGACGGCGCGCAAGGCCGAGACCTTTGTCTGACCCGTACCGAAATCATGCGGGTCGAGATCCAATTCCTCCATGACCTGTTGAGCCGCATCAAACCCGGGACTTTCCAATGACAGGAACTGGCCATTGGCTAGGCGGTGGTACCGGCGTTTTTCTTTGAGGGCTCGCAAAACGGCCTGTATATCGTTTTCTTCCAGGTCATCCCAATCGAATGACACTTCCAGCCAGGAATGGTCCGGATCCATGTCCATTCGGATCTTGGGAGTTGAAGAACTGTGGTGGACAGGATCAAATAATTCTGTAACGCGCACGTCAATGTCTCGGGTCCATTCTTCCAGTGTTTCCGACACGAATTGATATATGGCGTCATCACCCGTGAGAAGAAACCGGTCTATATCCTGCCGGAAGCCAGCATCAATCAACCGCGATATAACTTGAGCTTCCTGAACTCGGTCCCGAAGGATAATGCCAGAAGAGTCGTCTGAAGAATCGGGACTCCCGGCCACAATTCCCGTCGTTCCGTATACAAAATGAACTTGCGCTTCAATGCTGTCGCCATCCCAGTCCAGATATATTCTGGGCTTCAAGGGCTCGGATATAATCTCTGAAGCAATATCTTGTGATACCCGTAATTGTCCCAGTTCCTCAAGTTCAGGCAGAATGTCCGTCATCACATTTTCCATTGCCCCAGGGTTCAAGGGAATCTGGATAGTATGTGCCGACGGGGAAATGGTGAGTAACTTGTGCAGTATTTCCGCCTGGCGCCTGGACATGATATAGATAGAGGGTTCCTTGACTGCCGCGCCATATAAGGGCAACACTTTCAAATCAGGTTTGTCATAGCTTAACACATATGTATCATCGTGAGATTCTGCAGAGGATGCGCGATGATTTTTCTCTAGCTTAAAGATCACGGGCAGAGAGCCTTCTAAGATGTGTATGGGCTCCAAATTGTAAGACCAAACGCTCTGAGCTTGTGCTAAGAGAGGTGCCAGCTGTTCCCATATCAAAGGAGGGAGGTTCAATTTCCGTTCTCCGTGCGCCCCACTATAGTAATAGGAGTAGGGTTGGTAGCGGATTTGGGATTCAAATACCCTTTGCGCAAGGATTTGAAATAAAATCTCCAGAACTTTGCGGTCGATGGGCGAGAAACTATGGACTGTCGGGTCATATGTGAACCGTTTCGAAAAAGAGTGCGGTTTGCCTTCTTGCACTTCCCGTAAAAAGTCAGAGAGTTTGGGCACAAAGTATAGCCGTTTGTCCGTGCCAATTTTCATTTCCAAGCTGAAAACGATGGCAGATCCGGCGCTTTGTATGCTAAGCAAATATTGAACGCGCAGAACTTCTTGGATAGAGAGGGCTTGTTCTCGCGAACGGTGGAACACATCCAAAAACCGTCGGGTCATTTGAGGCAAAAGTGCAGATTGCTCTGAGCCTGGTTTCGCAATTTTTTCGGTGGTTTCCACGGCCGGTGTGGCGCGTTCAATCAAAACGGCAGCGATGTGTTTGCAGACTCCTTGCCTGGGAAATGCGGGGCATTCACAGAGACTGCTCATAAAACGGCCGTCGTGTCCATAAAAGAGGCTAACGCGGTAAATGTCCGTGCCGCGAACTAGAGCTTCATACTGAAATGGGTCCGGGGATGGATGCGCCACCTCCTTGACCCGTCCTTCTTGTGCATACCGGTATCCGCGCTGGTAAAAAACGGGACCGCAGTACTTGATAATGTCATTGGTGGTCATGATCTCTTGAGTTGGAATGTCTGCCACAAATAAACCTCCCCCAAAAGGTGGCAAGCCGATTTGTTTAGACCCGTAATGCGGTCCGGGAATTTTGGCGGCAAGTCGCCTATTGGAATTGCGAGAAACATCATGCGCAAATACACATAGTCCTATTATCGGAGCAAAATCATATTTTGTCGATGCACTTTCCGCAATCAAAGATCACGGCCCGTCCTAGGAGCTTGTCCATTAATTTCTCAAAGAGTATGTCCCTGTGGATAACTTTGGCGAGGTGGTGCACTGGACAGGAGGTGAAAAATGAGACATTGCGGCAAAAATGACGAAATGGACGCCTTAAAT
>JAKBWA010000082.1 GCA_021841025.1 Bacillota bacterium | reverse complement strand
ATCCAAGACAAGGATGAAATCGAAGGTATAATGCAGGCCAATAGTTTTGGCATTTTGGTCACGGTACAGGACCAATTACCTTTGGCAACACATCTGCCCTTTTTTTATGATGCTGAATACCACGCGCTTTTTGCCCATATGGCCAGAGCTAATTCGCAATGGCAAAATCTTGACGGACAGACGGTATTGGTGATTTTTTCGGGTCCTCATGCCTATATTTCCCCAAGTTGGTATCAAGTGCCACACATGGTCCCGACATGGAATTATACCGCGGTTCATGTATACGGCGTGGCGACACGGGTGGATGATCGAAATGATCTGATGTCCTTGATGAACAATTTAGTCCGCGTTTATGAGCCGGACTCCCCATTGCTTCAGCAAACCAGCGAGTCTTTTTACCAAAATATGCTCCAGGACATTGTTGGATTTCGTATTAATATCACGGATATCCAAGCCACGGCCAAGCTTAGTCAAAATAAGCCGCTGGAGGCTCGTTGGCGGGTTGTGGAGAAATTGCGGGAGAGGGGGACTGAAGACGCTCAAGGTGTGGCGGAAGGAATGATCAAGGAGATTAATCGAGCAACGAGAAACCAGGGGAAGGGGGGCAAGTTGGTAGAGTGATGTCATAGCTAACAATGCCAAGGCGCATTAACGATCTTTGGTAAAGAAGAATTGACTTCGCTATTCAATGCGTTTGAGGGCTTTTTATCAATTCGCAAATCCGCTCATTTCGTCTATTGAAGGCCACGCACAAGAAGATAAAACACGTGCGTGGCCAATAATCTGTCAAGGTCTTATGATCCTAAAACGAACTCTCTGCGTTTGAAAACGCCCACTGCTGTCGGGGATAGGGTTGTTTTTAAAACGTCATCTGAGACGACAACGATTTGGTACAGGTAAACCACTATTCAAAATATACACTGATATCAGAAAATATAAGAGGGGGTATCAGGGATGGCGTAGGCTGCTCATTTCTCAGGGCAGTAAAATAAATATTAAGCCGAGCGTAGCGTGATTATTATAGGCCAAAGGAAGCACTGCCTATGGTGATCTCGAGACGCAAAGAAGGGAGGGTATAGAGCCGTTAGGGTGGAAAGTTGGATTGGATCTTGTGCCATAGAATTCCGCAACGCTTTATGGAACATCCGACACCTTGATGTTGAGTTTGTTAGCTTTGTGTAGTCCCGAAGTGATCACATCTGCGCTCAGACGATTAGCCAGAGAATTGTCAGGAGGAAAGGGTTACCGTAAGAAATACTGTTGAAATCGTGAGAGAAGGCCGCAGGCCGTGTTTAAGGGGGTGGAGGGCATCGATCACGAAGATCACCGCGAGTTCAGCGCTTTTCATTATGCAGGTTGTCAGGGCAATGCGGTTACGTATGAACGGTTTTTAACGACCGAAGACATCGCCCGGATGCTGGGATTAGAACTGACCCGACTGGCGCCTGATGATTGTTGCGGCGGGGTAGAGGATCCGCCTAATTTTTTTAGCGGTATTGTGGCGCCATTGCGAATTCTTGATTTAGCGGGTACAACCCCTGTGGTGAGCTCATGTTTAAGCTGTCTCGCTAATATGAGGGGTGCTTTTCGCCGGATGGAAGAGAATCCGGAGACGCGGCGAAGAGCGAGATTTTCTATGCAAGTTGTGGGTTATGAGGTTCCATCGTCTACTAATGCGCGGCATTTGCTGGATCTGTTGGCCGAAGGCCACCTCCCTGAGAAAGTAACAGACAGGAAAATCGTAGACCTTGATCAACTCCCCGTGGTTCTTTATTACGGTTGCCGCAAACAACAACTTGAGCCAGACACACCGACCATGGTTGAAAACACTATCGAGAGAATGGGCGCGAAATGGCTGCCATTCTCCTTAGAAGAATATTGTTGCGGAGGACCTCAAAGTTACCAGGGAGCGATAGGCTTCGGAAAGTCCCGAAATATCCTGACGGAGGCCGAAGAAAAAGGAGCCAGAGCCGTTGTAACAATCTGCGGAATGTGTCAAGCCAATCTGGAAAAAGAACGGGCAAGCATTTTGGTTATTCCATTTTTGCAACTGCTGGCAGTTTCATTGGGGATGGTTGATCCAAAAATTTGGCTCAGCCCCTTTCATTTCTATTGAGAGACAACTGCCAGATATCCCGATATGAGGAGGTTGAAATATGCCGGAAATGAAACCCGACTACCGTCCCCAGGAATCAACTAAGGATTATGATATTGTTCGGCGCACGACTTGTACCAATCAGTGCGAATCTGGTTGTGGCATGAAAATCTTCCTCAAAGAAGGCCGAATTGTGGATATCATGGGGGATGAAACCCATCCCTTGAGCCGGGGGGGATTGTGCAGTAAGGGAAGCAGTCAATTTCAGCGCTACTATGATCCGTTGCGTGTGCACTATCCGCAAATCCGCAAGTCCTTGGATGACCCCTACCGAAGAGTGAGCTGGGATGATGCGATCGATTTCGTGGCTGAACGTCTTACCCTGCTTAAACAGCGTTATGGGCCGGAGTCCCTGGCGATTTTTCGTACCGGGCGGGCTTCCATGGGACAGAAAGTCGGCGGGGGACGCTTTGGCCATTTTTTTGGGACACCAAATATATTCGGACAGGGTCCTATCTGCTGTGAAAGCCCTGGGGCGGCGATGAATTACGTCTTTGGCGCAGAAGGGTTTGGACGTTTGATGAATCCGAGCCCAGATTGGAAGAACGCTCAGTGCATTCTCATGGTAGGGACGGAGATGGCGTCTCAAGAAGTGATTACCTTTCGCGGGATTCTTGACGCCAAAGAGGCAGGAGCCAAGATCATTGGGGTTGACACCCGCTTCAACTCGTCCATGTCTAAGGCAGACCTTTTTTTGATGGTACGCAATAACACGGACACCGCGCTATTCATGGCCATGGCAAACATTATTATCCAAGAAGGCTTATATGATAAAAAATTTGTTGATAAGTGGGTCTACGGTTTTGAAGAGTACAAAGAGGCATGCCGGGAATGGACGCCTGAAAAAGCTGAGCGGGTAACAATGGTTGATCGCAATCTCATTATCAAAGCGGCGCGTCTGTTCGCAACTTCCAAACCAGCTATGGCCACAGGCTGTTTGGGAACGGCTCAGCAGTACAATTCCAACAACACGAATCGTGCCATTGCGGCCTTATTAGCCCTGACGGGCAATATTGGCATCAAGGGAGGAGGATGGAATTGGCTGCATAATACACGTCCCCCTCTGTCTTATGGCAGCGATACCCATGATTTGCCAGAGCCTAGAAGGCCCATCATTGCGGATAATTTGTTGCCGTGGGGAGACAATTCGGTACCGGTAATTATCAATGCTATGCTGCACGGCAAGCCTTATCCTATCCGCGGGTTAATCTGGAATGGCAATCATTTGCCGCAATTTCCTAATGTTACAAAAACTGAGAGAGCCTTGCGCAACAATCTCATTACCGTGCATCTGTCGATTTATCCCAACCATACCTACCACTTTGCGCATGCTTCGTTTCCCATTGCCATGGGCATGGAAACAGAAAGTATTTGCCATCACGGCAACAACCGCCTAATCCAGTGGCATAACAAGGTCATTGCGTATCAACACGAGCATCGCCCAGACTTGTTTTTTTATGCCAAATTGGCCAAGAAATTGGGATTTGGCGACAAATTCCCGTGGCTGACGGATAACGACACCGATGTCAATGAAAAGGAGTTTACGAATTGGATGCTGAGAGAAGATCATATGACTCGGGGCATCAGTTCGTTTAACCTCGATCCCGAACACAATCCACCGGGTGGGATCATGTGGCCCGCGGAAACAGAACAGGAGGCCACGTATCAAGATCCGGAGGCCACATTGCGCGGAAAATGGATCATGTATCAAGAAGGCGATCCGTATCCCGGTACCGACTCTCGGTTTCCCACTCCATCGACAAAGATCGAACTCGCTTCAGCGGCCTTGGAAAAGCTAGGATGGGACCGAGTCCCTCGCCACCGGGAAGCGAGTGAGAGTTGGATTGCCAACCCTAGTCGTGCGGCTAAATATCCTATTTCCCTGAACACCTGCCGCATGACCTCCAGTTTTCACGAAGGAGGGCACTGGTGGCCATGGGCTGATGAATTAGTCCCTGATCGCTATATTCAAATTCATCCTGAGTTGGCTGGCATTTTAGGGATTGAAGACGGAGATACGGTGGTTCTCGAAAACGACCGAGGCAGTATCGACGGACCGGCTTGGGTAACGGAAATGGTGCCGCCGTGGGGGTGTTGGGTCAATTTTGGATTTGACCGTTATCAGCCCTTTCATCCATATGAAACGGTCAATGTCGTTATTGATGACATTATTAAGGATCCGGTGTACGGTCAAATTCAATGGAAGTCTATGGCAGTTAGGGTCTATCGCAAAGGCGCGCAGGGTAGTGAAGCGGCGTCTAAGGTACTTCGTTACCTGCAAGCGAAGTATCCGAATTTGTTCAATGCAGAGGGAGTCCTTTTGGGAGCCTATAAAGACCGAAACTGGGACTATGAAGAGAGGGAATCATGGATCGATCCTTTTGCCCCAGTGATGGCAACGGCAGGATCAAAGGCCGCAGATTAGAGGGGGGATAGGGATTATGCCAGAAACCTTTGAGAAAAAGAACCCATGGGAAGGCCGAGATGCACGAGTCACGCTTAAGAGCGGGAAAACGCGCTTGGCGATGATGGTGGACATGGACCGATGTATCGGCTGTTTTAGTTGTGAGATTTCGTGCAAATTGCAGAAAGAGTTACCGGTAGGCCCCCGGCTCATGCGGGTTATTCAGGTAGGACCCTACAAAATCAAGGCGCATGGCAGTTATCAGTTTCGTACGGCGTATGTGCCGATGAATTGTCGGCAATGCGAACCGGCTCCTTGTATTGAAGTCTGTCCGACGGGGGCTATGCAAAGGCGGGAAAAGGATGGAATCGTGTTTGTGGCTGAAGAACTATGTATCGGTTGTAAAAGTTGCATCTCCGCTTGCCCCTTCGGTGCCCCGCAACTTAACCCCAGCACCGGCAAGGTCATCAAATGTGATTATTGCATGGACCGCATAGATGAAGGATTGTTGCCGGCATGCGTGACTAAATGTTCCATGGACGCCCTGCGCTTCGGGGACGTCAATGAGTTGTCCACGCTTAATCGGGAGAAGCACGTGCGAATGTTGACGGCAGACTTGTTTACCTGGACGAAAAATCAAATCTGATGGAGGTGCGCGGCATGAGCGGAAAGCCGTATGTAGGAACGGTGACGGCAGCTCCGTTCCGGGTACAGTATGAAGATCATGAAGAGTCTGACTTTTTTCGGGCAGAACAAGCATTGAAAGATGCCGGGATTCGTATTACAGGGCGTAAAGTAATGAGCGTGCCTCCCTATCATGCGACGATTTTTGTGTCGCTGGCCGATGAAGCCAAAGCCGCCCAGATACTGAAGGCGGCGGGAATCCGCACTTTTCCCGTTACACCCGTCTATTAACAAGGCAAGAGGAGGTCTACAGATGGGGAAAATGAGTGTCACGAGCTTGCAGGCGTTGATTTTAGATGACATCGACACATTGGACCGCACCGATGACATCCCGGTGTCACAGGCGGTGGGCCGCTGTCTGGCAAAGGACATACTCGCTCCCATCAATGTACCGGTATTCACTCGTTCCGCCGTTGACGGGTATGCACTGAACTCCCAGGACACTAGTTGTGCTTTGCCGGACACTCCGGTGACGCTTGACATCATCGAAAAAGTGACTACCGGAATGGTTCCAAAGAGGCGCGTCGAAAGAGGGGAAGCCACGTTAGTGACAACAGGAGCAATGCTTCCCCAAGGCGCCGACGCTGTAGCGCTGGTTGAACACGTTTCAGTGCAAGACGGTGTCGTCGTACTGGAGCACAGTGTAAGAGCGGGAGACAATATCTCTTTATTGGGCGAAGATATAAGGTTTGGCGAGTTGGTGCTGGCAAAAGAGCACATCGTGCGATTGGTGGATGTCGCAGTATTGTCGGCCTTGGGTATCGTTCAGATCCCGGTAATCAGACGTCCGAAAGTGGCCATCTTTTCTACGGGTGACGAATTGGTGACTCCGGGCGAGCCTTTGAGACCAGCTCAAGTCTATGATGCCAACGCTTATCTATTAGAAGCCTTTGTGAGAGAAAGCGGAGGGGATCCTGTACGTCTTGGTACCATTGGTGACCGGATCCAAGAGGTCGAAAGATTGCTCAATCAAACCGCTCACGACAAGGAATTTGATGTGATCGTCACAACTGGAGGGACCGGAGCAAGTCTCTTGGTCTTGGAAGGGCAGGATATCGAAAACATTCATGACCTAATACCAGGAGCCATTGTTAAAGAGGGACAGTTAAAGAGCCATGGGCTGTTAATGACTCCTGGCAAACCTACGGCTTACGGAGAAATTGCTGGGGTTCCTGTTTTTGCCTTGGCGGGATGGCCTTATTCCGCGCTGATGACCTTCCAACTGTTCGTTCGTCCGGCTATCCGCAAAATGTCGGGCCTTCCCCCCTTTGAGACAGAACCGGAGGTGAGAGCCCGACTCTGCCAGGAATTGACGACGGAGGCAGGTGTCAGGAAATATTTTCAGGTGCGCCTAAAACATGAAAATGAGGAAATCTGGGCTGAGCCGCTGCTATCGCCACCGCCTCCTTCGGCCGCGCGAACCATGCACCAGATGCTTCAGGGAACAGGATATGTCTTTCTGGACGGCGTCAGTCAATTTCATGTGAACGCAGGGGAGTGGGTGCAAGTGGCTGTGGATGATCCCAAGTGGTCATGATTCCGTCGTTGCGAGTCTCCGTATGGCCCAGTTGTGATTTAGCCTGCCGTTATTGCCACAAGGAGGGCAACCCACATCCAGGGCGGCATCTACAGGATAGGGAAATCTTAGAGATTATCCAGGCAGCTCTTCCGGTCGGGGTTGTCAAGATCAAAATTACAGGCGGGGAACCTTTGTTGCGCCCTTATCTTTCCGATCTCATGGCTCAAATTATCCGCTGGGGCGTCAGTCTAACTTTGACTACCAATGGAACGCGACTTAGTTTATGGGCTGCAAAATTACGAGAAATCGGCCTCAAAAGAGTGGGAGTGAGTCTCGACACACTAGACCCCGAGCGGTTCCGCCAACTCTGCGGCGTGGACAATTTGGCGTCTGTGATAGACGGAATCCATGCGGCGCGGGATGCTAGATTGCCAATCGAATTGAACACGGTCCTCATGCGGGGTGTTAATGAAGATGAATGGGAGAACTTGACAGATTTCGCTAAAACCATTGCGGCGCGATTGCAGCTTATTGAGTTGTCGCCGGCAGCCCAATCTCCAGAGTTCTATGAGTGTCACCATGTCAATCTGGATTATGTTGAGCAGGTTTTGCAAGAGCAAGGAGAAACTCTCGAAAGCGTCCAAGATCCCTCAGACAGACCGCGCTACCGCTTTCACGGAGTCGAGGTGAGTCTTTGCCGGGTCGTGGACATGAATCAGACCATGAGCAAAAGGCGTCAGGGACTAAGGCTTTCGGCCGACGGCAAGGTTTATAGCTTCGACTATCGACAGCCCTGTTTGGCTGACTTGGCACAGGCGTACCGGCAGGGAACTAGAGGCAAAGACTTAACACGTCTTTGGATTCATGTGGGCACCATGATTAATCAAAATGTTCCGCATTAAACCGTGGTAAGCCACACCCATATTAACTCGAAGGAGGTCCTATTTCATGAAATTGAACTTAGACGGCAAGGAGGCCAATCTTACCTTTGAAAGCGTGCATTTGGTGCCGGGAAGAGGTGGGTGCAGTCGTTTACATCCCCATTTTCACACGGTATCGGTCTCGTTGAAAGGTGAACCTTCTGAGCGGGGTCAGCTTGTGCATGTTTACCATTTGAAGGAAGTGGTCAGGCGTTTGTGCCTGGAATTTGACCATATGGTGCTGGTGGCTAGATATCCTGCCAGCGTGATGACTGTGGATGAGGAAGAAACAGGATATCGGATCACTGTTAACGGCAAAACGTACCTGCTTCCTTACAGCGACGTGTTGCGTCTCCCCATTGGCACTTTGAATGTCGAAGACCTGTGCCAGTACATGGCTGAGACATTGTTGGAACGGCTTGATCCCATTTTGGATAGTCGGCGAATTGTGTCTCTAACCGTCGAAGTGGATGAAGGCAACGGACAGAGTGCTACCATCACCTTGCCGAGTCGGGGATGACAGGCGTAGTGCTTGCGGGAGGAAGGAGCTCCCGGATGGGACAAGAAAAAGCATTAGTGGAAATCAGGGGCCAAAGCATGATTGCTACCGCAATTTCCATATTGGGCAATGCGCCCGAAGTCGGCCCGGTGGTGGTGGTAACCAATACCCCTGAACGATTTTCTTTTTTACACGTTCCTTTGATTGGCGACTATTTTCCCTATAAAGGCCCTTTGGCCGGAATTCATGCAGCTTTGCGTGTGGTACAGGATTGGGTTTTTGTTACAGCGTGCGATATGCCTTTTTTATCTGTAGATTTGCCCGGCTGCCTGTGGTCCTGGCGAGATGCTGAAGATCTGGTCGTGCCGTGGGTCGATGGCCACTGGGCTACGACGGCCGCTCTTTACGGTCCCAATTGCCTTCCTGAACTGGAGAAGGCATTGGACTCAGGGTCTCCCGGATTGGCCAATGTACTGGAACACCTTTCGGTACGAAGGGTCTCGGCCCAGGAATTGTCTCCATTTGGGATCACCGTACAGAACTTTTTCAGTGTGAATACCCCACAAGATGTAAAGCGGGTCAATAGCATGATGGCTTGCACGCCATAAAGGAAGGGTGCCCGCGAGATTTTCTACAAATCTTAAGGCCTCACGCCGGGGGGAGCTTAAATCAAACTGATGAAAGACTCACGCCGGCAATTGTGCGACAAGGAGGGTCAAGAAAGTGAAGGCGAGGCCAACACATAGCCTGCAACGGGATATCATCATTAATCCGTCCGTGTGCAATGGCTGCGGGGATTGCATCAAATCCTGCCGGGATGCGGTATTTGCCCAACATCAACAAACGGATGCAGTTTCTCGGATTGCGATTCATACCATCAATAATCGACATTATCCATTGGTGTGCCATAACTGCGAAGAAGCTCCTTGTGTCAGTGCCTGTATGGCTGGATGCCGCCACCGCATGGGAGCATTTGTCACAACAGACTACGACAGGTGTGTGGGATGCAGCATGTGTATTATGTGTTGCCCTTTTGGAGCCATACAATTGGTGCAAGAAGAACATCTAGCCATGAAATGCGACGGATGTCTGGATTATGAGATGGCTCCTTGTGTTGAGGCGTGTCCCACCGGTGCTTTGAGCCACGCGGGATTTTCACACACATCGTTCCAAAATCGTAAAAATCACGCTTCATCTGCAGCTTGGGGCTGGCTTTATGCTGCAAGGAGGGAAGGGTAAATGAGATATCTCGTGATTGGAAATTCTTATGGCGGCCTGGCAGCGGCGGAAGCTATTCGCAAACGGGACGAAGCGGGCGATATCGTGGTGCTGTCAAACGAAAGGCATGAAGCCTACGGCCGCCCTTTGATTTCCTATTATCTTGGCGGAGAAGTGTCGGGGCACTCAATGTATTACCGGCCTTCATCTTTTTATCAAGATTACCGAGTTGATGTGCGTATTAACTCGCCGGTCAAGGCAATATTGGCGCAAGATCACGAGGTGGTCCTAGCTGATGATTCGCACCTTTGCTACGACCGGGTGTTGGTAGCGACTGGGGGGAAACCATTTGTTCCACCGATGACAGGAACTGATGCGCGCGGCGTTTTTACATTTACTACTTGGAAGGACGCTGACGATATCATGACGTGGCTGCCCAAGGTTCAAGAAGCGGTTGTCATAGGGGGTGGACTGATCGGACTGTCGGCAGCCGATGCCTTGCGCCACCGCGGTGGAGTTCAGGTGAGCGTAGTGGAAATGCTTCCGCGAGTATTAGGACTGGCTTTGGACGAAGAAGGCTCGTCCAGGCTCGAGAATCGCATGCAGGAATTAGGAACCCGAGTGATAACAGATGATTCGGTGGTAGAAATCGTCCAGAATGAAGAGGGCGCCGTGGACAGGGTGGTCTTAAAGAGTGGGCGGGAGATATTCTGTCAGATGGTTGTTATCGCCATTGGCGTGCGTCCTGCTGTGGACCTCCTGAAAGACTCAGGCATTCGGCTCAACCGAGGGGTGGCAGTTGACGAGCACATGAAGACAAATCTGCCTGATGTCTATGCCGCAGGAGATGTTGCGGAAGCTAAAGACATCATTAATCAAGACAACCGTATCATCGCGATTCTGCCTGTTGCTTATGAGCACGGGATGATCGCAGGAGCCAATATGGCAGGAGATCGACTACGGTATTCGGGGGGGATTGCCATGAATTCCATGCCCAAATTTGAGATGTCGGTCATGACTATGGGACTGACCTTGGACCAGCCTGATTTGGAAGCCGTTCGCCGCTTTCACGGAGCTAATTACCGCAAATTCTTGTTCCGCGAAGATAGACTGGTTGGGGCCATTTTAATTGGCGATACCCAGGCCGCAGGGGTTCTGACGGCACTGATAAAAAAGCAGGAACGGCTTAACCGTATGATGAGAGAGCGCATTATTGCAGGTGAATATTCCTCGTTGATGGTTGAGAAAAAATTGGCATGGAACGCCGTCTCCTAACAAGGGGAGGGTATGAGGTGTGTGGTTGACGCTGTATCGCATTAAATCTCAGCAGAGTCTGAAAATTGTGGACTGGATTTAGGAGGGGGAGGACATGGCAGATAACGGGCCGGGCGGTTCTTTGCCTTTGCAATCCCTGAACTCTCGTCCTTCCGGTTTTCCCAATCGCTTTGACGCTTCTGAATGGGCTGGCGCGTTTGGAGATATTGGCACTTTGATTCCTTTTGTCCTGGCGTATGTCAGTGTGTTGCACATGAGTCCAGTAGGCATCTTGTTTGCCTTCGGCTTGGCCTATCTCATTACCGGAGTCGTATATAAGACGCCGATTCCTGTGCAGCCTATGAAAGCTATCGGGGGATTTGCTTTGGGCCATCCGCATCAGGTGAATCCTTTAATGGTGTGGGCATCGGGTCTGATTATCGGTGCCGCGTGGTTAACCATGGGTTTATCGCGTGCTGTGGACGTTTTGAGTCACTTGGCGGCAAAACCCGTAGTACGAGGTATTATGTTAGGGCTGGGTCTAACCTTTGCGGAAATGGGTATAGAGCGAATGACTCACAATTGGGTTCTGGCAGCTTTGGCAGCAGCTGTGGCCATGACTCTTTTTTCCACACGCTTTCCGGCCATGTTCGGCCTTCTTATCATCGGTGTAATTGCAGCCGTCATGCTTCATCCGGATTTACTATCACGACTCATGACGACGGGATTGGCGTTTAGACTTCCGTCTTTGCAAACCCAATTTTTGTCGGGGACGAACTTCACTAAAGGCTTCTTTCTATTGGCTCTTCCCCAGCTGCCATTGACCTTAGGTAATGCTATTATTGCAATCACTCATGAGAATAATGAACTCTTTCCTCAACACCCTGTGTCCGAAAGAAAAATGGCAATTTCCACAGGCATTATGAATGTACTGTCCCCCTGGGTGGGAGGTGTTCCCATGTGTCATGGAGCGGGAGGCATGGCTGGTCATGTGCGTTTTAACGCCCGGACAGGAGGGTCTTTGATCATTTTGGGCTCACTAGTGCTATTGTTAGCTTTACTGGGAGGCCCATCCACAATGCTGGTACTTCAAGCTTTTCCTTCCGCCGTTATTGGCGTCATACTTTTCTTTGCGGGCATGGAACTGGCCGTGAGTGTCCGAGATATTGGCAACAAGAAAGAGGACGTGTACTTAATGCTGCTGGTGGCGGCTTTGGCTATCTGGAACATGGGTATCGCTTTTTTGTGCGGGATAATCATGTCGGAAGCCTTGAGGCGGAAATGGGTTCGCCTTTGATAAGGTTACAATTCTAGAGAAACGAGTTGAGAAGATATGACTTCCGGGACAAGAGCCTAAGGGAGAAGCAGAAGCAATTTTGACCACAGGAGGCAACTGCAGCAAACGAAGCCTCGAATTCTTTCAACGCTTTTTGACGAATTGCCTTCGTTTGATCGGCCCTGTCGAGCCATGGTGGCTTTTGGAATCCCGAATGCTGGGCCACATGGAAGAGTAGTCACTGCTAATCAATCAAGAATAGAATTACTCACAGCAGGATTACAGGGGATATCGTCTTGTTCTCGTATTGTTTCCTACGGATTTTGCCGGGTGGGATTCTATCTTAACTATTCTTTGCATGACAGACAGTTACATTATCCGTGCCGTGACAAATTGTTGCTGTCATCATCCTTTATCATTCTTGGAGGTGCAAGCTGTGGCGAAAGCGACTGATCTTCGGAGTCTCTGGGAGTCCTTGCCGCTGACGCGCTTTACGACACGTGCGAACTACATTTGGCTCGTGGTGGCTACCGTGTGTATTGGTGCTTTTATGGCAGCATTGGATGCCAGTATTGTCAATGTGGCGCTGCCGGATAT
>JAKBWA010000014.1 GCA_021841025.1 Bacillota bacterium | reverse complement strand
GGGGCTGTCTCAAAAGGCTTTGGTCCGAAAATTTTCTCCCACTTTACCCCTAAAAACGAAGAAGAAAGTGACCCATTCCCTCCACTGAGCGGGGTAAAATAGGCACAATTTAGGGACGGCATAACTGCCGACATACCTTTTGAGACAGCCCCGGAGTGTCAATCCTTATTCGAAAGCATCGGCTGCGTCAGGGTGTAGTCACTGAAAGGGCCTGGCTATAGATTTAGGGACGAGAGGATATCATTTATGAAATAAAAATGAAAATTGAAAATAACGTCAGCAAGATTATGAAACTCTCGTCCACTTCCCACGCTTAACATGTAGCTGTCATCTCGATGTGACGGGCAAGAGTGTTAACGCGGGTTCCGTCGGCCACCACCCTGGCGTTAACCTCTTGCCCCAAGACGCCACCTATTCAACACTCAAACGCAGAATGGGTACTCGTGTTGTAATCTTTTAACTTTGCAACTAGGAGGGAAGAAGAATGAAAGCATGTGTCTGGAACGGAGCTCAAGACGTTCGCATTGAAGAAGTTCCTGAACCTACCATCATCAAAGACACTGATGCCATTCTCAAAGTTCAGACGGCGGCTATATGCGGAACTGATCTTCACGCTTACCACGGGCAAGTTCCGGGTTTTCAATCCGGAATTGTCCTAGGGCATGAATTCATGGGCACGGTTGAACAAGTAGGATCTAAAGTTTCAACTATTCACGTGAGAGACAGAGCTATCGCCTCTGACATTACGGCTTGCGGAAGTTGTTGGTATTGTCGTCAGGGATTACATTGGAATTGTGCGTCTCGCAGTCTTTTTGGATATGGCTCTGCATTTGGAGAAAGCTTAGCGGGAGGGCAAGCCGAATATGTGCGTATTCCTTATGCCGATACGGTTCTTATTCCCTTGACATCGTCTTTGCCCGATGACCGAGTCTTATTCCTGGGAGATATCTTGAGTACCGGATTTTTATGCGCATTAAATGGCGGGGTCAAGCCGGGAGATGTGGTGGCCGTTGTGGGTTCTGGCCCCGTAGGTCTCTTCGCTCAAATGAGTGCAAGGGTTCAAGGTGCTGCCAAAGTTTTTGCCATTGATCGTGTTCCTGACCGACTGGCGGTAGCAGAGAAATTCGGAAGCATCGCCATTAACTTCGAGAAACATGACCCCAAGGAGGTAATTGCTGCTGCTACAAGTGGACGGGGCGCCGATGTGGCACTAGAAGCCGTCGGTGGCAAAGAACCGTTGGATTCGGCATTGCAAGTTGTCCGCCCTCATGGAACTGTTTCTATTGTTGGGGTCCACATGCTAGATAATTATCCGTTATCGACATTTGACGCCTTTGTGCGTGAACTAACCATCCGCTTTGGAGTCGGGGATCCAATGCGTTTAGCTGCACAAATCTTGCCTTTGATCGAAAATGAGGTCATTCATCCCGACAAAATTATCTCTCACCGAATGGATTTGCAAGACATTGCCGAAGGCTACCGGTTGTTTAACGAACGCAAAGCATTCAAAGTGCTCATAAATGTGACTTAAGCTTTGCATGGTCCAGTGAAATACTGCGCTGGAAAGATTCTTTGACATTTCAGCGGGTAGTGTGATGCAAAACTGCCCGCTCTTGCGAAAACAGACAAATAGAAATCCAAACCCAGATCCCGTTGGCAGTCTGTACCCGTCGAAGAGACAGAACAAAAAGTCTCTCGCAACCCGTTCTCAAACGGGGAAGATGTCTGCGCGTATGAGATGACTTGAGGCTTGTAATGTCCGCGTGAAGATGATCACAATGATTTCTTCAGAGGCAATTGTCATCTACGGCTTAAGACCAACAATTCTCCAAATTAATAGTTCATGACGAGAGACGATTAATTAAGAATGTGAGTTATATTACCTCACTAGGTTACGGTCGGGTCGGGATAGTCACGAACGAGAGCGTTTGATAGGGGGAGGGGGACCGGAAGTTCTGATAACAAAGCGGGCGACGTTTAGCTTCGATCATCCCTCTCCTCTCATCACACCGTTTTGCGGAGCATCCCGGGTTTAGTTTTTTGTTTTCAAGAAATGCTAAAGAGAAACCGGATGGGAATTGATAACTCCAGGGCCAATCCTGCCAACACCTGAACCCAAGGGCGCCTAACGACGTCTCGATGCAGTCAAACTTACTTCATAATGGTCATTCAATATACATACGTGCTTTTGGACCCAATGTACAGAGAAAGGGCAGTAGTAAATCGGGCGACAGGCAGAAGCTCTAGAAGCTTACAACGAGGCTGACAAGGGGCCAAGCCATGAAAACAAGGTCGAAGCGAGATGCTTTGTCGCATATTCTCGCTTCGGAATGGCTACTTCGAGGGAATGTGCGAAAGGTACACCAATTGTCGCGAGACACGATACAACCTTTCTCTCCTTATCACCCATTCGCCAGTTTTACAGTTCGTCCGTCCAACCCGAAAGAGATTTGAGAATTTTTTTGACGATCTTTTAGAGATGGTTCCCGTTGTCGGCAATCTGCTCGAATCGATCCACAATTTCTTCTACCGACAGACCCTTAGTTTCCGGCATCCACTTAGATACAAAAATGACGGCCACAATGGACAAGAATGCAAAGAGCAACATGACCCCAGTAAGTCCGACACCTTTTTGCAGTACAGGAAATGCCTCGACAATGACAAAGTTGGCGATCCAATCGATAAAAGCAACGATAGAGGCCATCCTACCTCTCAGTACAGTCGGAAAATACTCGCCCTCGATAATCCATCCGGTACCGCCGACTCCAAAGGCAAAAAAGACGATAAAACCAGCCAAAGCCAATAACAGTGTGACAATACGCATGAGTCCACTGAGATTGGTTAGAACCAGAGCAGCTAAGAGCATAAAAATCGCCATCCCTCCGTACCCCACCCGGGAAATACGGCGCCGACCCCAATTGTCAATTAATCGAAACCCAATATAAGTGGCTGCCATGTTGACCGTGGCTAAAACCAGTGTCGCTTCAATTCCCGAGACCGCAGCATGAACGGCAGTAACATGTCCCGAGATAAAATAAGGTTTAAGGATCTTAGGTCCGTACGAGAGGGGGATGTTTATGCCAGTAATCTGTTGAAAGATCATGAACACGCTCGCTACCATGAGCGCATAACGCATGCCCGATGTGATTTTATTGGCAGATTTGTCCGTGTTTTCCGTTTGCTGTCGATTTTTTGCCCGGCGCAGATCTTCGAGAGAAGCTTCGATGCCTAAAAGATGTAGCACTTGCTTTAGGCGAGGCAATTGATTATGCTCCAACAGCCAACGCGGGGATTCCGGCATCCGTACTCGATAAATAAGTCCAATGAACGCCGGGACGGCGCCCAAACCTAAAATCAACCGCCAATCAAGCGTTGTCGCCTGATGCGGAAGTAGCGAAAACACGAGGATGCCAATAATATAGGCCACAAAAATTCCGACTGTAATCATCCATTGTTGTAAAATTGCTAAAGATCCACGTCGGGCTTTCGGTGCATATTCCGCGATATATACCGTGGCAATAGCGGAGTCCGCACCAATTGCCAAACCGATTAAGGTTCGGGATGCGAGGAGCATAAACGCATTTACCGTAAAAGCTGACAATAGAGCTCCTACAGCATAAATAGCCGAATCCAGAATCAATAGTGACTTCCGTCCCCAAGCATCGGTAACGGGTCCGGCCGCCAAAGCACCAATTGCAGCCCCCAACGATGACCCAGCCACCAAGTATCCCAAAGCAAAACTACCCAGATGATAGGGAACGAAATTTAAGGCCGAACCGATATTAGATAAATCGTAACCGAACAGAAAACCTCCAATAGTGGCCATAATCGTAAGCGACCAATAAAACGAGCCCCCATGGTGACTGTCCAGAACATTGGTAAGTTGCCATGTATCTTTGGCAGGGGAGGACATAGGTATTCTTCATCCTTTCAGCTCTACAAGATCACGTTGCGATTCATTCAGTCCGCATATTGTTTCAATGCCATATATCTTTGGCAGGAAAGGCCACGGGCATTCTTGCTGACGAAATCAAGATCAACAGCCCTACTGAATCGCTGATTTCGACAATAGAGGAATTTTGTCGAGCGTGCAAGAATCGTCTCATAAAGACTCCGCTGATAAAACCTTTTGACCTTTTGAAAAATAGGAAACCTTGAGAGCTCTCACTTAGTTGGGAGCAAGACAAATTGTAGTAATCCTCCTGTTCTGCAATGTGACACCTGGGCTTCCACTAATCTAACAAGCAGTGTGAAACTAACTGGCGTAGATCGGAGATTCGAGACAGAGAATTCTACCCGATGCAGCGGATACGTTTGCAGAACATTTTGCCGATAATTGGTGGACAATTGCGCATGCCCTGGCGCGATATAGTATTATCCATTGTGATGGCCTTGATACTCCCATCAGAGGGGCAGATGATAACGTGCGCGAGACGAGCCGGTTTGAGAACGATGTTCCCACATTCCTTCGCCACTAAGCGAAGGAATCAATAAGATTGCCTTCGCCAGTGGACATGTCTATGTCCAATTTGACGGAGGGATAAGGGTGAATTCACGGTATCTTGGCGGTTTTTATATGGCCTTGGCTGCCAGCATTTGGGGCGGTATGTATGTAGTGAGCAAGGTCGTTCTAATGACTATCCAACCATTGGTCTTAGTGTGGTTGCGATATGTAGTGGCTTTGGGAACGTTAACGGCAGTGGGTTTAGTCACAAGACAATCATGGAAGATTCGTCGGCGAGATGTTCCTCTTGTGATCGAAATCGGGCTGATTGGTTATGCCGGATCCATCTGGGCTCAGTTTTTGGGAACCAAGCTTTCGACGGCTCAAATGGGCGCCATGATTACGTCCGCTACTCCTGCCTTTATGGTTATTTTCGGGAGACTTCTGCTTAAGGAGAAGATCACGATCCGAAGGATCGGATCTGTTCTCCTTGCAAGTATTGGAGTTTTGTTCGTTATTGGTGTGGACACCACAAATCATGTCAATGAGTCAGGAGGCTTCATCTTAACTTTGGCCGCCTTGACCTGGGCGTTGATGTCTGTGTTGGTCAAACGGGTACCTCATAATTATTCACTCCTAGCGGTTACTTTCTATGCTATCCTCTTTGCCACTCTGGCGATAACCCCGGGAGTGATACCGCAAGTGACGAATATCGCACCCGCGATCTTGGTTAACTCCGACACCTTAGGCGGTGTGCTTTATTTAGGAGTTATTTCGACAGCGGGAGCATTCTTTTTGTGGAATAAGGGATTACAATTGACCGAAGCCTCTTCGGGAGGTTTGTATTTTTTCTTTCAACCGCTCGTTGGCACCATCTTGGGATGGACCATCCTCGAGGAAAAGATTAGCTGGTCATTTGGAGTGGGCGCACTACTCATTATGGGGGGCGTATTGCTGGTTCTGCGGGAATATTGATGCGCCTCTTACGAAGAAAGAAAGAGTTTAAAGCGTGTTTAAAATTTTACCTATGGTTATCTATTGGCGACGACATAACTGTTGAGGAAGAGTTCACGCAGAATATCCTGAAATCATCATGGTCTTTTCGGCTCGACTGTACGGCAGTCGCTCCCGAACGAAGCAGCAATTGATCAATGGCGTAAAACGGGCCGTGCAGGAGATGTAATCAGGATTCTCGCCCATAAAATTGCACTCAATCTCAACCACGCACACGAGACCCCTTTTCGCAAGGGGTGGGGACAGCACGTTTGGCATCTAACCAGGCCTTAGCCGAATGGCAACATGACACGGGAATCCGTCCTCATGTTGCCCGGCATTCCGAGGCGGATTTGCGGCACCTCGTCACGCCCAGAAGCCCATCTTAGCTGTCCAATGCCGTTGACCACCCCTGCAAAAAGGGATCGTGACAAACAACCGCGGACTGTGGGGTATCCTGTTATTCCCACTTCTAGCGAGGGAAATCGTTTTGTTGGCGCAAGCCTGTTTAAATTTTGTCTTTTAGGATCACCGGTATTCGCCTAAAGCATATCGTTTGCCACCTCTTTGCGGGAGCCAGCGAACTGTTCCGGGAGGAGGAAGTAAGCGATCTGGTTCCATACTATGCAGGGGAAACAAAATATCTGGCTGAATCCACTGCACCAATCGGTTTAAGTCTTCGGGACTGGCGTGCCCGCTGGTGCCAATAGACCAAAATGGCACGTGCAGAAATTTCAACCACTCGTGGAGAACATTCCATCTGGGATCAAATGTGCCTAAAGGCTCACCGTTAGCGTGTAAAAACATCGAGCCTGGACCTACCTCGAGGTCCAGCAGCCAGGGTAACCACTGAGGATTCATCTGTAGAACAAATTGAGAGGGGTTGTGCCGGATAGCAGCAACATCAATATCCTCTTCAAATGCCTGGATATCCTTAAAACCCCAATGGCGAAAAAACGTGGACCAAGTTTTGGGCCACACCATAATTCTTCCAGCTTTTTTCGCGATGGCAAGAAAGGATTCGACCCGTTCAAGATTTCGTGGATAAAGACTTATCAATACTAGTCCCGGGGTTTGTTGGAGAGCTTTGGCAAATAATGCGTCGACTTCTGCTTCCGTACGCTGTGCCTCGGCAAACCCAAAGGAAAGGGTAGTTCCCTCAATCACCAAAGCCCGGGCGCTCTTCACAGATCTGGCAAAGGATTCGCTAAATTCTGGGTGTCGGCCATGAAGACGGATGTCGCCCGTAAACGCTACGATTCCGTCTTCCGTCTCGACAGCATAGCCCGATGCCCCAACAACATCGTGGTCCACCGGATAGCAGGTCACCCGAAAAGGTCCCCAGGTAAGGGGTTTTCCTTCTTCCATAGCCGTAAATGTCGGCGGATAACCCTCCACAACGTCGCCAGACTCAGCCAACGCCTCCATCAGGCGATATGTTTGCGGACTACAATAAATGGGGATGGATGGATCGATAAACCCCGTCAATCCGATATGATCAATGTGAGCATGCGAGATAAAGACCGCGGTGTGACGATCCGAACCCGCAGGCAATGGAAACCCATGGAGGGCTTCGGGGCGGTAAATATGGGGTACCAAGGGTGCTTGTTCTGTATAGAGGCGATCGTGCAGTGCAAATTCAGGCCTCACTTGCACCCCCATCCTAAAGAGACCTGCCCCCGGGGTAAAGTCCAGTCCAAAATCCAGCATGACGCGCCATGATCCTTGTTCGATCAATACTTTGCTCGATCCAATAACCCCGACGCCTCCCCAAAAACTTATCTCTGCCATAATCTTCTTGAACTCCTTTCGTGCCCTTCAACCACACACGACAGTTGTACATGCATCGTATTCTATTCACTTGTGTGGATTATGCAAGGCATCTTGCCATTCTACGCTATACATTAAAAATTCCGAAAGCCTTACGCGCCAGTTGCCTTCGGCCAAGGAAGCGTTCCGTGAACCAACCACACCTCCACAGAAGGTAGAATCTCTTCAATACAACGAGCTCGTAGGGAGCAAGGCCCCGGAAAATATCCATGAGGGCTAATGTGAGCTGTCAGCCACCCTTGTTGCACTGCCGGAGCAATATCGTTTATATAATTATCGCCAACGGAAAAGACCTGATGGGGATCGAAATCTTTTCCCATCAACTTAAACACAATTTCCGCCAATCCCTGGGGCTTGTTAGCCGCAGGATATACGTGGTCAAAATACGGCGTTAATTCCAGTTTTTGCAAAAGAGAACAGGTGGCTTCGGAAGGACTGTTGGAAGCTACTACAAGCATAGCTCGAGATGATGCTTGGCGCAAAAAATTTATCAAAGGGGAGGGGACCTCGAGATGACACTCGGCACTCATCATAAAGTCGCGAGTTGCCAGAAAGACTTCTTGCCAAATGGAACGCTCCGGGATAATCGGGGATGCTAATTTAACTACCGCTTCCCAGTTGTCACTAGCTACTACAGAAGATTGGCCGCTTAGATGTTCTGCCACCAAATCTAGGTACCGAGTGCGTGCGTCCTTGTCCATATACCGGCTGATGGTGCGTGCATAGAACCAAAACGGATCATTGCCGCGATACAGTGTACCGTCAAAGTCAAACAATAACAGGCGCATTGTTACCTATCCTTTCTTCCGCTCGCGAGTAATGAGATGGTCCTCCAGTGACATTTCCTGCTCTCACAATACTCCTATCTATCCCGTTCTGATGGATTTATTCCTTTCTGGTGGCCTCATCACATCCGTCGCCATCTTCCTGCCTGGTTCAAAGTACTTGACAAAATTGCATGCAGTCCAAGCAGGCCGGTGTTTTTTCACCAATCGTCCTCCCCTTGACCAGGATTGCGCTCCTTTCGGATGGGATTTCTCCTTACGGCAATCGCGACAGGGAGGGCTGAGCGCGGGAGTTCCACCCGGGTTCCGGTATCCTCAAGGGGACGCGCAAGACGGTCAAACCTCGCGGCTCCGTTCGTCCCGCTTACACAGAACGATCTGTGAGATACGCCCTGCGGGGTGGAAAAGCCAGTACGTGAAAGTGCGCGAATGTGACTGGGTGGTGAGCATGGCGTTCGTGGTCGCGACCGGGCGCTCTCGGGCCTTGACATCGGGTTGAGTGAAGATGCGGCCTTGCGACTCGTGGGGGCCGTGTTGATGGAGTACAGCGATGAATGGGCGGCGCGAACGCGCCGGAGTCGTCGCACCAAAAGTTCGCGTAACCGGTCGTCAGAAAACCGAAGTTTTTACACTGCTTGACAGGACATCATCCCCAAAAGACGAACAAAAAGGGGTGACTCGCCGGATTTTTTCGATTCAGCTGCGTCTTCGTCTAACCTCAAGGTGTAGGACAGCGTCTTGACGGGAATTTTCGGCCATCAAGCGCCCCGTCCAAACCTGATATTGAACCCGACTATTCTTCTCACCTAAATACAGGGCAATGGCTTAATCCCATTAGTCAGATGCCGCCCATTATGCAATCTTCAAAGTATCCTATCTGACATGATTACCGCGGCATGCACCCAAGACTCTCGCAGAGCCTCTTAGCCCGAAGCTCTGTCAAAGGTTCAGCCACAGCATTGCCCATAAAGGTAGCGCGTCTGCCTACCAACTCCTCTTAACGCCTTGGTCCATCTCCCGTTGCGTTTGACCTTCCCATACAAAGTCTGCGGTTGGGCTCGTTTCCGGCGTGATTCCCATTCCACCATGTTTACCTAACCAGACAGGAAAATACGGTACTCCAAAAGCCCGTTGGTAACTTCCATATCGGCGGACAGCATTCCAAACAGTACGGGGATCGTCGGTGTAAGCTTCCAAGGCTCTCTCGGTCTCAATTTTTGCCACTACCGTACGGTTCCAATGGGTAATTTCACCACAAATATCGCTGTGGGGGTGAGTGGCAATCAAAACCACTGCCATGATCAATCGTCCTTTCTTCAAAGTGCTTTGTTCCTCATTTTGGTTATTGTCAGTTTGCCCACTCAGTTGTTGATTAAGCTGTCAATGGAAAGATAGAGAACTGCTGTTGACCTCTTCCAGGCCACTTGCAGTGGTGCAGAACATTTTTCATGGCAGTAGGTTATTTCGTGTTTTACCCTTAATACTCAAAATGTATATCTCCGGTGAACGCTAAACTCGGGCTGAATGTCGCTAGGGAAGTGTTTATCTTAACGTCTCCCGCCCAAAACCCAACCTCACACAATCTAAGGCTAATCGTCCTATGAACAGATAGTCATGGCCAATTTTCAAGCCGGGGATACGAACCTGGGTTACCTGAAATTCCTTAGTGGAGATATTAGAAAATCCTATTATTGTAACTTTGCGGTTCATACTGGGAAAGCTAACTCTTAATACAATAATTAACAATCAACCACATTATTCAGAGTCTGTCAAGTATTTACGTCCCATTCACGAAAAAAGTGTTTGAATGTCCGGTTGCCCCCAGCAAACGGGCGCAGGTGCAAGTTTCTTTGGCTAAAGATGTGCGATACATCCGAAACCCGGATCTGGTTGGCTTTTAAATCTTAATCACGAGGCGCGAAACGAATCTAAGGACAACGACCCATTCCTTTGGGGTAGATTGGGGCTCGTATGCGAGTCTGGATTCAAGGAAGATCGGTCTTATCCGCCGCGTCAACGTTTTTGGCTTCTCACATTTGCCCCGCAACACTTCGGCGGTTCCACCTTGTGACTGACGATTTGTCGAGGCTTAAAATGGAGTTTAGTGGGGCTTTCTCTAATTCTTTGTGAGTAAGCCGAAAGAGCCCAAACAAGTCCAGCGGTGTGAGGAAAACAAAGCTGTATTGTAAGGAAATAAATATTGAAGGAAATAATAAGGCAGTTTTCGGTGCTGCTACATCTTGCAGTTTGGTTTACAACGAAATATAATCACTGCATGTCGGACGTCTGATGTCTCACTATTTACCAATAATTCAGATTTATATTAATTATCAGTCTGGTTGTCTAGTTATGCTATTATTTGGAGCACTGCAATATTGTCCACAGCGCTGTTAGCGCTGTCCAAAGGAGGACTCACCAAGCATGAATGACTCGTCACAATCTGTTTCAGAACCGAGACCATCGGGTATCCTTGGGGAAGTGGAAACGGTCGGAGTACAGCCGGTTCCAGATTCTCAGCGCACGATGTCTCCGGGCAAGATGACCATAGTGTGGTTAATGGCGTCTGCATCCGCAACGACTCCTTTAATTGGCGCTCTTCTGTTTCATTTTGGCGTGGCCGACATGATATTGGCCATCTTTTTGAGTTGGCTGATCGGACTGATTCCTAGCGGACTCTTTTCAGAAATGGGCCGAGAGGTTCCCTTAACCGGCCTTATTGTGGCCCGCAAGAGCTATGGCACAGCCGGAGCCTTTCTGTTTTCAATACTGTTCACGTTCGTCAATATGGGATGGTTTGGACTCAACACAGCCGTGGCTGGAGTCACACTTAATGCCATAACCCATGTTAGTGGCAGTTTATGGTTTTGGGTTATCGGAGTTATTCAAGTATTTTTAGTGTTGTTTGGCATGAAGTGGCTCGAATACTTTTACCGCTACACCTCAGTGGTTTTGCTAGTGTGTTACGGTATGCTAGCATATCTTCTTTTCTCTCGCTATCATGTTCAAATGCCTGGGGCCACCATGCCGATGCAATGGGGGACAGCTATTTCCACAATTGTTACGTTTTCGATTCTAGCTTGGACCTACAAAGTTTCAACTGTTTCTCGATTTGCTCGTCCTGCCTCAGATCCACGGGGGAAAAGCGCCTTCTTTTTCGCCCCGTCAGTGGGCATTATGGCATCTGTTTTGGTTATGGGCTTAATGGGGATGTATTCCCAACAAGCAACGGGTAATTGGAATTTGGCCCTCATAGGAGCACATGCCCCTATTTGGGGGGTAATTGCGGCCATTGGAGTGGCCTTGGCTATTATTCACACCAACGCTATGAACCTCTATCCCTCGACAGTAGACCTACTGGTGGCTCTCAATACCTTGCGCCGACCTTCTAAATGGGAACAACCCATCGCCACTATGGCCATGGGCGTGCTCGGAACGGTTCTTGCTATCTTGGGAATTTTGAATCATGTCGCAGGATTCTTAGACGTTATCGGTGATGTGATTATTCCGTTTACCTTTATCATGCTAGTAGATTGGATTTGGGTGCAAAGGCGGCAGACACCTGCTGCAGACTTTTTTGCTCAGCCGCATACAGCACACGACTGGTGGAATTGGCCTGCAATCGTTGCCTTTGCATTTGGTCTTATCATAAGCATTTGGGGCGGAGAATGGCTTCCCAGTTTGTTTACCACAGTGTTGCCTCTTCCAGTCGTAGGTGGCCTTATTTCGGCTGTGATTTATGCTGTTTGGGCCATCCCAAGGGCCCTGTCCAAAGGTTTGGGGCCACAGTCCGAAGCGTAATTAGTAAAGATATGAACGGAGCAGAGTATTCCGCAACGAGACAGAGACTGAGCCAAATTGCCCGGATGTCAGATTAATTCCACGGTTCCGGCCACCGGCGCCACACAGTGCGGGGTATGGGTGTTCTGACAGATTATGCGTAAGACACAGCACGATCGCCTCAAAATGCGCTGAACCCGCGTTGTTTGGTGCTGATCCCTTATCAAGCCACCGACCAATGGTGGCCTGATAAGGGCGACTTGGACACATAGCTTCCGTTTAACGAAAAGCTACGGGGAGCTCGATTTATGTTCGATTTTTCACTCGATCCCTACCTGATCCGCAATCGCGAAGAGACATTATCCTTGTACGGATTTGTTGAATCCATCGTCAACACCTTTCTATTGGATTTTTCTCGCAGTGGGGGAAACCCACGGCAATTCAAAGTGGCCAAAGCGGCGACAATCAAACCATAAGATGACATAACGCAGCATAAGAAGACACCCCCGGGGGCGAGTTTACACTAACGTTTCGGACACGATCATGACGCCGGTTTCAAAGAGACGCAGAGTCTGGGACATTGCACAATACTTTCAAATATCGACCTCGCTAAAGCGAGGGGTTATCAGACGCTCGCCGCCAGGCGAAGCTTTGGCATGGGCACGATAGGCAGGTGGTCGATAATAACCATATAGAAAGCAGTGACGTCACGGTGTACTGGACACAGAGTAACCCAATAAAGGG
>JAKBWA010000078.1 GCA_021841025.1 Bacillota bacterium | reverse complement strand
GGTACCGAGCGAGCACGGAGTTTCGTTAACGAGATCCACGTGGGTTCGGCCTTCGTTTGCAAAACCTTATCTGCCTCAATCGCCGAACCATAATGGAAGGTTTGAATGGTGGCAATCCATACATGGCGGGAGCGGGAATCCGTGGACTGTTGATCGGCAACGGATTCTCACTTTGCCAAAATGTTGCGTGATACGAATGGACAGATTCCTTGGCACTTGCCGGTAAGGGCCACAACGGATGCGAAACGGTCAAAGGAACATACGCCGACAGTTCTACCGCCCCTAAAAAATGACTATTTTGACGAGCGCATCGTCGGACGGGAACTGGGATTTGCTCTTAGTGACCTTCCGCAGTGGGCGGTGGCATTGATTTTGCTCGAGTTTCATAAAAAATCGTGTCGCAAAAAGAGGATTTTTGGTCCGCGATCCCGTAATTGTTTATCTTGGTAGGATTGTGAAATGTTGTCGGTATTAGGCATAGTTCTTGCTGATTACGTAGGAGGATTTCCAACATATGAGACAGACTCGGGTTAGGCGCTATCATCATTCCTGGTTTCGAAAACATGGTTCGGGAAAAACCGGTACGAAAATAGCCCTTTTTTCCTCGGTTTTGATCCTAAGCCAACTAGCAACAACCGGAGCGTTCGCCCAAAGCTCCGTAGTCGTCACGGGCTACACCCTTTCCCAAAACAACACGGAATTAACCGTGAAGGGTCAAGGATTTGGCAGCACATCGGCTACCGTGACCATTGACGGACAACCTGCCACGGTTGTGTCCTGGTCACCTTCTGCGGTCACTGTCAGTCTTTCGGCCCAGACAAGCCCGGGAAGTATCACCGTCACAAATGCCCAGGGCCTCAAGTCAAACAGCATCACGTTTCTTGGCGTCAGCCGCGGATATTATACTTTGTCCTCTGACGGCACGGTTACAGCTCATGGCCAGGTCCCCTTTTATGGAGACTTATCGTCTAGCCAAGCCTCCAGTTCTGCACCCGCCATTCAACTCGTACCGACACCGGATTACCAGGGGTATTGGATTTTAACGCAAAATGGCCATATCTACTCCTTCGGTGACGCAAGTTCTCTGCCCTCCTTGCCGCAAGGAAGCCACTCGGCAGTTTCGATGGCCGTCACGCCCTCTGGGCAGGGAGCCTTTGTTCTGACCGCCAGTGGGACAGTTCATACCGTGGGACAGGCCAGCAACTACGGAAACGCATCGGGTCATCAAGTGGTCAGCATCGCTTCGACTGCAGATGGAAAAGGATACTGGATAGTCACTAAGTCCGGTGACGTCTTGGCTTTCGGCGATGCAAAAAATTACGGATCCTTAAACAGCTCGTCTTCGTCAACTTCCGCTACAAGTAATGCTGCAGGCAGTGTCTCTTATTCCAACGGCACTTTGCTTCAACAAAAAGGCACATCGCCGGTCTGGGTAGTCGAAAATGGCACACTGCACCATATACCCTCGGCCGCCATGTTCCTATCGATGGGCTTTCAATGGAGTCAAATTCAGCGGGTATCCTCTCTCTCCTCCTTATCTCTAGGGCTGCCGTTGGTGACTCCTTATCCCTCCGGTACTTTGCTCCAAGTTGCAGGTCAGCCTGCCATTTATGTAGTGATGCAAGGCGTTGTCCATCATATTGGCAGTTGGTCAACTCTGGTCAACATGGGGCTGGGCAGCCAGCCTATCGTGAAGATTAGCCAACTCGGTTCCAACTGGCCCATGGGTCCCACCTTGAATTCCGCTAGCGCCTATTACCCCTCCGGCACGTTGTTGCATCCTTCGGGATCTTCCAAGATTTACATGGTGAATCAAGGGGTGCTGCACCACATCGTATCCGGTAGCGTCTTTTCACAAATGGGGTATCAATGGAACCAGTTAAAGAGCATCCACGGACTGCCCAATATGTCTGTAGGTTCGCCCTTAACTAACCCCGAGCGTGCGTTTCCCACTGGATCCTTAGTCCAAGTGCAGGGACATAGGGCTGTGTATCTCGTTCAAAATGGCGTTTTACGCCATATTACCAGCCCCCAAGTTTTACATGATCTCGGATATCACTTTAGCAATGTTATCCAAGTGCCTTCATCGCAAGTCATCTCCGGGTTGCAGACCGGGAGCGCCCTAGGAAGCACAAATGTGCCCGGGCAAAGCACGTCGTCGACAGATCCGTCAAGTTCATCCACGCATTCCGCTTCCCCTGCGGTTGATCTCGTTCCTACGCTAAACGCTCAAGGGTATTGGATTCTGCAGTCCAATGGCACTGTCACCGCATTTGGCGATGCCAAAAATTATGGGCAGCCGTCTAATGTCTCACAGGCCACAGAACTTGTGCCCAGTGTCGATCAACACGGATACGACGTAATTACCGCCCAAGGACAAGCCTACAAATTCGGCGACGCTCCTTCATTGAGTGTTCCATCAGGCGCTATTAGTGTTGTGGATTCACCCATGTCCACTTCTGGCACCACGTCGCCATCGACACCCACCCAGCAAATCAACGGCTTTTTGTCTATGGGCTACGGATTTTTTGTGGACAATTTCCCCAATGGCGTCAACAACTCCTCCTACGAAGATTTGTTACAGCACGGCAACCAATTATCCGCGATTAATCCAGCTTGGTTCAATCTCTCAAAAGGATCAAACAGCAATTGGACCATCACCAGCTGGTCCACACAAGGATCGTACAAGGCTCCAGATATAAATGGGCTGAACAATGTACAATACGTTACCCAGCAGGCTCATCAACAAGGCGTCTTGGTGCTTCCGTCCATTGGCAATTACTATTCGCCCGCTAATGGCCCCATTACGACATCCCAAGACGTTACATCGATGGTCAATCAGATAGTCACTTTGGTCAATCACTATAACTTTGACGGCATCACAATTGATTTTGAAAACAATGGCAGTTCGGGAATAGGGTTCACGAAGGCCTCACAGCAATACACAAACTTCATTCAGAAGTTGGGAACGGCCCTGCACCAAGAGAATAAATTGTTAATGGTAGCGGTCTATCCGTCGAGTTATCCCAATACCATTTACAATTATGCGGCCCTGGCGCACTACGCAAACTTTATCAACATGATGGCCTATCCTGAGCATAATTCCAGCACTTGGCCTGGTCCCACTGCCGGCTACCCCTGGGTCAGCAATCTGGTCAAGCAAGCCTTGGCCCAAGGAGTCAATCCCAATCAGATTATTTTAGGAGTGGCACCTTATGGCCACGAATGGACCGTTACCAACAGCGGTATTACCGGACAAGGGGCGGTCAGCTACCGCAAGATTCAAGGTATGATTCAAAAGAACAACATTCAACCCATGTGGGACTCGGCGGAAAAGGAAATGGTTTTTACGACCGGATCGCAAGCTCAAGCTCCCTCCGGCACATTGTCGACTCAAAATACTTCACATTCCAACCGAGTCGCTAATCTGCAAAATATATTGAATCTCGTCCTGTTGGAATATGCCATAAAAAACAACCAGAGCCCCAGACCCTGGTTATGGGCAAACGGGCACTTTAACAGCGCCACCCAAAATGCACTTGAAGCCTTTCAACAGGATTTCTCGGTGAATCCCACCACCCCGGGAGTGTATGGTCCAAACACGGCAAAAGCCTTGCAACAGGTCATCAATCAGTGGAATGTCGGCCAGAACATTTATTGGACTGAAACCGCGAGATCGATTCAAGACCGGGTCCAGTTGGCTTTGAAGAGTCACTTAGGCGGCATTGCTGCTTGGCGTCTGCCTTTTGAATCGAGCAACTATTGGACGGATATCTCCCAACAAACGTCAATTTATCACAATGGCCAGTCATGATTCGACATCCATGGTATGATCGATTATGACAACAATCTTTCCATTGCTTAGACAGGATCATAAGAGAAAGGTGCTATGATATGAAATCCGTTTCGAAAGCGTATCGGTTTATGGCTTTACCTTTAGTGGCAGTATTGGCGGGATGCGGCTTCCACAGCGCATCCCCGGCTCATCACCATCCCCATCACTTGCGTTCCTCGTCTTCTCCATCGCCGTCTACAACGCCTTCTCCTTCGCCAAGCCAAACACCCTCGCCTTCTCCGAGCACTCAGCCGACTTCCGCGTCTCCATCCCACTCGAAGACCTCGGCGCCTTCGTCGCCGTCCCAGAGCCCTCCTCCCCCTCCTGGTGCCGGATCTTACCGGGAACTGCGCATCTTCGTCCAAAATGCCAAGTTTGAGGGGACTAGTACAGTCAATGGGCAACGCCTCAACGTGTTTTTGCTCACCTTGAAGGTTGAAAACCCCACATCCGGCATGATTGGCTTGACCCTCAATGACCTCAGCGTGCGAGCCAATAACCGGACGTATAGTTGGAACGACTTTTCCAATGCCGGACTCACCAAAACCAATTCGTTGTTTGGGTATCCCCCCACACCGAAAGATGCCGATGGGGACGTGGTTCAAATATTGCCAGGCCGACCTTTAACGGGGGATATGACCGTCCAAGTGCCAAATTCCTCCCAGTACCAATTACTGTTCAACGGGACTTCAACACCCACCAGTTCGAAAGCCACTTTTAAGCGTTAACGAGTCCCTTTGTCTTGGCAATAACAGATCACGTACCACCGTAGCTGCTCGGTGGTCCCAACTATGCTCTTCTTGAATCACGCGCAATGCGTTATCTCGCCACTGAGCTAAAAGCTGTGGTGATTGAAGGCAGTTTTCCAAGGTTTGGGCTAAAGACTCCCTATCAGGTTGGCAGCGCTGTCCAACCTGATAGCGCTCAATAAAACGGGCCGCTTCAGAATCATCGGTCACGACCACTCCCAGGCCATGAGACAAATACTCCATCAGCTTCACCGGCCAGGCGATTTGGGTATAGGCTGTGTTAAGACGGGGAATAACCGCCAAAGAGGCCCTATCATACCAAACGTCGAGTTCAGGTCCTTGAGCTTCCACCATTCTCACATACGACACGTCCGGTATTCGAGGCCATTCTTTTCGTCTCATCACCAACGCCAGCTTGACCTGGGGCCTACGACGATGCAGACGTTGAACAGCCTCAATCAACAAATTCACCCCGTCGTAAGGCCCTTGGGCTCCTACATACAAGATCCACTTCTCTCCATCCTCGGCTGTCTTTCCCAGAGTTGTCGCGAGTCCTTTTTGTCCTCCTGGAGCAAGCACGCGCACATCTTTCCCTCCCACTAACTCACCCAGTCCCTGGGATGGAACATAAATGATCGTCGCCAGATGGCGATAAAAAAAGAGAGTCAGCACATATAACCACTTCATCACATATTCTCGCGCGTTGTGAGGAGGATAGAGATCGGGAAAGTGCTGATAGTAATCGCGGACAAAGATCGCCAAAGGGATTTTCCGTCTTTTGATCTGCCAAAGAAAGTAAATATCGGCTGGAGTTGCGAAGGAACTCGCACTCTCCACATAAACCGCGTCAATATCTGCCAAAAGATTGCGCGCCTTGGCTTCGTGGATTCTCTTAGCCCTCTGCCGGCGAGTTCCGGTAATGACGCAAAGAGAGGTAATCCGGCTTAAGGATTCGGCCATCCGCATAATGCGAACTTTGGGCGCCCGGTCTAAGCGATCCAGCGGATAAAAGCCTATGAGCAGAAGGCGTGGATATTTCAAAGGCCCACCCCTGGGCCGATTGCTTTGAGCCACTCATCGGCAATATGTTGCCAAGTATAGTGATCGCGGGTAAATGCCCATCCTCTGTACCCCATTTGCAGCCACTCACTCTCTGTCATGTTGGCCAAACGTGTCACAGCCAGGGCCAAGGCTTTACCGTCCTCAGGAGACACGACCAGTCCCCCTCCTGAGTTGAGCACCAAATCCGCCATTTCCCCCTCACCAACATAGATAATAGGCACTTTGGCCGACCATGCCGGAAAGACCTTGGATGGTCTGGCCCCATGAAAGAGCGGATGCTTGCGCAATGGAACCACGACAGCACACGAAATGGCAAAGTATTGGGGCATATTTTCCACCGGCTGCAACTCTTCAAAGAACACATTGGTCAAGCCCTCATCCCGAACCTGGTTTATCAGAGATTGTTTAACCGGGCCATCTCCCACAAGCAAAAAACTGATCTTCTCATTATCCGCGAGTTCCTTTGCTGCCTGAATGATAACTTCCAGGCCTTGAGCATATCCCATGGTACCGGGATAGAGAAATATTTTCTTGCCCGGCCCCCCAAATTTTTGGATCAAGGTCTCTTGGGGACTCACTTGGGGAAACTTGTCCAGATCAACACCGTTAGGGAAGAAGAGGACGCGAAGGGGATCAATGGTGCCACTCGCAATCACCGCTTGGCGAATTCCCTCAGTCACGGTGGAGACATAAGAAGCGTCTCGATACAAGGACAGCTCCAAGCGTTTCGTCAAGGCGATGAGCAGACGATTTTTCACCAATCCCAGTGCAATGGCCGATTCCGGCCATAAATCCGATACGGACAGAATATAAGGGACATGATATTTTTTCGCGTACCATCGTCCCGTTATCCCTAAAAATAACGGAGGCGACTCTATAAGAAGATAATCGGGGCGCTTGAACGCTCTAAGAGCCACCGCACTGCTGAGAACGAAAGAAAAATAATTCAAAAGGCGCCACCAGAACCTTTTCTGGGGCGAAACCCTCCAAATCCAGGTTCTGATTACGTTTATACCCCGAATTTGCTCTTTAACCATCCAGCGGAATTGTCGTTTGTTGCCCGCTCCTAAGTGATGGGGCAAGGCCGTGACCACTGTCACCTGGTGTCCCCTCTTCGTAAGTTCTTGAGCCATCGCTTCCAAGCGCAGTGACGCCGCTCCTGGTTCCGGCGGGTAATATTGAGTTAGAAATATGAAATGAAAGGACTTTGACGGCATAGCAATTAGCATTCTCCCTTAAAATCGCATTAGCTTACCATTTATGACGCATGATGAAGTGGCCCAGACCTCGCCACGAAGAGTCCCTCGCCTAAACAGACTAGATCCTCGCTCCCCAAGAAAATCCCCAAGGCTACCCTGCCCTCCCTGGGGCAACGAGGCCGCAAGAGATGCTGCAGGATTCTTCTAGCACAGGATACTTCTGAACAGATTCCCTGCCTTATCTGCTATTGATCATTTATTGATCATTCTCCTGTGTCTCATGCTTTTCGTCTGATGTTTGTCAAAAACCGAAGGACTGCTTTTTACGCAATAATTTCCCAAAATGAAACTCCACCGTTATATATTGCATAACATTTCAAATTGTATGGTAAATAACGGCACTTGAGCCATTTGTCAATATAAAAAGCGGACACTACGTTTTATGTTACCATGAATAGACAGGGCTTGGAGAATCCTTCAGGCTAAACATGATGAAAAACTAAACAGGCGGCATACCGGTGCTTTTGCCGCCTGTCCCGTTCTTTTAAGGCCATGCCATCCATTTTCAAAACGCTCTCAATTCTCTAGGAGAGAAAAAATGCATCCTTATTAAGGAATCCTGTCGCTCAGTTATTTCGTTAACAAATATCCAACATAGTCCAAAAGTTCCTGAGCACAATGATCGCAATACCCCATATCGTCAATCAAGCGCCTTTTCACTTCCATCACCCGGTTTTTTTGCTGATCATTTAAGACTTTGGTTGATGTGGTAACCTTGACCAAATTTGCCACGTCCGCAAACAGCTTCTTCTCAATCGCCTCCTTCATTTTGGGATGGGCATCCCAACTCAAGCTCTGTCCGCGCCTAGCCATGGCACCGGATTTGTTGACCATCTCCTGGCGGAATGCCGTCGCGGCGGCATCACTGATTCCTAATGCCTTTTCGAGGTCTTGCAAAATTTTTTCGTTGGGTTCCACTTCTTCTCCCGTAACCGGGTCTTTCACCGTCGAATGCATAATCCGGGCTTCGGCGTGTTCCAGATAATTGTCATACAAAAGTTGTGCGGCATCTTGGAATGAATCAACGAATGCCCTTTGAATTTCATTCTTGGCTGCCTCATCATACAGCTCATGCGTCGCTTTCAAGGCTTCCAACAAGTCTTGATTTTTGACCTGAGTAATATGCTGTTCGAAGCTCTCCCGAATAGAACGCAACATGGCCGTGGGTGTCACACAAGGTTCTTTATCGCTGGCCATGGCATAAGACAGCGCGTCAAGAATGTGACGCGGAGAAATTCCTTGAAATCCCTCCCCTTGTTTGCGGGCTAATTCACGGACTCGGTTGATTTCCCGCTGCTGGACATCGGGCAATTCTTTGCCGTCGTAGAGCGTCAGTTTCTCCTTAATGGAGAATTTAGCATCACGTATCAGCCTCGTTCCAACCCCAAACATGGCCGCCACTTTTAGCGTGTTGGGGGCAATGTGCTTCCCTAACGTCTGACCACCCAGATTCATCATCTTTTCATAGGTTCGTATTTCTTGAGTTACGGTCAGGTTATAGGGGACTTTAATCAACAACACCCGATTGTGCAAGGCTTCGTAAGCTTTGTTGCTGACGAACCGCTCAAATTCATTTTCATTAGTATGCGCAATAATAGCTTCATCGGCGTCAAATAGTCCGAAGCGGCCCACTTTAATCTTTCTTTCCTGGGCCAGGGTTAACAAGCCGTGTAAGAAGTCAGGCTGAGCCTTTAACATCTCAATGAATTCCATAATGCCCCGATTAGCTGCGTTAAACGCGCCGTCAAAGCGGTAGGCTCTGGGGTCCGACTCGGAACCATAACGGGAAATCGTCGACAAGTCCATCGATCCCACGAGTTCGCTAATATCCTGGACCTTGCTGTCTGACGGAGCGAAAGTCCCTATGCCAATTCGGCGGGATTCGGATACCAAAATCCGCTTCACCGGCACTTCTTGCAGCCGTCCCTGGTATTCGTTATCGATCATCCACTGACAATAAGGACATAAGTCTCCTTCAATGCTGACTCCGGTTTCTTGAATAAATTCACGGCGAGCCGCTTCCGGGAGCAGGTGAAGCGGTTCTTCTTGCTGAGGACAAAAGCCGATCGCGTACAGAGCCCCTTCATCAGTCCGTGAATACTCCTCTAACCCCTTTTTCAAAATCGAGGTAATCGTCGATTTTCCGGTGCCGGGGCTGCCCATCATCAACAGGATTCGGCGCCTAATATCCATCCCCCGAGCCGCAGCCGCAAAATACTCCACAATCTCATTAATGGTCTCATCGATCCCAAAGAGATCTTGTCTGAAGAAGTTATACCTTGGAACATCCTGTGTATCCAAGTGTTCAACCCCGTGCGACATAATCATGCGGTAGATACGGGCATGGGCTAAGTCGGCAATAGATGGGATTTCTTGGACTTTTGTCAAGTAATCGGCAAGCGTACCTTCCCAATTCCACGCCCCTTGAGGAGGTTGATGCTTGCTCAACCAATCTGTATCGAATCGTGCCATGTTAAGCCCTCCTTCTCCAGTCGGCTTCGTTCCCATACCAGATTTTGTGTGCGCTAGTCAGCATCACGTCCCCACCCCACAAATAGGCAATTGCATTTAACACATCTTGGGTGTACTCCTTGTGCAGGGGTCTGTCGCCATGATAAATCAAATCCAGTCTGTGGCTTTGGGCATCAATCTGCTCGACAAATATTTCCGGTGTATCCGGTTGAAACACCTGCTGGACATCGTGCATAAGATCCTCAGCCGGATAATATTCGGTGCCTTTACTCGAATCCTCAGGATCAATCGGCCGCTCTAAAGGCCACACATTCTTGTTTTGAGCAATCCTCACCAGCTCGGGAGTGATCCACTGGTTAATCCATTGCACATCCGTTTGATCAGCAACAATTTGAAAACAGGTTTCAAGACCGTGCATTTCGTAAAGCAACTCCCACAAGGTCCACCCGAAGTAGTACGGATTGAAGAAATTGCGGCTCTGTGTGACCAAAGCATGCATCCGCATGGCTTCAATATGATCTTGATCATCCCACTGAGAAAATTCGCGGATGAGACGAACGTGCCAGAATGTCGCCCATCCTTCATTCATAAATTTTGTCCGAGCCTGGGGCTGGAAATATAACATTTCTTCTCGCAACATTCTTAAGGCTGCACGCTCTTCATCGGCGAGATGGCCATAATCGGCAACGAGGGCCAGAACATCCTGGGTATAGGGCCAAATCTTGAACGTCGGCACATAGCTTGCATCATCACCAGAATCCAGAGATTTGGACTCATACAACTCCCGTACCCAGTCAAATGACTTTTGTTGTCGCGGGTTGTTCTCTTTTTCCGGTACCCGCAAAAACTCAGGAGCCCGGTAATAAGGGTCAATCAGCTGCGCCAAAGTATGAGCGGCATCAATCAATTTTTCCACGCGGGAAAAACTGCGTTGGCGATGCAGATCTTCAAGCCATTCGGCGTGCTCCCGAAACCACATGCCAATATTAGGCCGGCGCACCTGACTAAGATACTGGTTACGAGCAAAAAAATCCGTATGACCGAGCACGTGGCCTATCACCAGAACGTTGTATGCATCCGCGTTCTTATCCAGGAGATAAGCTAAGGCCGGATCACCATTGACGACAAGCTCATAAATCCGCCCCATCCCTTGTTCATCTCGTTGCTTGGCCATCCAGTATCGTTCTCCATGCGTCCAGTGGCGATAGCGTCCGGGAACAAAATACGAAGATAGTGTGTAAATATCTTCATCCGACACTAGATGGAACTCGGTGGGCAGAGGAGTCAACCCGTGAGCACGCACTAGCTGATCCATCTCTTGAACCCAACTGTCTAACGTTCCGTGGACCATTGATATCACCTCCAGGTCCTGGCCATAACACATAAATTTACGTATCGTGACCGTCGATTACCGTGCGAATAGCCGGAAGAATATGCTCTCTACTGTCAATTTTTGCCATGCGCATCGCGGCATGAAACCGCCCATTCACTTCTGCGCTTTTACGGAATAGCGACCAAAGCGGCGACACTCCCTTATGACCCTCCACTTCAAAATATCCCAACAAAGATGAGGTCGATAAGAGCGTTCGAATCAGTTCGATCAACTCCCGCCCATAGTCAGACCAGATGTCCCCGTCGGAAAAATGCAAGAGGTAACGGTTCCACTCGTCATGAGGAAAATCATGATCCCATAATTGCAAAATCGTTTGATAGGTTGACAAAATGGCCGTCCCGCCCGTAATTTCCCGGTTAAAGAAGTCTTTTTCATCGACTTCGACGGGTACAGTCGTGTGCAGGAAATACCGAATTTCGGCATAACGGTACTGGCGGCGAATCCACTGCACCAGCCACCACGCGGCTGACTTAGACAAGTAGCGTTTCGACTCGTCCATGGAGCCGGAGGCATCTCTCACCAACGTAATCACCGCGGCCGTGACAGGTTTGGGGTACGTGCGCCACGTCCGGTAACGCAAATCATCCTCTTTCAAGTAGTCCCGGCCTTCTTTAGCCGCCTGGTACAAGCTGCGCCTTTTGTCGATATTCGCCCAGGGCCCTTTATTGGCGACATCGTCGTAACGGTCCTCTTCTCCATGCAACACGCCCCGGGGCTTATCATCCAATCTGGGCAACTTCAGATCTTCGAGCAGTAAATCCATGATTTCCTCTGTCGTCATTTCGATCCAGACAACATCATCATCGCCGTCTTGCCCAGACCCATACCCGCTACCCTGTCCTTGTGCGTTGCGCGGCTGATACCGAAAATCAGGTTCCTCCAACTTTCGGACCGCTATCCGAATCCGTTTGTCCGGTGCGCTTCCCATTACCGCTTCTTGTGTAATCAACTCCGGCAACCTGGCTTTGATGGCTTGACTGAGCTTCTTTAAGTACCACCGACGGTCCAGCTCGCCTTTGTGGTCATAGAGATCCATGGTCATCCCTCCGTTCACGAGAACGAAAACTGAGACCGGCAGAGATAAGTGGAGAGAAGAATTTCGAAGGAAAGGTGCTGTCGCGTTAAAGTTATTATATCATACTCTCGACTGTTCTGACAGCCGCAATAATCTGATATTATGTTTGCACCAAATGTTTGACCAATGTCTGCACCAAAATCGTGCAAAATCTCATCATTTCACGATCGCTACTCTTGGGCTCTCGAATATTTTGGCACTCAGCCCATGTTCTGGTTATGTCAATCAAAGTCCTTGAGTCCATTGACTATACCGGAAATTCTTTCACGTGAACATGTAAAGTTATGGTAGTGACACCGGTTTCGATGAGTTCACCCGCTGAAGATACTAGCGTTGCGGAATATCTCCTATCCATTAAGACTGATATTCGTGGAACTGCATAAGATTCCATATTCCAGCAAGATCCAACTCCCATATGAGAAGAAACCCCAGGCCCCAGGGTTCTTGGATAGGAATTGCTGAGGCACGCCCTCTCATTCTCTTTGGGTCTTTCTTCGGCTGCCACTTACGCTATATGTATATGCACAACAAAGGCTGTGTGTTTTAATAAAATTCCCTCGATCAAAAATATCTTGTCCTGCAGGGTGAAATTCTTACTCGCGAAATTCCTATGGGCTTTGCGATGATAAGAAACCTCCCGGTTTTCTGCCTGGGTCTCTTGAGCTTAGCAAAGCCTCGCTCCATGGCTGGGCCAGTTCAACGCAGAAATAGAGCACCAGAGATCATGGAACCCATAATTACCCATACGGGAGAAATTTTAAAGCCCTTTATGGCTATCAAGCCTAAAACGAAAATAATGAGAGGGATTACATAACGATTCTGAGGAAAAGCGCCCGGAATGAAGTCGATAACAATCAGAACCAGCAAGAGCACCACAATCGGTTTCACCCCGCGAATCAGACCCTGGACATAAGGATTCGACTGGTGTGCCAAGAGAAGTTGATATAAGCTCAGCATCAACACGACAGAGGGAAGGACAATCCCTACAAGAGCACTCAAAGCGCCTATCACTCCTCCCACCCGCCACCCGATGGCGGCTGCCAGCTTGGTCGCGATGGGTCCGGGAAGAGCATTTCCTATGGCCAACATTTCCGCAAATTTGGTGTTGTCCATCCAGTGGTAGCTATTCACCGCAATTGATTGGATCAACGAGATGGATCCGGGCCCTCCCCCGTAACCTAAAATGCCAACCTTAAAAAATCCCCAAAACAGGTTTAGCCATTTAACCAATCTCTGCCCTCCTCATCATAGCGGTCAATAACACCAACATTAAATCACATGCACCCACACCCTGTCCCGGCTATTTTGCCTAGCTGCCAGGTACCTGGCGTACCCATCCAAAAGGAGGTAAGGTCTCTTGCCCTCGCCCTCGACGTGTTTGACTAAAAGAGGACACTCTGATCGGCGGGCTAAGAACTTCTCAATTTTCTTGGGGTGAGGCGGATGCATTTCAAAGGCCACGGGCACGAGAATCTGATCCAAAGGAACTTCCATCTCAATGTCATGTCCGGGCGAGTCATTCACTTCCGAACAATTTTCAGCCCATGCGATCATTTCTGAGGAAATTGGCCGCACCTCTCCTTTTATGACGGCTTCTGAGGATCCGCTGCCCACTTGAGCATCCCAGTAACCTTTGGCCTTAACCAGGTTAAAGAAGATTCCCCCAATCGTTCGCCGCCTTCCATCTTGGCAAAAGAGCTGGGGCGTCTTGGCACGCGTGTCCTGATCGTTTAGGCCCCAGGCTTCTTCGGCTAGCCCCACGATGGCCTTGGTCCCGTAATCTAATATTAATTGCGCCACGCTATTACTCAAGTAGTTGGGACTCTCGTGAACAGCCAGAAGTATTCGTTTGGCTGCTTGTAAGGCGACAGGATAGGCAAACACAATTTGGGGAAGCAAACGAATAGCGATAAGGTCCTGATCCAAGTCCGCTTCCGGTCCTATCACAAATACCGGCCGGGCTCCTCTTGGCCCCGCGAATCCGCTCAGAGCAATAATCCCCGGAGACAAAGAGGGAGCATTGATGCGAGATGTCAGCCGCTCTGAGGCGATTAACTCACAACCTAATACTTTGACGGGTTCTCCGCGGTAGACTTGAGCATGCCGGCTTCTCCAGGACGTCGCAAAAGACGGTCGGATTCCCCAGTCTATTCGTGTGCTTTCGCCTTGTTCACGCTCACGGGACACATAGCCTAAATTACCAGCAACATTGCGATACTGTTCCCGCTTCGCCGAGGAGAGATCTTCCAGACGTATGATGGTTTTACCCTGTACACTCACGCCGGTAAGTACGCCAGTCTTCAAGTCCGACCAAATAATCGAAACGGGCAATCCCGTAACTTGAGAAAGGGTCATAACCGACCACGAAGGCACGGAGTTGGTCCTCGGACGTCCCACATCATTCATCCTTTCTGTGATCGACCGGTTGCATCGCCTGTCGAATCGAATATTTTGATTTTCATGACGGTATTCGATAAAAAACCCTAAAAGTCCTGCTTAACCACTGCCTTCTTCTCCCACCCAGAACACATCAGGTCTATTAGTAAGCACCCCGGCGAAGCCACACTCCCTTTAACGTCTGCCAAATAATCTTGAAGTCAAGACCAATGGTCCATGTTTCACAGTATTTTAAATCCCACTCTAAACTTTGAGCCAGAGTCAAATCACCCCGGCCCATGACTTGAGCCAATCCCGTAATGCCTGGGCGCATCCGGTGGCGGCTATGACCGTAATCGGGGTAGATGGCCACCATGGCAGGAATTTCCGGACGGGGTCCCACCAAAGACATTTGTCCGCGGAGGACGTTCCAAAGCTGCGGCAGTTCATCCAGCGAAGTGCGGCGCAGAATTCGCCCTACTCGGGTGACACGAACATCACCTTGTTCCTGGAATTTGTACGCCAGGGCTTCCTCTTTGGAGGGTGGCTGCCATTTGTGTTCCGCGCCGTTATACATGGTTCGGAACTTCAACATAGGAAAAGTCCTTCCCTGTTGGCCTACGCGAACTTGCACAAAAAATGCAGGACCTTTAGAGTCTAAACGAATAATGACCGCCACAAGAATAAAGAGCCAGCTGCATAATACCAGTAACAATAAAGACACACCGATGTCAAAAAGACGCTTGAGGACTAACATCTCACACCAAATGGGAAAGGATAATCGCACGCACACTCTGGATGACGTCGTGAATATCCGCATCAGTCATAGACGGATAGAGCGGCAATGACACTTCTTGGTGGAAAAACTGCTCCGCGTGGGGAAATTGCCCTGGTCTAAAACCATAATGCTCCTGATAATAAGGATGAAAATGGATGGGGATGAAATGCACTGACGTTCCGATATTATGCTCTTTCAACCGCTGAATGAAATCATCACGGCTTATCGTTAAGAATTCACTCTGAAGTCTCACGGGGTAGAGATGCCAAGCATGCTTGGCATATTCACGTGTTGTGGGTACAATTACCGGTAAATCACTCAATTCCTGGGTATAACGGCGCGCAATCTGCTCTCGCCGGGCTTGCATGCGCCCAAGCTTTTGCAATTGCACTAAACCCAAAGCAGCCTGCAAATCCGTCATATTGTATTTAAACCCTGGAGCCTCGATGCTATAGGCCCACGATCCCTTTTCGCTGTAGCGGTTCCACGCGTGGCGGGACATGCCGTGAAGGGACAAGATGCGAATTCTCTCAGCCAAGTCCGGATCCGGCACAACCATAGCCCCGCCCTCGCCGGTCGTGAGATTTTTGTTGGCATAAAAGGAAAACGAAGTAATATTGCCGAAGCTTCCGACCCTTCGCCCCTGGTACGAGGAGGCAATAGCATGAGCCGCATCTTCCACAATGATGAGCCGATAACGGTCACGAAGACGGTTGAGATGCTCCATATCGACACTATGGCCAGCATAGTGAACGGGCAGAATCGCTTTCGTTTTGTCGGTAATGGCCTCTTCAACTTGGGTTAAATCAATATTGCCGGTATCCTCCTCGACATCCACTAAAACCGGAGTGGCACCGGCATGGATGATGACATTGACCGACGCGGCAAATGTCATGGGCGTGGTAATAACTTCATCACCCGGACCAATGCCCCGGGCCAATAAGGCCAAATGCATACCAGCCGTACAAGAGGACAGGGCTAAAACCTGAGGGACACCCAGTTCCTGGGACAAAGCCGTTTCAAATTGCTCGGTGAGGGGCCCTCGACTGATCCAATGGCTCCTTAAAGTTTGAACGAGAGCCTCCTCTTCTTCCCAGTCCAAATCCGGTAAATTATAGGGCAGAAATTCTTTGCGCATCCTAGTTTCCCCTTTGCAGATCCTTAATGATACAGTTCACCGGGTCAAGGTCCTCAGGGCGTGGCCCGGGATCCCAGTGACCTTGTCCAATGGCCGCTATAATGTCCTCATAACGCACACCCGTCAACACAGCCTGTCCTCTGACTACTAGTTCCGTCCATTCTGTCTCATTGCGCAGGATATAGGTGGGCACACCCAAATGGCAGGCTTCCCGCTGCACGCCGCCCGAATCCGTTAAGACCGCTTGGGCATGTCTTTCCAAGGTAATCATCTCCCGGTAACCCACGGGCTCTATAACGTAGATACCCTCACGGCTGAGCCAGGATTCCAGAGAAAATTCCTCAATACGGCTTCGAGTGCGGGGGTGAAGAGGAATCACCACGGGCCAAGGCAATTCCGCAAAAGCTTGCAATACCCCTTGCAAAAGCTCCTTATCGTCGGTTGTCTCAGCCCGGTGAACTGTCGCCAAAGCATACGATTTCCCCCATAGACTCAAGCGGTCCAAAAATTCCCTGTCATCGGGGGTCTGATCAATCAAGACATCCATTAAATCACCCACGAGTTTGACACCTTGAGTTATGCCTTCCCGGGTCAGGTTGTTTACTGCCTCTTGGTTAGGACAATAGAGTTTAGAGGACACATGATCAGTGACAACCCGGTTGATCTCCTCTGGCATTTTCCGGTTGAAACTCCTCAACCCCGCTTCAATGTGAGCTACTGGAATATTCAATTTGCTCGCCGCAATAGCCCCGGCCAGAGTCGAATTGGTATCTCCATACACGATCACCCAGTCGGGATGTTCTTGTTGCAATATGGGATCGAGTGCCGCCAGCATATGTCCCGTCTGCACTCCGTGCGTGGCAGAACCCACCTGCAAATGGTAGTCTGGCAAAGGAATCTGTAATCCTTCATAAAAAACACGGGATAAAAACTCGTCATAATGTTGCCCGGTATCAATAAGAACTTCTCTTGCGCACGTGCGAAGACGGGGTGACAGAACGGCTGCTTTAATATATTGAGGGCGCCCTCCAATCACCGTGGCAATCTTCATGCCTTAACCAGCCTTTCTGCCATAAAACTGCGCGATGGTTTCGATCACATAGTCGATTTCTTGTTCGGTTAACTCCGGAAACATGGGCAAAGACAAGACTTCCGCTTGAGCCTTTTCACTCACGGGAAAATCTCCGGCTTTGTATCCGAGATCCCGCAGTACTGGCTGCAGATGCAATGACAGGGGATAATAAACGGTCGACCCTATCCCGTGACTTTTCAAATACGCTTGCAGCTCGTCCCGGCGTGCCGCGCGAATAGTATATTGATGGAAGACGTGCGTGAAACCCAAGGGCACGACAGGAAGTGCCACGTCGTCCACAGACAAGGCATTCAAACCTTCCTGGTATCTCTGGGCGATGTACTGCCGTTTTGCCGTCCAGGTGGGCAAATAGACCAATTTCACAGACAGCACAGCGGCTTGCAACCCGTCGAGACGCGAGTTAATTCCTAGCACTTCGTGATAGTATTTCTTTCGCGATCCATGTGCCCTTAGCTCCCGGAGCAATTGGACCAGCTCTTCGGAATGTGTCACCACCATTCCTCCGTCGCCTAAAGCACCCAAGTTTTTTGTCGGAAAGAAGCTGAAAGCTGCGAGATCTCCGGTGTTTCCGGCGACTTTCCCCCGTGCTTCGGCCCCGATAGCCTGAGCAGCATCTTCAATAACGAAAAGATTCGAATTCCGCCGTATCCTTTCGACGTCGGCCATCAGGCCAAAGAGGTGGACCGGGAGCACGGCCCGGGTCCGGGGGGTTATCCGGGTCCGTACTTGCTCCGGGTCCATATTAAAAGTATCCACTTCAATATCAGTAAAGACCGGTTTAGCCCCGGTTCGCAAAATACTTCCAGCTGTAGCAAAAAATGTAAACGGCGTGGTCAACACTTCATCTCCCGGGCCGATATGCAAAGATCGCAAAGCAAGATATAACGCATCCGATCCATTTCCCACCCCCACCGCATAGGGCGTGCCCGTAAACCGGGCTATTTTCTCTTCAAACTCTTTTACGAAAGATCCGAGGATGAACTGCCCCGTATTTAATACCGTTTCCATAGTTTCTAATAATTCTGGACCAATATTGGCCATTTGCCGAGTTAACGTAAAGCTGGGAACTTCCATCATCCGCAATAGACGGCTTTGGACTGGCGCGGTTGTGCGCTAAAGTCTAAAGGCCTTTTCCCCCCTTTTCTCTTTGACACTTCTCAGATCCTTTGGGACCACTTCACAGGTTTTGAACTTCATGCCTTCAATTCATGACGTGGGTGATCATGTGAGTGAGGACCGTCCTAAAACTCTTGCCCGACTAGGGCACAAGACGCGAGCTCGTCTAACCCGTGCTATTCCCTTCTCATCCCATCTGGAAGAAACATCCACTGTTCTTCTGGAACTTGCCGCACGACTCGCGCTGGAACCCCCATGACCAAACGGTAAGGGGGGACATCGCGCGTTACCACCGCGCCTGCTGCAACCAAAGCTTCTTGTCCAATATGAATCCCAGGAAGCAGTACGGCTCCTCCGCCTATACGTGCCGCCTTATGAATGACAGGCCCTTGCATAGCGTCATGACGGGATTTTGTTCTGGCCACATAAGGATCATTAGTGGTGGTCACCATTGGCGCAATAAAGACGTTGTCCTCGACTTTAGAGGTCGCTGTTAAATAAACTGCCGTCTGCAATTTGGTGTAATCTCCGATTTGACAGTCATTTTCCACCGTGGACCTCAGGCCAATTACGACTCCAGTGCCAAGTTGACAGCGTTCCCTGATTACAGCTTGATCAGCAATGTAACACTCGCGCCCAATCGAAGACCCCTGATACAAAATCGCTTGGGCGCCCACAATGCTACCCTGACCAATGCGCAGAGGAGATAAGTCGGTTGTGAGCAACCGGCTTGTCTTGCTTTTAGAGGGACTTTTGCCCAAAACTGCTCCGTCTCCAATCACCACATCATCTTCAATAATGACTTGGGAGTGGATAATAACATGATGGCCAATCACCACATTGCTGCCAATTTGCGCATCGTCAGCAATCACACAATTAACGCCCTGGACTGTTGGGCTCATATACCTTCTCCCGTTATTTCCGACATCTTAACCACTCGGCCTTCTCGGCCTGAGCGCATCAATCCTTCCACAACCGCAATCCCGTTCAATGCGCTTGCCGCATCCAAACGCGGCTTGTTTCCTTGCAAAATCGCATCAGCAAAGTCTTCCAACGCGTCATGGTGACTTTGCCAGCTGGGCCGAGAAGGCAAGTCCAATAACTTTTGACGCACGTCTTCTTCGTCGTCATCACCGACGCGCCAGGTGTCAACCTTGTTGACGGTGGGGCCTATCACCACCACACCATTTTCCCCCACGATAGTTAGGCGTTCCTCCAGATTTGTTTTGGGAACGCAGGTTGTGGCAGCCACGGTGGCCAATACCCCCGATTTAAAGCGGATGGTGCCGGCTACACTGTCTTCCGCCTCAATTTGATGGGTTAAGGTTGCGGTATACGCAAACACCTCAGCAACGGGACCCATAATTTGCAACACCACATCAATCGCGTGAATGGCTTGATTAAATAATACCCCGCCATCCATCTGAAATGTGCCTCGCCAGGGCGCCTCATCATAATACGATTGCGGACGTGACCACCTGACGGCCACGCCCGCGTCGACAATACGCCCCAGGCGCCCGTCTTGGTGTGCTTGCAAGAGTTTTTCAATGGTCGGCAACAGCCGGTTAAACTGGGTGACTACCGCAATCACCTTATGGGCTTGGGCCGCATCCACGATAGCCTTGGCATCATGATAGGCGAGAGCCAGGGGTTTTTCCACCATCACATGTTTGCCTCGCTCGATCACTTGGAGCGCCAAGTCCCGGTGTAGGCCCGAAGGAGTCGCAATAATGGCGGCATCAATATCGGCGTGATCCAGCATCTCTAGGGTGTCCGTAAATGCCGCAGCATCAAACGCCACCGCTGCAGCTTCAGCTTGCTCTTGATTGATGTCCACTGTAGCCACCAAATCGATCGCATTCTGATGCACCAAAGCTTGAAGATGGCGCTGCCCTATTTTGCCGCACCCTATCAAGGCGGTCCGTATTGCCATAGATGATTGTCATCCTTCCCTATTAACCGTATTGAAATCCTATTTAAAAATACTCGGCCTCCCGAACCTGATCTGTAAACATTACAGACGAATGACATTCGTTGTCTTGAACAAATTCTTAGTGGCATTGCGGGAATCCACAACCAAATCACTGTGATTCACCACCCACTCATAATCAATACAGGAATGGTCGGTGGTAATCACCACGCAGTCTTGAGATTCTAGGAGGTCTTCATCCAAAGCCACTGATCGGATTTGTCGGGAGAAAAACGTGTGGGGTTTGACAACCGGCACGTAAGGATCATGAAACTGAACGTGTGCGCCTTGTTGTTCCAAAAGCTCAAAAACCTTTAAGGCCGGGGACTCCCTTTCATCATCGATATCTTTTTTATATGCAATGCCCAATAACAAAATGCGGGCACCATTTATTGCTCTCTGACGTGTATTCATAGCACGCGTTATTTTATCCACCACAAAATAGGGCATCCGCAAGTTAATTTCACCAGCCAGTTCAATGAACCGGGTGGGAAAGTCATATTCCCGGGCTTTCCAACTTAAGTAAAACGGATCCAAAGGGATGCAGTGCCCCCCCACCCCAGGCCCCGGCTGAAAAATTTGAATGCCAAAAGGTTTAGTGCCTGCCGCCTCCAAGACTTCCCACACATCGATTTGCATCCGGTCACACAATAAGGCCAGTTCGTTGACCAGAGCTATGTTCACCGCACGATACGTATTTTCAAAAACCTTGGATAATTCTGCAACCCTGGGAGAGGTTACAGGAATCACCTGGGTAATAGACTGCTGATAGAGAACTTCCGCAGCTTGTCGGCACTTATCGGTCACTCCCCCCACCAATTTGGGGGTATTGCGCGTCTTATATTTTGAATCCCCGGGATTGACTCGCTCCGGGGAAAAAGCCAGGAAAAACTCCTCCCCTATTTTCAGCCCGCTGGTTTCCAAAATGGGTTGAAGCACTTCCTCGGTGGTTCCGGGATAAGTTGTGCTTTCCAGGGCAATAAGCTGTCCGGGGCGCATAATTTTTCTCACTTTGTCGGCCACCGCTAAAATATAGGACAAATCTGGTTCTTTGTTAGCGGTCAGGGGCGTGGGCACACAAATGATGATAACATCAGCCTGGGTCAAAGCTTGGTAGTGACGGACACCCACGAGACGACCTTCGTGAGTGAGTTCTTTAAGCAGATCGCTATCGACGTCAGGAATGTAATTCTCTCCACGATTGACTTTGTCTACCTTGCTCTGATTATCATCTAATCCCATGACGCTAAATCCTGCCGACGCATGTTCTACCGCTAAAGGCAACCCCACATAACCCAATCCGACCACCCCAATCAATGCCGTACGGCTAGAGAGGCGTTTCATTAAACCGTCAAAGTAGGTTGTTGCAGTCTGGTTAGTGAGCATGTGCCTTCCCTCCTACGGTGATCCCTTCTGGACTCGATAACGCATAAACATTGTCCGGTTGCTGAGGTTGATATTCCGGAACAATCACTTTGAGCAATGTTCTAATGCGAGCGTCATCCGCCATTCTACCGGCTTCCACCAAGTCTTCCAGCAAAGGCAGGGTTTGGTTAACATCCTGCATGTTACCGACATGAATGAAAATTCTTGAATTCTTGGTAGCTTTAGTCTGATCCTGAGGGGTTAAGAGTTCTTCGTAGAGTTTTTCTCCCGGCCTTAAGCCCGTGAATACAATATCAATATCAACCCCTGGTCTTAATCCCGACAACCGGATCAAATTCGTGGCGAGATCCATAATGCGCAAGGGTTCTCCCATGTCGAGCACAAAGGTGTCGCCTCCATTTCCCATGGCTCCGGCTTGAATAACCAGTTGGCAAGCCTCCGCCACGGTCATGAAATACCGGACCATGTCCGGATGGGTAATGGTTAAAGGGCCTCCTTGCGCGATTTGCTTTTGAAATGTGGGCAACACACTGCCCCTTGACCCTAGCACATTGCCAAAACGCACTGTAACAAAACGCATGCCGTAACGTTGAGCATAATAGCTGCCAAGAATCTCGCCAATGCGCTTGGTGGTGCCATAGACACTTGTAGGGTTGACCGCTTTATCCGTGGAAATAAACACAAAGCGCTCCACGCGCATTCGTTGCGCGATTTCCAAAAAAACCCACAATCCTTCAACGTTATTGCGAATGGCTTCCGGCGGCTGAACTTCCATAAGTGGGACATGCTTATGCGCTGCGGCGTGAAAGACTACTTCCGGTCTGGTTTTTTCCATGACTTGCTGCATCCGGTCCCGGTCCCGCAAATCCGCCACTACAGGAACTACCTGCAGACTGGGGAACTTGCTACGCATTTCCTGTTCAATTTCAAAAATAGACGTTTCATCCAATCCCAACAAAATCATAGAACGCGGTGTAAATTGCGCGACCTGCCGGCACAACTCGGAACCGATGGTTCCGCCTGCCCCGGTGACCATGACACTGCGGTTTGTCAGGTATCCCGCAATTTCCCCCAAATCCACAATCGCGGGCTCTCGTTGCAGCAAATCCTCAATCTGCACATCACGAATTTGGTTGACGAGAACTTGTCCACCAATCATTTGATTCAACGCAGGAAGCATGCGTGTTTTAACATTAAGCTCGCGACACTGATCGACCAATGGCCGCAAAATTTTCCCAGACGCCGACGGGATGGCAAACAGCACTTGATCCACATGATAATCGTGAACAACCCTGGGCAAAGCCTTGGTCACCCCAAGCACACGCAACGATCCGATTTGCATACCATGTTTGGCCAGATCATCATCAAGAAATCCGACCGCAACCCCGACTTCCGGATGCCGTCCCAGTTCCTGGGCCACAAGCTGGCCGGCTTTGCCAGCTCCTACAACTAATACCCGGGGAGCCATTTTGCTGCGAGGGATCCAGTTGAAATCATAATAGGATCGGATGAGAAATCGCCATCCCCCCACCAAAGCCATAGCAAATAGCACATATAGCAAATACACTCCGCGCGGATAATGCGCCGCTCCGCCCAAAAGCAAGTAACCATCCAAAAACACCGCACTGCCTAAAATAGACCCAATTAGAACTTGCGCATCTTTTGGTCCCGCATACTGCCACATCCGGTGATAGACCCTAGTAAACCACATGAGCAATAGTGTAGTCAGGGTAAAAAGAACAGCAATGTGCTGATAAGGACGCAAATATTCTAGAGGAATATAAGGCACGTCAAAACGAAGGTACAAAGCCATGTAAACCGACGCATTGATCATCACCGCATCAACCAACATGGCAAATATAATTTTCAAATAAAGACGTAACCGTCTTTTCAATCCATTCCCCTCTTTCATTTCCTTGATCCATCATTGGGGATGAAACCTTCAAGCGCCAGCATTATACCATTTTTCCCGATCGTCCGACGACATCAAGGTCAACCTCACTTTTTGTGTAAAATGTTTCAAATACACTAATCTACTATTCGACGAAATTTACTAGACAAATTCATTTTCGTTCTCTATAGTATCGCAGGCAAGGTCTTTAGCGTTTAATATTATAGAAGGGAACAAAAAAATGATTTGGGTTTGTTGCCGAATCCAGTTGACGGATCGGCAACGATTATCCGGATGGGGGATTGGTGTGGCATTGAGAGTTAACGGCTCTGATGGTCCTCACGGGCCTAAATGGCTTAGTGTGCCCGTACATGACGACAGAGCACCTTCTAAACAACATCGTGTGCAGATTGACCGTGACGTGCTAAATTCCATAATGGAGGAGGATCCCCGTCCCCCAGAGCTTCTTTTAGACCTTATAGCCCGGCGCGCCGTAAAGCGTATGCCTGTACCCAACGGGGACGAGGGAGATCGTGTTATTACCCCTCACAACCTCGAATTAGTGTGGCCAAAATAAATAGCACCATGAAGCCCGACGGGACGCCATCAATACTCGCGTCCCGTCAGTGCACACTTAAGTTGTCGCTCGCAGAATTTCTTGCAGTTCCTTGCTATCCAAAGTTTCACGTTCTATGAGTTCCAGGGCAATACGATTTAAGCCCGCACGGTGTTGCAGCAAAATATTCTTGGCACGCTCATATTGCTGCAGGATAATGTGGCGCACTGCTTGATCTATTTTTGATGCGACCTCTTCCGAGTAATTGCGCTGCCTCACCAAATCCCGGCCTAAGAACACCTGGTCTTGCCGGGTTCCATATGTCATAGGACCCAATTCCTCTGACATCCCGTATTCCGTAATCATTTGTTTGACCATCTTGGTCGATTTTTCGAGATCGTCTGACGCCCCTGTGGAAATTTCCCCGAAGACGATTTGCTCCGCAGCCCGTCCTCCCAAAGACATCGCGACTTTGTCCAGAATTTGCTCTTTGGTGATTAAATAACGATCCTCTTCCGGCAGGGGCATGGTATAACCCATGGCCATTCCGCGGGGAATAATGGTCACCTTGTTAACCGGATCGCCGTGAGCCACCAACAATCCCACTAACGTGTGCCCCCCCTCATGATAGGCGACAACGCGCTTTTCAAATGCCGACAGCACCCGTGTCTTCTTTTGCGGACCCGCCATAACTCTTTCGGCAGCTTCTTCGAAATTTTTCATAGAAATCGTCTTGCGGCGTTCCCGCGCTGCCAAAAGCGCGGCTTCATTGGCCAAGTTGGCCAAATCGGCTCCGGTAAATCCTGGCGTTCGGCGGGCAACAACGTTGAGATCAACGTCTGGATCCAGAGGTTTATTAACCACGTGCACCTCTAAAATCTGCTTGCGGCCTACTTGGTCCGGTCGGGGCACCATAATTTGTCGATCGAACCGGCCCGGACGCAATATGGCTGGATCCAGAACGTCAGGACGGTTGGTCGCCGCCATCACGATAACCCCTTCGTTAACCCCAAACCCGTCCATTTCCACTAATAGCTGATTCAAGGTTTGTTCCCTTTCGTCATTGCCTCCGCCATAACCAGCACCGCGCATTCTGCCCACGGCATCCAATTCATCAATGAACAAAATACATGGCGCATTCTTTTTGGCTTGTTCGAAGAGGTCGCGCACTCTGGATGCGCCGACACCGACAAACATTTCCACAAATCCCGAACCGCTTTCCGAGAAGAACGGTACTCCGGCTTCTCCCGCCACAGCGCGTGCCAAAAGAGTTTTACCGGTCCCAGGGCTTCCAAACAAGAGCACCCCTTTAGGGATGCGTGCGCCCATATCTATATAGCGCTTGGGATTTTTCAAGAAATCGACAATCTCCTCAAGCTCTTGTTTTTCTTCATCGACGCCAGCCACATCCGCAAATGTCACCTTGGGCAAGTTGTCGGCCTGTAAATGCGCCTGGCTCTTACCAAAGGACATCATACGATTGCCGCCCTGGCTTTGCCTGAAGAAGAAGAACACAAACCCAATAACCAGCAAGACAGGCAGGAAATCGCCAATCAGACCAATCCACACATAGGAATTGGACGGTTTCTGGACTGTGACATTAGCTCCATTCTTATTCAGTTGGGCACTGAGTGTATTGGTTTCCCCAGGTGCGTATACCGTCTGAAAGTGTTGGCCTTTGCTGTTGGTCCAGCTGACGACATGTTGAGACGGATTCACAGTGGCGCTTTTAACCTGATGCTTGCCACTCACCATCGTCAATGAACTGTAAGGGAGTGACTGAACATGTGTTGTCCGGGCGTTGAGAATGTCCATCAACGTCGAGATAAACAACACCACCAGAACTATTGTGATAACGCCTCGAAACCACCGGTTTTGCAATCGGATCCCCTCCGCCTGAAGCTAATGCTCCCGTTAAGTAACACTGAAAAGGAAAAATTTTGCCTGATACAATACAATAGCACTTTTCGTCAAGACTGCGCTATAGGTTCACTGCACTCTCTCATGGGGTCTAGCCGTTCCTTTAAACGGGCATAATGATCACACGACACAGGGTACTGCAAAAAAAGCAGGAAACCAATGAGAACCATTTGCACAATCATGAGATTAGAAAGGAAGATTCCAATGTCTTGGAAAGATCGACTGCCTTGGCTTCTTCTTGCGACCCTTTGGCTTGAGTCTGCCCTTTTTCGCCCTTATTTGTCCTCCATCCTTCCATTATTCCCTGTCTTCATTACCGTATCTGCCGCATGGAGCGTTTGGATACCGCCATTGGTCGTGGTTTTCCTTTATATGATGCTCGCCAAGATTTTTGCCAAAAAATCTTGGCTCCCCTGGGTGTTAACAACACTGTCCTCAATTTATATTCTAGCGGACATTGTTATCTTTTCCACTCATTTAAAACCGCATGCAGAAACTTTATGGTTGCGTATTCCCACGTCCATCCTGATACTAAGCCTTTTTATCATCGCCCGGATACAAAAGCAAACACGTTTCGGTTCCTGGGTTTCCATTGTCGCAGCAATCGGAATGGCGAGTGTCTTTTGGGGCAGTCCTTTGTGGGCTCTGACCATGGCGATAATTCTTGCCGGCATAATTTGGCATAGACAGCAATTGCCCAAAATGCCCCCGCAAAATGAAAAATCCCGCTCCTAAGCAGGGATTTTCCAGGGAGTTGCATCTTACCACTGGCTGTAGAGTGCATAAAGCGACTCCACGTTATTGACATAGCCTTGAGTTGCGGGAGCGACCTGGTTGCCACTAGCCTGAACGGCTCCGGGACCCGCGTTATAGGCAGATAGCGCCAGAGACAGATTGCCTCCGAACATATTGAGCATATCCCGCAAGTATAAGCAGCCCGCAATAAGATTTTCTCTAGGATTCGACAATTGGCTGGCGGGAATGCCCAAAACCTGGGCGGTGCCAGGTTCTAACTGCATCAGGCCAATGGCTCCGGTTGGGCTGACAGCGCTAGAATTGCCGCCTGATTCTTCGGTAATCACCGCAATAACCAAAGCGGGCGGCAAATTATCTTGTTGAGCGATAGGTGTGACCAAAGGCAACATCGCATTATATAGCTGATGGCGAGATAAACTTCCTTGACTAAATTGAGAAAGCAAAGACTGAATTTGTGATGCAATTTGACTGATTTTCGCTCCCAACTGACTCATATTCTGTGAGATTTGCGATTTTTGGTTTTGCAAGCTAAGGATAGCCTGTTTCTTTTGGGCCATGGTCGCTTGCGCATTTTGTGCCGCCATCACCGCCTGGTTTTTGAGCGCCATAGCATGGCTTTCTTCTTGGGACAGCATATTGTGTTCACGTTGCAGCAATTGCTGATGGGCCGCCAAAGAGGCGCGGGTTTGGGTCAGCAACGCTGCTTCGGCCTTCAAACTCGCCTTTTCCTTCGCTTGTTGCAATTGTTCTTGCTTAATAATATTCACTTCCGATGCTGCCTGGCCGGCAATCCGGCCGAGCATGGACAGACGGCTCATGAAGTCTCCGAACGAATGTGCTCCCAACAGGACGTCCAAATACCCAATGGATCCCCGTTCTTCGATCAACTGCAGTTGACCTTTGAGCAGCTTCGTCTCCTGAATCAAACTATTATGCGTTTTTTGAAGCAAGGCCTTGGTCTTTTGATAGTTGGCCTGAGTCACATTCAATTCATTTTGGGTTGCTGTGAGTTGTGATTGTGTGCTTGCCAATAAAGCTTGCGTCTTTTGCATTTGTTGTTGAGTCGTGACAATCTTTTGATTGGCCGACCCCACCAAAGCCTGGTCTTTGGCAAACGCCTGATTAAGACTCTGAACCTGTTGCTGCGCTTGGTTAATAGCGCTCTGTGTTTGCTGATACTGACTTTTCTCCGCCGCTAGTTGTGCCTGGGCCTGCGATTCTTCCTGTTGCAATTGTTGCAACGACATCCCGTATACCATAGCCGCAGGGCCAGCTAAAACTAGAAGACCTGATGCGGCTAAAGTTAAGGCAATTTTGCCTCGCATGCGTCCAAGAATCCCTCCTCAAATACATAAATTTTGAATTGCATTTCGCTGACATTCTGCAACGTTTTGGATTTCCATGACGAAAACACTCTGCACTGTACAATATATTCGCGGTGAATTGGGTTTTTCCTGCTGAATTGCCTCAATTAGTATTTTTTCCATGCTTTTTCGTGACCTTTATTTAGGAAATGTGTCACTTTACGTTGAATAATTACCCTATTGAATGCAATAAGGAATTAAGAGGCATCGGTTGTCATAGAGGAATTAGAAAGGGGATGTACCACACGCCCCCTGGCGAGTGGCTAAGCAGAAAATTTGCCCGGTACTATTTTCAGAGCTGTGAGTTTCCTTAATAAAGACAAACCGCGCGCATTTTCGTGATATAGTCTTGAATCAGATAGTCATTGCGAAAACGTTAGGGGATTCTTATGCGATCCCCCGTTGGTAAGGTCTAACAGCCATTCAGCATGTGGCTTGAGCATCGATGCGTAGAACATTGACGAGCTATTGAAACGTGAGGAATAATGGTTTTCACGATAATGTGGGTATGCAAGAGCGGTACCGCAAGTCCTTGCATCCACTGCCAACAGGAGGCGTATTTTGAATACAAACTTGTCTTCACTAAAAAACCCAACACCCCTTCTCTTGGCCGAGAAAAATAAGGAAACTTCCCGCAAGCATTTGGTATGGGCCTTTGGCCGCCATTTAAACCACACGACAGAAAACTTGGGAATCGTTATGACCCAGGAATTTCACTACGATCTTTTCCCGTTTTCGATGGAACTTTCTCGTCTTCGCCGCCTTCCCGCCATGATATCGTCATTGCACATGATCAACGGAAAACTGAGGGCATTTTCTTCCATTCATCCCTGGACCAAAAGTCAGGTGCATTTACCATCTACGGTGGACAATTGGCCAGTGATGATTATTATGGGCAGTCATATCCTAGGACAAGGGTGCCACTTCTTTTACCAAGATTTAGATGTAAACAGCGTTATTCGAGATCGTTTGGACGATAAACCAACCTATATGTACGATGATGTGCCTTTGTCTCTGTTGCAAAAAATGTATGACCGGCAACTTAAGGAATATGAGCATGCCCAAGCCGTCTTTACTATGAGCGAGTGGGTCCGGCGCAGTATTGTCAGAACCCAAGCCATCGCCGAATCCAAAGTGTACACCGTGAATGCCGCCCCTAACATCGCCGTCCATTTTGACACCAACCCCTATTCTCCGAGAAACCTGGAGGCTCAAAGCCTGGTTTTTGCCGGACGGGATTTTCACCGCAAGGGAGGGGAGATTTTGTTAAGAGCCTGGCCGCAAGTTCTGCAAAGTGTGCCTAATGCAGAGCTCAAGATTATTGGTCCCTCTCCTTCAACCGTACACACTGATTTGCCCTCTGTCCGAGTTCTAGGCCCTCTTGGCGCCAAAGACATGATCCAAGAAGTAGGATCCAGCACAGGGTTAGTCATCCCTTCACTGTGGGAACCTTACGGCATCACCTTTTTAGAGGCAATGTCCTTGGGGCTGCCCGTAATCGGCACGAATCATATGGCCATGCCGGAATTTATTGTGCCGGGAACGGGCTATTTGGTCTCCCCGTACAACACGGAAGAATTAGCTGAGGCCATGATTCGTCTTTTGAGCGAAAAAGACAAAACGTGGGTGATGAGCCAACGAGCCTTTCGGCATGCTCAAAGTTATCAGTGGTCCATAGTAGCGTCCAAAATGGATAGAGTCATGAGCCAGGTGATCGATACATGAGTTATGGCGTAGTGGTTCCAGCGTATTATGGGCGCGCCTTCATAAGGCGTTGCCTCGACAGTATCTTTAACCAGGAAGAAATTACAGAGCCTCTTTCGGTTATTGTCATTGACGACGGCCCACCGCGCCACGAAAGCGTGGAGAATCTCATTAGCGACTATCCGGTCCAATACTATTATCGCGAGACAAATGAAGGAGTCTTTAAGACGCGGCTTTGGGGTCTGGACAAATTGCCCCAGGACGTCAAATATTGTGCATTTTTGGACCAAGACGATGCCTGGCGTCCTAAATTTCTAACCACTTTGACTTCCATGTTGGAAGAACGTCCGGAACTCGGATTTGTCGCGTGTAATGTCAATGTGATTGAAAGCGACAAAGGCCTGGGCGCACAACATCCCCTTTATGATAAGCGGCATCCAAATCTGGTGCTGGAAGACCTCAAGGTTGCCAATCAACTCATCTCCCCCAGTCAAGTGTTAATGCGGCGCCAAGCCCTAAATGATCTGCACTTTGGCCAAGACAATCTTCATCTTCCTTATCCCGGAGCCGACGACTGGCTTCTGTGGTTAAGCATATTGTCTCAAGGGTATCAAGCTTCCTACACTAAGAGCATACTGGTAGACTACTACGACCATGAGAAAGGAGCTCATAACGATGTGGCTACCATGGCCCAAAGCGAAGCCTATATTGTCGTGCATTATTTTCCCTTGCTCCATTTCAGCCAATGGGATCAACGCCTGTACAGAGGACGAATCGGTTGGGATCACATTGCAGAAGGGGTGCGAACCAAGAATCTCGGCAAGTTGTGGGAAGGCTTGCGTATCCTTTTAAAAGATCCGCAGGCCCTTTATCAAGCCCGGTTGTATCGCCTCCGCCACAAACGCCAGGGCATCATTTAAATTAAGATCTGTCCCAAACGCCAAGGGAAAACCACAAACCTAAAGTCTTTAAGCGCCAAGACTTGTGCCGGGCGCTAAAATGGGAGTCAAGGATTTGTTCAGGATTTATGCCCATCGGCATTTCTCTGGCTTCTCTGTTGCGGATCCGTTATCATTCTCAATGCGTCCTAGATCAGACAGCAAGGTGTGAGACATTCATTGGAAAAATCCTTACCGCCAATATCCGTAATTGTCGCTACCTATCACCGGGACGAAAGCCTGACCAACACAGTGCGTGATCTTCTCAGCCAAGACTATTCAGACTACGAGATTCTCGTGGTAGATCAAGATCCATCTCACAACATAGCCACCCAAAATCGGCTGCACGGCTGGCAAGAACAGGGCAAAATCCGGTGGATCAAAACCCCTCATCCGAGCCTAACCCATGCACGCAATATCGGCATCAAAAACGCTCGCGGAGAAATTATGGTATTTGTGGACGACGACGTCCATATCCCCAATTCCCTGTTCCTTGCTGAACATGTCGACCCCTTTCTCGCCAGCCCCTCTCTAGGCGCATCAGCAGGAAGAATTCTCGAGCCAGGCCAAAAGCCCTTGCAGGTTCGTCGCCGAGTCGGGTGGATGGGATATTCGGGATCACGGGAACCCGGCTTTGGGTCAGATTTTTCCACCACGGCCTACAGTGTGAGAGGGTGCAATATGGCGTTTCGCCGGACGGCACTCATCAGCATTGGAGGATTTGACGAGCGCTATACCCATTCCGCCTTTCGCGAAGATACAGACGTCTCCTGGCGCATAAAACGCGCTGGCTACGGCATCTGGTTCAATCACAAAGCCTCTCTCTATCATCTGTCGGCAGCCCAAGGAGGCACTCGTGATGAAAGCATTCCCGTCGATATTGACTTAATGCTCAATGACGCGCGCTTTGCGCTCTTTAACCTTAAAGGAATTCACCGTGGCCTTTGGCTTCTTCGTCTGTACGCTTCACGGGTTATCAAGGCCGGATGTCAGCAAGGCCGTTTCTTAGAACGCCACCAGGGATTTTGGCAAGGTTACATGAAAGCCAAGCATGAACACGCCAACACTCCCCCATCCCGCTTTTTATCCTGAACGGAAAATCTCCCCGGATACGGTGAGCCTGGCCGCAAGACCAGATAGGGCGCTTGAGTATTTATGAGATGAATTGCGCATTTTCCCCTATAACCAAAAGGGCATTTCTGCCATCATGTCAGATGCCTGTCCAGGTTTCGCGTCAGTTGTCTTTGAGCCATTGGCGGCGCATTAAGTCCATAGCCTCGGCAGTAGGCAGAGCGGTCTCGGTTACTAGCTGCATGGGTTCCTTTTCGCCTCTTATGACTTGGTGAATATGGGAAATCATATCGGTGAAAGGAAGCTGTCCTTTCATCGGATATTCTCTGACCACCCGGTTCTCCTGACGCAACTCGATGCCATCGCCAGCTCCGGGATGATACATTTTATCTACCCGAATCTCTCCCTTAGTCCCCACAAAACGAGTAAAAGTGTCATAGGGGCGAAAAAAGGACACATTCATGAATAACTGCATCATGGGATTGCCGGAATAAGTTAATGCCCCCCACACCAATCCATCGACCTCGCCAGAGAATTCAGCTTGCGCTAAAACCTTATGGGGAAGAGATTTCATGAGAAGCTCTGTAACATGAACCGGGTAGCATCCCAAATCATTGAAAGCCCCGCCGTCATAAGCTTTCACCCATCTCACATCGTCTTTTCGCTCCAGTTTCGTATTAAACGTTCCATGGATTTCCTGCAGTTCACCAATAGCGCGATCTAAAATCAGTTGCTTGATCCTATGCCATTGAGGTTGAAACTGAAACGCATAAGCTTCCCACAAGAGAGCATGTTGCTCTTTCGCCCGCTCCACCAGATCTTTTGTGAGGGCTAAAGAGCCCGTTAACGGTTTCTCACACAAGATGGGCTTCTTGGTGTTCAATAATGCCTTTGTCCATTCGTAGTGGAGATGATTGGGCAAAGGTATATAGAAAGCATCAACCTGATCATCTTCTAATACCTCTTGATAACTTCCGCTGGCATGAATGACACCATGGGTTTGGGCGAATAATTTGGCACTTTCCGCATTACGGCTGCCAATACGCCAGGCAATCCCTCCCTGTGCCTCCTGCAATGCCGGCAAAAATGCTCCACGAACAATTCCAGCCGTGCCAAGAATTCCCCAACGAATCTTATCCATAAAAATTATCCTCCTCGTCATCCCCGGCTACAGAAGAACACACCTCACTTAAAAAGCTGACTTCAAACTTTAGCTGCTGTCTAAAGTGGGTGTCATCCTTTTTCCCAGGCTCTTCTTATCTTAACGAATATTACCATCATGACGAGGGAACTGCCCGCGTACATTCCTGGCAAACGGTCCTTGTCTAAGTCCCTGACCTACGTCGTATCAGGAGGAAAATTATGCCGAAAGTTCCCGTGTCTTGTATCCGCCCTCTGGTTTTAAGTCTCGTCAGCACTGTCGTTTTTGATCTATTATTGGCCACCGCACCTATGTTCGGCGCCCCGGTTCTTAACGTGGCCTTATGGGATGGAAGTTTTCTCACGCTTAATCTCAAAATAGCCATAATCAGTGGATTCATTCTCGAAATCGTCATTGGCGGCATTTTGGTCTACCTTTACCACCACTGGATTTCCCGATATTTCCGGGCTCCATACTGGCAAAAAGGTTTGTTTTTTGGCGTTGTGTTGTGGGGGGCAGTAATGGTCTTGGGCCTTCCCATATTCGGCCATATCAACCCCTTAGTCAATAACGGCTTAATGTTGGCACCCGGGCTGTTTGCCAGGCACTTCGGCCGCTCCACTGCCCTGATTTTTTTAGCGGCCTTATGGGGATTCAGTTTGCCCGTTAGCTATCTTGAACACCGTTGGGCAAAAACTTCGGTGTAAAACCTTGCCGCTCTTCGTGATGGACTAGGCTTCGTGACGGTCTCTAATCTGGGTGTTCGCGAGATCGACCTCAAATTGCCCTTGCATTTGGCCTGTGCGCGTCATCGTCCATAACCGAAAAACGGGCCCGCGGTGAAGAGAACGCAGAAATCGTTCAGCCTGCGCAATTTCCCTGTTGGAGAAATCCCGGGGCGAAAATATGTATCCGCGAGCTGTCCCACTATGAGCCGTGATGACGCCCCAATGATGCGCGTATGCTTCATCAATGATCTGCCTTAGAATACGGTCTTCACGATTTCTCTCCCATTCCACCTCCGACGAAATTAACCCCGCTTCCCCGAGTCCTTTGACATCATGGGCATATGCCGCATCCCGTGCAATCTTTAAGGCTTCTCGCAACCGATCTTGGTGATGAGGAGCATAGGGCTCCCGGGACTCATGATGCAAAGCGGTATTGACCCGACCGTGACCGACTAGACCAACAATAACAGCATGAGGAGCCTTGGGCCACTTCTCCAAAAGAATTCCCTTAACCGGCTCAAAGACCACCATGTGACCGTACATCACTCCATCGGATGGCTCGACTTCTGCCGCCAAACGAGCAATCACAGCAGCCGGCAAGGTCCGATCATATGCAGCAGCGACTGCACGAATTGATGCCACAATATCAGCCGAACTCGATGCCAGACCCTTGCCGATGGGAATAACCGATGAGATGCTTAAGGTTCCTCCTGGTTTTTTCAGTGTGCGGCATGCCAGGGTTGCGGCCAATTGCGCCTTCTTACGATGTGTGGGATATACCACCACATCCTGATTCTCCCCGGGAATAAATTTGGCCCTGGTCCCCCACCTTATTGGGATTGTCACTAGAAACGGAGTTTCGTTGATTACTCCTTGAACAAGTTCGCCAAATGTTCCGGAAGAGAATCCCCATCCCCCGTGCTTCATAGGGCCCCCTCCTTGACACTTGGTCTTATTGTACCACCTTCATCCCTATCACGCAGACGGGGAAGAGGAAGAAGACGATGGCGAAGTAGATGACGGGGCGGAAGACGAAGTCGCATTGAGAGACGAAATATTCCCCCAGTCATTTAAGAGACTATCCACCGTGGCGGCATTGCCTTCAATAATCACCTGCGTTTTGTGATCCAAAAAACCCGCTTCAACCATATGATTAGGCATATTAGCCAATGCCACTGCAAGGGAGCCTACGGTTTCCGTGGTCGAACTGACACCTGAGGGCAATTTCACGGTGGATCCCTGCTTGAGGCTTTCTGTGACCAAAACAGAGCTAGAATTCTTGGCCGTGAAGGTAAGAATTACGAAACGCTGGTTCTTCGAATTTGTTCCGGTATTTATAGCATCCAGTGTCAACCCTGCCCCCTGAGGCGGGAGGACAATAGGAAAATTCAACTGACTCTTGGCGAGGTTTAAGGCTGTTCCCGTCTTGGTCACAGAGATGGCCGGAGTCACCCCATGAGGCGGGGTAAAGGTGAATGTTCCGGAGGCCAACGAAGGATTCACCTGAAAATGCGTGAAGTCCTCCTTCACAACATGGTTCCTTCCCAGTTGGAGGCTAAACGATTCGGGCCTATCGGTGGCCGTGTTAAAGACAAAAGTCGCGGGAGTTTTGGTTTGGGAAGAAGACAGGGGTACACTCATATTGAGGGTCACCACATTTCCTTTCACCCGCATCGACTGAATCTGAGCCTTCTTAAGCAATTGAGGCAATTCTCCGGCCACAGTCCAGGGCATATCATCGGTTGGCAATTTGGCCAGAACCGAATAATGGGTTGCGTGCTGGGGGTACCAGATCGTTTCGTGGGTATTGACATACACCGACACGGGATGGCTCCCCTTGAGATTAATCACATATTGACCATTGCTGAGATTACTAGTAATCTCATAATTCACAGTGTGGCCAGGCGAATTTTTGGGCCCCTGAGTTTGCTGGACAGTAGTTCTCACACGCTTCCAGGATGACATGCGTGCCAGAATTTCTTTGGCAACCGCTTGGGGCTTTGAATTGTGAGTGATGGCAGAGGGGCGACTAAAACCGCATCCCGCGATCACGAGGGCCCCTCCCGTTACCATAAGCGCGTACCCATAGTGTTTCATATCTTTATGGTACCCTCTTTGGACTTTGTGAGCAATCTTAGATCCATTTTGTACGCTAAAACATGCATGCCAACTGCAACAGTCGTGTATCACGAAAAGCATTCTGATACACCAGTTCGGTCGATTTGTCCGAAGAATCTCTTCACCACAGTGGAGGCCTATGTTGAACGTCATCCTATCCATATTAGTCGTATCCATTGTAGCATTAATGGCTCCATGGATCTTATTGCGCACCAAAACGAAAATTCCCATTGCTGCCGTGGAAATATTGCTCGGGATTATCTTCGGCAAGAGTGGTCTGACATGGATTCGGATCTCTGGCCCTATCAGTTTTCTCTCGCTGTTCGGCCTATCTTATATTATGTTTCTCTACGGGCTCGAAACCAATTTGGATGCTTGGGTCAACCACGACCACCCGGGACTCCAACATGGACGGCGGCTCGGGCCTGTCCTTGTCCTATGGATGGGCCTCGGATTTATCGAAGGCTTTGTGGTCTTAACACTTCACATTATTCCCATGAGGATTCCTATTTCTTTGTTACTTGCCTCCAGCGCGCCAACCGTTCTCTTGCCGACCTTAAAAGAACGAGGCTTGGTTGACACCAACTTCGGACAATGGATCCTGAGCATCGGGCTATTGGTCGATTTTATCACCCTCATGGGCGTAACCGCCTTGGCAGCTTGAAACCACCAAGGCGCAGTTTTGCGCATATTCCTTGTCATCCTCATGTTTGTGCCCTTAGTCATTGCGAAAACCACCTCGCGTTTCTTGCACCGGGCATGGTTTGGCAATGGTCAAGACACGGTAACGAGTCAAATCAGGGTCCGTGGGATTGTGATGATCATATCCTTTTCATCGCTCTGGCTGAGACTTTAGGCACCATTACCGTTCTGGGGGCATTTTTGGCTGGAGTCGTCGTTTCGATGGTGGTCGGCCGCGACCGGGAGATCTTGCAGGATAAATTGGATGCCCTGGCTTTGGATATTTTATCCCCTTCTTTTTGTCACGGTCGACAGCAATTTAAACCTGCGTCCGGCCTTTAAATCTGACCACATATGGATTTTAACGATGTCGTTTCTCATCGCTGTCGTCCTTATCAGCGTCGGTACTTCCCTGATCTTGCGGCAGTTGTCCCCAAGGCGGGAAACCATTGCCATGAATGCCTTCTTAGCCACCCGCTTGTCAGTGACTGTGGACGGTTCTTTGATCTTGTTCGAGGCTCATATCATTTCCGAGTCCATCTATCTCGCCATGATCCTCACCTCCGTCATTTCAGCGTTAGTGTTTCCCCCTGTTTTTCACCGCTTCAGCCCAGCCAATCCGAGCCCCAAGCAACAAATTATGCTGCTAGGTCCGAGCCACTGGGTTAAGCCTATTGCCATCCACCTGGCTTCCCAGGATTACGTGGTTCTCAGCTATGATGATGGAGAACAGGCACTGGCTAATGCCGCCATTCATGCCCAAGTCATCAGAGTGGTGGCCCTTTTAGGATCAAGTGAATGGAAAAAGCACATCGAATGGGCCCAACAATTGCGGAACGTCATAAATCCGGATTATGTCATCATAGATGTTCCGACTGAAGCGCGGGACGAAGCGGAACGTCAAGACTTCATTCCTTTCGCAGCCCCTATTGCCTCCATGCAGTTGTTAGAGATGTTGATCCGCTCTCGGGCGTCAAATCTGAGCGGTCAAGACATGTGGTCATCCATGATGGAACTGGAGGTTCTCAGTCAAGAGGCGGTAAATGTTCGGTTGAAGGACTTAAAGCTGCCGGAAGACACATTAATTATCGGTATCTCCCGCCGCCGCGAACACCTTATTCCGCGTGGATCGACGATCTTGCGCCGAGGCGATATGATTACTGTGGTCTGCCCGATTCCTAGGCGGCGGGAGCTGCGCCAATTATTCGAACGCCCTTAGCAAAATTTTGGTCTGGTTACGCTAAATCCTTTTGCTCCCGCAGCTGCTGGCGCCATAGGGCCACAGACTGCGAATCATTTTGCACGGCTTTTAGTATGGCTCCCATCCCCGGCGACAGTTCCGGCAGGTGAATATCACACAAAGGATAGACTTGATGGAGCAGGTGACGAAAATGATCGTGCAGCACAGGTGATGCCCCCTCCCATAAAGAACCTGCCAAAATCACTTCAAACGTTCCTTCTTCCCACCGCAACTGCTTAGCCGTCGCGATAACGGTTTCGGCCAAAGATTGCGCCATTCTTTTTAAAAGTCCCGCCGCCACATCATCTCCTTCAAGAGCCTTTTCAAAGCACAAAGGCACCAGCGCCAAAAACGCCAAGGGATGTATAGTATGAAAATACATGCCCCGCTTTAATGTCTCATAATCCTTTTGATTCATTCGTTCGAGCACTCCGGCCTCTAAAGAGGTCTTAGGACCCCGTCTTTCGTAACTGCAAAAGGCCACATGAAGAACTTCTCGGGCTAAATCAGCGCCTCCCCCAAAATCACCAAATTCATAACCCAAGCCGCCAATTTGACATCGCCGACCGTCTGGATGAATCCCCAGCACGTTCGTGGCAGTACCACAAATCGCGACGATACCGTATCCTTGCCGAGATCCTCCCAACAGCGCAATTTCTGTGTCATTAACAATCGAATAACGAAGCCAGGGCACGCGCTTATTCAGTTGTTCAGATATCATTTCCACATCTTCGGGAAAATCAGCCCCCGCCAACCCCAGTACTGCCGGATACAAATTATGGCGATCATAGCCTTGAGTGGCTTCGGAAATAGCCTGGGCCAGTTGATCCATGGCCCCTTCCAGCCCCATAGGACCTTGCGGATTCGAAGGTCCCCCTCGCACAACCTTCAATATTTTTCCATCTTGGGCCAAAATGACATCGGTTTTGCTTGCTCCACCATCCACTCCCATATAAAGTTTGTGTTTCATTGGCTAAATCTCCCCAAGTAAACTCTATTCTCATGCAAAATATCATCCAGAATTTTCTTGGCCACATCGCTGGAAGGTACCAAAGGATTCGTAATAAGTGCGGCTAAGGCTTTATTTCTATCGCCTTGCACCGCCGCCTCGATCGTCAGCTCTTCATAGGCCTTCACTTGTTGAATCAGTCCTTTCACTGCCAAAGGGATAGATCCCCCGCTCACACCCCTAGCTCCTCGACCGTCAACCACAGCCGGTATCTCGACCACGCTATCCCACGGCAACTCAGGCAGTGATCCTTGGTTTCTGACATTAACGACCAGCTCCCGGGTCCGGTTTAACGCCAGAGATTCGATGAGCATAACGGCCACTGAACTGTAATAGGCTCCCCCTCGCCTCATTAGAAGATCGGGCAACTGTTGTTGGGAGGGATCATCATACAGTTCAAACAAATCTTGTTCAATCTTCATCACCTGAGTCGCTCGAGTTCCCATGCCCTGGTGCCAGTCGTCTAATTGTTGTTTCAAAGCGCTCTCGGAATTCCAGTAGTACTGCAGATAGGGGTTCGGAATCATGGGGAAGGCTTCCAACATGTAAGGCTCCCATTTCTGTTCGGGAATGTTGGCCATCAAACTTTGGTCGGCATGGGCTCCTTTCAAATACGCCAAAACTTCAGAGATAATGTCACGGCCGTTAAGATAGACATGGCGGACAAACGATAAGTGATTCAAGCCAAAAATGTCCAGTCTGATGTCATCGGGCGGCACCTGAAGAGCTTGGGCAATGGTTCTTTCAATGGTTATCGGCACGTTGCAAAGACCAATGGTATCAATGAATGTGTAGCGCAACAATGCTTCGGTCACCATTCCCGAAGGGTTGGTGAAGTTGATAAGGCGGGCATGAGGACGGATCCTTTCCACTTCTTTTGCAATATCCAAAGCCACAGGGATGGTTCTTAAGGCATTGGCAAATCCCCCTGCTCCCACGGTTTCTTGCCCGATAGCCCCGTATTTGAGGGGAATTTGTTCATCCAAAGCCCTTTTCTCCATCCCGCCGACTCGAATTTGACTCAAGACGAAGTCGGCTCCAGACAAAGCCTGCGGCAAATCGAAACTGGTTTCCAGACTAAATTTCCGGGCCGGATCATTGTGATCCAGCAAGCGTTGGCAAAAAGACCTTACGCTCTCCATTTTCTTCCGAGCTTCTGGGATATCTATCAAAACAACCCGCTCCATAGGCAAATCCTCGACCCCAATAAGCCCGGCAATAAGTTCTGGCGTATACGAACTGCCTCCGCCGATTACCGTGATATTGATTCCGGATTTCATGCGCGATCTTCCTTCCTTCCTTCCGCCCTGCCTCTGGCTTCCGCTTCTGCTTTTACTCTGTTCCTTATGCTATTCTGCTCATGCTGTGTCCCCTATTATCGTCAGGACTTATACAAATTTCTGTCATCACGATCATACTCTATCCTAGGACCTTCTTGGGACAAATTTCTTGGTCCATTTGCGATAAAACAGTTATGTTCAGCGCAGGATTAAGTATGATAAAAGTGGATTATTGTCTCATGCCCCAAACCGGGCACTTGAATTCGAATTATGTAGAAGTAATAGAAAATGGCAAGCGTTATTAAGGAGGAAAACGTGGATTATAGTAATGAACGGGTGGCAATATTTGTTGACGGCGCCAACATGTTTTATGCGCAACGGGTGTTAGGATGGCATTTAGATTTTGCGCGCGTAATCGAATATTTTACACGCGGGCGGGAAATTTACAATGCTTTCTATTATACCGGTGTACAGGTGCCTCCCGATAACAGCCAGCGGGATTTTCTTACCGCATTGCGCCATCTCGGTTTTACCATACGGGAAAAATCCATAAAAGAAACATTAGATCAAAGTTCCAGTTCAATCATTCGACGGGCCAACCTTGACATCGAGATTGTCATCGATATGTTTAGTACGGTAAATCGCTACGACGTTGCTGTACTAATGTCCGGCGACGGTGATTTTGAACGTGCCGTAGAATTGATTCGGTCCCGAGGCAAGGAAATTGTCGGAGTGGGCACGAGAGGAATGATTTCGTCTGAACTCGAAAATGCCTGCGACCGCTATGTGAAATTAGAGGACATCCGCTCCGAGGTAGAAAAAGTTCGTTAATTTTGTATAAATGAAAGTCCCAGTTCACAGTGACCTGGGACTTTTTGTATTGTATCCCGGTCTCCATTCCGAATTGTCAACCGATCACCCTATGGCGAGAAGATTGTCGCGGATGCGGCACCTCAAGACAGCACATGAACCAATTCCCCCTACCTGGACAAAGACATGGCAGGCTATGTGTGAAGAACCCATAGGGTTATAGCCCGCCTAAATTTTCTTTATCATAGCCATGAAGACGAGCTGCTCTTAGGCTTGGTCCATCAAAAATTTTTGGCCTAAACACGCAAATTACAGCCAACTCGCCATGAGTCTTGTGACGAGGATTTTCGCTATGACTCTGATCCAGTCAATAACGCAGGCCATGGACTCTTTAGCGCACTATGGCAATACCTTGGCAGAACATGGCATCATGATTGGGGCCTGAGGCAATGAGGCTATTTACCTCGCGTGTCAAGTCTTTCCTAAGCCTTCATGAATCCGGTAAAATACTTCAGCAGGATTCATCCCACCGGGAAAACTACAGAACATGACTTTGCCCTCCCTGGGCGGGTGATGGCCCGAGGATTCTGAGACTCTCAAATCAGCTCAGTTCCTTGGTGCCAGCAAGACGTTCTTCGGTAAGCCCTAGGGGTGATGAGAGAAGAGACGCTGCCCAAGACGCCATAAGGAATAAGGAGCAAGGGATGGCGCGTCAATGCCCTGTCTACATCGGGACCGGCAATGGGATTTTTACTTCTGTCACGGGCATCGACATCGGCAAAAAAGTGGGGCACGTCTCAAGTCGAGCCGATTCATCAAGCCACATTGCGTCTATGATCGAAATAGCCGGCAATGGTTGTGGATGATATTTTTGCCTGACCAATCCTTACCCAACAAGTTGGGCAGCGGCTATAATGAATGGGGAGAAAGTAAGGGGGAAAAGCATGCCAAAGAAACTCTTGGCGAGTGCCGCTGTCACCTTCAGTTTGGCGGTTTGTATGGCAGGTGGTCAGGCTTGGGCGGCTGTCACCAATTTTAGCATCGCTTCACCCGTTGCCGATCCCACTTTACCTGCACAATATAGCTTTACCCAAGTCATCACCTTATCAAACACCACGGGTGCCCCAGCCTATGATGTCACCGCATCCGTCGCTCTGTTGGCACCAGAAACCAGCTATTCCCAGGTGAAATTGGTGCACGAAAGCACGCCCCCGAACAGCTTGCATCATGACCAATACGGAAATTTAATCGGCACATTCAGCTGGCCGGAAATTCGCCCTCACCACTCTGTCTCCTTGACGCTGGATTATGAGGCGGTGTCTTCCGATGTCAGTTACCATTTGCCTGCGTCGTATCCGCCTTATAATGTCCATTCGCAAGTGTATAAGTTTTACACCAATCCCCGGCTGGAGTCGGAGCAAGTGGACACAAATTCGCCCACTTTGAAACACATTGACCAGTCTATACTAAAATCCACAGAAAATCCCGAGCAAAAAGCTCATGCGATTTTTCAGTGGATTGTCCGCAATATCCACTATAATTACTCCCTCCAAGCATCGGGAAGCGCGGTGGCTACAGCCACCTCTCATTTGGGTATTTGCAGTGATTTCGCCGATTTGTACATTGGGCTCTTACGCACCGCCAAAATCCCGGCCAGGTTTGTCGGCGGGTATGTCACAAGCAACGGCAGCGGACAAGGAGGCTTTCACCAATGGGTGGAATTTTACTTACCCAAGGCTGGCTGGATTGTCAGTGATCCCACTTGGGGCCATGGATACTTTGCCGATCTCCAGGACCATTGGCACATTGGTCTTTATGACGGTATCCGCAAGGATATTACGATCAATTGGAATTATAATCCGGGCACATTATCGGCTTCACAGGCATCAACCCAAGTTCGTATTCAATACCACTATCATTTTCAAAAGAACGTCCCCATTTCTCCCCTTAAACCGCACGAGGTGAAAGAACACCCTGCAAAAACCAAGGTGCGTCCGATTTTAGATCCCCGGTCGGTCTCATCTAAAACGCATGGTGTGCCGTTAGGGTTTTGGGCACAATTCTGGATCAATCTCAAGGAATGGGTAGAGACGCAAATCCATGGAGCAGTCCTCTGGCTTAGAACCCATACCTAGACTCTAGGATGTTCCCGGTACCATTCACAAAATGGACTCAATTACCATCATGAATTCATCCAGAGCTGGGATACTAAGGGTGGAGAGGTGATTGAAATGCCAAGGATATTTGGATGGTTCAATAACTCCGCATCTTTGTTGTCATGTCAGGACAAAATCCAGAACATGGGAATCTTGTCTTTGCTATTGCGAAAATCCAGGGACAGTGTGGTGGTTGTGGGACCTTTGTCTCACGATCTCAGTCCCTATGCTTTTCTGGACTTGTCCCGCCAAATCCGCCTTCTGGGTCTTTCTCGCCCGTGGGCAGAAAAGTATGCGCATGTGCTTGAACAAGGAGGCATTGTCATCTGTATCGATATGCCGGAATCATCCCCCCTGGATGTACTTAAACCGCATGACTTTCGCGATCCTAAGATGGTACCGGCTCCGGGAAACGTCAAGCCCACGGGAATGGCTTCGAAGGATCAAACAGAAATTGAAAACGCTCGGGATATTTTACCACCAGTTCATACAAGGGCACGTTCGGCGCCGGATTTTTAACCAGCTCGTGGGCTTTGAGCCGACGGATTACTCCGACATCCTGATAGCTGGAATTGACCCGGTATCCGTCCGGTCCAATCCATAGACCCGCTCCGCGGTGACGGGCCATGCTTTCGTAGTCCAAATAAATGTCTTGCGCGTGCAAAAAAGTCAAAGCCAATACATCTTGACCGGTATTTAAAGTGACGTGTTCGAAGCCGGGGGGGATCAAGACCCACTCCCCGGCTTGTGCGGACACGAGCAACGTTTCTGAAATTCTGTCGTTTCTAACAGATTGCAAGAGAAATATTCCTTGCCCATTAACCACTTCCACCAATTCACCCAAAGCTGTTGACCGTCTGGCCCCACTATGATTATGTCCCGCTGTCTTAAACCATTCCCGGGTCAATTGACCCGGCCACAACATAGTCAGATCGATGCCAAGACCCGATTGCCGAATACGGTCCTTTTCGCTCTTCAGATGAACGCCTTCATAAACATGGTAAACATACATAGGGCCATTGGCATCGGGATCTTCGAGAAATGGGCGCAATTCTTCCAGGCTCCGTGCCACATGCTGTTCATACCCGGCATCGATTAAAGGATGAAGCGGATCATCTTGATGTCCCGTCCACGAAAAGGGAATGCCCAAATGCGCCGTTAGATCTACCATTTGTGTCCTCACCATTCGTTTCTTCTGGCATTATCATAGCAAAAATTGCGTGCCGTTTCAGTGTAAGGCCAACGCCATCCACAGCCAGGCTACGAGTTCAATGATTTCAATAAGAGATTTTTGATGAGATTGGCTATCAGGGGCACGAAACCATAAAAATACCGTAATGGCGGCTGAGGCAAGAAACAAAAATGCTCCTATCCTTGGCATTAAATTGGTAAAATACAACGTTTCTCCCGCCAGCGCCAAAATACGGAACACCGGTCCAGAACGTACAGGTTGTTCTAGAAATTCCACGCTGACAGCCAACATTGCTATTGCTGATAGAGTTAAGCCAATTTCTCGGATCATGCGAGTGTGCCCCCCCTTTGCCCTGGTCATACAGTATTCCGGGCTCTAAAAGAGGTGATATGGAAAACCGCCCGCGATTCCAGGGGCTATCCCCAAATTGCATACGCCACAAAACAGACGCCATCATAAGCTCACACTAATAGCCGTCATCAACAAGACCATCAGCAGTCAACCAGAAAACCGTTGAGGGCATAGAGGCAAAAGATCCCGTTGGCAACGAAGCCCATATTATGGGTCTAACGAACACCGCCGTCATCGATCCGGCATAGATATAGATGACGGAGCAATAGGCCATACCCGATAACACGGTTTCATGGACACTACGTCCGAAAGCAAGATCGCTCGACAGTTCCCGTGACTAATTAGAGTGATGATTTGTGTTTATGGCCTTGCTGCAACGGATAATACCCACTCGGATTTTGAAGCATTATGAGCTCTTAGAATGCGTGTATAATTGCTTTCTAATCAATTCGGAGAGGATACAACGTTATGAAAGAGCGAAAGGTTTTCAAGAAGAGAAATGATTGGCCATCGGTCGACGGTAGCTAGCAGAATCTCAATGCCGCTCGCAAAACGACAGTGAGTGATATTAATGCTCCTGGCCTCTCTCACAATCGTCATGTCACGTATTGTCGCATCGTCATCAGTTGTCAGCAGTATACTGTGGGTGGTTAGTTTGGGGCTTGTCGTTGGGGCTGCAGTATTCTCTCTTCAGTCAAATTGCTCTTAATGCTCGGCGGCTGGAACCCTCGCCTAGAAAGGACGGGAACATACGGGGTGCGCCCAGACAAAGACTGATTTTCGTGGACTTGAGAGAAATGCCCAACAAATCTCGCATGGTAAAAAGACACCACCTTCCCACGAACAGTTAAATTTTCCCTACCGCTTTGAGTTTCCGGCCCACCACTCAGTATTGAGAGCCTCTTGAATAGCCTTAACGCGGCTTCTTAACCAAGAAGCTCTTCAACCATCCAAAATAACCGTGCAGGACTGATCAATACGACCCGCAAGGCCATGCAAGTGTTCTCTTATTCTTGTTCATACTGTATTCAAGGGCCACGCAGATTGAAAGACAGGCAGCCCAAGTTAAGATGATATCTTAACCCTAAAATACCGCCAGATAACCACCATCATCATAGCCAACAATAATAACACGAGGGAGAACGCCATCAGCAACCCTGCCACACGCAAAGCATAACCCATAGTGGGCACAATAGGCGTCATAGTGACAAAGTCCCACGACGACGCAACCGGCAATACCAGAGTGTGGCCTAGGGTCAGTTCCACGGGTTTGAAGAACACCACGGTCATCACTCCCGCATAGACCGCGTGAAGAAATCGTGCCAGAAGATATGGTTTCATGGAAATGTCGGTGTCCGCGAGAACAGAGGCCACCTGCCCATGAACAGACAACCCTGACCAGGCAATAATTGCCGAAACCACAACCAGCTGCTGTATCAGAGGCGCATGAGCCTGCGCTGCCGCCGCAGATCCCAAATCAATTTCAAATAATCCTTGAACCGCCGCCGGCACTAAACGGGGTGACAACTCCAATACATGGAAGAGTGCCCGAAATGGCAAAGCGAGAGCTGCTATAAGTCCACTGTACGACAAAACGCGCAGCAAAACCGCAAACAGGACCATGAAGCTCATAATCATAAAGAGGGTGCCCATGGAATCCTTTATGGCATCATTGATTACCTGACCATAAGGCCGTCCATCTTCTTTCCTTCCTCGCATCATCGCGTCCATTGCTCGTTTGTTTAGACTTTTGACTCCCAGGTTGTCTTCATGAATCCTTGGGTCCTCACGGCGTCCATAAAACCGGAAAGTTATACCCACCATGAGAACCGATGTATAGTGGGCTAAGGCCAGAACCGCTCCTAAAGCTGGTTGTCCAAATAGGCCGACAGCAACAGCGCCAAAGATAAATAAGGGGTCGGCACTATTACTAAAAGCCAATAACCTTTCCCCTTCCACTTTTGTACACAGTCCCTGACGGCGAAATTTCGCCGTGAGTACCGCATCCATAGGATAGCCGGCCGCGAGGCCCATGGAAAACACAAAGGACCCCACCCCGGGCACATTAAACAATGGACGCATCAGCGGCTCCAAATATACGCCCAAATAATGCACCATCCCTGTGGACAGGAGAACATCGGACAAAATGAAAAAGGGAAGGAGAGAAGGAAAGACGACAGAAAAAAATAGCTTTAGTGCATCCACTGTGGCATGATATCCTTGTTCCGAAAACACTATCAGCGCAATGGTTAAGAGCAACATGGTGAATCCTGTTACGGCTGTTGCTACCTGTTTCGGTTCCTGCTCCATTCACGCCACCTCGTCCACCAGTCTTATTTCTCTTCATGCTATGTCCTAACGGTTCGCGCTATGACGGTGGGCTCGGTAACACGGGGGACCTTGTCGCAACCATGTGGACTTCAAAAGCACAGAGGTTGGCCCAAAGAGCACTGGGTTCCAGCGCTCTTTGGTTAAGGCGGACGCGATGTCCGAAAATTTCATGGAGTCACTACTGAATACGCCCGCTACTAACCGACAGCGATGGCCCTTAACACCCCTACAGGCGAAGCATAAGTTGCCCAGGAGTCTCTGCCTGAAGTCCGCAGAAGCATCCTAGCGGCGACATGGAGGCGGCAAGGCCGATCCATTATTAGACCCCGCTGACGGAAAACACAAATGATACAGGCTGTACGTGCGAACAACCCTAAAATCTCACGATTTCGACTGGAAAATTGAAAGATATTTCACCAGATTGGTACCAAAAATTCGAGAGGAACTGTCACGGAACTAGATAACGTAGCGAGTTCAGAAATGGGGAAAAGAAACTCTTCGACCAGTTGAGCAACACTCATTCCAATGCCTCGTCTGGCGGCGGTGCATGACTAAATACCACAACCCCCGATCAAAACGCCCAACATACCAAGAAAGAACCCAACGTGGGATCCCTGTAAATCCATATTGACCAACCACAGCATAAGCGCACACACCTACGATCGCCACACTAACAGACGCGGTCCGTTGCAATACATGGAGATGCTGTTCTTTCCGTTTGTCATCCCATTCCTTCGCCTCGGTCCATCACGCGGCAATCTCCCGGTTTTAGCGTCGCGGTGATTCACTTTGAACCCTTAAGTAGCTGATAAAACCATAGACAGCCCAGAAGCCACCGATCAGAAGACTTTTAAGAAGGTTGGCTACCGACATATGCGGCCAGAACAATGCAATCAGAAAAATAATACCCGCAATTCCTTCGAATAACGCCGCCGGACCATACGGGGGATTGATACCCACCCATTGCTCTAATGACTTTTTCGTTCTGATCCCGTCCTTTGCTGCTCACTAACCGCTTTCGAACGTTTCTGACTACCAAACGCTCACCAAACACGGCTAGCATAATTGTCTTATATTATACGGTAGGATTGAATTAGAAAGTCGAAAGAAATAGGAAATAGGTTAGACAAAAACTTAGCCTCATAACCGAATCAAAATCGAATTGCCTAACGCAAAACTTTTGCAACCAATACGGGTCAAGGAAGAACAGAACTGATTCAGTCCCCCTTTCCCCTACAACCGCCGCTAATCCGAACCAGATTCATCACTGAGACATGCCAAATATAGAGTGTGAACACCCCAGTCCAAGCTATCCACTATTTTTAACCTGCTCAACCATCGCCATCCCGGCACGACATTTGCCCACATTGATATTCAACCGGAAGATCGCGAGGCAATATATTTGGATTTTGATTTGTAATGTAACGAGCCGCCTGCGCATTCCCTACGTGGGCGAAACCAAGTTCTCAGACAATCTTCTCCAAATTTTCTTGAACTGACGTGAGCGTTTGGTTAGCGATTGCATTCCGAAAGGAAGGGATAATCGTACTGAGTTTGTCACGAACCATGTCTTTCGATAGTCCTTGTCCCATTATTAGCGAAGAGTGAATTTAAAAAGCCCTCTCGGTTGAAGCCCATAGGAGAATATCGACAGCAACGTGGCATGGACATCGAAAAGGCAGACAGCATTTGGTAAAACAAAGTCAAGTCACTTACGATGTGATTACCACCGGAATGGGACAGGGATGAATGCCGAGTCAATTTTAGCGGACGAAGATGTCGACGGATGCTACACGGAATTCAGGTGTCGATTTGCTGGAGACGGATAAGCACGTCCTTTATTCGCCTGCAGCAGAAAGATGTTGTTGTACTTTCATTACGTTAATATCGACAGCAGAAGATTCCCTGCAAGCGATTCATGGAACGACACGGCTCGCTCAGTCAAATACTGCTATTGAATCTCCCCGTCCTAAAGAGCGGAGATTCTGGGGAAACCGCCGTGGTTGCGTCGCGGGTCGTGAGACCCTGGGAGTGATCCTCCCGACTGGCCACCGTTTATCCCACCAGCAATTTCCCGGGGT
>JAKBWA010000015.1 GCA_021841025.1 Bacillota bacterium | reverse complement strand
AGACCGACATCAGACATGCGAAGCCAAAGGCTCGCACGCATACGTCGCAGAACCAGGAACTTCTGAGGGTGACCTCGAACCCCCCCGCCTCGACCTCGTAGAGGCCAGGTGGAGGGAGAGTTCATAGGCGCATTGCTACGAAAGAAAACTTTATGTCATCAACGAGCGCTACACCTCGAAAAAACGTTCGGACTGTCGCTATCGCCAAAGGGTGCCGCTGTGGACTCGGACGACGTATCACCGTCCCGATTCCTTGTGGCAGATTGTGACAAAAATTCGGCCCGCAACATTCTGTCCCGGCTAGGGGCATAGTCTGACCGCGAGAGACGATGTGCTGAGCGCAAACTCAGGAATTTAAACATGTTTACCCATGTTGAGAAAGGCAGGAAAGCGGCTTTCGACTTCGGTGTATGCCGGAGGGGTTGTTGCTAATTGAGAATGATAAATGGGCAAATCAAAGGTTTGATGTCTTCATGGATGCAAACCTGTGTTTGGGGCAGTGCACATGCTATTAATGACGGATATCCTACGTTATATCTGCCTCTTCTTCCCATTCTCATGCAACGGTGGCACTTTGGGGTAAGTCAGGCGGGTCTTCTGGCCGGATTGCTCGCGCTTACCACTCAAGCTTTGCAGCCATTATTGGGGGCCTGGTCTGACCGCCGGGGCGGTCCATGGTTTGTCGTTGGGGGTCTGTTAATTGGAGCTTTAGGCAATTCTCTGGGGCTGGCTTGGGCTCCGAGCTACGGTATATTCGCACTGGCTCTGATGTTGGGTGGACTCGGCAACGCGTCTTTTCATCCCCATATGGCCGCGTTGGTGAGCCTGCAGCATAAAGGGCATTCTGGACGCCATATGAGCGGATGGATGGTAAGCGGGATGGTCGGTCACATTTTAGCACCCTTGGCCGTAGTGGCGTTGTGGAAGTGGAAGGGGGCTCCCGGAATGGCCTTGTTGGCTCTCCCGGGGTTGATAGGTGCTGTCTTTCTATATCCTATGGCGAAAACCGTTCCGATGCCTTATAAGCCAACAAAGACAGTGAAAACAAGTTCGGGTGCATGGAAGGCTGCATGGAAGCGGGGCAGGGTCTTTTTGGGAATTGTGGCTTTACGTAGCATGGGTGCGGCGAGCCTTTTAACCTTGCTTCCCATAATTTGGGATAGACGCGGCAATTCGGCCGAAAGTGGTGTCGTGCTGGCGGTGGTTTATGCGGGAGGCATGATAGGGAATCTTTTGGGTGGAACTCTTTCTGACGTTATGGGGCCTAAAGTGGTCTTAGGCGTTTCACTTCTGGGTTCTGCTCTGGCTGCGTGGATTGGAATGGGTACAGTCGGTACCGGCTGGGCGTTTTGGACAGCTGTCGCTATGTGGGGATTTTTAGTGAATGGGGCGGGTGCTGTCGTCATTGTCTACGGTCAGTCTCTATTGCCAGGCAACCTGGGAATGGCGTCGGGATTGACAATGGGAATTGGAAGCACCATGGGGGCCTTCGGGGCGTGGGCAGTGGGTACGGTGGCCCAGTGGCGGGGCTTAACGATGGCTGTTGATTTGGCAGCATTGTGCCTGGTTGTAGCCACACTTCCAGTAGTGTGGCTTAAAAAGCCAACAAATCGCCCATGATGCGGGCGTTGGGAAAACACTGTGCGAAGAGAAGTTCGGAGATTAATAAGGAAGGATTGCCCGTGGCGTTGCGGTAGGTTTCCAATGCCCTCTCAAATTGCGCCTGAATGAGGCAGTCGGTGTCTTTTCCAAAGAAGGTTTAAATAGTTTCCTTGCAATCTATTAAAACGATTCGAAGCTATCTAATATGGACAAATTAGTGACTATTCGTGAAGCCGCACAAACCTTAAGCGTATCAATTTCTCCTTTGCGCCGTGGGGAAGGGAAGGAAAACTCGCCCCGGATCATACTTCTGGCGGTCATCAGCAAGGACTTTGCCAAGATGTACCCCGAACGCTTCCGGGCTGTTGCTGACGTGACGCGAAAAACGGTGGCCGGGGTGGACTTAGGGGTTTTAGCATCGGCCACTCTCTTAACAGGCGAAAAGATCATGGGGCCAAAAACCTATGCGACAGCCCTCTAGAATTACAAATGAGGCAAGCCTACGACGCCTGTGCGTTATGACCCCGAGAATAGAACAATTACTACAAATCGGATTTATTGATTAAAATTCCTATTTGTGCTATATATTAGCTATGTTGCTCAGTGTTGAAGAAGCGGCAAAAATCTTAGGAATATCGAAGAGTACCTTGCGCCGGTGGGAAGCGGAAGGACGACTCAAACCCGAACGAACGCCGGGCGGCCACAGGCGATATCGTTCCGAAGAATTAATGCTCATGGCATCTCATCCCGTGCCCGATAGGGGTCGCGTGACGATAGTTTATGCCCGTGTGTTAAACCGTGACCAAAAGGATACCTTGGAAAGACAAGCGATGATGTTATCCGAGTTTTGCACGCAACACGGTTGGACCTATGAGGTGATTCGCGACTTTGGGTCAGGTCTTGACTATGATAGAACGGGTTTACGGGAACTCCTACGGCGGATCATGCGGAACGAGGTGGAACGACTCGTCATTGCTCATAAGGATCGTCTGTTGCGATTTGGCACCGAATTGGTCTTTTCCCTGTGTGAAGAGTTTCAAACGGAAGTCGTTTTGACTAATCAGTCCGATGAAATCTGCTACGACGAGGAACTTACCCAAGATGTTCGGGAAATCATTACGATTTTTGCTGCAAGATTGTATTCTTCCAGGAGTCGCCAGAATAAAGAATTGATAGAACGCCTGAACGAGGCGGTACAAGATGATAGGGAGGGGGAGAATGTCGACCCGGCACCCGAATAAACGAAAGGTTGTTTTGCTTCGTGCCCCTGGAAAGGCCTGGTCGCACAACTCCTTCGGCCGTATAGTCAAGTCGGTGTCTCTTTGACCACTCATTGCCGCCATAATTGCCTTGACGCGTGAAAGGCTTTGCCGTATGCACATAAGTTAGGAGATGAAGGAATGAAACTGGCAAGTGCCATAATCGATGGACGCGAAGAAGCTGTGTGGGTTTCTTCGCAGGGTTATGTTGCAATATCCCGGGTGCAAGAATATTTTGGAGGGGACAACGCCTCTGTTCGCATGAATCAGATATTGGAGAACCCCGGCCTCTTGAGTCAGTTGCGCGAATGGACTCATCAAATCACCCGCAAAGGGATCGATTTGACAATCTCCGTCACGAGCTTGTTAGCTCCTGTTCCTTGGCCTGGCAAAATTATCTGTGTGGGCCTCAATTACCGTTCTCATGCCCAAGAGTCCAAAATGGCGATTCCGGAGTCTCCCGTGTTGTTTAATAAGTATAATAATGCGGTATGTGGTTCAAAGAGCGTCATTAATCCTCCTGGTGATGCCCGGCAGATGGATTATGAAGCGGAATTGGTTCTAATTATCGGCAAATCCGGATCCCATATTCCTGAAGAGCAAGCCTTGGATTATGTGGCGGGGTATTGCAACGGGAATGATGTATCAGCACGGGACCTGCAATTTCGCAGTGGCCAGTGGCTATTAGGGAAATCGTGCGACCATTTTGCCCCGATGGGCCCCTATTTGGTCACGGCCGATGAGATAAAGGATCCTGACAATTTGGAAATTACCGGATGGCGAAATGAAGAAATTGTGCAGCATGCGAATACCAGAGATATGATTTTTTCTAGTCGCGAGCTGATTAGCTACATTTCCCGGTATATGACTTTGAGTGCGGGAGATGTCATCTTTACCGGCACGCCCGAGGGGGTCATCTTGGGCATGCCCTCCGATTCCCAGAAATGGCTTGAGCCTGGCGAAAAGATTTCGGTGGAAATTCAAGGGATGGGTCGTCTGGTTAATGAAATTGGTGCTTTTCGAGCATAAACGGATAATTTGAGCGCCAAGAAATCCGCTGGACGGGGATGAGAAGCCGCTTTTTCCGTCATGAAAAGATGGGAGGGCGGCTTTTTTCAGGCGGTTGACCGGAATCGTAGGCGATCTGCCAATTATAAAATTGTTGTGATTCCAGGAAAATTGATAAAGTATCTATAAAGGCTTGGATAATGCGGAAAGAAGATGAAATGAATGCCGATAACAGTGCAATTGTTTGTAACGTGTTTGGCGGATATGATAAGGCCTCAGGCTGCCATTGCCGCAGTACATGTGCTGGAGAATCGGGGGATTCAGGTGGAATTTCCTGAACGCCAGACGTGTTGTGGACAGTTTAGCTACAATGCGGGCTATCAACATGAAGCGGCAGTAATGGCTCGGAATTTTGTTCAGGTGTTCGAGAGTGGATCCCCCGAAGACTCGGCAGATATTGTGGCTTTGTCTGGATCTTGTGCAGCTATGGTGATCAATACGTATCCCCAGTTGTTATATGAAGATGCTCTGCAGCAAAGAAAGAGCGAGACGGAGGCGAGGGAGTGGAAGAAACGGGCTGAAAAAATAGCCCATAGAGTGCAGGAGTGGAGCATGTGGCTTGATCGTCACGGCGAAGCATCCTTGGCTCCCACCGATATGAGTCTGCCCGTAGTCTATCATCTGGGATGTCACATGCGTAGATTGCTGCCTGGCTCCGAAAGGGCGGAAGAATTTCTCAAAGACAAGGGGATTGATGCGAGGGAGCCGGAAAATGCCGAAGAATGTTGTGGATTTGGCGGCACCTATAGTTTTACCGAACCGGTTCTTTCCACAGCTCTTGCGGATGACAAGCTGGCAAACATTCAAAGAGTGGTGGATGATGCTCAAGCGGTGTGTTTAACCAGTGCTGATTTGGGTTGCCTGCTTCATCTGGAAGGACGGTTAAGACGCCAGAAGTCTTCTCTTCCCGTATGCCACGTGGCGGAATTGGTGGAATTGGCCGACCAAAAGAAACTGACACCGGCTTATGTACAAGAACTGGTGCGTGGGGGAGGAGAATAAAGTGGCGGGACAATTGCCATTTGATGAAAGACCATGGCCCGAAAGACGGGATGCGGCCTTGCAAAATCAAACGATGCGGCACACTATCGGGTTCGTGACCCGCAGATTTACTCTCGTCAAGCAAGAAGTCTACCGTGCGAATCCCGATATTGAAGCCTCGCGGACGGTGGCTGTAGGGCAAAAACGGAAAGCGATTCATGATTTGCCTGAACTTTTGGAGCGATTTCGCACTCAAGTGGAAGAGCATGGGGGACACACCTATCTTGCGGCCCGTGCTGAAGACGCGGTGGACATTGCTTTAAATATTGCCAGAACCAACCAGGTAAAGTCGGTTATTAAAAGTAAGTCTATGGTAACGGAAGAAATTGAGCTTAACCAGGCCTTCGGCAAAGAGGGTATTGCCGTGCGCGAGACGGATTTGGGAGAATATATCATCCAGTTGGCGCACGAGAAGCCCTCGCATATTTTGGCCCCGGCAGTTCACCGTAACCGCCACCAAGTGGCGGACTTATTTCAAGAAGATGCTGCCCAAAAGAAAATTGCTCCTCCGCACAGTGATGACATTGAGGATTTAACGCGCTATGCGAGAGAGCGCCTGCGGCAAGAATTTTTGCAGGCGGACATGGGCGTGACCGGGGGCAATTTTCTCGTGGCGGAAACCGGCACTTTGGTTCTCATTACTAATGAAGGCAATGCAGATATGGTCACGTCTTTGCCGCCGGTATTGGTATCTATTGTGGGTGTTGAGAAAATGGTGGAGAACTGGACATCTTTGCAGGAGATTATTCAACAACCGGCGATGAGTGGCATTGGCCGTCATTTATCGTCCTATACGACGATGATTCATGCGCCGAAGTCTTCCGGGTCAGCGGAAGGACCTGAACAGTGGCATGTTATCTTGGTCGACAATGGGCGGATGGCGCTTCGCGGCACGAAATTCGAGGACGTTTTGAGTTGTATTCGGTGTGGAGCATGCTTGAATGTCTGTCCAGTGTTTCGCGAAGTCGGCGGGCATGCCTATGGCAGCGTTTATCCCGGGCCCATAGGTATCGTCGAGACGCCATTGTTGACGGATTTTCAAATTTTGCCGGAATTGCCCTCTAAGCTATGCACATTATGCCATGCTTGTCAGGAAGCTTGTCCCATGGATATTTCCTTGCCCCAACATATCGTATCCTTGCGGCATATTGTCATCAAACGCCATTTGAACTCGGGAATGGTGGGCTGGACTCTCAAAACCTGGGCTCGTTTTTGGGGAACCGCCTCCGGCTACAGGCGTTCGATCAGTCTGGCTCGGGTTATGCAGCGATTCTATGGAAAAAGGCGCAATGCCAGCGGATTGATCCCGGGGATGTTTGCCGGATGGGGGCAAACCCGAGAAATTCCGCAAGTGGCGCCCCAGACTTTCCACGAGTGGTGGCAGGATCGGAACCAGAAAGGAGAATAAGATGTTGGGTGTGGATGAAACAATCGTGCAGCAGTTCGAAGAGAAATGGCAAAGCAATGCCGGCAAGCTTTTACATATCAATCATCGCGAAGAATTGGAAGACCTCATACTGGATTTGAGCGCGGCCGATGCCTTCAAAGAAAAACCTATCGTAGTGGGGGGAAGTTTAGGCCAATGGGAGTGGATACGAACCTGGAATCCCGAGAAGGTCAGCATATGGAGCCCTGGAGATGATCCCGAAGTATTCCGGCATCAGTGTGCTAACGCGTCTTTGGGGATAACCGGGTGTGCCTGGGCAGCCGCAGATGCCGGCAGTGTCTGCCTTTATAGCCAAAAAGACAGCAGTTTGCTGCCGAGTCTCTTGCCGCCGATTCATGTTGTTCTCATCGCGAAGGATCAAATTGTGCTCTCATTTCATGAAGGTATGGGGAAGTTGTACCAAGATGCCCATGACCAGGGACTCTGGCCATCCTTGGTGAAGATTGTGGCTGGCCCCAGTATGACAGCAGATATTGAGGGTCAGCTTATTTTAGGGGTTCATGGTCCAAGAGATATCTATGCTGTTATCATTGATGATTCGATCGGTATTCAGCCAAATTAAGGGCAGGTTTTTCGGCACATTCTCTTTTCTGCACATCGATAGAGGATACGTAGGTTCTGCTTCTGGGATTCCAAGCAGCATCGCACTTCGGCTTTAATGGCGGGGGAGTGCGCGATCCTTCGGCCAATTTTCTTCGTTATAAGGGGCTATTCATCGGTGAGAACTCAACCGACGGGTGTGTGGCCGCCCTTGTGAAATTTTGAGAGAAGATCTGTATGATATACGGGGCGGCGGGAATGGTATAGGTCAAGATTTGGTGTAAGCAAAAGGTATCAAGCTGGTCTACTGTTAGAAAAAGGCTGGTTCCCCGGTTTCTTCAGACTGTTTACCAGACGCGGAAAATTTTGAAATGCCATCGTGTCTTCAAAAGGAAACATGGAAATGATATGATTTCCGGCGAGAGTTTGGGCGCCGAGACAGACCATGCGAGAAAGGATGAGAGCATGACTTACGGATTGATTGGCCTGGGAGCCATGGGTCGGGCTATGGCCGAAAGATGGCTGAAGGCGGGACATAATTTGGTTGTCTACAACCGAACCCGTGAAAAATCTGAAAAATTGGCCGAGCAATATCCCGGACAGGTGGTGGTGGCAGACCATCCCCGGGACGTGGCTCTGGGTGCCAAATACATTCTGTCCATGGTGGCCGATGATCAGGCCATTCAAGACGTTGTCGGTAAGGACAACGATACCCATGGTCTTGCCGCGGTTTTAGATGCTGAACATGTTTGGGTGGATTCAAGTACCATTAGTCCAAAAATGAGTCGCCATGTTTCCAGCATTGTATCTGCTCGAAACGCTGTGCGCTTGGAGGCTCCGGTTTCCGGCAGTGTCGATGCCGCTCAGGAAGGAAGACTGTTGATGTTCATTGGCGGCGATCAAACAGCGCTGGAAAAGGTCAGGTCTATGCTGGATCCTTTGACTGCACGCATTGAGTGGGTCGGGGATGTGGGTCAGGCTTTGGCGTTAAAGTTGGGTATTAATTTGAATTTGGCTTTGCAAATCGAAGGATTTGTTGAGGGCATGATGGTGGCGGAAAGTGCGGGATTGCCGCGTGAGAAAGTAGCGCAATATATGTTGGAATCGGTGATCGCATCACCGTCTATGAAGTACCGCGTGCCGATGGCCTTTAATCCGCCGGACCAGCCATGGTTTACGATGACCTTGATGCTAAAAGATTTACGTTTGGCATTGGAACAGGCTGGAGATTGTTGTACGACCATTCCGTTGACTTCATTGACCGCTGATCTCATGCGTTTGGCTGTGCGTAATGGGTATGGTCAAGAAGACTTTGCCGCACTGATAAATTACATGAGTTTTCTTGCATCGTCCCCGGCGCATAATACGGCAAAAGTGGATCCGCGTGAGTGAAATTCTATCGGTTTTCGTGCGGGAGACGAGTGAATGGGATGGATAACCAGGGGCATTTAGGCGGCCAGTTTATCTTTCCATGCTAACCATGCCGTTAAGGTCCATACGCCCGTAATGAGAGTGAAAACATATAGGCCATAGTCCAATTTGAGAGGGCTTGGGGCACCCAGCAATGAGGACACGCGGGATGCTACGCGAACGAAAATGAACCCGGAGGCCGATACTCCGAAAGACACGGTTCCAAAAAGGTACCATAGAGCACGCAACCAGCCAGAACGAATGGACGCCCAGGTGATGGCCAAGATTACCGCAGCTAAATCCCATACGAGCCAAATCCAAGAAATCAGAGTGAGGCCGTAGGCATCCCATTGAGCCATAGTATTGCGAGTGGGGCCCACGACTCTCACCCAAGGAGAAAATGACCCGATAAGAGCAAGGACGGGCAAAAGAAGACGCCACCATTTGGCTACAGGTGCGGTTCTAAATAAGGCGGAGGTTCCCTGGTTCTGCAAAGTTCCGCAATAAGGGCAGAACCTGGCGTCAGCGTCCCCGATAGTTCTTCCACAGCTTATGCAGGTCATTTTGGATCTCTCCTCCGACGAACATTTGAAATGATTGACTTCTGGCCACTCGACTTTCGTCTACCATCCGCTTGATGATGAGGATCCCCCTGAGGACGAGGATCCCCCTGAGGACGAGGATCCCCCTGAGGATGAGGAACTGCCGCTTCCATAAGATCCTGTTTTCGAAGTGGTAGAATGCCCAGTTAAAGGCTTCAATGTCGGGGTTGCGACCCACCAGGTTTTCAGAAACCCTTCTCCCAAAGCCTGACCAGGTTTGGTGTCACCGGAATACAGATACAACAGATGCCCGTTGTAAGCCACTTGTTTTCCGTGGATGTCATTTACCACACTGAGTTTTCCGGACAGTCCTGTAGCTGACACGTGAGAAGAGTTTGTGGTAAACGCGTGCCAAATTTTGTCACAGTTATGAGCACCGGTGCAATGGGACGTAGTGGGGGTATCTTTAGTGAAATAGTAGAGGGTCAATCCTTGATGGTTTTGTAATACCGGCGTTTTCTTGCCCTTGACCAGTGCATCTCCAACCTTCAAGGATGCTGAACTTTGGGTTTTGGTGGACTGATTGGCATTGGCGGTCTTGGTGCTGCTCGGTCGAGCGGCTGCGGTTGTTGTTCCACACCCCGCAATGACAAGGGAAAGAATACCCAAGCCGACCCCTAGTTTGTAAGAGGTTTTTGTTCGATTTTTCCGCTGGTCTTCGTTATGCATTGATTATCCTCCTTCCAGTTTCCCAGCTTCCCAGCTTTGAACCCCTCGACTAATTTAAACAATTAGTCATAACAGAAAAATCTGTTCAGCACGATTGTACTACACATAGAACAAATTGGGTGGATTAATTGAACTGTGACGCAATAAATTTATCGGGTATAAATACGAAATAACTAGTGATATATCTTAGTATAAAAGGATTACAGGGGTATAAAGGACAAAAGATTAGAACGATACGGCGTTTTTTATCACTTTCATGGTTCCGGCTTGCTCAGAGAAACATTTCTGTGAATCGTGGCGCATTGGCAGATGATTCCTTCCGAATCATAGCGGTGAGTTGGCTTTATGGCACAAACAAAAAACAAAAGTTCGGCTGGTATTCCCAAGATTTCAGGAATTGGTCCTGGTTTAGCTATGAAATATTGGCGTGAACATGGTACTTTGGATTCTGAGACATGAACGTTGTGAAAGGAGTTATAGCACGAGATGGAATACCGAATTTTAGGCAAAACGGGATGGAAAATTAGCCAAGTCAGTTTGGGGACATGGGCATTGGGCGGGTCCTGGGGCAAGACTATTGAAGATGCGCAAGCGCTTGATGCACTATCTCATGCTGCCCTGTGCGGGGTAAATTTTTTTGATACGGCAGATGTTTACGGCGATGGACGTTCCGAGCGACTGTTGGGGAAGGTCTTTGGTAAGCGTCAGGACATTATTATTGCGACCAAATTTTGTCGAGCGGGAGACATTTCGGATCCCAGCACTTATTCCTATGATCAAGTAAAGGCGTATCTTGTCGGCAGTCTTCAGCGTCTTAACCGCGATGGGATCGATTTGTACCAAATACACTGTCCTCCTACGTGGGTGATTGAGCAAGGAGATGTGTTTGAAGTCCTGGACAGACTAAAGGAGGAAGGGTTGATACGTCATTATGGGGTCAGCGTGGAAACGGTTGATGAAGGGTTAAAAGCGATGAGATATCCCAATGTCAGCACCTTACAAGTCATCTTGAATATTTTTCGGCAAAAAGTTGTTTTCGAATTGCTTCCCGAGGCAGCGTCCCACGACGTGGGCATTTTAGCTCGCGTTCCTTTGGCAAGCGGGTTGTTGACCGGAAAATTTCACATCGGAGATACTTTTGCCGAAGATGACCACCGTCACTTTAATCGTGACGGCGCGGCATTTAATGTAGGAGAAACATTTGCTGGCCTGCCATTTGCCAAAGGCGTCGAGCTAGCCGATAAGATTCGGTGGATAGCCAACGGGCGTGACAGCATGGCTTCTGCAGCGTTGAGGTGGGTATTGGATCAGCCGGGAGTCTCATCGGTTATACCTGGATTCAAAAGTACTCAGCAAATAGACCAGAATCTTTCTGCAATTCATCAGCCTCCGTTTAGTGACCAGGAAATGAATGAGCTACGGAAATTTTACCACGCGTCCGTATCTGCCTATATTCGGGGAGCATACTAATCATTGGGCCTTAATTGGGATTCGCTGGCGTTGGGTTTTGGGAATTTGGCCGCTTTAGGGGCGGGATAAGGTGTCAACAAGAGCACTGCTATGGACTGTAGCCTAGGGATTTTACTCATTTAATGTTTTTGCTACGGCGATTGATGTCCGGTTTAATGCGGCCAAGACAAGAAATCCAGCACCGGCGCTCACGGCAGCGAAGGTATAAAGCAGAACAGGCCCCCCGCGAGCCAGAGCCATCCCGCTGATAAGATTGCCAGAGATGGTGGCCATGCCGATACTCACCATACTGTAGAGGCTTTGCCCCGTGGCTCTCAAGGGGGGCGGAAAGTGCTGGGCGACATAGCTCACGCTGGATATCCAAAACAAACCAAAGGACAACCCGTGCAGGAGTTGAAGTACGATATAAATCCAAGGCACTGGAAATATCGCCATTAGTGTCCAGCGCAGAACATAAGTTCCGGCTGAAAATAGCATAACCTTGCGGGGTGAATGATTTTGCAGAAGTCTCGATGCCCATAGCATGGCCGGGACGTTAGACAAAGAGCCTAGTGCCAATGCCCAGCCTGTGTCTCGAAATGCTCCGCCAATATCATGAAAGGCGAGACTAAAAAATCCATCGTAGGCACTGAGAGTTTCTTGCACTAGGAATCCGGCAATGAGAAAAAACAAGAATTGGCGATTGGCTAAAGCCTCTCGTAATGCTGTCCAAAAGGATCCGGTGCCAGCGCGCGTGGTCCGTGCCTTAGGAAGCTTGACCACTAAAATGGCGGCCATGATGCTGAAAACCATGAAGGGGATCCAAAGGGTTTTGATGGCAACATGGGCAATATAAAGTCCTCCGAAAAAAGCCCCAGCGGCAGAACCCAAGGATCCAAAAAGGCGGATGGCACCATAGTGGACTTTCGCTTTAGATACAGCTGAGATAGTGTAGGCATCCGTGAGGGAACTGCGGGATACCATAAACAGATTGAATATGACGGTAATGCCAATTAGCCCGAGGATACTGTGACTGTTAAAACCCATGGCTACGATGCCTGGTACGGCCATGACCAAAAAAAGAGGATAATGACTGGACGGAAAATGATCGACCAATATCCCCCATAAGGGCTGAGCCGTGATGCCGGCGCCTATTGACAGAGCGAACACCAGTCCAATTTGCGGGCTGGACAAGCCGTCATGGGACAACCAGAGAGCAAGATACGGAACGAGCGCCGAGGCGGAGATCCCTGACAAGAAATACAATAGGCGGGTTTTGGCTAGAAACGGGTACTTCTCCTCGCTGTCCACAGTCGTCGACTCCCAACAATCGTTGTCGCTTTCTTAAGATACACAATACCATCGAATAGCATTGGTACAAAGCGTTTGAAAAAATCCACGGCAATTCAGTCCAAAAGGTTGGCGTAAATTCGCTCCTCCGTGCAGGTCTTATAATAACTCCGTGCCGTCTACGGAATTTAGACCAATTATTAGGGACTCTACTGTGTTAGCTA
>JAKBWA010000047.1 GCA_021841025.1 Bacillota bacterium | reverse complement strand
TGGACAAAATTTTGTTGTGGACGAGAACGCTTGCCCCCGAAAGATACCCGCGAAAAAATTTGGCGCCATAATCCCGAAAAACTTATGGGTAAAGATAAGGGCTTTAGCCGGGGGGAGTGTCAATCCCGAGGCAACATTTCCCGTTCTCATGCGTGTTCTCTGGCGCACACATGAGAAGCCTCCTGGCTCACGATATTTCCACGGCCCAGAAACCAGACCATCCGCGTTGGGGTTGGTGACGGAAATTCGTGATCTCCTTATTTACCTGTTTATTCTGTCTATTTCTCTATGAGTGATATTGTGAAATAATTGCTATGGTATGTTCTTTATGGAACTTTATATAAGACATCTATCAAGAAAGGCGTGAGGGAATTTTGGCAGACAACACCTATCGACCGGGGTTAGAAGGCATCATTGCAGCAGAAACCGCGTTATCATATCTTGATGTTGAGCACGAACAAATCGTGATACGAGGCTATGATTTGATTGAACTGGCCACCAAAGTCGATTACTTGCAGGTAGCCTATCTACTGCTATCAGGACACTTGCCCACAGCCCAGGAGTATGAAACGTTCTCTCAGCAGTTACAGGCCTTCCAAAATACCCCACAAGAAATTTACCGCATTATGGGTTCTCTCGGTGAGCATGTTCATCTGATGGATTCCCTGCGAACCGCTCTCTCCGCCTTGGCTACCTTCGACCCCAAATTGGACACTCGTGATCAGAACAACACCTGGCGCCAATCTCTAATGCTCCTAGCCACAATGCCTGTCATAGTGGCTAACAGTTACCACATCAAGAATCACCAGCCGGTTATTGCACCCGACCCCCAGCTCAGTTACTCGGCCAACTTTCTTAAAATGATTACAGGGAAGGTTCCTGATGACACTGAAATTCGGGCCTTTGACCAATTGTTGACTGTGTATAGCGAACACGAAATGCCAAATTCCACATTTACCGCCATCGTCATTGCCTCCACGTTGTCTGATATGTACGGTGCATTGGTAGGCGCCGTTGCGTCTTTGAAAGGAACCTTGCATGGAGGCGCCAACGAGGCCGTGATGAAAATGTTGTTGGAAATGAAGACGCCACAGCAAGTGGAGCCCTATTTGGCCGAAAAACTGGCACGCAAAGAACGCATCATGGGATTCGGCCACCGTGTTTATATGAAGAAGTCAGATCCTCGTGCCTTGCTGATGAAAGAATCCTTAAAGCAACTGGTCGCCATTAAAGGCCATGCCGACCTCTATGAGATGTGTGTCAAGGGAGAGGAAGTCATGCAACGCGAAAAAGGGTTGTTTCCCAACCTCGACTACTACGCGGCCCCGGTTTATTATCTGCTAGATGTGCCAATTGATTTATATACCCCAATATTTTTTGCTGCTCGCACAGCTGGTTTGGTTGCGCATGTCCGCGAACAATATGAACATAACCGGCTATTTAGGCCGAGGGTTCTTTATACAGGTCCGCGTGGGCTCCATCCCTAAAATTCTTAGCTAGTACTCTAGCGGAATTGGATAGTTACTTACCCCCTGCGCTTAGGGTAATCGGAAAGGAATGTTGTCATTGTCAGATACTACGCAGGAACCGTCGCGAGGTCCCGACAAAATATTGACGGACATAACTAATTACGTTGTTGACACCGAATTGACAAGCCAGGAAGCTTATCGCATGGCTAGGTGGGTATTATTTGATGCCATGGGTTCAGGGATTTTGGCTCTCTGTTACCCCGAATGCCGCAAGTTAATCGGTCCTTGGATCCCGGGAAGTGCAGCTGTCAATGACGGCTGCCAGATTCCCGGAACATTTCTGGAACTCGACCCCATTCACGCCGCCTTTAGCATTAGTTGCATGAATCGCTGGCTCGACTATAATGACACCTGGCTCGCTAAGGAATGGGGACATCCCTCAGACAATATCGGGGCTATTTTATCCGCCGCAGTCTGGCGAAGCCGACAACAGATGAGACAAGGACACTCTGCCTACACGATGCGCGACGTTTTTACCGCAATCATTAAGGCCCATGAGATTCAGGGTGTACTCGCTCTGGGAAATAGTCTCAACCGTGTCGGGTTGGACCACGTCCTCTTTGTCAAAATCGCATCCACCGCTCTAGCAGCCCATTTGCTGGGAGCAAACCGTCATCAAATACTCAATGCGCTCTCAAATGCCTGGCTTGACAACGGCAGTTTAAGAACATACCGTCACTTTCCTAACACAGGATCCCGCAAGTCATGGGCCGCGGCTGATGCCGCAAGCCGCGCCCTTTGGCTAGGATTTATGGCCCTGCAGGACGAAATGGGATACGACACGGCTTTGACGGCTTCTCAATGGGGTTTTAATGATGTCGTTATGCGTGGACATTCCACTCAATTGGTTCAGCCTCTAGGTTCCTACGTCATCGAAAATGTCCTCTTCAAAATTTCTTATCCTGCCGAATTTCATGGCCAAACGGCGGTGGAGGCGGCCATTTCCCTTCATCCTTCTGTCTTCCCTCGCCTCAAAGAAATTGATCAGATCATCATAGAAACCCAGGAATCAGCCATGCGCATTATCAATAAGACGGGGCCTCTCCATAATCCCGCTGACCGAGATCACTGTTTGCAATATATGACAGCAATCGGCTTATTGAAAGGTTCGTTAACTGCCGACGACTATCTTGATGAGGCTGCCCGTAATCCTGAAATCGATCGCTTGCGTGATAAGATGGTAGTATCCGAAAATCCCCAATTTTCCCAGGACTATCTTGATCCCGACAAACGGTCGATCGCCAATGCCGTTCAAGTCCATTTTTCGGATGGCAGTTCCACACCCAAAGTCACGGTAGAATATCCGCTAGGACACCGCAAACGTCGTCACGAAGCCGCATCTCCATTAAAAAGCAAGTTTCGAGCCAATCTCGAATCATGGTATGTAACACATAAAGTAGAGCGTCTCGTCGACTTATTCGACGACGCAGCCCTCGAAGACATGACCGTCGTCGATTTCATACGGGCCTGGACGCTATAGCTACAAGAGAGAGGGGGTTTTGTCTTTATGGCTTGGCTTTCCGAACAACCATTGCCGCAAGAGGACTTGGCTAACAAATTTCGTCGTTTAATCCAGGGCCCAGGGATCTTGAAAATCCCTGGAGCACATGATGCTATGGCCGCATTAGTGGCCAAATCTATGGGATTTGAGAGCCTTTATCTGTCAGGCGGGGCTTATACCGCTAGCCGAGGGCTTCCTGATATTGGTCTAGTGAGTTCAGCCGAAGTCGCAACCCGGGCCCTGGACATTGTCCGGGCCACCAATTTACCCTTGTTAGTGGATATCGACACGGGCTTTGGCGGTGTTATCAATGCGGCACGCACAGCAAGAGAAATGGCTGAGGCTCGCGTCGCAGCTGTTCAAATCGAAGATCAAGAGTTGCCCAAAAAATGCGGACATCTCAATGGCAAAAATCTGATCTCACCCGAAGAAATGGCTGCCAAAATCCATGCCATCAAACAAGTCGCGCCCGACATGGTTGTGGTCGCCCGGACGGATGCTTACGGAGTCGAGGGGTTTTCCGCGGCCGTTACGCGTGCCAAGCGTTACATTGAGGCCGGAGCCAACGCAATCTTTCCTGAGTCCTTGGATACCCGAGAGAGCTTCGAGAACATGGCTAGGGCTATTTCGGCGGTACCATTGTTGGCCAATATGACTGAGTTTGGCCGAACTCCTTATTTTTCTGCTGAAGAGTTTGAACAATGGGGATACCACATGGTGATCTTCCCGGTATCATCACTGCGTGTAGCCGCGAAGGCCTATGAGGAGCTTTATCGCACTTTGGCCGAGACAGGCACTCAAGTGGGCCTTTTGGACCGAATGCAAACCCGCAAGGAACTCTATGATCTCATACGGTATTGGGATTATGAATCACTGGACCAAGAAATCGCCCAAACAGTGTTGCCCACTATCCCCGATAACCGAACAAAAGATTGATCCATCCGGATCAATCTTTTGTGGGGGTATATTGTTTAGCCATAGATTTTCCGTTCCAGTCTAGACGTCATCCAGTTCCCGAAGAAGCTGAGATAAAGACGCCTTAGCATCACCAAACAACATGGATGTCTTCGGGTTGGTGTAAAGCGGATTGTCAATACCCGCAAATCCCGGCTTCATGCTCCGCTTTAAAACAATAACCCGTTGAGCCTGATCCACGTTCAAAATAGGCATTCCATACAAAGGACTACCTGGCTGATTGCGTGCAGCAGGGTTAGTCACATCGTTAGCACCAATGACGAGGACCACGTCGGTCTGCGGAAATTGTGGGTTGATAGCGTCCATTTCGTACAAGCTATCATAAGGCACGTCCGCTTCTGCCAACAGCACATTCATGTGCCCGGGCATACGCCCCGCCACAGGGTGAATTCCAAAGCGCACTGTCACTCCACGTTGATTAAGTTTTTCCATCAATTGCCGCACTTCTTGCTGCGCCCGGGCAACAGCCAGTCCATAACCCGGAACTACCACAACATTCCGGGAATAAGCCAGAATAGTCGCCACGTCCTCAACACTGGCCGTCTGTACCACTCCATCGGTGCCGGCCAGTGGTCCGCCTTCCCCTGCTGCCACCTTGCCAAATGCTCCGAAAAGAATGTTTTGAATGGGTCGATTCATAGCACGACTCATCGCTTGCGTCAGAATAGTTCCCGAAGCGCCTACCAACGCTCCGGCAATAATGAGAACATTATTCGCCAGCAAAAACCCCGTCGCAGCGGCAGCTAAACCTGTAAAGGCGTTTAGCAAAGAAATCACCACGGGCATATCTGCACCGCCAATGGGTAAAACAACAAGAACACCCAGTCCCACCGCAATTATCACGTATGTAGTCAGCGTAAGAAAATCGTGTTTTCCGCCTGAAATTACCATGGCCAGGCCCAGAATGAGTGCAATGGCTAATAAGATGCCATTGACAAGCTTCTGAGCGCCAAAAGTAACAGGACGCCCTGAAATCAACTCTTGAAGTTTGACAAAGGCAAGAAGGCTCCCCGTGAAACTAATGGACCCTATCAAAATAGTTAAAAGAGCGCTGATAGAGCTCCCTGGCGTCGATATTCCATGGGACCAGCTCGAATGCAAGGCACCAATCGAAATCAGCGACGCCGCACCACCCCCCATTCCATTGAATAGGGCTACCATTTGCGGCATCGCCGTCATCCGGACTTTTTTTGCGGCATATGTCCCGACCACAGCACCCACAATAATGGCAATACCAATCAGAAGCCACGAATACGAATGATACTTCAGTACGGTCACAATAAAGGCAATGGCCATGCCACTGGCCGCGGTTAAATTCCCGGAGCGCGCAGTGGCTGGTGAGCGCAGACGCATCACGCCCAAAATGAATAACACCGCGGTGAGCAGATAGCCAACTTCTAAAAGAGTATTCATCTATCATTCACTCCGTAGGCCGTTCGGCAGATTTTTTCTTAAACATTCCTAATATTCTATCAGTCACGACATATCCTCCCACAACATTCAGTGTCGCAAGAAATACAGCGGCCACCGCAATGCTCACATCGAGAGTTCCATGAACCGATGAGGCAAGTGCTATCGCCCCTACCAAAATCACACCATGAATAGCATTGGTTGCGGACATGAGCGGAGTATGCAGGACTGAAGGCACTTTCGAAATGAGCTGAAAGCCGACAAAAACCGCCAGCACAAAAATGTAGACTTCTATTAGTAAGTGACTAAGCATTTCTTACCCATCAACTCCTGACTTGTTCCATGCGCTGGGTTAGGATCTCATGAAGAACTTCCCCGTCATGAATAATCATGGTCCGAGCGACAATTTCATCATGAGTGTCAAGTTCTTTGCCCTCTTCCCCCAACCCCATGGAAAAAAGATGATTAAGGAAATTGAATACATTGCGTGAATACAACTGGCTTGCGTGCGGAGCCATCTGGGAAGCAATGTTTAAAGGAGCGTCTATACTTACCCCGTTATCCGTTACAACGTGCTCCCCTGGCTGGCTCAGCTCGCAATTTCCGCCTGTTTCTGCGGCCAAATCGATAATTACCGACCCGCTCCGCATGCTTGCCACCATTTCCTTCGTAATAAGCAACGGAGCCGGCTTTCCCGGAATAAGAGCGGTTGTGATGACGACGTCGGCTTCAGACACGGGCTTCGCCAAAAGATTTAATTCCTGTTGATGAATATCTTCTGCTAATGCCTGAGCGTATCCATCCGCGGTCTGCTGGCTCTGGATTTCTAGGGTTAGGAAGGATGCGCCCAAACTTTCCACTTGTTCACGGACAATCGGCCGGGTATCGAAAGCTTGCACAAGGGCTCCTAACCGGTGAGTGGTCGCGATCGCCTGTAGGCCAGCCACCCCTGCGCCGAGAATTAAAACCCGCGCTGGCGTAATCGTCCCAGCTGCTGTCATCAACAAAGGAAACAGTTTAGGAAGCCGATCGGCTCCCATAATCGCCGCCCGATACCCAGCTATGGTACTCATGGATGACAGCACATCCATGCTCTGCGCTCGGCTAATACGCGGCATGACATCCATACTAAAGAGTGTCAGTTTCTTCTTGAGAAGAACTTCAAACATTTCCGCAGGGGAAGACAAGGGCCCCAACATCCCAATAACATAAGCCCCTTCTCGTAAGAAAGCATATGGAGATGAGGAACTGAAATCGGTGTTTTGCACAGTAATAGCCAAGTCAACCGTTTTCATCCATTCCGGGTCTGATTTGACTACTTCTCCCCCGGCGTCACGATACTGTTGGTCCGAATACCCAGACAGAACTCCTGCCCCTTCTTCCACAAGGACCCGGTGATTCATTTTAATCAGTCGAGCAACCGTATCTGGGACAAGTGAAACACGGCGCTCCCGAGGATTCCGCTCACGGGGCACAGCAATAAGCATGGGTCAAATTACCTCCAGACCGCTCTTGCGGTAAAATAGGAAACACTTTCACGAATATTATACAATTTATCTCCGATTGCGAACTTCCTGTCAACATTAAGGACCAATAATTGCAGAATTAACACCTATTTAAGCGTGTCTAAATTAGGTAGGTTAGACGATAACATAAGTTTTGGGTATCTGGCAAATCCCTGACATGTCTTCAAGTCTTCTTTCATTAATACCAGCCATTTTTGCTGTTTTATGTTCATTTTCGACATGGGTGCGGATTCAATCGAAGCAAGAGGCAAGTTATTGCAATCCACCAGGTATTTATTGCAAAACAAGATACAGAAGGGATGACTAGGCACAATGCAGTCGTGGCAACAAGAAGTGTTAAAATACTTTGACCAGGGCATCTTTATTCCCGTAACTGGCGGCTCACTAGCCGATAGCTATGAGTTGCGAACAAACCAAGAGCATTACTTTGTAAAGTACTACGACCCTGCCACGATTTCTGATCCTCGTGTGGCGTGGCGTGAAACTCAGGCATTAAACGAACTCCAGAAGTGGGGCTGGCCTGTTCCTCGTGTGATTCAGAGCCAAGAATCCTTCATGGTGCTCGCATGGATTGAGCATGGGTCGTCTCTACAGCAAGAAGCAGCAGGAGAAATTCTCGGGGACACATTAGGCAAAGTTCATAACCGTCCTGCTGACAGTTTTTCTCTCCCCTGGGGAAACTCTATAGGTGTCTTGCAAAATCCCAGCGAAACCTACCGCCAAGGTGGAGACTTTTACTGGTTCGTTCGTTTTCATCCATTGCTCGAGGCGTTAATCCCCCATTATCCTGCCTTGCGCGAGATTATCCGATGGGAAAAACCCATTCGCAACTTCTTAAACCGTTCGATTCACCATCCTACCTTGGTTCACGGCGATCTCTGGAGCGGAAACTTTCTTTGGAACAAAGATGCTGTTCCCTATGTCGTAGACCCTGCAGGTTATTTTGGAGACCCAGTTTCCGATATCGCCTTTAGTGAACTTTTTGGAAGCTTTCCGAGAACTTTCTACGACCACTACTGGACAGCGTTTGGGCAAGACATATATTATCACCGCAAAAAGCCCTTGTATCAGTTCTATCATGCTCTAGTCCATTTAAAACTATTCGGACATAGCTACTGGAATCTCACTCAACGTCTAGGGGATCAAATCTTCCACGATCCTTCATTCCAGGTGTAAGTTGCGGCAGGTTGTACGCCTTAGGCAAACCGAGTACACTGGGAAAGTGTAATTGGATCGAAACAACTTCGCAATATCAATGTGACAAACTAGAAGGGATAAACGAAGGAGGGTGCGATATGGCAAATGCGCCGCGGAAAACAAAAATAATTGGTGCAGGTCTTCTGGTGTCCTTAAGTGCGGTGGCGCTGGCAGGATGCGGGCAGTCTTCAACACCATCTGCGTCGTCCAAACCTTTAGCGGTTGTCAACGGGAAGAATATTACCAATTCACAAGTCACCACGATGGTTCACATGACTGAATTATTTAATGGCTCCACGTTGCCGAACACCAAATCGGAAAAGGCAAATGAAGTCAAATACCTGGTTCAAGAACAAAGTGTGGAAGACTGGGCCTTGGCTCACCATCTTATTACCACGGCAAAAGCTAAAACTTCGGCTAGCGGTGTTATAAGCAAATCTATCGAACCAAAAGTTGGAGGCAAGAGCGGACTGGATAAGTTATTGAAAAGCAAAGGGGTCACTTATCAGCAACTTAGCAGTTATTTGACACAGCAAATCATATTGCAACAAGCTTATAAGAAGGCCACTGCGCACATAAAGCCGGTGTCTACTTCAGCTGCGCGTGCGTTCTACAATGCTCATCCGCAGTATTTTAAAGGAACGCCCCAAGTACAATTGCGGGAGATTACCGTCAAAACGCAGTCAGAAGCCAACAATATTGTGAAGCAACTAAAGGGCGGTGCCAGTTTTTCCGCTTTGGCCAAGAAAGATACCACCAACACTGCCTTAAAGAGTAAAGGAGGAGAAATTGGCTGGACTGCCGATTCCCTGCAATCCTTATCCCCGGCGGTCTACAAAGAGGTTAGTGCACTGAAAAAGGGACAATACGGAGTAACTAAAGGCTCTCACGGTTATGACGTCATTCAGGTGCAAAACACTAAGGCGGCCAAAGAAAGTCCTTTTAGCAAAGTGGAAAGCCAAGTGAAGAGCAATTTGTTGCAGACTAAACAGAGCAGCGCTTATCAAACTTTTGCAGGAAAAATTGTCAAACAGTCAAAGGTTCATATCTACTTCAAATAGACTCCTTCAAAACAAAACCCGCCTCCTGATGGAAAGCGGGTTTTGTTTTGGCGTTCTTGATCCTGCGTGTTTTACGACTTAGCGGCATAATCACTACCTACGGTAATCTTCACATCCCATGGTGTCGTGTGATAGGCCGTAAATGAAGTCACTGATGGTCCTGTAAGGGAAGCGAGTCGATTGCCCAGCCACTTGTCGCCGGTTGTATTTAATATCACGGTGCGATGGTGGTTATGATGATTAGCCCAGCCTGTCCCGACCACAGTATAGCCTTGTGCCTTTAACTTGCTGGCCAAAGCCTGAGCGGGCGCCATAGTGGATGTTCCGCTCGCCACAAAAATTTTTACACTCTTTTTTTGAGTTTTGCTGAGCGGTGAAGCCAATAACACGTCCTGTATAAGAATAGAGGTCAAGTGGGGATCATAACTCCAGTAACTCAATTTTTGATGCATATAGGGATCCATATGAGTCGAACCATGTCCGGGTACAGTGGCGTACCGAACTGTGCTAAGAGGAACGTGGCGTGCTGCAAGTCCCAGAGAAATCAATTGATTCACCGAAAGATTAGTATAGCTCAACTGATGAATCACATCCGCGGCAACCTTCGGCCAACGAACAACATTTTGAGGTTTCAGCAACTGCCTGGCCATGTCCCGTAACAATTGCTGTTGTTGTTGGATACGGCCAATATCTCCTGTGGCCGTTTGCCGAAACCGCGCGAATTCCAAGACTTGCTGACCATTCAAATGATGAACGCCTTTTTTAAGATTGATCCCCAAAGCTCCACCGGGTTGATAGACCTCATTTTGTGGCACATTAACCGTAAGACCGCCCATGTCATTAATAATCTTCTCGAACTGAAACATACTGACATAAGCATAATAATCTACTGGAACATGGAAAGTATTCTGGACGACATGAATCATTTCCTGAACGCCGCCAAAATAGGTAGCCTCCGCAATTTTTGTCTTGCCAACCCCAGGCAACGCAACGCGAGTGTCTCTAGGTATGGACATTACACCAATTCTCTTGGATGTGGGGTTAAAAGACACCAGAATAATGGTATCAGACCTGTCTCGCACTTTTCCGTTTCGGATCACATGATGATTGACTGTTGCCAGGGAATTTCCCATGAGCAGGAAAGTAATGCGATGGTCGAAAGCCGGACTGCCGTTTGCTTGATTGTAATGGACTACTTTCGGAGTCAATAACAAATGCTTTGGGTTCGCATAGTAGCGATAAACAGCGTAACCGCCCGCAGCCAATACGATAAGAATACCCATAATCCAAGCCATAATTTTTCTAGTTTTTCGCCCTGTCCTTTTAGTCGCTTCCGCACGTCTTTGTGAAACCACTCATTAAACCTCCCAAGAAACTCACTCACCACAGCTAACTCCGTAAACAACACACAATATTAATACTATACACTGTCTTTAATCGATAAGCATCGACATTTAATTGAAAATGCAATACCTGGTCAGAAAAATTCTTCACCATGATACATAACGCGTTGCGGCAAGAACGTCCGCCGTAAAATCCCAAGGCTATTTTGCCCGTACGAGGAAAACTTCGCGAGGAAAAAACGCGATAAAACACCATGTGGTTGCTCCAACCTGGTGGCCTGATTGCCTCATGTGGAGACATAGGTGGACCGCCACACCCCGAACGGTCATGACAGTCTTAAAACCTTGCTAAGGTATGGGCCTACCCGGTGTGATGGGCGTTCGCTTGCCTCTTAATCCCCATAATCGCCCATGATACAATGAAAGAATGCAATTTGCTGCAACAATCTTGTTGACGTTCCCAACCAAAAAGAAGGAATGTCTAGAATAAGGGCAAGGTGAATTTCATGGGATTTAATCGCACTCGTACCGCCATAACAGGCTTAATTGCGGGACTAACACTCGTGCTGTCAGGTTGCGGAGCATCTCCCCCCGTCATCACCGCCAAGGTTCATCCCCATCACCTCGCGAGTTTGGTTAGCCGATGGTCTTTGCCGCTGGCAACAGGGAAAACGACCCTAGCCATGCATACGTTAATCAATCCGTTAACCTCTGCCCCCTCGTCCCCTTACACGGCTCTGCTCAGGGCAACCCTCGCTGACCCATCGATGGGAGTGCTCAGCAATTGGCACGGGCTAACCGTTCCTGCCGTATGGATAACCAATGGACGCACTACCTTCAATGTCAATATGTACCGAGGCATTACTAATAATCCTTCCATCACCACGCCGGTACCCGTTACTCCGTCACGCATTCATAATCTGGTGCTTCGCATTATGCGTAGCCATTACATGTTATTGTCACGGCATTCCTATACGGTGGTTATTCAAAAGATTTCGGCCAAAGCCGCCCAAAATCTCACCCAGACAGGCAGCAGCATGGTCGAAAACATAGACAACAATGTGAACAAACCGGCTTACCTGGTTTTATGGATCGGTCAAAGCACCCTAAAAAAACATGTTTCCTCTGTTAAGTTATAAGTTCGCAATAACAGACAGTGTAGCCTTCTCTTCAACCAAAACTCCCTCTAATTTTTTCATAAATGCAAAGGAATATCTACTCATTGTTCTTCATTTGTGCTATGGTTTATAAGTACTAATCTATTATCATCCCTTCTTTGGGATGATTCGGATGAATCTTATAACTTAACAAAGTTTCAGGAGGCCCGTCAATGAAACATGTCACAAAATGGGGAGTTGTGGCGGCCATTGGTCTTGCAGCCATAGGACTGGCAGGTTGTGGAACAACTCCCATTGACGCTTCACAATTCATGCAAGTTCATTCATCTTCTAAAACCGTAGACCTCAAGGTCATTGGTGAATATAGCAGCAGCCAGCAAGTCAACACCTTTAACGGTTTCACCAACGGCAAAATGGTCGTGACAATTCCTGTGGGTTATCATGTCAACATGAATTTTCAGAATAAGGGTCCTATCCCAGAAGCTGTCGGAATTTACAGACATAATCACTTGGCTTTTGCGCACGCGGGTATGTCATATCGTAATGTTATGATCAGCCCTAACGCCGGACTCTTGCCAGGACAGTCACAAAGCTTTCGGTTTACGGCGAATCAAGTAGGAACTTACAAGTTAGCTAACGTACTTAACGGCAATCCCAACGGAACGCCTACCAGCGGACAATGGGACATTGTCCGAGTCGTGCCTTCAGGAAAGCCCGGTTTGTCGAGTAAATAGAGAATGTTTCCAATATTACTGACATCTACAATATAGCTAAGTGATTATAGCGGCCTTGCACTTGGCCGCTATCGGTGTTTCTGTTTCTGATTTCGTTACTGTTTAGGTATCCCCAAGGCATGCCGAATAGGCACCCGATTGGCGGGTGCCCAAGGGCGAAACGGGCTAGCTAGGAATCCAAGCTTCACCGGCCAATACGGACCATAATGTCGTCAA
>JAKBWA010000106.1 GCA_021841025.1 Bacillota bacterium | reverse complement strand
AGGCCGGAGCTTGCAAGATGGTACGCAGGCTGGGTTGACCAGGGAAAGCGGTAACCAGTCCGTTACGTTTGCAACCGGTCGTCAAGACGCACCGGCGAATGCTTCCTCAGTTCGCCGCTCTGCAAGGCTGGGATCATGCTGGTGAAAGGTCAAGCGCCGAAGGTTTCCGCCGCGTGTGTAAAAACACGGAGCCGATTGTAAACATTCCCGAGGGGAGATGGGCAGAAAGGTCCGCGTCACGAGGGTCCGTAAGGACCTGGACTAGGAGATGGGGAAAATGACCGTATTGGTACTGGACAAGAGAAAAAACCGCTCATGCCGTGCTCGGAGAAACGGGCGCGGTTGATGCTGGAGCGGGGCCGTGCCCGTGTCCACCGGATGGTGCCGTTTACCATCCGGCTGGTCGATCGGTTGCAGGAGGATTCCGTCCTGCAACCGATGGGTCTCCAACGCGATCCCGGCAGTAAAGACACAGGCATCGCGTAGACACCGTCGTGATGGCCTGGGTGGCGAGGTTTTGCCGCCTGGCACCGATTACGGCGCTTTCGCAGGAACTGGTGCGGTTCGCTATGCCAGCGATCCACAATCCGGAAATATCCGGCACGGAGTATCAGCAAGGCACCTTGGCCGGATACGCAGTACGGGAATATTTGCTGGAGAAGTGGGGCCGGGTGTATTTCATCACCAGGAATTCCCCAAAAAAAGCATGAGCATTTCCTCACTTTCAGCAATTAGATTTCCCCACGACTGGAAACTGGACTAGGAGCCTCTACGGGCATGCTGATAATCGAAAAAGGCCGTGGCAACCCGCTTTTGGCCTTAAAACACCAGCCTAGCATGCCCGTCTTCTCCCAATCCAGCCAGTATTTAACTGGGAATAGGCACTGGGGAATCCAAATGCTTTTTTTGAGGAATCGTAAATGACGATATACAGCCGGGCATGCGTCGATTGCGGCGTGGAAAATGTACCGCTCGCAATCGACCCCATTCATCTCCGCAGTAAAGGCGGCAGCGATCGGGTGAGTAATCTCGCGATAGCCTGTCATGACTGTAATCAGAGAAAAGGCAACCGTCCTCTCGCGGACTTTTGGGCCCGCGACCCGGAACGCACCCAAAAGATACGGAAACAGGCGAAAGCCCCACTCAAAGATGCCGCCGCCGTCAACAGCACCCGATGGGCGCTGTACCAAAGGGTGAAAGCAACGAATCTGCCGGTCGAAGTCGCCAGCGGTGGCCGGACGAAGTGGAATCGGCAGAGACTGAACATCCCCAAAGCCCACTGTCTCGATGCGGCTTGCGTAGGACACGTAGACGCCATCGCAAACTGGCACCAGCCGGGGCTCGCCATCAAGGCGACGGGGCGCGGCAGTTACCAGCGCACGCGTCTGACGAAACACGGCTTTCCGCGCGGTTACTGGATCCGAAGCAAAAGCGCTTTCGGGTTCCAGACCGGGGATCTGGTCAAAGCCATTGTTACCAGCGGCAAGAAAGCGGGAACCTACCTGGGCCGCGTTGCCATCCGCGCCAGCGGCAGCTTCAACATCCAGACCGGAAACGGACTGGTGCAAGGCATCCATCACCGTGTCTGCACGCTGATTCAGCGGGCGGACGGCTATGGATATGGCTGGCGCGCCACTTCGTTTTCATGGACCAAGATCGCGTCAACACAAGGAGATGCGGGATAGCGCCACTGCATGAAAAAGCCGAAAAAGCCCGAACCACTGTGGACTTTTTCAGTCCGTCTCTTCACTCCCTAGTGGGATTTCGAGGAGGTTGTGGACTGACTCGAAAATGTCTTGGGAATAACAAAGATTGACCAACCTTTGCTATATCCTGCCAGGATTTGGTGATTGCCAATGGCCTCCAGAGGATAAGGCGAAGATGTTGATTTTTTGCTATTCTTTGGCGGGTTAATTATCTGCCAAATGGAATCGGCCTTAACCCAGCGATAAATGGTTCCGGTAGGAGAACCGTAGATCAAGTCGCCATTACGAGAAGACGCCAGTTGTCCAACACCCACTTGCTGACCGTTGCTGGGAGCAGAAAACGCTGTCCAGCGGCGCGCTGTGGGTGAATAACGCACCAAAACGGGATTGGACAAGTTAACTAGAGCGGAGATCGTGCCAGAAGGGGACATCACCATGCTTGAAGGAGACGCTCCTAATGCGGGAAAATGCGGGAGTTGTTTCCAGCTCTGACCCCCATTGGTGGTTTCTAGCACTGGTCCTATTCCATTACCGGAAATCGGATCTAAAGCCACAGCGATTTGTTGAGGATTACTCGGATTCATGGCAAAGTCTTCGACCTGCCAATGTGTTGTGTCAAGTGATAACAGGTTGTGCCACTTTATCCCCGTGGAGCTCTCTTGTAAGGTTCCATTGATAACGGCCCAGTAGTGATGATGCATTGCTACGACGTTATTAAACGAGACCGATCCAATACCCCAAGGGTTCCAGCTTTGTCCTTGGTTTGTGCTGACATAGCCCACGGAATTGCCCGATGGGTTTTCTTCGACTAGCAAGACGTCTTTAGGATTGGCTGGCAACGCGGAAATCGTATCAATGACCCGGCGGGTTTGCGAAGAAGCTCCAGGTGATCGGGCCCAGTAGGCTTTTTCTTGTCCGTGAAGCACAGTCCAGGTGTTATTGTGCGTCAAATAAATAGACGAGCCTGCATTGGCAAAAGAAGTAATCGGGGTAGGCAATCCCGGAACCCATTTGCCTTTTAGAGAGACTGGCTTCGGATGGGGGCTAATCACCTGACCATCCGTCGCACTTTGGCCAACAAAATCGTAAACTGGCGATCCTTGCGAAAACAAGGTTCCGCCTAATACCTGCCGCCGGTTGTCCAGCTTCAGAACAAGTGATGTGCCTGTAATCTGGCCTAAGGTAAATTTGCCGGAAAGTGTCAGTGCATGTCCTGTTGGCACAGCCATAGGAAACTGATTATACACGGGGGACATGTTGATAACTTGCACTTTGTCGTTGGAAAGTTGCTGCAATACTTGTTTTATCGATGCCGACAGAGTCGGTGCGGCAAGAGTGCGTTCTCCGCTTGACAACTGAGTATGACTAATCGGATGCATATTAGGTATAATCAGGAATCCTGCTACTGAGGCTGCGACAGCACCGAGAATAGCTCGCCGGATGTATCTTTGGCGATGTACAACATTTTTAGGATGCCAGTTGGTGGAATCAAAATATAGCCCTAATCCCTGGCCTAAGGCACGATCCAAACGCTCCTCGACATTGTCTGGTGGATGCCCTTTCATTGTAGGCCCTCCTTTACAATAGGCTCGAGAAGAGGACGCAGATGCTGGCGTGCCCGGTAGAGTCGGGTTTTCACCACTTGCTCGCTAACTCCCAAGGCCGCTGCGGTTTCCTTTAACGAACGATCCATATAGTAAAATAGTAAAATGCATTGGCGTTCAGCTACCCCCAGTTGCATAACAGCTTGCAATATGTTCATATCATCTGTCAGCAAAGCAATTTCATCGAGTGATGACGGATGTGTCGATTCCAAAATGTCGGTGGGATCTTCCGGATGGCGTTTATAATAGCGCATCTTGTCTCGGCACAAATTGGTTAAAGTGTGGAACAATAGAGCTGGACTGATATTTTCCATACCTTTTCGCAGGGCATGACGCCATAAGCGAACAAACGCCTCCTGAGTTACATCTTCTGCATCATCCCGGACGTGCAGAGAGACGAAAGCATAGCGTAATGCCTTGTCACCATATTCCTCCATAAATTCTGTGAAATGTCGTTCGTCTACAGCGTTCGTAAACGGCAACTCCTTTTCCAACATTCTCTTCTTATTAAAACATAACGCCAGCGGTTACAGAAAGGTTACGCGAAAGGAAAAAACAACTGGAATTTCTGGGAGAACGTCGGCATTAGGACACGGGCAAGGTGCCAGAACGAGATCGGTAAAGAGAATAATATAACCACAGGGCATCGAAAATAAACAAGATGGATGTGACATAAAAAACACTTTCGATACGCCACACACTGCTGACAAATCCACCCAACAAAGGCCCAACCAAATTTCCGGCAAACATAAAGCTGGAGTTGAATCCAAATGCTCGCCCTTGAAGAGACGTCGGGGTATAGCGGCGGATCAAAGCTTGAATTGAGGGTTGTAATCCTCCCACAGCTAATCCCAAGATGAAACGAAGAACCATAAGCTGATAGGCATTGCCCACATAAGCTTGAGGTAGGTATAGAAAGGCTGCGATGATAAGAGAAGCCAGCAACACTTTTTGAGCCCCAATGCGGTCTGCAAGCCTTCCCAGTCGAGGCGCACTAACAATATTGCCTAGACCGATAGCGGCAAAAGTGGCACCAGCTAGCGTAGAAATGTTTGTGGAATAGGGTTGCAATTGGCGAACATAAATGGTCACTATGGGTTCAATGCTGAGGTATCCCATTTGAATGACCATAGTGACCACAAACAGCGGCAGTATGATACCCGTGGCGCGGACTTTGCGAAGAAATTCTCGATCGGACATTCGGACTGTGGAGGCAATGGGATGAAACTGTTCTTTCACGAACAAAATGACAACGGCCGTCGCAAGGATTTCCAAAACTCCTGTTAAGAAGAATACGTGCCGAATGCCAATAGTATCTGCTAATATACCTCCCAAAAATGGGCCAATTAAACTGCCTGCGACGGCGCCTGTTTGAAGAGTGCCCAAGGCTCGTCCGGCCTGTTCGGGCGGGGTTTGTGTGGCTTGCAGTGCGGTGGCAGAGACAATGAATCCAGCCACGGCACCTAAAAGCGCACGCAAAGCAAAGAGTTCCCAGATATTTTGCACTAATCCCATAGCGGCCATAACTACAGCCATACCGGCGCCGCTGCGGATCAGAATAAACTTTCGTCCTACACGGTCTGCAAGGCGTCCCCAGAGAGGCTGAACGAAGGCGGAAACCATAAAGGTAGCAGAAAAGACGATTCCCGACCACCTTTCCAGATTGCTTAAAGAGTGAATGCCCAATTGTTGAATATATATTGGCAAAAAAGGAATAACGAGACTCATGCTTGCGCCCATAATGAAGTTTGTGACCCACAAAATATAAAGGTTGCGTTGCCATGTTTCCATACGCTATGCTCTCCTCAACTGCTCTGTCGTCGTCATCGTGGTCTTGGAACAGTCTTTACTTACAGCATAACGTAACCACAATTGAGCTGGAACTTTCTTTTGGACTAGCAAGCAATTTGGGTATACATCGGTGTCGGACAGAGGTTCAAAGGAACAATAATTGGTGAATACGCTTATACTGAATAGTGACATTGATAACGATTTGGTCAATACTTTATTGCCTTATAGCATAACGGCGTTATGCTGCGCTAGAATCTGAAAAGTGGAGTCATTGCAAGTAAGGGAGATGAAAAAAAATTCGGCTATCTCATGGGTGGCAGTCTAACAATGACAAGGGAGACTTGAACAACGACGGAAACGCCCTTATCATTCCGGTAGTATTGCCTGAAGAACTAGAAACCTTGCGTCTTCAGGGTGATCCTGCTGCAAGGCAATTGCCGGCTCATTTAACCGTACATTTTCCTTTCGCAGACGAGCCAAAGTCTAGGGTTGTAAACGCCGAGATGAAGAAGCTCGTTGGAACCATAGAGAGCTTTAGCATCCAGTTTGATTCCTTGGATCATTTTGATATGCCCGAGGAAATCATTTACTATCTAAAGGTTTCGGTGACACCCGAACTTGTATCGTTGTTCCAAACTATCTGGAATAAATTTCCTTCTTATCCGCCTTATGAAGGAAAGCACAATACCATTATTCCTCATGTTACCCTTGCTCGATTTCCGAAGCCTGTTGATGCCGAGAAAGTAAGGCAACTGGAAAATGCCATGGTAAGAAATCGTCATCTGTTACGGTGGAACATCTCTGAAGTGGAATGGATCAATGTACAGCGAGGTGTTCCGGGATGCAGAATTTTAGGCACTTTTTCGCTAAAGAAAAAAGAGTCATAACCATCCAGAGCATTTGTTACGGGCCTTTTCATCTGTATGCCCTAAAGTCTATCGGTTGGATGCGATTGAGAACAAACGTAGGCTGTAAGTTCTGCGAGGTGTCTTGATATCCCGGAGCCGTTTTCCTGGGCACGCAACGACATACCATGAAGACCCACGCTAAGTGCATTGTCCAGATCACGGCGTTTGACTGGAATCCCTGATACGTAGTTCTTTTCTTAACTAACACTGAGGTTAGTTGTAATCGTGAGGAGGAATAGTATATTCTCACTATATATTCACATATCGAGATATAGGGATGTGAGCGGAGGATACTGAAAAGGGAGGGACCTGCATGATTTTTCGGCAACATCTTGGTGAACAATCACAAGCGTCATATTTTTTAGGATGTCCCAGCCGGGAGGTGGCGGCAGTTGTTGATCCCGCAAGGGACATTCGTCCCTACATACAGGATGCCGAGGCTTTTGGATTGCGAATCATCTATGTAATTGATACACATATTCACGCCGATCACCTTTCCGGGGCCAGAAAATTAGCTCAACATGCTCATGCAACAATAGTGGGCTACGAGACAGCTCCTTCGTTGTTCTCCGTGTCTCGAGTGAAAAATGGGGACTTACTAAACATAGGCAATTTGGTTTTAGAGGTTTTCCACACGCCGGGACATACTCCAGAACACATGACCTTGATCGCACGTGATTTGTCTCGAAACACTGAGAAACCTTGGTTTGTCTTATCAGGACACAGTTTAATGGTAGGAGATGTGGGACGTCCGGACCTAGCCCCTCAGTTATCGGCAAGGGCGATGTATGAAACTATTTTTCACCGTTTTTCCCGATTGGCCGATGACACAGAAATTTGGCCAGCGGCCTATTCGGGTTCGGTATGCGGGCGAAAGTTATCGGGAAAGAGGCGGAAAGGCCAGTAGTACGCTTGGATTCGAGAGAGTGACCAATCCCGGTTTTCAATACAGGGATATAAGCCGCTTCGAAGAATTTTTATTAAAGGATTTGCCGCCAAAGCCTCCCCACTTTGAATTGATGAGAGAAGTGAATCGCGGCTCACAAGATCCGGAATTACTACGGGAAATTGCAGAGATTTCCTGGGAAGGGTCTTCATGACTCATTCTTTAGGCTTTCACGACTCCTCAGTTCAATTCCAGGAGACTGAGGGACAGCTCAGATGTGGGTCAGCCAGTGTATCGCTTTCGCTATTGTGTGGCTCACCCACATCTTGAGCTGAAGCCAGAGGGAAGAGGGATGAGCGTTGGCTTTGGGCGGGTCTGCCTTGTGCGTGTGCTGAATGGGATGCGCCACGGGAGGAGCTTGAGACGACGCACCAGGGGAAGAGGAGCGTTGATGAGAAAATTTATATTGGTAGTGAATGGCAATTTGATGCTTAGCTTGAGCTGTGGGCAGTGATTGCGGAGAATAGGACCAATGGACAACAATATCCTTACGAATTCCGTCATATAAAGCGATGTGCCAGTGGTCTTGCAGCGCGGCGAAATAACCATAAGCACCCCAGGTAGGATCGGCCACGACCCACCCAACCTTTGGCAAGTAGAACTCGGTCCATTCGTGGAACCCCCCTTGTCCGTTCCCATTATTGGTCACGTATCCTCCGACAAAGCGGGCCGGAATATGATCCGTTCTCAGTAGTCCCACATACAAATCGGCAATATCACTGCAGATCCCAAGGTGGGTTTCTGCTGTTGCGACAGCACTGCCTGATGCTTTTAGGGAATAGTTGTAGTGAATATTATGCACAATCCATAAAAATAGGGCATGGGCCTGTTGTTCCGGGTTTTGCCCTGGCTGAACTACGTGGTGCACAATCCGCTCCAGGACAGGAGAGTCGGTATTAACCTGTTGTGCCTCTAAATGAGGATTAGTGAAAGTTCGATAGGTTGGACTCTTGGTATTATAGGCCGGATAATTCCGGGGCAGTCTATAACTCACATCATAGGATGTATCGGTGTAGTGTAGGGTCAGATGCACGGTTTGATGAGGAGCCAGAGTACTCCACATAAAGGTGCCAATCAGGTTGCCGAAAGCATCGCGTGATACAGCTACAGGATCCTGACTTTCTCCTGTTAGGGACACTCGGGAATAACTGGTTTCCGCTGGAAGAAGCACAATATTGGCCTTGACATCATATGCCGGTACATTCTTAGTATTGGTTAGGGAAATGTGCTGTGAAAACACATAATGGGCCGGTAGGGTGGGCATAGCCAAGGGAGATACAAGGCTTGTCGGTTGGTTGGCAGCCTGGACTCGTGGCGGAGGGCTGACCAATCCAGAAAAAACCACTATCAAAGCCAGCGCGGCAAGTTTGTGCAAATTTGGTGGACGTCTATGCATGGCGATCATGCCAGCGGACGACAATCGACTTCTTTTGTTAGGCGGAAGGATGTTACGTCTCATGTGTTCTCACGGGAAATTTTCGGCATTGGAGTCTACCTCGGGGATAGAAAACCTCTCCCGCTTCTCCTTTCTCGGATGCTCCCATCGTCCGTACAATCTTTCTAGCCGCCGGTTGTGGTCCAAGGAAATAACCGACCCGGTCCCTTGGAACGGCGCCTGGCATGTCAATAATCGTATCCGCATGTGCTGAACCGGTAAGAGGGCCCAAAACGAACGACACCGGTTTATTGACATTTCAGTACCCACGATTCTCATTCAAACAACTTCTCTCCTCGATTATGCATATTGACCCTCCTCATTCAAACGTTGAAGGCCGTTATCGGTGGCGAGTATTTGGTCCATTTCTTGTTCTCCAAGTGCGCCACAAATGTACTAAAGTTTTATAACAAGATCTGCCTTGTTCATCTTGTTCATTATGTCCCCCTGCAATCAGCCATGAACATTATCATACCTTTCTCATTGGTTAATGAAAATCCTTGTTTTGGCTTAAATGGCTTCTCGTCTTTGCTCGGCATTATTTTAGCAATAATTTTGGGATTTTGTTGGAAATACTCTCTCGACAACCCGTGCTTCGGATTCGTGGAGGAGAGGTTGCCGCCTCTTGGCTCAGGGGCTTTGCTGAAGCGTGATCACCAGCCGATATGTATTGGATTGGTTGCGGATAATATATTCTCCCAGAATATCGTCTTCCTCGCTAATCATTTTATCAATACCAGCAAGATGGCGGTATAATTCCGTGTCAATGAGGCTGATATGCATGATCACGCCCTCGAAAATGTCATGTTTGACAATCCAGTTGAGATCGAGTTGTGGGCCCACGGCAAAATTCTGTTCGATGAAGACATCATTTTGGCGAGTGTCAGGGCGGGTTATGAAATTTTTCAATTCGTCTCGCCTAGTTGGCGACAAACTGGTCACGTGTTCGTGAAGATAGACGTCTTCTGACATGGCCAATCTCCTCTCGTAAGGCAGTACAATTAATACGCGAACCTTATTAGTCGTTGGCTTCATCCTACCATGGTTTGAGGAGAGAACGCAGCAATTTAGGCGATTGATTTCAATTAAACGACCCTTTCTGGCTATTCTCTTCGGGCAGGTTACAAATTGCCTTTTTTGTTTTCTGTTGGGCTCAATGGTGGTGAAAAAGAGTGGAAGGCCGGCGGCCTTCCACCCTCTTATGTCAGTTTTTTCGTAGTGTAGTACCAGTCTTGTTGTTCGTCGCTTTTCGCGGATAGACGCTGACGCATGTCGTGGGTTGTTGTCGGTGGAGGAACTATGACAGGCTGGCCAGGAGTCCAGTTTGCTGGTATCGCAACACCTTGTTTGGCACTAGTTTGCAAGCCGTCGACAACTCGTAAGATTTCATCGATGTTGCGACCTAGGGTAAGGGGGTAGTAAATTAAAGCGCGAACTATCCCCTGGTCGTCGATGAAAAAGACAGTGCGGACCGTTGTTGTCGCCGAGGCACCGGGCGCAACCATCCCGTAAAGCCGCGCAACTTTTTGATCGAGGTCGGCAATGACGGGAAAAGGGATCTGGACACCGAAGTGTTGTTCAATATTGGCTTGCCAAGCCAGATGCGAATATACGGAGTCGACTGACAAACCAATGAGCTGTACGTTTCGCTCCTCAAACTGAGGAGCTCGTCGCGCAAATGCGACGAATTCAGAGGTTCAGACCGGTGTAAAGTCAGCCGGATGCGAAAACAGCACGATCCATTTTCCCCGAAATTGACTGAGTTTAATGGTGCCGTGAGTGGAATTCGCCTCAAATTCCGGCGCGGGGTCGCCTATTCCTGGCATGCAGATGCGAGCATCGTCCATATACTGACCTCCTCTCAAGTTACCCTACTCCCTAGTATTGGAGACAGGCAACTCTTATTATATGCATGATTCACGCTTTCCCCAAGAGAACAATTCCCTTGCGTTGCGACGACACCACTAGTCCTGAAGGCATCACACATCAACAACGAAAATTAGTGGCGGCCTAATATCACATGAGCAACGCGGGTGGCTAGACGAGGGCCGTATAGGAGACAGCAGGACGAGACTGCCTTATTCTGTCGAATATATTTCTAAAATGATCTATAGATCTGACGCGTTTTTTTCTAACTGTAGCGGGAATGTAAGGGAGCAGTCGAGGCATTAAGGATGTGGACTACTCCAGAACTCAGAGAGGCGTCTTCTGAAGGGAGACAAGGGGCTAGCCTATGAGAGGTTCTACAGCTGGACTAATTGGCCTCGGCTTGTTGTGCGATCAGCCAGATTTATGTTCCAAGGATGAGAACAAAGCAGGAAAGTGGCGGCATACCGACGAATAATTGAAATGGAATATTGTGCTGTTCTCACTGCCTAATCTACTGCCGGGAGGAATTCGCCTATGTCTCGCCGTTTTTCCCTCGTATCGGGAATGACTTTAATCGCGCTCATGACTTTATCGGGATGTGGGGCTGCCAGCTCTTCATCTACGGGAGGATCGAACCAGGGAGGAACTGTCGTGGTGGCAGAAGCCCCTCAAGCCCCACCAAACTGGTTTTTCCCAGTTTTTAGCGCCGCCGCCTACATCGAAATTAATGCGCAGATCCAATTTTTGATGTATCGTCCCTTAATCTATTTGAATAAACATAACCAGGTGGATTACTCAAAATCCTTGGTCAGCCATATTAAGGTAAATTCCCACGATGATGTTTATACCTTAACTTTGAACCACAAGTACAAATGGTCAAATGGCAAGCCCATTACTGCACAAGATATTGTATTCACCTGGGACCTTATCCATGCTGCCAGCCAGCCTCACGCTCCCTGGGTCTACGGACCCACAGGTAGTGGCGGCGTGCCCCAGGACTGGAAGAGCGTTACTGCGCAAGGAACAAACACGGTAACGGTGACGTTAACGAAGCCAGCCAATCCCCAGTGGTTCATTCATAATGGTCTAGGACAAATTTCCCCGGTGCCGAAATCTGTCTGGGATAAATATCCCCATGATATGACGAAGGAGCTCAATTTCATCCACTCTGTCGCCAATGAACCGACCAATCCCCATTATAAAGTGGTTGATGGGCCCTTCAAATTTTCGTCATGGTCCCCAAATCGCTACTGGACTCTCACTCCCAATCCAAAATTTGGCGGTCACAAGGCGACGATTTCTAAACTGGTATTTCAATATGAATCGTCGTCATCCAGCGAATTCGCGGGCCTGAAAAAAGGACTGGTAAACGTGGGGTATTTGCCCCCCTCGTTGTGGAATACAAGAAACCAACTAACTAATGACTCTCTTACCAGTTCGTACCTTTTTGGATTTAATTACATCATCATCAATATGAACAAGAAAGCTCCAGGCAATATGGGAACCGTTTTTTCCAAGCTTTATGTCCGTAAAGCCTTACAGATGGGAATAAATCAGCCAGGCATTATTGCGTCGATGTTTCATGGTTCTGGAGTACCAGAAGATGGACCAATCCCGCCGAAACCGAAAACGTCCTTCTATGACCCTGCTCTGAACCACAATCCCTACCCCTTCAATGTTAAAGCCGGCAAAGCTTTGCTTGTGTCTCATGGGTGGCATGAAGTGAATGGAACGATGACCCGCAAGGGCCAAAGGCTGTCTTTTACCTTTACCTATGCTTCTGCCAGTCCGACGTTGGCTCACATAGCAGAACTTTTGCAAAGTGATTGGCAGAAAGAAGGGATTACGGTTAAGCTGCAGCCTCTGCCCGTCAACGAACTGTTCTCCGAGGATACTCAAGCAAGCCCAACTAAATGGAACATGGGATTCTGGGGCGCCGGGTGGACGTATCAGTTGGATTACTACCCTACCGGGGGCAATCTCTTTGCCACAAATGCCGGAGAAAATGCAGGCGGGTATTCCAATTCGACTCTTGATGGCCTCATACAAAAAACGTACCAACCGGGAACTGCTTCTCAAATTCAATCCCGGATGTATGCCTATCAATCCTTCGCGGCCAAGCATTTGCCGGTTTTGTGGATGCCCTGGTTTCCACAAGGATATGCACGGATGACAGGATTTGCTGTTCATTCGAAAACCGTGCGGGGTACCGTCAAAACATTTAATCCCGTGACCGATTTTCTCTATGCGAATTATTGGACGATGTCAAAATAAGGTCTTGAACTCCTTTTGCCGGTAATGTGCCATCCAACGAGGTTGTAATATTCGGCCGCTGAGGAGTTCTAACGCAACTTTCCTCAAAATGCATTCTTGACACTCCCCCCGGCTCAAGCCGGGGGATTCTTGCGAGGAACTCAGATGAGCTTTACTCGCAAGGGGTTTGCCAAAAGCCCCCTAGCCACTCGCTCAAAGTCGAGTCTGTGGTTACTTTTGCGT
>JAKBWA010000081.1 GCA_021841025.1 Bacillota bacterium | reverse complement strand
CCGGCGTCAGCCGGGCATACTTTTGGAGCAACGCGACATTACTCTCGCGAATCCTCGCGCTCCACTGCACCAGAGGATGATCCTCCTGGGCGGCCGCTTGGTCCAAGCGTTGCCGCACCGTGGGCGAAAGTTTACCTAAATCCCTGCCCTGTCCATTTGGGGTACACTCGATCCGGACGTCAGGACACCCCTCGGATTTCCGTTCGATTAGGGCTCCGTTTCTTAATTTGTTGACACCGCGTTCCCAGGGTCATAGAGCTGTTTCTGACAGAATGACCTTCATAAACACCAATCATTGCCAATACGTGGTTAGTGATAGTGCTGGAAAGGAATCGTTGCCATACCCCAGAGTGAGGCTTTGGGAATTATTTGGAAGTGTGCCCTAGTGGATTAGCGAAGTAGACCGCATGAGTGTATCATGGAAAGGAGGACCCTGAACGCCACCAAATGGCACCACGTGGCAAGAATAGCTTGTGGAAGCGACCGGTCGAAGCGTCGGCCTGTAGAGAGGAGAAAAAAGTGACCGAGAATATCAAAGTGTGGAAGAACGGGAGACGAAATGCCTGGCGACAGATGCCAATGGCGAAACGACTCGCGGTTGTGTTGTTGCTTCTAAGTTCAGATTGGACATTGTTCGCGAGCGGTGAGTACCACAGACTTCACGGATTGGCCGGGGGATTGATAGCCGGGTTTTGGGTTATTGTCAATATTGCCGTTGTTACTGCGGTGGTTGACATCGTTCGAAGGAGGCGACGAGCATCCTAATACCTCTGCTATCTTGCGGACGGGAGACAACGAAACGTCCGGCATTTCTGCCGGAGGAGGTTGTGATGGCTTGGGAATCAACTTCTGATTAGCTCGCAACCCCGCGTTGCCGTCGGGGCCTAACGGTACGTGCTAAATACATAACCAGAGTCATACTTGTGAGGAGTGCCGTATAGCCGATGACGCTCTCAGCAAATAGGCTGAAAACGATTTGAAGGAAGCTTAATAGTCGCCCAGCGCTGAAGTGGTCCAAAGCTCTGACAAAGTATGCGCTGTTCGCACCGACTATAGACGGAAAGCTTCCTCCGCGGTCGTCGGGAGATGCACGGGGGCGAGCCTCAGCAATGACGATGGTTTCCGCAGAGACGTCGAAACCCACATAACGGGTATACTGTTCCATGAGGCACCAGTCCTTTCGGAATATTTTCTAGACACCCGTAGTGTACCCACTACGGATCCGGGATCCCAACTGGTGCCATCATTCTATCTACTGATACCCTGGACTTAACGCCGCCAGTGCCTCGGGATCCAGGGCCTGGCCGCCTTGTTGCAGCGTATGCAGCCGTTGGGTCATCCGGAAGACATTATAGAAGATGAGGCAGTTGGCCACGATGTGATTATATTTGATGATCTTGCGCTGCCCAGCCCGGTCATTGGTGGCAATCATTTCTTCCCCGCCGAAGAACAGCCACTTGGCAACCCCGTTAAATGCTTCGCTCTTATTGGTCGCCGCTTGAATGGTTGCGCGGAGATCGGCTTCGTGGAGGTACTGTAACTACTCAGTTTCCGTAACAAGGTGGATGCCGCGATACACCCCTCTTTAATGGACAGTGCCGCCCGCAGCATATCCGGCACATGTCGCGCGATCAAATCCCATTTCACGGGCGGTCCGAACAGACTGTCGAGGTGGACGTACGGAGATCGGGCCGTGGGTTGTGTAAACACCAGGTTGTGCCAGTTGCGAATGCGGGGCATGAGTTGGATCCCGAGCAGATAGGCGATCCCGAAGACCGGGGCACCAGTAACAAAAACGAGTGATGGCCAACAAAAACCCCGAGCCACTCACGGACTTGGGGCGACAGTCCAATTATTCTGACTGAGTTAGCCAAGTTCTTTGACCTCGTTACGAATTAGGTTCCCCATGACCCCTGGCCACAGCGCCCGTTTCCGTATTAATGTACAACGCACTACGAGTCCAGATCCCAAACATATCAAACTTTGCATGACGAAAACTCACCTTCCATAATTAACGGGGCAACCCCGGTTGGGATCCGGCCTGCTGTTCACGGGCACTGCTGGTGACCAACTTAACCCGGGAAATGGTTGGCGGCACAATCTGTTTAGTTGGACGATTCCATTAAATATATTTTATCGCCACACTCCGAGCCTTTCCCACTGACACCGTGACACGGGCCTCCGGGGGACCGATTGAACGTGGGTAGGAATGGGTAAATGCGTCGTATGAAATGCTTTGGGGCCCGGAATGGGCTGTCTCGCTATATTGACATTAGCTGAGGATAGTCAGGAAAATCCGCACGGCTTAACTCTTGTAGTGCTGTAGCGCTTGATATGTTTTTCTGGTTTCTGGTTCTTTGATACAATAGGGCCAGCAATAACCACAGGGATTGTATTGGGATTGAGGAGACACCACGGTGAACATTATGGAAGCCATGGAAGTGTTGGAACATGGACAATTAGGCAATTGTTATTTGTTGAGCGGGGACAACAGCTATTGGGCTAGACAGTGGCTGCGTCTGGCCAGGCAGCGATTCTTGGGAGATGGCTATGAAGATGCTTATGCATTCAAAGAAGGGGTAAAAAATTGGTCTGAACTGGAAATGGAGTTGCGCACAATCGGATTTTTTAGCCAAAGACGGATCATCGTCGTGAAAGACGCTCAGTGGCCTAAAAGAGACGAGAGCCTTAGTGCCTATCTTCAAAACCCGGATCCGGACGCGCTTTTGGTTATATGGGATACGAAAGCCAATGCATCATTGATGGAGATTTTTGGTCCGAAACAAAGTGTGGAATTAAAGGCCTTGCCTTCTCACCTCTTCCAGCGTTTCGTTCAACAAGAAATGAAATCCCGGCATCTGCGCCTGAACTCCAATGCCATTGGCTTTCTGTCCGATGTGCTGTTGCACGACGAACAGCAAGTAATTTACGAACTCGATAAGATGATGTTGTATGATCCTAAGAGAAAATGGGATGAGGACAGCGTAGGGGACTTCGTTGTGCCGATGCCGCATGATACCCAGTTATGGCGATTAACGGGGCCTTTAGCTCAGCGAGATAGTAAAAAAACCATTGCACAGACTCGGGAATTGTTGCGTGAAGGCAAGGCACCATTGCTCATTTTTATTGTTGCGATTCGGCATATAATTAAGTTGAATCATGCCCTAAAAGCCAAGCAGCAAGGAGTCACAGTGCAACAATTCGCCCGGATCGAGGGGATGAAAGAATTTCCTGCCAAGAAGATTTGGCAATACGCGCAATACTGGTCATTAAAGGAAATTGCGGAGCTTTTGCAACGCGCCGCCTTTGTAGACCGAGCATTAAAGACCGGGTTTGGTGACGGTGAGACTTGGGTAGTTATGTATATGGCTACGATTGGGGGAAAAAAAAATAAATAAAAAACCCCGAATCAGCGGGGTTTTTCTCGCGGATTATGCAGACTTCGCTTTAGTCTTGTTGAACCGCTGTGTTAGGCGAGATTTTTTCCGTGCCGCAGCGTTGCGGTGAATAGCACCTTTTTGTGCTGCCCGGTCTAGACGTGCATAACAAAATCGCAAAGCTAATTCGGCGCTCTCCAAATCATTTCGGTTTAAAGCGCTCTCAAAACGCCGTACAGCTGTTTTGACCATCGTTTTACGGATCTTGTTACGCAGAGTTCGTACTTCAATTTGTTTAATCCGCTTTTTGGCGGACTTAATATTGGCCAACTTTGTCATACCTCCTAAGAAGTGATTATAGCATGCACGAGGAAGGTGGTAAAGTTGCCGTGTACACCAAACCTTAAAGACCCATTCGTAAACAGAAAAGTTGTTTTCGGGCGGACCTAATCCAATCCAAGGGTAAAGTCAACAATGTGCAGCAGATCGGAAAACGATCAACGCCCATGCAAGGGGGGAGTGGCCTTGAACCCAAATAATCAACAGCTCCACGTCCAAAGTGCGCTACGGCCCATTGTTTAGTCTGATGACGACTGCTGACCCAATCCATGTATGGGCGACTGTCATAGATTCCGCCGGAATACTCAAAAATTACAGCTTGAAAGGGAAAAAGAGAGGCCCGTCTATTCACATCAAACTTCCGCTATTTTGTTCCAATCAACTACCTCGAGGCTTTCTTGCAAGAATCAGACTTTACCTTACCTTACTTGACATGATCACCCGGCGCCTGCCTCTTTCTCATAGTCGGCCGTAACCTTCAGCGATAGCACAACGTTAAAGGTTATAGAATGCTCACTGTGTGCTGCCGAAGGTTTTACGCCAATAACGGGAGGCAACTATCCATGATTTGGACAAAATATTTGCCCTATGGGGCAATTCTCGCTGCCGGGGCTGGTGCATCTCTCGCCTTAACTCATAACACCGCCGCTAACGTTGGCCAGACGGTGAGAGTGGTGGGATTTGCTGTGGTTTCGGTTTCTTCGAGCTCACCTTCTCCTATGGTTGACCTGACGTTGAATTATCAGGTGTCCGGAAACAACGCCGGAACGGTGACGAATGAACTCACCCATGATGTCACTGTGGGGAAGCAAACATTGCAGCGTGCGGGTATCGCTGCAGCCGATCTCTCCATTCCCTCCGGGTTTTACTTGAATTACGTTAACAGCATAGCGACAAAGAAATGCCAAATGATTGAGAAAATCAAACACTTAAAGCAGTTGAATGGATGTCCCCCCAATGTGGGGTTTCAGGTTAGTGAGTCTCTGCAGGCTGTTATACCGGTCTCGCAATTAACTCACGTGTTTGACCAGGTTCATCTACAATCTCTGGTAGGATCTCCAACGGTCAATGTCAATAGCGCGGAGCCTTCAAGCTCTGCTGCACCGTCCACCCAGGCGATGTCGATAGCTTACCGCGAGGCTCTCAACCAAGCTAAAACCAATGCTTCGCTCCTTGCACAAGAAGAGGGTAAGACATTGGGGGAAGTGGTCAAAATTTCGGAAGGAGTGCCTGGAAATACGTTTGTCCAGGGCAACGGTGGCGGCCCCAGTGTGGCGGGGGAGCCCCAGGTCGGTCCGGGTCAAGAGCTCGTTGCGGTGACAATCACGTACCAAGTTCGCTAGGCTCACACCAAGTCATGACAGAAAATTCTTTGAGATTGAGAGAGCATCTTGTCATCATAGGATCCCTCCCAGACGTTCGTTGAACCCCTTTTGATGGCCGCATAACGCGACTGAATTGCGCCAGTGGCAAAGTGAAAAAGTGCTTGTGCAAGCGGGTGAAGGGTATTGCATGACGTCAATGGATCCCAACGGCTCTTTTTGGCAAGGCAAAATTCTTGTGAGGGCAAGAGGCTGATGAACTGGCTGCCGTCTGTTTTCTGTGGGTAAGAAATCTTTGGTCTAATCGCCCAGTATTTACCATATAAATCGGTGAAGGGGGCGAGAGTCATGCGGCGAAGATTTCGTCTGCGGTTGCCGAGGGTAATTTGGTTTAGATGGTCTCGAGCACACCAACACTCTTTTCATCATAAGAGTGACGATACAAGGGAACCCTTGCAAAAACCCTTTCGTCCCTTTTTGCCCAGGAGATTTCCCTGGACGAGCTTAGTGCTCTACGCGAGTGTTTTAGGCATGGGGAGTGCCGTATTTTTCGGTATTCCCGCCCAAAGAGGCAAAGCATTGCCAGTATCCGGTCATGTTGGGATTCCTGCCAAAAGGTCTTGGCTCAGTCTTGTCCTCAAAGACTGGCATGCGACTCCGGCTACGTTTTTGAACTGGATCGATTCGGGCTTGCCGCTGGCGAAATTGTCGACGCAACGTTCATCTTCATTTCAAGTGCATGCCCGCTCTTTGGTCATGACCGCATTAGCGGATATTTCTGGGGTGGAGTTAACCAGTTTGCAAAAAATATTACAAATCGAGATTCCCAGTTTAGCTATGGTTCCTCCGGCACAAATCGTGAAGACGCCTGCTTCGGCAAGACCCACTCACCACAATTCCGCCAGATTGAGCGTGAATCCGTCATTGCCTGGGGATAAAGGCCGAGTTTGGGCGGAATTGGGCACTCGTCCTGTGGTGGGAATTTACCAAACCCATAGTCGTGAGGCTTTTTGGCCAGTTCTGCCCAAACATTCTTCTGCGGCCTATTCAACCGATTGGTCCAAAACCGTGGTGCAGGTGGGGTGGTGGCTGACCCAAGATCTTCATAACGTAGGAATTCCCGTGGTCCAGTCTCGCGTTGACAATATGTCGCACGGGTTATTAGCGAGTTACAGTGAATCGTATGATACCGCCAAAAATCTTTTGAAATGGTACCCGAGTGTGCACATCATCTTGGATATTCACCGCAGTAACAAGCCCTTGAATGAAACCACCGGAGTCGTGCGGGGAACCAAAACAGCGCGCATTCTATTGGTTGTCGGCAGTAACAAGTTGTTGCCTAATCCGTATGCGCAACAAAATTTTCATCTAGCCACACACATTGTGCATGAGTTGCGGAAAATTTCTCCAGCCATCCTGCAAGGTCATGGCATTGAGAAGGTGCCGTACCGCTATAATCAGCAGTTGGCTCCGGGCGATCTGTTCATCGAGATTGGAGGTGTTAATAACACACTGACCCAAGAACGCCGCGCCGCTAAAGATTTGGCTCAAGCCATAGGCCAGGTGGTTAAACATCACCAATATCCATGATACGTAGAACCCCCGTGCGCGAATTAGTACGAGTCTGGAAGGGGCCCTTAAAGCCTTGCGGGGGGAATGAGAAAAATAGGACATGGCCGGGAAGAGAACCGGGTTCGATTTACATATCTTGCAGAATGGACAGCAGCCGTTCTTTGTGTGTGTAGACACTCATTTCATTGTTCCGGACAAATCCTACGATAGTAATGCCTAACTGATCAGCTAAATCCAATCCCATGGTCGTTGGAGCTGCGTTGGAAATCAAGACGGGAACGCCCATCCGTCCGGTTTTGACGATAACTTCGGCTGAGAGTCGTCCGGAAAAGACGATGACTTTGTCATCACGGCTGATATGGTGTAATAAGGTATACCCGTAAAGTTTGTCCAAAGCGTTATGGCGTCCCGCATCGAAGTACACGGCCAGCATTTGACGATAATCAAAGATGCCGGCAGCATGCAGGCCTCCAGAGTGCTGTTGGTGGGTATGCTGGCTTAAAACCTCAAACATCTGGCGGATCCGGTTTACTCCTAGTTCGTAAGGCAAAGTCGAAATGCTCAACCCTTCGAGGTTGATGTCATCGGCAAAGTAGAATCCCGGACGACCGCGCCCGCAACACCCGCTGAGGTAGCGTTTACCGAATTGATTCAGCCGTTCCGGTTTCAATCCGGGAATTCGAACCCAGACTTGCCCTTCTTCCGGGTGATACTGGAATACGCTTAACTCGGCAGCGTCTTGGATAAATCCTTCCGCAGCTAAGAAACCCATTACAAGCTCTTGGACGTCCGTAGGAGTAACCACCATCGTTACGAATTCCCGCCCGTTCACAAATAGTGTCAGAGCTTCTTCTACTACGACTTCTGTGGGTTCTTGTCGCCACTGCCCTTGAGTATAGTGATGGCGGGGGAATATGCGGATAGCATTGTCAAAAAGATGATCGGCCGACTGTGCCATAATCAATCCTCCCGTCTCATATCTCTCTAGTCTACAGCATACGAAAAATCTCGGTACGCAATCCTACATCCTTCAATGGTGCTAAATGATCTTGGTAGCCGAAAACATGAGGCCATAGAAGAAATAGTACCGATTGCCCATTACCTCACGGTATGTTCATTATAATCCTTTTTCGGGAACTTGGTGTTCTTTAGGGAGAAGGGGTGCAAATAACAATGCGTGTCGAGAAGAGTCACAATTGCGTAATCCCCCGGGGTTTTTTCGACGGGTGACCCAAGAGAATAAATGGTGGCCGCAAGATAGTGAGGGTCATTTCTTCCGAAAAAAGGACAGCGGTCTCATGGTGGACCAGCAGCACGGTTTATGGTGTGGGGCTCGTCTAAACCAGCACATAAAGGCCCCCGCAGGTGGGGGAGCACGCCTTAGAGATTTACCGGGTGACAGCCTTTCGTCACAGTTGAGCTGGAAAACTCTCCGTAGTAAATTTTCACGTCCATGGCAACTGCTTGGACAAGGCTCTGCCGGGTGTAGCGCTTGGGCCCTCCATAGCTTTTCATGCATAGACTCTTAACTAATATTCAATCGGTTCACCCAGCGTTCGGTATCGGCAAAAAGCGCTTCGAGAAACTCGCTAGGTTCCCATGCCAGAGTGAGCATGGGTTCTTTCAAACGCTGTCCAATAGCCTCCATAACTCGAAACAAATCGTTACGCAATGACAACAGTTGCATTTTGTGGTCGGAATCCATGGTGGGAATGCGTTTTTCGAGGTAGCGTTCGGAGAAGGCCTGGTGGCGTGCCTCATCTTGGAGCGTACGGCGAGCCAGTCGTCCTATCAGGGTATCGGGAAAACGTTGGTGTAGTCCGCCATAGAAGTGCTTGGCAAATAAATCACTGATTAAAATACCCCAGATCCATTCTGTGGAATCTTTGTGACTCAGCAAACGAGCGTGATAGCGAAACATTTCCGGAATGCGGCGGCGAGATGCCGGTTCTTCTTGAAAAATTCGGTAGAGTTGGTGGAGATTGCGAAAGTGCCGGCCTTCGTCCAATCCCATACTGCTAAGATACAAGGCCTCTTCGTGAAATCCATGATTTAACATATCCGGAAGTACGGCACTGATGCCATACATGGCCGTTTGTTCGCCGAGGTACACTGGTGTGAGAATTTGTGCGATCGCATGGCGCTTTTCGGATGAGATTTGGTCCCAGTCTCCCCAATCAATGGCATCCGGTGTCCATTGTCCCAATGTTCCCTTGTCAAAGAGCCGTAAAAGCTGCTCGTCCGTTAATTCGGGATTCACCCGTATCACACTCATTCACTCCTTCGATTGGATTACCAGATAGTATGGACAGTGAACCTATACTCTGTCTTGGACCGAACGTCGCTAAAGGCGTAGTCTCTTTAGCCTATTTTTCGTTTTCTAGGCTCTCTTATTCTTACCATACGGTAAGATGCAGTCAAGGACTATGAAAAAAGGAAAAAAGGAAGGGAGGAAAAAAATGAACCGATATAGGATGAGTATGTCTTGGATTACTCTATTGCGATGGGTAGACGGGCTCTATTTCTTTTGGCGGGGAATTTATAAGATGTACACGCCAACCCGTGTGTGGCTCATGCCTCGGGTCACCCAGGCTCTACCCACCACACCGCTTGCCCCCATAATCCGTACCTACATTTTTCCTCATGTTGTCGTATTTGGTTACGCGATCGGAATCATTGAGATCATATGCGGGGGATTACTGGTTCTTGCCAGGGGCGGGCGCGTGGCTCCTGGGGTATTGGTGGTCCTGAACACAATATTTTTCTTGACCCTGGGATTTAAAGAACCCCATGATATGGAACTCAATTTGTTGATGGGAATTATGAATTTAATGTTTGCGTTCACATTCCGTCGAAATATCCCAAAGCATCCTCATGCTGCTCAAAAGACATCTTCCGAAGCACAATGAGATGTCTGTGGAAGTTGAACATTTTCCGCCCGTGGTTTAGTATGACTAATGTTAAGAAATAGGGTAAATTGACTCATGAGGATGGTTGCTTAAGTAAAAACAATGAGAGCATAACGGACTGATCCTAAAGGTGGATAGAAAGGAGGAAACAACGTGAGTAAATCTGCTAAAGTACTTTGGACTATTGGCGGACTAGTGGTTATTGTTGGCTCGTTTTTTCTGACAAATGCGATTGATGTACGCGGGGTATCTCATCGCTACAATCAAGCCTATCTTAATCCTGAAGTGGGCTCTGCCTCCAAATATGATGTGAAAGTTCTCGTTTCCCCGGGGAACGGGACTGTACGCTACGACGTATTTCATGCAAATCGCAACACATATGTCAGTATAAGACAAACTTCAAAACCGCACTGGGCGAATTTGGGGGCATTTAAAAGCGACGACAATGGAACTTTCAGTGTTACTCCTTTGTTTGCTCCTCCTCGTCGAAATGATGGGTATGCAAACGGGCACATCGAGAAGGAACCGGTGAAATTTTCGCCGGTGGCCTAAGCTTCTTAGACTCATCAAGGAATAACATAAGGCGGATCGTTTGACCATGGAACGACAGGGCAGACGATCCGCCTTTTTTCTTTCTTTTCACCGGCATTACAAACCGGTAAAATAGATGAGATAACGAGGGAACACGGGAGGGAAGATGTGAACCAGGCGGAAATTCGGAATTTCTCGATCATTGCCCATATTGACCACGGCAAGAGCACTTTGGCGGACCGACTTATTGAACGTACGGGGACCCTGTCTGCCCGGGAAATGGCTCCCCAAGTTCTGGACTCTATGGAACTTGAGCGAGAACGGGGAATCACCATTAAAGCTCAGGCTGTGCGACTTGATTATGAACATGAGGGAAAAGTTTATGAACTTAACCTCATAGATACTCCTGGGCACGTCGACTTTACATATGAAGTTTCCCGGGCGCTCGAGGCATGCGAAGGGGCGTTGTTAGTCGTTGACGCGGCGCAAGGCGTTGAAGCGCAGACGTTGGCTAATTTGTATCTGGCACTAGAGCATGATCTTACGGTAATTCCTGTCATTAACAAGATTGATTTGCCCAATGCTAATCCGGAAAAGGTCCAGGAAGAATTAATGGACATAGGTTTGGACGGTACCGAAGCGATTTTGGTCTCGGCGAAATTGGGTATTGGTATTGAGGAGACACTGGCGCAGGTAGTGTCACGTATTCCGCCGCCAAAGGGTCAAGTCGAGGCGGTGTTGCGCGCTTTAATTTTTGATTCACGATTTGATAGCTACAAGGGAGTCTTAGTGTATATTCGGGTCGTTGACGGTTCCTTGCGGGTTGGCGACCAGATTCTCTTCATGGCCACGGGCGCTTCGTTCGAAGTTACGGAAATTGGCGTATTCCGTCCGCATCCGACAGCAGTATCCACCTTGAGCACGGGCGAGGTGGGATTCTTCGCGGCATCCATTAAAACTGTCCAGGATACGCATGTTGGGGATACGGTCACCCTAGCCTCGAGACCGGCTCAAGAACCGTTGCCGGGATATCGCCCAGCCCAATCTATGGTATTTTCCGGACTGTATCCGGTGGATTCAAGCGACTACGGGCGGTTGCGGGAAGCCTTGGAGAGGCTAAGGCTTAATGATGCCTCTTTGAGTTTTGAACCGGAAACCTCGGCGGCATTGGGATTTGGGTTTCGTGCCGGATTTTTGGGACTTCTGCATTTGGATGTGGTTCAAGAACGTCTGGAACGAGAATACAATCTGTCGTTAATTACGACAGCACCCAACGTCGTTTATCAGGTGCGTTTAGTCAACGGTGAAGAAATACGCGTCGACAATCCGGCATTGATGCCTCCGGCGGGTGAAATTCAAGAAATCCAAGAACCCATGGTGAATGCTTCCATCATCACGCCCAGTGAATATATTGGTGCCGTGATGGAACTGGCACAAGAACGCCGGGGGATATATAAAGACTTATCCTATATCGACAAGCAACGGGCCTTGTTGAACTACTTGTTGCCGCTGGGTGAAATTATGTTTGATTTTTTTGATCAGTTGAAATCACGCACGCGCGGCTATGCATCCTTTGATTACCAGTGGAGTGGTAATATGCCGGCCGATCTGGTGCGTTTGGATATCCTCATTAATGGGGAAGTGGTTGACGCCTTTTCGATGATTGTCCACCGGGACAAAGCATATCACCGCGGCAGAAGTCTGGTAGAGAAATTGCGGGAGTTGATACCGAGACAATTGTTCGAAGTGCCGTTACAGGCCGCCATTGGAGGACGGGTAATTGCCAGGGAAACGGTTAAAGCTATGCGCAAGGATGTATTGGCCAAGTGTTACGGTGGAGACATTACGCGCAAGCGCAAGCTTTTAGAAAAGCAAAAAGAAGGCAAGAAGCGGATGAAATCCGTGGGCAGTGTGGAAATTCCTCAGGAAGCATTTATGGCTATCTTGCGGGTGAGTGACAAATGATTAGTTCACCATTATCTGATTGGGGTATATACATTCACATCCCATTTTGCCGCTCTCGTTGCACGTATTGCGACTTTAACACGGTAACGGGAATGGGAGAAGATGATTATGCCCGGTATGTCGAGGCTTTATTGCTGCAATGGGACAGAATATCGAAAATGCCTTCGGGACACGTGGTTTCCATATTTTTTGGCGGCGGCACACCGTCCCTTTTGGAGCCGGAATATTTTAAGCAAATTCTCGGTGCTGTCAAAGACAAACTTCGCATCTCTCTTGAAGGTGTGGAGGTTACCATGGAAGCTAATCCCGGTACCATTGATGAAAAGCGTCTTAGAGAATACCGCCGGGCAGGGGTTAACCGCCTATCCCTAGGTGTTCAAGCGTGGCAAGACCACCATCTCCGGCGGATAAACCGAACCCATACGGTTCTCGATGCTCGCCAGGGAGTTGAAGCGGCCCGTTTGGCGGGATTCGACAATATTAATCTGGATTTGATTTATGGCTTGCCTCAACAGACCCTGGCTGAATGGGAGGAGTCGTTGACTGGGGTCTTGGGGCTCGAAGTGGATCATCTGTCTTTGTATCAGCTGCAAATTGAAGAGGGAACACCCTTGGCAGGACAGTTACAGCGTGGGCGACTTCGGGTGCCAGAGGACGATGTCAGTGCCGATATGGCGGAATTGGGACGAAAACGGCTGATCCAGGCAGGGTTTATTCCCTACGAAATTTCTAATTACTGCCGGCCCCATAAGCATTCGCGACATAACCGTCTCTATTGGACATTGAACCCGTATCTGGCTTTAGGGGCAGGGGCCCATGGATATTGGAACGCACGTAGATGGTGGAGTATTCGCGGAGTCAAACAATATGTAGACAATCTGCAGAACGGTGGAGACGGAATAGCGGGAGAGGAAAGATTAGACCGGCTGGAAGAAATGCGGGAATACATCTGGCTTGGATTGCGGGAAGAGGGAGGATTTTCCCGCAGACGGTTTCAGGATAGGTTTTCTGTCAGTCCCGAAGGTTCATTTGGAGTCACTTTGGGTAAGCTTGGCCGTCAGGGACTGGTGGAACGACGTTCAGATTATATTCTTTTGTCAAGACGAGGACGGGAAATGGCAAATTACGTTTTTCGGGAATTCGTTACCGCCTCTTAGGACGCTTGACAGTAACTGGACTCCCGGGCTATTTTAGCTATTAAGGTAAATTAGCACTCGCGGTTCGAGAGTGCTAATTCGGGATAGGAGGTGATTGGTGTGGATACGCGGAAACGAACCATTTTACAAGCTGTAACCGAAGACTATATCAGTTCAGCGGAGCCGGTAGGCTCTCGTACCTTAGCCAAGAAATATCACTTAGGTATAAGCCCGGCGACCATACGCAATGAGATGGCCGATCTGGAAGACTGGGGTTTTCTGGAACAGCCTCATACTTCCTCAGGACGCATCCCTTCCGACAAAGGCTATCGGTTTTATGTTGATGAACTGATGGCCAAAGTTCCCGTGGGGAATCAATTACTGGAGCGTATCCGATTCACATACCAGTCGCGTATTCGGGAACTAGAATGGTTTATTCATCAAACCGCCAAACTGGTCAGTGATATTACGGGTTATCCCTCGATTGTTCTGGCTCCATCATGGGGAGAGGGCATATTTTCTTCATTGCGTTTTGTGGGAGTGGATGAGAACAATGCGTTACTCATTATCCGGACTAAAGACGGGTTCACCCAAAACCGAACGGTATCGGTTCCCCGGGAATTGAATTTGGTTCAATTAAACACCTTAGCACAAGATTTTTCCCGTGAATTTGGCGGGATTTCGATGCGAGATCTCCAGGATTCTATTTTAGATCCATGGTCGACGAGCCTCTTTGAGAATGTTGCTTTACGCCAGATGGTCCTAGGGTGGTTGTTGTCCGACGGGCCCGATGACGAACGGATGACGGTAGCGGGGCCTTTAACCATACTCAATTATCCCGAGTTTAACGATATTAACAAAGTGCGGAGAGTTCTGGGATTTTTTGAGCAGGATAAAGCTGTTGAGCAGATGATTCAGGCGCATTCAGCCGAAGGTGTGATAGCCTTAATTGGGTCGGAAATGTCTGTGGAAGATATTCAAGACTGCAGTGTGGTGACCGCATCTTACCGCGTGGGGTCCAAAGTCGTAGGCAGAGTCATGGTTGTGGGCCCCAGACGCATGCAATACGGCTACGTTATGACGGTGTTAGAGGTCGTGTCGGACGAATTGTCGCAAGCGCTAAAATGGGCATAATCGTTAAGTTCTCTGACATCAGCGACCATGGATTTTAAAGAGTAAGTTGATGGATGACAAACGAGGAGGATTTCAATGGGCAACGAAGGGGAAAAGGAACAACACAAGTCTTCGGGAACTCACGGAGACGGCCAGAAACCTGTCGAGACGCCGACAGATCATGAGGACAGTGGGCGCGCAGACGAAAATCAAGACCAGGAACAAGAAGTCAACAAAGATCTGACTGATGAAGATTTTGCCTCACAAGTTGACAGCAGTGAGAAAGAGGAAGAAGCGAACTTTCGTGACTCTGAAGAGAGCATTGAAGAGACAGTCAAAACGGACTGGCAAACTGTGGCGCAAGATCGTTATGATCAATTAATCAGATTGCAAGCAGACTTTGACAATTACCGCCGGCGCGTGGACCGCGAGCGAGAGGAATTGCGCCGATATGTGACGGGAACCATTCTCGGTGAGTTCTTGCCTGTGTATGATAATCTGGAGCGAGCGTTAAAGTATATGCCCGACACCCAAGAAGCCAAAGCATGGCGAATGGGTGTGGAAATGACGTTGAAGGGGTTCAATGATGTCTTGAGCAAATTTGGAGTGAGCGCTATTCCGTCAGTCGGATCACAGTTCGATCCGCGGGTGCACGAGGCGGTGCAACGAGTCGAAAGCGACCATCCTGAAGGGACCATTGTGGAAGAATTGTTAAAGGGATTTCAATGGGAAGATCGTGTTCTTCGGGCGAGTATGGTCAAAGTGTCAGCTGGGCAAGGCACCCAGGACGACCAGGAGTCCGCAACAGATTCCCCATCATAAGACTCAAACGCGACTGGCATGTCACCTGAGATGGAAGGGGAGGGAAATAAACAATGGCGAAACGCGATTATTACGAGGTTTTAGGTGTCAGCCGCAATGCGAGTCCTGACGAAATTAAACGTGCCTTTAGACGGCTTGCAGCAAAATATCATCCCGATGCCAACCCGGGTGACGAGACTGCGGAGGAACGCTTCAAAGAAATTAATGAGGCTTATCAAGTGCTGCAGGATCCTGAAAAGCGAGCGCGCTATGACCAGTTTGGAGCGGAAGGCCCGCAAATGGGAGGCAATCCGTTTGGCCAGGAATTTGGCTTTGGCGGCTTCGGCGATATCTTTGACATATTCTTTGGCAATGGATCCTCTGGGGCGAGACGCAACAGCGCGGCGAAAGGTCCAGATTTACGCTACGATTTAACGCTGACATTGGAAGAAGTGCTGAGTGGAAGCACAAGGGACATTACCATAGCCCGGGAAGAAGTGTGCCCGAGATGTCATGGCAACCAAGCAGAACCGGGCACGAAACTGGAGATGTGCCCGACGTGTCACGGCAATGGGCAGGTTGAACGAATCCGTGAGAGCTTCTTAGGGCGAATTCGGCAGGTAGAGACGTGTCCACAGTGTCATGGCGGCGGGCGGATTATTGCGGTGCCATGTAAGGAATGTCACGGTCGAGGACATATTCGGGCACAGAAGAATCTTAGTGTAAATGTACCTCCCGGAGTAGACGAGGGAACGCGGCTCAGGGTGGCTCGGGAAGGCGGAGCTGGACAGCATGGAGGACCTCCAGGAGATTTAATTGTCTTTGTTCACGTCAAGCAACATGAACGGTTTACACGAGATGGGGACGACTTGTGGGTGGAGGAACCATTGTCTTTCGCTCAGGCTGCTTTGGGAACTGACTTAAAAATCAAAACACTCAATAGCGAAGAGATGCTTCACATTCCTGAGGGGACGCAGACGGGAACCGTCTTCAAGCTTGCCAAGCAGGGATTGCCCAGACTGGGCAATTCGCACATTCGTGGATCTCTGAACGTTAAAGTCAAAATCACGGTGCCAACTCAGCTGACGCACAAAGAGCGGGAACTTCTGCATATGTGGGCCGAGATGCGCAAGGAAGAGGTTTCTCCTGAAGATAAAAGTATCTTTCGCAAGGTGAAAGATGTCCTGGGCCGGTAATTCTGCATCACCTCTGGACTATCTGGCCGTAACGTGTTTCTTGCCCCAAGACGATGCCATGCTGGCTGCCCAGATGTTTTTGGATTTGGGCCTGATGGGCGTCGAATGGGAAGACGGTTCGCCGATTGAATCTCCTTTTGCGGATATTCCGCTGGAGCCAGGCGAACCCTTCGTGCGGGGATATTTTCCTTCGGGTGAACAATTTAACGCGGCCAAAGCACAAATTGAAGAAGCAGCTCAGGAACGAGGTTGGACACTGACGGTACAGGTGGTCCATAGCGAGGACTGGGCACACAATTGGAAGAAGTATTATCAGCCAATCTATTTGCGGCAAGGATATGCTGTGATCCCTCAATGGATGGATTCATGTGGCGTAGACGAGAATCATCGGATCAGTTTGGATCCCGGAATGGCCTTTGGCACCGGAGCGCATCCCACCACATTTATGTGTATGAATGAAATCATCTCCTTGAATCCTAAGGGACTTAGGGTGTTGGATTTAGGGGCGGGGTCGGGCATTTTGAGTATTTTGGCGGCCCGCATGCATGCCAAAGACGTGTGGGCTGTTGAGCCGGATTCAGTCGCATACCAGGCCCTTGAAGCCAATATCCGGCAGAATCAGGTCAAAATTTCTACGGTGTTGGGAACGCTAGAGGATATGGTGGCGGGACAATTGTTTGACTTGGCCTTGTTGAATCTTATAGCCGACATCATTATTCCTCTGTGGCCCTTATTGCTGACCCATCTTCATTCCGGCAGCCAAGTGCTTTTGTCTGGAATTTTGTGGGAGAGGCGGGATGAGGTTATACGCGCGGTCGAACCATTGCGAGGGCATGTTGTCAAAATGGTTGAGCGCGGCGGATGGGTCATGATGCTGGTGGTGGTTCTGTGATTCGAATTGTGGTCGAACCAGAGCAATTTACAGGTGATCGCCTGATTTTGACGCCTGAGCAGGAACATTACTTGTTTCGAGTCATGCGTATGAAGCCCAAGACGTCGTTCGAGGCGATTCTCAGTGGAACTCAAATTGTTCACTGTGTGACGACACAAAATTCCCATCTTGCGCAATGTGTGGATGTGCGGCCCGTTTGTGGGAATCCGCGTGTTTTTTTAGCACAGGCATTGCTAAAGAAAGATTTGTTCAGTGAAATTGTCGAAAGAGGAACGGAGGCAGGAATTTGCCGGTTCTATCCTTTGGTGACCCAAAGAACCATAGTAAGGGAGATCTCTGAGGCCAAGTGGCAAAGATGGCATACGATTGCCAAAGAAGCGACCGAACAATCACAACGGATTCTTGTGCCAGAAATTTCCCAACCCGTTTCCCTTCAGGCTTTGTTCGATATAAAAATCCCGCATAAAGTCATGCTCGACCCCCAAGGCCGAAACATCTGGGACTGGGTCAACGACAGAACACCTACACGGAGGTTCGAATGTTTGTTGACCGTGGGCCCAGAAGGGGGATTTAGTGAATTCGAACGGCAGCAAATGTTAAAGCACGGTTTTGAAGCCGTGTCTTTGGGTTCTTATGTTTATCGTGCCAAAAATGCGGGCGTTTTTGCTGCCGCTCTTCTGGAAGCATGGCAAGGTTCATCGGCAGCAACACCAAAGGAAAGTGAAGCGTACTCTCAACTTGCGCAAGATGGAGACGATTTCTAGGGTTTTAACCCGTTCTTTCGGCCATGCTATAACAAGGAGGTCGAGATGATGGGAAAAATCGTCGAGTTGAAATTTTGTGATATCTGTCATAAACCCGTGGTCAAACGAGACACGGCCTCTATGTCCACCGGGTTTTTGGAAAGTACATTATGCAAGGAGTGCCTATCTAAATATGGGCATTTGTACCGCCCCTGGTAGCCTCAAACGAGTAAGCAGCATAGTTGGCAATTTGACACACTTTTCCCTCGAAACATATAATATAAGGGATCGTACCCCGACCCGTTCGGGTGGAGGGGAGGGAGAACTATGTCAGAGATAAAAGTCGGAAAAAACGAAAGCTTGGATAGTGCGCTGCGGCGTTTTAAACGGCAGATCCAAAAGGCCGGAGTGCTTGCGGAGGCCCGTCGGCACCAACATTATGAGAAGCCCAGTGTCCGCCGCAAAAAGAAATCCGAGGCGGCACGCAAAAAGCGTGCGAAATAATAAATTTGGTTTGTAAGGGGGTTCTCCCTTGTCTCTCCGGGAACGATTGGATGATGACCTTAAATCGGCAATGCGGGCTAAGGATCAAGCCCGCTTGTCGGTTATTCGGGCGATTAAGGCAGCGATTCTTTCACAAGAAACCCGTGCTGAACGGATAACCCTTGATGACGCAGGAATTATGCAGGTTATCTCCAAAGAAATCAAGGAGCGAAAGGATGCCAACCAGGAATTTGAAAAAGGCGGTCGGCATGATCTCGTTGAAAAAAACCTGAACGAAATTGACATCTTGTGTCAATATCTGCCCGAACCTTATTCGGAAGAAGAATTGAAGGAAATTATTGAAACCGCGGTACAAGATACAGGATCCACATCGGTTAAGGATATGGGAAAAGTGATGGCCGTTGTCACTCCCCAGGTTCTAGGCCGGGCTGAAGGACGGCATGTGGCAGAACTCGTCAAGGCCCGATTAACACACTAGACTATGAGGTCCATGAAACGAATCCGAAGTCCCTTGGTGATGCTTCGCCAAATGGGATGGGTCAAAGGGGCTTTGATCGTGTTCATTGTGCTGACTCTGGCCGGATGTGGATCACTGCCCAATCAGGCTCAGTTGCCAGGTATGGCGGTGCTCTTTGCGCAGCAGGGCCAATACGGCCGGGAGAATCTGGTTGTCGCACGCTACAATGCACATGGGCAGCGACAAGGCAAATGGATATCTGTCGGCCCTTTGGGTCTGGTGGCTCAAACCGAGATTATGGCTAGTCATGCAGGCACGTTGTGGATCACTACAGGGCATAGCGTAAAACAGATCACTCAAGACTATCATGTGAAAACCCTATGGTCTTCTCCGAAAAATTCCGCTATCTTATCTGTGGCTTATGTTGAGGGCCATCTTTGGGTGGCTGTAGAAAGAATAGGCGGGCGGTTCGTCGATATCTATCTTCAGCAACATGGACATTTTGCCGACGTTCTGAGAGGCCCTTTAGCTATTACGACGCTTTATCCTGCGTTTCATGCTCTTGGCATACTGAGGGTGTGGCCGAATAGAGCTCAGGTCGAATTGTGGCGTCCCCATAAAGCCCCCAAAGAGTTGACGGTGCATGCCATCCCCCAGGGAACGATGGTGTTAACAAAGACGACAGGATATTTGCCCATAACGGCAGGATTGAATAAGTTTGGCATTGCGACCATGGCATTAGGAAGTGGAAAGATGGTGCCTCATCTTTCCTTCTATCACCGGACCAAAGAGGCCATTATTGAAGTGATACCTTCCAATCCTCCATACGGCATGACGGTTCAAGGAGTTGTTCCCCTATCCCGCAGCCCTTCGTCGCGAACTGTATTGCGGAAATGGCCGCATCCCTTGGCGGCCACCGTAACAACAGCTATTGAGTCGCCCGCTTCGTGGATGATTATCCTGGACGGACCTAGCCAAGGACTATGGTTCAATCCTCGTTTAGACCGCTTTGGCCCGGCTTTTCACGTCGTAGCGCCCCAGGGGGAATTTCCCCGTGCCGTTGTGCCATGGAGCGGTTAGTTTAGACAAAGCGCGGGTAAATGGGAACACGGCGCCACTTCCGTGCCGGACCGGGAGCATAGCGGGGCAGGAAAGGGATTTTAATGGGAGGGCGTCCGCTAAAATCCGTCAACAGCACATCGCGCCCTAACTGTTGCCCAATACTTAAGAGCTTATCCAACTCATTATCTTGGACTTGCCAAGGCTGGAGATCGGGAAAAATTGCCAAGAGATAGGTTAAGGCATCCCACCCGGTCGTGAGCTGATCGACCCAGAGGCCGAGTCCTGGAAATTGAATTCTGATGCCTTCAATGGCGGATACAAAATTAGCCAGGCTCAGGTGCTTGGGCCGCGTTAAAATCACACGCTTGATCTTTGGCCCGGGCCATAGGGTTTCCAAGACTGTGATTGGAATATGATGTGGACTCACAAAGAGTTCAATAAACCCATCAAAATTTTGAAGAGTTGTTAGCTCCACTGGGCTTTCCGGAAGAATGCGCCATACTGAACCGCTAGCAGGTATTGTTGGAGGCATCAAGGAAGAATATGACGGTGTCGAACAGATAGTGCCGGTCTCAAAGAGGACATGGCCTCTTTCATAGTGACTCAACAGAAACATACGGATGAGCCGATCACCATAGGCCGGATCCTGGGAGTTCATCTTTAGGCAAGGGACCCACAAAATTTCAGGATTTGTCATTCTATCACATCCTTGGTAACCATAGCCCGCGATACCCCATGCCATTGCAATAACTCGCACATATCACGAGACAAATTATCAATATTCATAGCCACCATTACATGGGGAAAACTTTTCTTAATCAGTTGAATTGTCGCCAGTACTTCCAACAGATGAGGGTTTCCCATAATTTCGAGCTGAGTCCCCAAGCAGCGAAATGGTTTGACTTCAATGACCGATAAACTTTTCAACTCCCGGAAAATTTCAAAGTGTACCCGTATTTGTTCTTCAGTAATACCAGGAAACACCATGAGGCTGGCTTGAGATTTGAGACCTACTCGTTCGGCAATTTTGTGGATGCTAAGCCACTGCCTCGAAGACAAACGCAGAGAAGCCATTTCTTCACGCCACGAGTCGACTAAAAGCTCTGAACCTCCCGGCCCTAGACTGGTTGCCCCCGCCCACAAGAGTTCTTCCAACACTTCTTGCACCGGTTTTTGTTCAACCCGGTGAAAGTGTTGCACTTCTACAGCAGACAAAGCTTGAATGGGCGCAGAGTTGCGTTTGTGAACATGGCGAATAGCCGATCTAAAGTAACTCCATGGTTCGAAAAAACTTAATCCGCCGCGGATTTTGATGAGATCGTAGGCTTCGGCTAAAGCGGGATGGGATTGAGACGCTTGCAACAAACTCAAGGATGGGACCGGGTGATCATCAATCATGGGAACGAAATGGCTAAAATCACAAAACCGGCACCGCATCCAACAAGACCGGGTCGTAGTGATTTTGAGCATCTGAATCAGATTCCATCCGGCTTGAGCACTCTCAGGCCAAATGGGTTGGTATCGCAACATGTCTTCCATGACGTTCACCTTAATGGATTTAATCTTTAGGTATTGCGATGCGGATGCCCTAACCGAGTTTGAGCCAGGACGGACCCTGATCTGTCGCCATCTTGCTTTTTATGGCCTCATGTTTCTAGGACCTTCACGCACCGTCCAAGGGGGGCCTCCCAAGGGAATCACCGGGCACATTTCCGTTTATGCTGAAGGGATGAGATCTCACCGGATTCCTGGCCGTGTATGGTAGGGCTGCCGTTGCCAACACAGCAGTCATGAGGACTTTCGGGAATCCCTCCTCAGTCCCACTCATTATACACAAGATGCCATCAGTTTGCTTGATCGAGAAGGTTCTCGCGATCGTGAACCTTTGATATCGCGTGGCTGGGTCATGCCTTCAGGCCTCTGGGCATATCATCAAATAGAGCTCGAGGACCAACGAGGAGGAAGCCGGATGAGAAGAGGACGAAACCTGACCCGGGTGGCCCAGTGGCTGGAAATACCACCTGAAGTACTGGTGAATGTTCCTCGTATCGAAGTGGTCGGGCACCTCCAGTTCCGCGTGGAAAACCACCGGGGTTTAGAGAAATACGGCCCCGATCTTGTCGTGTTGCGGTTGTTTGAAGGCCGGCTCGTGGTCAAGGGAAAGAATTTGGTCATTGGCTGGATTGACGGTACGGAAATCCTTGTCACCGGACAAGTTTTCTCACTGGCATTTCAGGAGGGCAAACATTGATTGATTTTTTTTACCGGTTGTTATGGGGATGGGTCGAGGTACAGATTTCGGGCCGGCATCCGGAGCGGATTATCAGCCAATTAGCTTTATCGGGACAAAGACTATGGGCTGTGCAAAAAAACCCCACCGGATATCGTTTTATTGCGCCTTTGGCAAGTATTCCTCTCCTTCGGGCTACCATAAGGCATAAGCATTGCCGAATTCATTTCGGGCGGCGGGGAGGATGGCCTTTCATGTGGCGGGAATTCTTGTCCCGGCCATTTCTCGGCATTGGTGCTCTTAGCGCAGCCATTTTGATCTTTTTCGTGACCAGCCGCATTTGGATTATTGATGTACCCGGTGCCGCTGTTTCGCCTCAAGCGAAAGTGCAACTCATTCAAGCTGCTGCGGCAGCAGGAATTCGGCCGGGAACTCCCCATAGGGCTGTGAATCTCAGACAGTCCCGGTTGCGCATGGAGAGGGCCCTTCCTCAGTATGCCTTTATTGGGCTATCAGTCCAAGGAGTGCTAATGCGTATTCATGTGGTCCCCTTGGTGGGCAAGCCGCCGAATACCATTCCCCACAAAATCATTGCCGCTCACAGTGGCACCGTGACCAATCTTTTGGTTTACATGGGCGATCCGGAAGTGGCGCCCGGAGAATTTGTGCGCAAGGGACAAACCCTGATATCGGGCGCTGTTCAGGCGCCCGTACCCATTCAACCGGATGGGGCTGCAAAACCCTTGGTGGACGCGGTGCAGACGGCAGCAAAAGGCGAGGTGTTTGCTGATGTGCGTTACCGTACTGAGGCCATCCAACCCTACCAGGCCATAGAATCGACACCCACGCTCACACATTTTACGCAAATGTTTGTTAAAGTGGAGGGACACGCACCCGTTTTAATTAAAGGCTATGGGAAGATTCCGTTTCAGTACTACCATACACAGAAAATTGTGCATCCTTTGGTATGGCAAGGCGTTAACTTGCCGGTAGAGACGATGAAAATCGTATATAATAAAATACAAAGACGACGTGTCACCTTGAGCAAGAAGCAAGCATTGGCCCGCGCGAGACAACTGGCGGCACGCCGGATGCAAGAATTAGTGCGCGAGAGAGTCAAGGTAAACAGACGGGAAATTGTTCATTGGTCAAAAAATGCGGTGTCGGTTCAATTGATTTGGGTGGTTAATCAAAATATTGCTGTTCCCGTTGTGGCCAAGTGATGGTTGTGCGGGAAATCTAAGCATAAAAAGGGGGACGCCTTTGCCACTTTCGCAGTGGGTTATTACGGATAATAATGCTGTCACGACACTGGTGGGCCGCGGTGATGAACACTTAAAGCATATTGAAAATACGTTGAATGTGAAGCTGATCGCCCGCGGAAATGTGATTGCCATTCAAGGGCCGGATCAAGATCAAGCCCTGGCGCGCCAAGTTTTGGACCTGTTGGCTCAATGGGCGTATGCGGGGCAGCCCATACGGCTGGATACCGTGGATGCGGCTGTATTTGCCGTGCAGGAGGGCACCCAGAGTCAATTTCTGCATTTGCTGACAGAATCCGTGTACACCACCACACAAGGACGGATTATTCGCCCGAAAACTGTTGGACAACAAGTCTACATTGAAGCGATACGTCAGAACACGCTAGTCTTTGGCATTGGTCCAGCTGGTACCGGCAAGACCTATTTGGCGATGGCTATGGCAGTTCAGGCATTAAAGACTCATGACGTGGAACGGATTATTTTAACCCGTCCTGCGGTAGAAGCGGGTGAAAAACTAGGATTTTTGCCGGGCGCTCTAGAAGACAAAGTGGATCCCTATTTACGGCCTCTCTACGATGCGTTATTTGACTTTTTAGGCCAGGACGCAGCGGAACGCTATAGGGAACGGGGACACATCGAAGTGGCTCCCCTGGCGTATATGCGAGGGAGAACGTTAAATGCCAGTTTCATTATTTTGGACGAAGCGCAGAATACGACCTATGAGCAAATGAAAATGTTTTTGACTCGACTCGGGTACGGATCCAAAATGGTCGTCACTGGAGATGACACCCAAGTCGATTTGCGGGGAGAGAAGTCGGGTCTTCGCGAAGCCGAGCGTATTCTTCAAGGGATTCCGGGAATTCGCATGGTTCATCTGGGCAAGCGGGATGTGGTGCGTCATCCCTTAGTGGGAGAAATTATCGCGGCCTATCAGCAGTTTGAAGAAACGCGAGGAGTAAAACGTCATGACCACGAAACGTAGGGTGGAGAATTGGCTTTCGAATATCCGGTATATTAATCGGAATTTCAAGGGCTCGGCTTCATTTTACTGGCCACAGCTCATTGTCGGGCTATGTGTGTGGCTGTTGACGATGGTGATATTTACCGCAACCTTTTTTGCGCAACGGGTTGATGTGAGTGTTGGGGACTTGGCCCCGCGGACTGTCGTGGCTCCCTATGGAGTAGTGGACTGGGGAGCTACGCAGAAGGCTAGGGCACAAGCGGCCAAGTCGGTGCCTAATGTTTACAGTACCAATTCGCAGGTGTTGAAGAATCAAGAGAGCACCATTCACAAGGACTTTTCTTTAATTCTATCCCTGTCACTGGACAAGACGGCTCCTTTATCCTTACGCGAACAAACGGCGTCCCAGGCCATTTCAGTGGGGTTGCCGAATAGTGTGTGGGGAGAGGTTTTGAGCCTTTCACCGTCAAAAGTTGGTCAACTGCAACAAAACGCCCTGGTCATTGTGTCTTCCGTTATGGGAAACGGAAACGGCGTCCGCAATAACTCAGTGGGGCTGACAGAAGCCAAAGGGTTTGCGGCTCAACTGGCTGCCCAGGAAGAGTCACAGCCCGGACTGAGTTTATTTTTGAAGGACTTTTCTCAAAAGCTGATCGTCCCGAACACTTTCTTGAATGTTCGGGACACGCAGGCCAAGAAAGCGGCGGCAATGGCCCGTGTGCCTACTGTCAAGATTTTAAAAGGGGAACAGGTTTTGCAGGCGGGTCAGGTCGTGACGCCCACTGACATCAAAGTCTTGCAGGAACTGGGATTGTTAAATCGCGGGTTTGACCCGGCTCCGGTGTTGGGCTCGGCTTTAGTGGCTTTGGTTCTGGTGTCGCTTCTGGGAGGATATCTCTGGTTCATCAAACGGCCCATATTTGAGTCTCGGGCATCGACAATTATCACCGGTATTATTTTCACAGCTTCATTGGTTGCTGCCGACGTGATGAAAGGACTGCCGGCTTTAAATTATCTCGTGGTCCCCACCGCGGCTATCATGGTCAGTGCTTTGGTGGACTCGGGCCTTGGAATGGTCGTGTCCGGCGTTTTGGCATTAGGTGTGGCTACCCTCACGGGACTGGACTTGAACGTGGCTTTGGTATCGTTCTTTGGCGGCTTGGCGGGAGTGTTTGCCATGAGCAAACTGTCGCAACGCTATGATATTATCCGAGCGGGGTTTCTCGTTGGCATTGTCAATCTCTTTACCTTGCTCGGGCTGGATCTCATTCAAGGAGCGGGACTGACTCAGACTCCGACCTGGGAGACGCTCTTATGGGGACTGTTAGACGGGGTCTTGGCAGCCATTTTGTCTATGGGCTCTATTCCGTTTTTGGAGGGGCCATTTGGCATTATTACGTCGATGAAGCTCATTGAACTGAGTAATCCTAATCAGCCTTTGTTGCGAAAATTAGTGATTGAAGCCCCGGGAACTTATCATCACAGTATGATGGTAGGCAACTTAGCTGAACAGGCGACAGAAGCCGTGGGAGGGAATTCGCTTTTGTCCCGGGTTGGGGCTTATTATCATGATATCGGCAAATCCAAACGCCCCTATTTCTTTATCGACAATCAGTTTGGAGCGGATAATCCTCATGACAAGTTAGCACCGCCCTTGTCGGCGTTAATCATTTCTTCCCATGTTCGGGATGGAGTAAAGTTGGCACGGGAGTATCATGTGCCTGAGGCCATTGTCAACTTTATACAAGAACATCACGGCACTACCCTCATTAAATATTTCTACCATAAGGCTGTGGAGGCGGATACCGGTGACGGAGTCTTGGAGGAAGATTATCGTTATGATGGTCCGAGGCCACAAAGCAAAGAGACGGCCATCGTGATGCTGGCAGATGCGTGTGAGGCTACAAGCCGTACGCTAAAACAGCCTACCCAGCAAGCGATTGAACAGGTTGTCCGCAAGATTATTAAAGAGCGGCTTGAGGACGGTCAGCTCGACGAATCGAATCTGACTCTTAAGGAACTGGACATCATTGCGCGGACGTTCGTGCGGGTTTTAACAGGAATGTTTCACCAGCGGATTGAGTATCCGGAAAAAGTATGGAAAGAAATGGAAAGGAGTCGCGCTCGTGGAGATTTGGGTGGAAAGTCCTCCGTCTTCGTCGTCCGAAAAATTGGTGGAGATGGTTCGTCAGGTGGCCACCACGGCTCTTGAAAATCTGGGGGAAAGGGAGGAATCGGAACTGAGCATCGTTTTAACCGATGATTCGGCGATTTGGGAGTTAAACCGACAATACCGGGGCGTCGACAGACCCACTGACGTGTTATCCTTTAGTCAAAGGGAGGGCGAGGATCCCGGCATGATTCCGGAAGTTCTTGGGGATGTCGTCATTTCGCTTGATCGCGTTCACGAACAGGCCCGGGAATATGGGCATAGTTTTGAGCGGGAGTTGGGATTCTTAGTAGTGCATGGAATTTTGCATCTTCTAGGCTGGGATCATGAGAGGCCCGACGATGAAGCCGTTATGATGGCCAAAACAGAAGAAATTCTCACAGGAATTGGCCTGAGTCGTGAAACGCGCTGAAAATCTCCACGAATCTTTTCGTTATGCGTTTACGGGGTTGCGGTACGCATTTGTTACGCAAAGAAATTTGCGGCTGCATTTTTTCACGGCTGCTGCAGTGATGATACTCGGATGGATTCTCGATTTGCCCAGGCGGGAATTTATTGTGGTATTGGCTGCCATTATGGTGGTCATGGTGGCTGAGATGATGAACACAGCTGTCGAGGCCGTTGTGGATTTAGCCAGTCCCGATATTCATCCCCTGGCTCAAACGGCCAAAGACGTCGCCGCCGGAGCGGTTTTACTGGCTGCTACAGGAGCGGCATTACTGGGATTATGGGTCTTCGTTCCACGGTTGCCGACCTTTGGTCACGAATTTATGATACGATGGAACAATGAGCGTGGGTTAACCATTATACTTTTACTCGTCTTGGCGACTATCCTGGCAGCGGTAATTTGGATTCCCAGGACTTGGAACAAAGAGGGTTATCCAACGTCGCAAGATCATTGAAAACCGACCGGGATGGCGAAAGGGGAAGGTCAAAAACCGGTGAGAGCTATACGGTGGGGCCCTATTATTGTACTAATTGTTCTTGTGGGCCTCTCGGCAATATACTCGATGACAGAAACTGCGATGATGTCATTGTCGCGAGGGAAAGTGCGAAGTCTCGTCGAGGAGGGTCATAAGCAAGGACATTGGTTAGAGCAATTAGTCAAGCAGCCTAATAGGTTATTAGGGACGGTATTATTTGGCAATAACTTGGCGAACATCATGGCTTCGACTATTGCCACGGGAGTCTTTATTTATTATTTTGGCGGTAAAGGTATCGCCATTGCCACTATTGTCATGACGTTTTTTATTTTGTTAGTAGCCGAAATTATTCCTAAGACTTTTGCTGCGCATAATTCTGAACGTGTCGCTCTCCGGTTTGCTCTGTTTCTAGAAACCTCAGCCCGAATCTTTTATCCGGTCGTGCGTGTGCTCACCTGGTTGGGGGTGGGCCTTATTCGTCTGTTCGGCGGACGAGCGGAAGGCGGCCGGCTTTTAACAGAAGAAGAAATTCGAAATATGGTCGAAATGGGTGAAGAGGAAGGAGTATTGGAAGCCGACGAGAGGCAAATGATTCAGGGCATTTTTGACTTCGGAGACACTGTGGCCAGAGAGGTGATGGTGCCTCGGATTGATGTGAATGCCTTGCCGGATACGGCCCCTCTGCGAGACGCGTGGGATGCGGTGATTCATTGGGGGCATTCGCGTCTGCCGGTGTTTCGCAATACCATTGATGATGTGATTGGCGTCATTTATGCGCGTGATGTGCTGGCCTATCTGAAAGAACGGGATCCCAACACCCAGGTAGGGGAACTGGCTCGGCCGGTCCTCTATGTTCCGGAAACGAAGAAAGTGGATGAATTGCTGGCCGAATTTAGACGGCAGAGAACTCAGATTGCTGTGGTCCTGGACGAGTATGGCGGCACCTCGGGGATCGTCACGATTGAGGATTTACTGGAAGAAATCGTGGGAGAAATTCAAGATGAATACGATCAAGAGGATCAACCTATCAAACAGTTAGATGAAGAGGTGATAGATGTTGCGGGCATGGTCCAGTTGGAAGAGGTAAATGATATTTTAGACATCGAACTTCCGCACGAAGATTTTGATACCGTGGGAGGATTGATCTTGCATCTATTGGGACGAGCTCCCGTGGAAGGGGAGGTCGTTCGCGTCGACAATTTTGAATTTACTGTGTCCAAGGTGCTTGGACGCCGTGTCGTCCGGGTCATCATTAAGGTGCAAAAACCCGTTCGCACTCGAAACGTCGAGGAAGGCGAGGACGATGATTAAATGACAGTGAAAGAAGAAGAACCAGGGAAAGGCCGAGCGCTGGACACACTGCGGAAAAAGGCCCTGGAGGTACGGGATAACGCTTATGTTCCCTATTCCCATTTTCCCGTGGGCGCTTCTTTATTAACGCCGGACGGTGAAATCTATGTGGGATGCAATGTAGAAAACGGAAGTTTTCCCTTGAGTCTTTGCGCAGAAAGAGGGGCAGTGGCGTCAGCTGTGGCTCAGGGAGCCCGCCAATTTGAAGCCGTATTTGTTGTGGGAGACAAGGAGCGCGCCATGCCTTGCGGAGCATGTCGTCAGGTGCTCAGTGAATTTGGAGATATGCATGTATATGTCTCGTGCCAGGACGGATCAGACGTCAGTCATTATTGGCTTCATGAGTTGTTACCGGAAAGTTTTCAGTTCACACCGCCTGCAAGAGATGAACATGGGCCAAAGACGTAAGGAGCTGCTGAATTATGGGATTCAAGTCAGGATTTGTGGCCCTGGTGGGCAGGCCTAATGTCGGTAAGTCAACACTGCTCAACCAGATTTTGGGCAGGAAGATTGCCATTGCGACAGACAAACCTCAGACAACACGTAACCGGATTCAAGGCGTTCTTCACAGCGATCAAGGGCAAATTGTCTTTGTTGACACCCCGGGTGTTATTAAGGCTCGGCACAAACTGGATGAACGATTGGAAGCCAGTGTCAAGCGAGCCCTCAAGGAAGTTGATGTTATCGCCCATGTGGTGGATATTTCCAAGCCGCCACATGAAGAGGATTTCATGATAGCCCGAATGGTGCGCCAATTGGGGACTCCCGCTATTTTGACTGGGAATAAGAGGGATTTGGTGCTTCATACCGAGGGCCGTCTGGAGCCATATCTGGCTTTATCCCCTTACCGTCATGCTTTTGCTGTATCTGCTCAATTCGAAATAGGTCTCGACGACGTGGTGAAAACACTGTGGGACTTATTGCCGGAAGGTATGCCTTTCTTTCCTGAGGATGTGGTAACCGACCAAACGGAAGACTTTTATATTGCCGAGGTGATCCGTGAAAAAATTCTCGAGCAAACCCGGGATGAGGTTCCCCATTCGGTCGCTGTCACCGTGGAGGAAAGACAGGCCCGATCCGAGCGGTTGATGTATGTCCGCGCAGCTATCTACGTGGAACGGGACAGTCAAAAGGCTATCCTTATCGGGAACCATGGACAGATGTTGAAGCAGATAGGACAGCTCGCCAGACGGGATTTAGAAGAATATTATAGTAAACAAGTCTTTTTGGATTTGTGGGTGAAGGTCAGAAGCCATTGGCGAAACCAAGAAGCTTGGCTGACCCGCTTAGGTTATCCGAAAAGAGACAGCTAAACATGGCTCAATATCAAGATCATATGCTCATATTGAAATCGAAGCCCTATCGTGAGAGTGATATTCTCTTGACTTTGTTTGGCATTAAGTCCGGAAAAATCGGGGCGGTGGCGAAAGGCGCTAAGCGCCCTAAAAGCCGTCTCGCCGGAATATATCCATTATCTTACGCAATCTGTCAAGTGTATCACGGACGCTCCTCCCTTGATACACTGAATGGGGTGGATTTAGTCGATGGATTCCCCGGATTGCAAAAGGATTTGTCCCCGTTAAGCTGGGCTCTTCTTCTTGCTGATTTGGTCGACGAAATGTTTTCAGAAAGAGATCCGGCTCCCGAAGTGGTTCCCTGGGTGATTGCTGCTTGGGATCGTCTTCAACAGGAGGGTTCCAACCTCACGACATCTCTGAGTGCGGGGTGGCACTTGTTAAAGCTGGCCGGCTATCTTCCTCAGTGGGAGACATGCGAAGCCTGTGGGGAAATTCCCCGTCAAAGTCCGGTCGGGGTAGACTGGGAGCATGACGTGATGTATTGTTCCAGACATCTGCCGTCGTCTTCAGGGGAATCGCGCGGGATGGAAATTTCCTTGGGAGGCTTGCTAACATGGCAGCGGTGGATGGCTCTGAATGTCACGAAATTGGGGAATTATGAAGCCAAGGGAATCATTGGCGATCAGCTATTCTTTCTCTTTGGGCGGTATATCGAACGCCATATCGGACGGATGCCAAGATCGTGGCAATTTGTTCGTGAAGTGGAGAATATGGCGGGAAAGGAGAGGAACCGGTTATTTTGACGTTACAAGATGTTGTGATGGCCTTAAAGACCTATTGGAAAGACCAAAAGTGTATGATTGGCGAACCTTATGACATGGAAGTGGGAGCGGGAACCATGAATCCTCTCACTTTTTTCCGTGCATTAGGCAAAGAATCATGGCGTGTAGCCTATGTTCAACCATCTAGGCGTCCCGTTGACGGACGGTACGGAGAAAATCCTAATCGTGTTTACCAGCACCACCAGTTTCAAGTGTTGCTAAAACCGGCTCCAGATGACGTTGTCGAACTTTATTTGAGAAGTTTGGAATATTTGGGGTTGGATCGCCGCCATCATGACATTCGCTTTGTAGAAGACAACTGGGAGGCGCCGAGTCAAGGAGCCTGGGGCATTGGATGGGAAGTTTGGCTGGATGGAATGGAAATCAGTCAATTTACATACTTCCAGCAAATGGGTGGCCAGGAATGTCGTCCCGTTTCGGCTGAACTGACCTATGGACTAGAACGGCTGGTCAGCTATTTAGCGGGTGTTGACGAGATTTGGGCCATTGAATGGGCGCCAGGGGTGAAATATGATGACTTGTTTCGCCAAGTCGAGTGGGAACAGGCCGCTTATAGTTTTGAATATGCGTCGGCTCCCGTACTGTTTCAGCTGTTCCAGCTCTACGAAAATGAGGCCCGGCGTCTTTTGGAGAAGGGGATCGTCAGACCCGGATATGAGTATATTTTGAAATGTTCGCATACTTTTAATACGTTAGATGCCCTTGGGGCAATTTCCGTAACGGAACGGCAAGCTTATTTAGGACGAATGAGAACTCTCTCTCGAATGGCTGCAGAGAAATACCTGGACAACCTGCAATCGTCCGATCAATCCGAGGAGGCTTTGCGGTTATGACAGGTGGTAGGCGTCAATTTTTCGTGGAAGTGGGCTGTGAGGAAATTCCCAGTCAGTACCTGCGTGATATAAGCACAAACTTTGGGGATCTCGTCCAAGAAGAGCTTAGCCGTGTGCGCATCCCAGTCAATAACCTCAGGGCTCTCGCAACGCCCCGGCGTCTGGTGGTGATGGGTGAGGCATCCGAGGCGCAATCACCGTTACGCGAGAGAATTCGTGGTCCTTTGTGGGCCACTGCGTATAAAGACAATAGGCCGACACCCGCTCTGTTGGGATTTTGCCGCCGGCTCGGCGTATCCCCGGACGACGTCGAGTCTACGGGCGAAGGAGAAAAAAGATATGTGGTGGCTCATATTGACCAACCGGTGTTGCCCCTTGAAGAATTGATTGCCCCGGCTATCGAAAACGCTTTTGCAGCCATTCCCTTACCCCGGAGCATGCGTTGGGGAGAAGAAGATTACCGGTTCATTCGACCCGTTCGGTGGTGCAGTCTCTGGATAGATGATACGTTGGTGCCCATGACTGTGGCCGGCGTGTCTTCCCGCCCCTTGACCTATGGAAACCGAACCGATTATCCAGACGCTCTGGACCTCAATGGCATAGAATCTTACCGAGACGCTTTGAATCGGGGATTAGTCATGTTAGACCCCGAAGAACGCAAGAAAGTCATTGAAACCGAGGCGAGTCGGCTGGCCTCAAGTGTCTTAGGGCATGTGGAATCTCATGAGGCTTTGTTGGAGGAAGTCACCCAATTGGTGGAGTGGCCTGTACCCTTTCTCGGCCATTTTGAGGGGGAATTCTTAGAAATTCCGGCACCGATTCTGATCACGTCCATGCGTGTTCATCAACGATATTTCCCGGTGCGTGATGAGGCCCATCAGCTTCTGCCTTATTTTATTGGTGTTCGCAATGGCATGGGAGTGGATTTAGATGCCGTGAGGCGGGGGAATGAAAAGGTTCTGCGGGCCAGGCTTCAAGATGCTTTGTATTTTTATCACAATGACTTGCGCCACCACTTGAAAGATTACCGACCTCAATTGGATCAGATCGTTTTCCATCAGAAACTGGGAACCTATGGGAATAAGATTGAGAGAGTCCATGCGCTATGGGATGCGACTCATCATCTCTGGCCCTTGGACGCCGCATTAAAACGGAATTTGAAAACCACCATTGAGCTGTATAAGACGGATCTGCTTACCCAAGTGGTTCAGGAATTTCCTGAGTTGCAAGGGGTCATGGGTCAAATTTACGCCCGGATTGAGGGATTGCCGGACGATGTGGCCACGGCCATAGGCGAACAGTATCATCCAGCCTCTGCCCAAGATGCGATTCCCTTGTCCTTGCCTGGACAGATTCTGGTTCTGCTTGATAGATTGGATACGTTATTGGAAGGCGTGGCTCATGGTCTGAAACCGACCGGATCCGAGGATCCTTTTGGGTTGAGACGCGGAGCATTGGCTATTGGCCGGATTTTGGCCGAATCTCATGTCTGGCCGAGCTCTTCCCAGGAGCTGTTCCAGTTAGCCGGAAATGTTCTAGGTATTGACCAAGGAGCCGTTAATGAGTCTTATGATTTGGTTGTAACCAGGCTTGAGAATTATCTCGAATCCGAAAGAAATATCCCGATAAGAAAATCTCAAGCTGTATTCAGTGCTGACTTCCCCTGGTCGGACTATGCAGGCCGGCTGGAATTCTTAGACCAGATTTTGCACGATCCAAATTGGGAGCATGTGTCCTTGGCATTTAAACGCATAGACCGTGTAATGCCAGGGGTTGAGATACCGGATACTCCTCCGGCCTGGGAACTGGATGTGGAGAAACGTGTTTGGGAAGCCATTCAAATGGCGATGAATTGCCAGGACTCGATGGAAGCATGGTGGAAAGCTGTTCAAGAGTTGTCGGATGCTATTGATGCTCTTTTTGAAGCCGTGTTAATCAACGACCCGGATATCACGGTGAGAACTAAACGGGGGCAATTGCTAGCCTATGGACGCAAAGCCTACAATATGTTTTTTGACATCCGCAAGATTTCCGGATAGGGGGAAAAAACTTGGCCCATTACGCGAGAATCTATATCGTGTCGGATTCGCTGGGCGAAACGGCTGAGCGGGTAGCCCATGGCGCGGCAATACAATTTGAACATGCCGATATTCGCATTGAGCGGCTATCCAATATATTAGACTCCCAGGGCATTGACAGAATACTGGACAGAGCGGCCGGGGAAGCTGCCATTGTCGTTTATACGTTGGTGCGTCCGGATTTGAGTGAGCACTTGATGTGCAGGGCCCAGGAATTAGGAGTGCAAACCGTTGATGTTATGGGTCCTGTTATCCAAGCTTTGCAAAAAACTCTGGATCTCAAGCCCAGACTTATTCCAGGCTTGTCCCACCGTCTCGATCGGGAGTATTTTGACCGAGTCGACGCGGTAGAATTTGCCGTCAAGTACGATGACGGCAAAGATCCCCGGGGCATTCGCGAAGCGGATATCGTGCTCTTGGGGGTGTCTCGCACCAGCAAGACGCCAGTGAGTCTGTATTTGGCTAATCACCGGCTAAAAGTGGCGAACGTTCCCCTCGTTCCCGAAGTGCCCGTACCCCAGGAAGTCTTTCAGGAAGCCAGAAACAAGAGTATTGGGCTGATCATCGATGCGGAGCTTCTGATGAGTATCAGACGGCAGCGTTTGAAATCCCTCGGGCTGGGATCATCGGCTCAGTATGCCACGATGGAGCGAATTATGGCAGAATTAGACTATGCGTGGGACGTGTTCAACCGCTTAAAATGTCCGGTACTGGATGTCAGCAATCATGCTGTGGAAGAAACGGCTACACGCGTACTAGAGATACGACAAGGAGGACATTACTGAAAATGTCTCGATATGTTTTTGCATTCGAGCAAGGACGGGCCAATCAACGTGAGTTACTGGGAGGAAAGGGCGCTGGGTTAGCGGAGATGAGCCGTATCGGCTTGCCGGTTCCTCCCGGATTTACCATTACCACGGAAGCCTGCAATCGCTATCAAGAGTTAGACCGGTTTCCAGATGGAATGATGGAAGAAACGTGGGAAAATCTTGCGAATTTAGAGAAGAAAGTATCTCGGACTTTAGGTGATCCGGCCAAACCTTTGCTGGTTTCGGTGCGTTCGGGTGCTCCCATATCAATGCCAGGAATGATGGATACCGTTCTCAACCTCGGCCTCAATACGGAAACGACCGAGGGTTTGGCAAAACTCACGCAAAACCGGCGGTTTGCCTTAGACAGCTACCGCCGGTTTATTCAAATGTTTGGCAATGTCGTGATGCATATGGAGCATCGCCTATTTGAAGCCATTTTGGAAGAAATGAAAGAGGATCGGGGCATAAAGCTGGATACGGATTTAAGCGAAACGGATTTGGAAAAGGTGGTCCAGAAGTATAAGGAGTTAGTTCGGAAGTCCAGTGAACGGGAATTTCCCGAGGATACCCACGAACAACTGGAAATGGCCATAAAAGCTGTTTTCGATTCGTGGAAGAATCCCCGGGCCATCGTATATCGCCGTTTAAACAAGATTGCGGAAACATTGGGGACCGCGGTTAATGTGCAGACCATGGTCTTTGGCAACATGGGAGACACCTCGGCGACCGGTGTATTGTTTACCCGCAATCCCAACACGGGGGAACCGGGAATGTACGGAGAGTATCTCACTAATGCTCAGGGTGAGGACGTGGTTGCGGGAATCAGAACGCCCAAAGCCATAGGAGAAATGGCTACGGAAATGCCTAAGACTTTTCAGGAACTGACCGAAGTGTGTGCCCTGTTGGAAAAACATTATCGCGACATGCAGGATATTGAATTCACGGTTGAGCGTGAAAAATTGTATGTATTGCAAACCCGCACAGGAAAACGGACTGCCGGGGCCAGTGTCAAAATCGCGGTGGACCTGGTTACAGAAGGTGTGATAACCCGGGAAGAAGCTATTTTACGGCAAGAACTTGAGCAGGTCTCACGCCTTCTTTACCGGCAGATTGATCCTCATGTGGAGTTGGATGTGTTGGCTCAAGGGTTGCCGGCCTCTCCGGGGGCAGCCTCAGGCAGAGTCGTTTTTACTGCCGATGAAGCCGAAGCTCGGGGAAACCAAGGAGAAAAAGTCATCCTGGTCCGCCCGGAGACGACTCCCGATGATATTCACGGCATTGTTGCCGCGCAAGGAGTGTTAACCAGTCGTGGGGGAATGACCTCGCACGCTGCCATTGTCGCGCGAGGGATGGGAAAACCCGCTGTCACTGGCTGCGAGGTCCTCAGCATCGATCTCGCCCATGAAGTGTTCTATGTTGGAGATGTGAAGGTTGCCCACAATGACGTCTTGACGATTGATGGCGGTAGCGGCCGGGTGGTGCTAGGATTAGTGAAAACAGTCGAACCGGGTCTGTCCAATGATTTCAGCACCCTGTTGCAGTGGGCTGATGAGATGAAAGAGTTGGGCGTAGAAGCCAATGCCGATACTCCTGAAGACGCACAAATCGCACGCAATTTTGGCGCACAAGGGGTCGGGTTGTGCCGCACTGAGCATATGTTTATGGGGCAGGACCGGTTGCCGGTCATGCAAAAAATGATCCTGGCAGAATCTTTGGCAGAGAGACAAAAGGCCTTAGACCAGCTATTGCCGATGCAGCAGAGTGATTTTTACGGTATTCTCCGGGCTATGAATGGTTATGCCGTGACAATTCGGTTACTGGATCCACCTTTGCACGAATTTCTCCCCAATATTCCTGACACGGAAAAGGAACTGGCCCTTGCGAAAGAAGAGCAACGCATGGATGATGTGGTGCGTCTGGAAGCCGTCTTACGGCGGGCCAGAACACTGTTTGAGTTCAATCCCATGCTGGGTTTTCGAGGGGTTCGCTTGGGGATTGTGTATCCAGAAATTTATGCTATGCAGGCCCAGGCAATTTTCCAAGCACAGGCCCAGTTACTGCATGAGGGGTATAACCCCCTGGTAGAGGTTATGATACCTTTGGTGGGTACTATGGCTGAACTCACGAAAATGAAAGATCTCATTGCCCAAGTCAATGAGCAGGTTCAAACGGCTGAGAACATTGCCTTGCCCTACAAAATCGGTACGATGATTGAAATTCCCCGGGCGGCTCTTATTGCCGGAACTATTGCCGAGGAAGCGGAATTCTTCTCGTTTGGCACAAATGATCTGACCCAAACAACCTTTGGATTTAGCCGGGATGATGCCGAAAGCAAGTTTTTGCCGCATTATCTGGCCGAAAAAATTCTTACGGATAATCCCTTTATGGTGCTGGACCGAGACGGGGTGGGAAGATTGATAGAAATCGCCCTGGCCGACGGACGCAAAACCCGGCCCGACCTAAAGGTGGGAATTTGCGGCGAACACGGTGGAGATCCTGCTTCCATCGAATTTTGCCATATTGTGAATCTGAGCTACGTGAGTGCCTCGCCGTACCGAGTTCCGATTGCCCGTCTGGCTGCTGCTCAAGCCAAGCTCAGGACGCACTAGCACGACGCCCTCACCCTCAATACGCAGCAACAAGATGGAGGCCGAAAATTCTCAAACGCGAGCGATGGCGAACAGCAATTTTTGCCATCGCTTCGGCTTTTCTTAAGATGACTCCATGTGTTCTATGCGAGATGTCGTGGTAGGAAAAGGAACCCATGCAATGTTGGTAAATGAGATGAAATAGTATCACAAATTTTTGATTGTGTTGTTCATCATGCAAAAAATCTGCAACGGTTATTTGGCGTGATCGCCTTCAGTTTTGGTTCCGGGCACGCGGGCATGAGGAATTCGGGGTGTAAAGGGGGAACAGCCGGAGAATTTCTTATACGCGAAGGGACCCGAGTTTAACACCATGCTAAACTACTGGATTCTGTTCTGTGAATTATTCTCAGACGCTTGAGGTTAGGGAAAGCTCCCGGTTATGGACAGTATCGCCCCAAATGGCAGGCCCCGTACCAACGCGGGGAGGCCTAGGACTTCTCATCATAGCGGGTGACATCGGTCGGGAACGGCGCCGGGGATGTCCACGGCAAAAACCCGATGTTTATGCCAGAGCAAGGCATTCGTGCCGTTACTTGGGGAATCGATTAGCCATCCGTTATGGTTCAGCACTCGCACAAGCCAAACGGTGTCGGGACACGATTTTTCGGGGACTGCTTCACATAACCGGTAGCTGGCCATAACCTTTGTTGGACGAAACCGCTTCGCGGTGGTCTAAACACTTCCGTGATCTGGATGCAAACATTTTCCCTTCTTGCGAAAGCCGGGGTTGGTGATCGTATAATGGATTAGGCTTGGTGGCGGCGACGGAGCTAGGTGGAAGAAGGTTAGCACCATGAAATATTATCGAAATACCTCTCTGCGTAATGCCAGAAACATGTTGTGTCGTGCGATATATTGCTGCATACCCGTGGAGGGTATCGCGATTGATTACCCATAGCGGTCGCCGATCGATCGCGGTTTAGTCCAATAGAGTTATCCGAAGCCTCGGTGTGTGCCACCTCCGAGACTTTTTGTTCTCTTTCGGTCTTCCGATAACTCGCTATTCATTATGACAAGATTTTCATAACAAAGGAAAGACCGGCCGTCACAAGCGGGCCACCAACTGGTTGCTGTGCAAGATGCAGGCATGTTGCCCGAGTGCACGCGGTGAGGTGCACAGCACAAATCAATCGCTATAGGAAATCCTCGAAAAAGAGAGTTGTCGTGACTAGCAAAGGAATGCATGGGGTGTGAACAGGTTTAGGGATTGCTGCTGCTTACGGGGGCATAGAAATATATATTTTTTCGTTAAAGAACCCCAAAGAACGCCATAATTTATGGTACAATCATAATAATTGAAATGTGAATGATAAACCGGTCGATTTGTCGCGATTCTTCGACCGGGGATTTTTTTTCTTCATTCCGCGTCATTATGAAAAAAGAAGCAGGAATATTGACTTCGGCGGCGAATTTTTTCTCATGGACTGGAGTGATTCCTGATGGTGGATTCCACATATGAGGTTTGGACCAATGCAGTGAGAGAAGCTGCCGATATTGTTGAAGTGATCGGACGTTCTGTCAGTCTAAAGCAAAAGGGCAAGAAATTTTGGGGATTGTGTCCCTTTCATCAAGAAAAAACGCCGTCGTTTAGTGTGGACTCCCATCAACAGCTATTTTATTGTTTCGGGTGCCATAAAGGAGGAACGGTCTTCACATTTTTGATGGAACATGACGGACTAACTTTCATTGAAGCCGTGGACATGCTGGCTGCCGAAGTCGGCATACCCAGAGGGGAAAGAGAGGATAAATCCGATTTCCACCGCCATTTTAGCCGGCTTCAGGCCGTTATGGAGTGGAGCCAGGAATTTTTTCAACTTAGCACTAATCAATATCATGACATATTCGGGCAATATCTTGAAAGCCGTCAGATTCGTCCGGAAGCTCAAAAGCAGTTTGAACTGGGTTATGCGCCAAAATCATGGAATGCTCTCAGCCAGTTTCTATCAAGGCACGGAGTGAGTGAATCTGAAATGATAGAAGCCGGGGTGGTCACTGCTCGCAAGGAAGGAAACGGCGTTTATGACCGTTGGCGGCAACGGATTATGTTTCCCATCCGGAATCATCGTGGACAGCTTATTGGCTTTGGCGGACGGGCGATCGAAGCCGACCAGGAACCGAAATATCTTAACTCCCCGGAAACGCCGCTATTTCATAAGAGCAGCGTGCTTTACGGAGAACATTCAGCGCGTAAATTTTGGCGCCAGGGCAAACGGCCACTACTAGTTGAAGGATATTTCGATGTCATCGCTTGTCACGAAGCCGGCTTAAAGCAGGCGGTCGCAAGTTTAGGAACAGCACTTAGCAAGGAACATGCGAGGGTATTGGCTCGTTATGGCCAAGAAGCAGACTTGCTCTATGACAGCGACCAGGCGGGGCAAGAAGCCATGAGCCGGGCATTTTTTGTCCTTTCGCAAGAAGGCGTTAAAGTCAACCGCGTATTCTTGGCAAGCGGAAAAGATCCTGACGAATTTTTACGGGAAAAGGGCTCATCCGCCTTAGCCGAAAGCGTGGAAAGACGCATACCCTATTTTGAGGCGGTGTTGCGCGAGCAACTGGCCGAGCCCTCCTCTTCTTTAACAGCGCGGGGAAAAGCGGACTTGGTCGAGACGATCAAACCGTACTGGAAGGCGTTGAATGACCCAGTGGAAAAATCCGGATACGTTGAGATGATGGCGAAAATGTTGCAGGTCGATCAAAGTATTTTAGCACAGAGTTTTGGGATGAAGCAAGGAAATGAGCATATAACGCCCAAAAACAGGCATAATATGGAGAGGATTATTTCTAACGTCAAGAGGCGGTCGCATGATGTGTATTTGCTGGCCTTTTTAGTTCGGCATCCAGAACATGTAGGAAAGGTACGGGAGACATTGCCCGAATGGATCATAGAGCATGATTTGACGAAAATTTTGGAAGACCTGGAACAAGGGGCATCAGTATCGGAATTGACGTCGCAAATTGATTCCATGGACACCAATGTTCGCTCTTTAATGTTAGAGGCATTGGCTTATGACGGTCCCAATGGTGGTGCAAGAGCGGTTGAAGATGTTCTCAAGGCCATCAAGAGACAACACGGTATAGATAGATGGAACCAGTTGATGGCTCGCCTCAAACAAGGCGAGAATTCTCCCGAACTTTTTCGTGAAATTCAGGAAGTGCAGGGCCAACTGGCTGAGGATCAACTAAGCCGTGCATCAGATCCGTGGGATGCTGCTCGTATAGGAAAGGAGGGATAGCATGGCTCAGGGCAAGAAAGCTGTCGCACAAATTGATGAGGTAAAAACCCTGATTCGTCGTGGTCAAGAGCGGGGCAAACTGTCTTATGGCGAAATTGTGGATACTCTGCAGTCTGTTGACCTTCCTCCCGACCAGATTGACAGCATATATGAAATGTTTGGCGAGTTGGGAATTGAATTGATTGGAGAGCAGGCGGCTGATGAGGATCATGAGCCTGAACCAGACGAGGTGGAGGCCGAAGAGGCCGAGGAGGTTGGCCGGGAGTTAACTGTTCCTGATGGAGTGGCCATTGATGATCCGGTCCGTATGTATCTCAAGGAAATTGGGCGCGTGCCTTTGTTGACCGCAAAGGAGGAAGTTGAGTTAGCCAAGCGAATTGAACAGGGGGATGAGGAAGCTAAGCGCAAATTGGCGGAAGCCAACTTACGGTTAGTTGTCTCGATTGCCAAGCGTTATGTTGGCCGCGGAATGCTGTTCCTGGACTTGATACAGGAAGGAAATTTGGGGCTTATCAAGGCTGTCGAAAAGTTTGACTATCGCAAGGGATATAAGTTTAGCACCTACGCCACCTGGTGGATTCGGCAGGCGATTACCAGGGCCATTGCAGACCAGGCGCGTACCATCCGGATACCTGTGCATATGGTGGAAACGATCAACAAACTGATTCGGGTTCAGCGCCAATTATTGCAAGAGTTAGGCAGGGATCCGACACCTGAAGAAATTGCCAAGGAAATGGGTATCACCGAGGAACGGGTCCGGGAGATTCTGAAAGTCGCCCAAGAACCTGTGTCTTTGGAAACACCTATCGGTGAAGAGGAAGATTCCCATTTAGGCGATTTCATTGAAGATGAAGATGCGCCGGCTCCAGCTGAAGCAGCGGGGTACCAGTTGCTGAAGGAACAATTGGAAGAAGTGCTGGATACCTTGACGAATCGTGAAGAAAAAGTCTTGCGTTTGCGTTTTGGGTTGAGTGACGGAAGGGCCCGTACTTTGGAAGAGGTCGGACAGGTGTTTGGAGTAACCCGTGAACGAATTCGACAAATAGAAGCGAAAGCGTTGAGGAAATTGAGACACCCGACCCGTAGCAAGAAACTTAAGGATTATTTGGATTAGGACGGTAAGAGGACCGCTTAACAGCGGTCCTTTTTGCTGGTCTCTATTTGTTTCTTGTCGGGCTATTCCAGGGGCCCGGTACAGGACCATGTCTAAAGCATTATCGGATCATGTTCAGGATCCGGATATTTTGACAGCTTTCCAATCTCCATCAAGTTGAGTATCATAGGGACGTGTTGGTTGAGACGCGGCGAATTGTCGAAAATGAGAATCTCTCACGTGAGATTCACTAACATTTTGGTGTCAATAGTGTAGAGTGGATGGGAAATGAGGTGGTTGCGATCTGCGGAATAGCAGGGATATGGCATCGGGAACGTCCTGTTCAAGCCAGCGATCTGACGGGGATGTTAAACGCGATGATCCATCGCGGCCCTGACGATGAGGGTCGCTTTACGGACCGTACTATGGGATTTGGTATGCGGCGTTTGGCAGTGAGGGATGTTCTTCATGGAAAGCAGCCCTATTATTCAGAAGACGGCAAAGTTGTCGCGGTATATAACGGCGAGCTCTATAATTACCCTGAACTAAAAACTTTGGTTGAATCCTTAAATCATCGGTTGAATAGTCATGCGGATGGCGAAGTGCTGGTACATTTGTATGAGGAATTCGGGATGGAATTCTTGGAACGTTTGTCCGGCATGTACGCGTTTGCTTTGTGGGACCGAAAAGTGCACCGCCTGATTCTTGCGCGGGACCGAATAGGACAGAAACCTTTATATTTGTACGAAACAGCTGACATGCTGGCGTTTTCCTCGGAATTGAAATCTTTTACCTATTTAAATGGGTTTCACTTTGAAGTGGACCCTAAAATGATTAGTAGCTATTTGGGCCATCGTTTTGTTCCGGCGCCTCATACACTGGTTAAGAATGTCACCAAATTGCGGCCGGGTGAAGTGATGGTTATTCATCATGATGGGCGCAAGCAAAGATGGCAATACTGGGTTCCGTCGATAAAGGAGCCTGAATCCCAGAACCAAATGACTTATTGGGCCGATCGGCTGCATGGTCTTCTGGCTGACGTTGTGCGAGGACATTTAGCCTCTGACGTTCCGTTAGGAGTTTTTCTCTCAGGCGGCCTAGATTCCAGTATCCTTACAGCACTGCAAGCGGGATCTCTTAACCGGCCTGTGGAAGCATGGTCGGCAACATTTCCTGCTAAATATCCGGGATATGACGAATTTTCTTGGGCCGAAAAAGTGGCCCAAGCCTATGGAGTAAAACTCCACCGGGTTGATGTGGATTTGGCCATTACGCCCCAACGAGTTCGGGAGTTGGCCTATGTTTTGGATGAACCCATGGCGGATCCGACTGTGCTGCCGCTTGACGGGGTAGCCAAGGCGGCAGCCGAGCAGGAAACGGTAATGATATCAGGCGAAGGCGCCGACGAAATATTTGCCGGCTATGCTGGGTATGGTGAGGCACAAAGTCTGGCCTGGTTAAGACGGGTTCCTTTAGCAGTTAGGAACTTATGGATGCACTATAACTGGCCTGGGGCCAATGCCTTTCGCCGCAGTACCGAACCGATGTCGTCGCGATATCGCGGAGTCGGTTTTACCTTTAGCCCAGAGGAACAGCGACGTATCCTCCAAGCGGAGTGGGTTCAGCCCGATCGCCCCGGAGCCGTTCAGGAATATTGGGAAACTCACGCTCATCTTCCGGATTTACAGATAATGCAAGGGTTCGATGTGCAGTGGTTTCTCCCGGACGACGTTCTGCTCAAAGCTGATCGTATTGGCATGCACCACAATTTAGAAATTCGTGTGCCCTTTTGTGATCACGAAGTTGTGGATTTAGCTTTGAGTTTACCCTTAGCGCTTCGGCGTTATGGAAAAAGCGATAAACGCGTATTGCGCGTAGTTGCCAAACGGGTATTGCCCCTTAATGTCGTGAAAAGGCCCAAGCAAGGATTTCCTACACCCTTGACCAGTCTCTTGGCGGGACCATTGCATGATATTGCCTGGGACACATTGACTAGTGACACAGCTCTGACTCAGCAATGGTTTAATCAGAACGAATTGCACCGATTGTTAGCCGATATGGGACCGGGGCACGGCACCACAGCCAGAAAAATTTATTCGTTGCTGATGTTGGAATTGTGGGCGGAAGAGCTAAATGCGAAAGTGCTAGATGCTCAGCAACGAGGCTATTCATCTTCGGCCTTTTGGTCATGACTCTGAAGGAAGCCGGGACTCGGGCTCTTGGAGCAGACGAGGGGGAGATTGGGGAGACGGCAGCCGTCTGTTGATCTCAAAACCCATGTCAGAGCGAGCTTCACGCAATACCGTACGGACTTTTTCTTCTGCCGCCTGAAGACGGTAGATGTGAAAGTCGCAGTATTCGGTCGACGCATGGACAAATGCCTGTTCCGCCAAATCTCGTTCCCTTACCGCTTCTTCGAGTGCTTCTTTCCATGCATTCCACGTCATAATCTTGTCCTCCTCGCATTGACTAATCGCCGCTTGCTGTCACTGAAGCAGGCGGCGTATCTTGTTTTGTGTTATATCTTATGCAGCTAATGCGCAAAGAAGACTGGAAAGCAGAAATAATTACCAAATTGAACCAATGCAAAGAGAGCCCAGCCTGGGAATGGACTAAGAAAAAGGCAAGCCCAGGCCGGATGCTGATTTGATCCTAAGCTTTGCCTGGGGAGATGGCCTCATGCAGACAATCTTGTGAGGAGGTCAAAAAGTCGATAAACATGTTGCTTTTTCCTGACGTATACCCAGAACAATGGCGTATTCGGAGCAAATGGGAACGGATCCAGGCCAAGAAATCTAAAGAACGCTGAGCGCAGCCCTTTTCTGGCTGCCTGGGTGGGTGATTATGGTGCTTTCTTTCTCCAGGAAATCGGGTAAATGCGAGCCATGGTGTTCTGGCACCCATTACGGTTTAATGTATGCCATGCCTTGCTGTTGGCGCCTCACCAATTCGCCCACTGCCGAAGGCACTATCGTTACCCCAGAAACGAGTTCTTCGCGATTAATGCCTTTGCCCCGCATGGTGTTTTGACACACGGCCATGACCACCCCTTGTTGTTGCAACTGGGCTATTTCGGATTTTAGGGCAGTTTCTCCATCGACAACCAGGTTAATAGCATCTCCTTGCACAACAAGTTCCACCAGAATGTCTGGCATTTCCTTGTGGAGATTCTCAATATTCTTCAGCACTTTTCGTTGTTTGTCCACGGATGCCTCATTGATGTGAAACACGGCACCAGGTTCCATGACGTTCTTTCCCCCATCTTGATCTTCCTCTTGATCGCATGTCCTAGTGATGCCACTGGAGATGCTCATTGCTAAGAATTTTATCATACCGCCGGTGCGAATTTGGTTCAGAAACGCGATCGGGGTGCAGGCCGTGGTATAGTTAACGTTAGAGAGATGGAAGAGGGAGTTATAAAATATCATGAGGTGAGGGCCGTCCATGAAAGAGCCGGATTTAACGGTAATTCGCCATTTACGAAATCATGGTAAATTTGCAGAAGCTCGAGAACAACTAGGCCAATGGATGGAGAAGGAATCTGACAACCCTTACCTGGAATTCGAAATGGGTTCAATTTTGGACGCATTGGATGAACTATCTGCAGCGATTGATCTTTATCACCGGGCGCTCGATCATGACCCGCCCAAGGCCTTAAAGCGGCGTGTTTTGATTAGCCTTGCCAATGATTTACGTTTACGAGGTCAAATCTATGACTCTCGTCAGTGGCTCGAACAAGCACGCAAGGAATTTCCCCATGATATGGCTATCGATTTATTCTATGCACTGTCTCTGTGGAAAGATGATGATCGCGGCAGTGCGTTTCGATTGTTGTGGACCATGATTCTGAGTGAACCGGCATTCAAGGATCTGGACCCTTATCGGACCACGTTGCGGCATTACAGCTATCATTTTAACGACCGCTGAGCCCAGGAGAATGACGGATAGCCTGTACACTTGCTCTCACTAATCACTAAAGGAAGATTTTACATCGTAAAAAGAAAAAGTGAAGGTGCCCGTCGACTTCCTCGAGGGCACCTGGGGGAAAAGCACACGCACTTTGCAATCCGAGTCATTTTAGCGAAAGCCCAAGGCGGGTGGGCCGAAAAGGGGCCATCGCCTTAAGCCGTTCGTAAAACGCTCCAATCTTTCGCGCTCTTTCCAGATTTCCGGCCGATTGCAACACAGGTCATGTGTCTTGAGAGCCAGAAAATTGATGGCAGCGAGCACCCCATTAGCCGAACCGACAAGAGGAGCCTTACACTTTAAACACCTGAGGCAATGTCTTTTGTATTCAACCGGTGTTGCGCATTCCTAAAGCAATGCCCTCCATAGTTTTGGCGATAAGGGGCAGCAATTCCTCGTCTTGACTTTCACGGTATTTGGCCAGGAGCTCTATTTGAATATAGTTCAGCGGATCGACATGCGGATTGCGCCAATGGATGACGTCTTGCAACCGCGGCTGATCATCGAGCAATTGTGAATGGCCCGTAATTGTCAGCAAGGCATCGTGCAGCCGATTGTACTCTTCTTGAATCAGAGGCCAAAATTCCTCACTCAATTTGGCCGGAACCAAGTCATGGTATGCCATCGCAACATGGAGATCAGACTTGACCAGAGCGAGTTCAAAATTGTGGATGGTGGTGGTCCAAAACGGCCACGAGTGATACCAATGTTTCAAGAGATCGGCTTTGCCGGCACGCAGGGCTTTGTCGAGAGCCTGCCCTGCTCCGTACCAACCAGGCAATAGCATGCGATTTTGGGTCCATGAAAATACCCAGGGGATAGCACGTAAGTCCTCCCAGCGGAATTGCTCGCGCCATGAAGGCCGGGAACCCCAGTTAAGAGCACTCATTTCACGAATAGGGGTCACGGCCATGAAATATTCCCAAAAGTTAGGATTATTAATCAATTGACGATATCTGTGGAAAGCTACCGCGGCTAATTGATCCATTTCCTTGATGGTGGCGGGGCCGGGGTCAAGGCTGGGGAATAGGACGGCTCTGGCATGGGATACCACCATGAGTTCCAGGGAGCGATACGCGATTTTGGGCAACAAGAATTTTTGGGAGAGCACCTCTCCTTGCTGAGTGATACGCAAAAAGCTTTTGACACTAGCTCTAGGCTGTCCCGTAATGGCATAGGAAGTCGGACCGCCTCCGCGCCCTAAAGCCCCGCCGCGCCCATGGAAAAACCCGACACGCAGCTCATGGTCCGACGCCCACTTTGTCAAGATCAGCTGGGCTTGGAATATGGCCCATGAAGCCGTGAGACTTCCCGCATCCTTGGTACTGTCCGAATAGCCTAACATGATCTCTTGATAGTTTTGACGGCGGCTGATATGTTCCTGCCATAAACTATCGTGCATGATTTTGTTGATCAAAGTCTGAACGCCTTGCAAATCGTCTAAGGTTTCGACGACGGGTATAATGTTGACACTCAAATAGGGATCCGTATGGTGAATGAGGAACAGCACGGCCAACAGGTCACTGGCCTGGTGCGCCATACTGACGAGATAATTGCGGAGGCCTTCATTTCCTGAGACGCGTTGATGGTAGGCCATGAGTTCCAAGACATCCTTGAGATCTTGGGTTACAGGGCTTTGAGGGATGAAACGGGGTGGGTTGTGCCATGCCTCGTGAATCGCTCTGATGCGTTCGTCGTCGTTCCACTCCAGGTAATCGGGACCCAAAATTTCAGCCATAGCTTGCGCATGCACGCGGCTGTGCTGCCGAATGTCCAAGTCTGCCAAATGCAGGCCGAAGATGGAGATTTGCCGCAACAAAAGCCGAAGTTCGCGGGGCCAATGATCGGGATTAGGATCCCAGTGATCAGCCAGTTGCCGAACATCTTTCCAAAAACTGGACGTTGAGGCGTAACCACCCAGCCGGTAGGTCAGTGTGATCCTTAATTTCTCCGCAATCAATCCAATCATTTGCCGCAAGGGCTCTTGGGGGTAACGCTGTTTCAAATCTGCCGCCTTATCGAGAAATAGGCGTCCTTGCAAATTTAACCACTGCTGCAGCGCTTCCGGATGATGAATGTATTGCGGATCAGCACTAAGAATGCGTTCTAACTCGTCTAGAGACTGAAGGTAGAGTTCAATGGCCACCTCGTGATGGCGCTGTAAGGTTTTTTGCGTGATAGCCACGTCGACAAACGGATGGCCGTCCCGGTCGCCGCCAATCCAGGAATCGATGGCCCAGGAAATCGGGGTGTTTTGATTCAGGGCTGTGTCTAAATCATCAAAGATGAGTGGCAGGGTATGAAACAGGGACTGTCTAATATAATAGAGACCGAGTTCTACCTCATCCATGACTGTGGGACGAGCAGCGCGCTGGCTTGGGGTACGCCATAAAACGCGCAAAAGTTCAGTCAGTTCATGACGCCAGAGGGAATCAGAGACGTCGAATTCCGGATTCTCCAGTAAATCGGCGATTTTGCGTATGTGTTGCAAAATGGTGCGCCGCGTACTTTCCGTTGGATGAGAAGTCAGAACGAGACGGCCTTCAAGTCGTTCGGAAGGCTCAGATAAAGGGATCTGGTGTTGGTCTATGAGTTTTTTGAGCTCGCGAATTGAACCTCTTAAGGGGGTTGAAGCCTTGTGTCGACGATTCTCGACCAAATGGCTGCGGTGAAGATCTTCGGTCAAATTCTGCAACCGGATTTTTTCACTCAAGAGCCGTATGGTGCTGTCCAGCAAGCCGAACGTGCCAGAGTTGTTGTAACCGCGCAGACGATAGGGAACCTGTTCGAATCGCAGGCGTTCGGCGGTTGAAAATGCTTCCATTGAACGTTGGACAACCTGATCCGATTCTTCGTCTTGGGCCACCTCATATAAAATTTCCCACAGCATTCGAACCGTATTCTGCCACTCTGGTGTCTTGGGTGTCGCAGTTGGCATGCCTGGGGATCACATCCTTCCGTATGTTCGCTTTTGGTGTGAATATTAATAAATAAATATACCATAATGGTCAGGGGAAACCCGCAAGCAGACGGGGAAGTTTTGCCTAGCTTACGGGGCTGTTCTAACTCAATTTGAGCATGTGCAGGATTTTTTGTTGTTGCTCCTTATCTTCATATTCGCCACGAGAGGCGACTGTCACCGTTTTGCTTCCTGGTTTTTTAATACCACGCATAGTCATGCATAAGTGCTCTGCCTCAATGACAACCAAAACACCCACGGCATCGAGATCGTTGTCCAGAGTATCCGCAATAATATTGGTCATACGTTCTTGAATCTGCGGGCGTTTGGCGACGACGTCGACAAGCCTGGCCAATTTTGACAAGCCAGTGACTACCCCGTGGCGGGGAAGGTAGGCCACATGGGCTTCACCGAAAAAAGGAAGGAGGTGATGCTCGCAGGAGGAGTAAAAAGGGATATCTTTGACTAATACCATTTCATCGTGATCCACGTGAAAACGCGCTGACAGAGATTCGGATGGATCATGGTGAAGTCCGGCAAAAATTTCCTCATACATTCTGGCGACGCGGGCCGGAGTATCCCTTAATCCTTCCCGGTCAGGATTTTCCCCGATAGCCTCCAAAATCATTCGTACAGCCTGTTCCACTTTTTTGTGGTTGACCGGCAAGTCCTTCGTGGTATCCTTCATATCATCTGGAGCCATGGCCAAGATGGTGTCCTTAGTTTCCGGGCTCGTTTTTTTCGGGCGCAAGGATTGTGACATTACCTATTCCTTCTCTCTTCTGAACTGTTCATCTCCGGGAGAACCAAAAGGCCTGAAAAATTCAACGTCCCTACACGGCAGGGACTTTTTGCATCTTCTTCGAGATCTTCTCTATGGTACCGCAAAATCGTGTTGAGAATCACCTGAAATGTGAATGGTTTGTGACAAAGATCACGAAGCCATCAGAAGAGGGCGGTAACAAGCAATGCCGGAGGATTGCTGCGGAATGTGTCAAGAACCCGTAGACAATCATCCCCGCCCTTAATTTTTTCTTGGAATTCAC
>JAKBWA010000028.1 GCA_021841025.1 Bacillota bacterium | reverse complement strand
TCAGTATCGCTCATAACCTCCTGAAGCAGACCGCCCTCCAAGGATGATCGGGGGGCCTTTTTGCCCTTCGCATGGTGTCTCCCTATCCCACCTACCAAAGAAGGGGCCGCCCTTTTGAGACAGCCCCATATCAGCCCCATTTGATAATTTGGATGTATAGCCATATTCCCATTCGCGGGCCAAGTGGGGAGTAATGTCACTTCCCCGTGAAGTGTGGTGAGCGCTTTTCCTTGAAGGCCTGCACACCTTCCTGGAAGTCCTGCGATGTTCGCAAAAACCCATACATCCTGCCTTCCAATGTTAGGCCAGTGTGAAGGGATGAGTCGGCACTTTCATTGAGGGCTAGCTTTCCCAACTTTTGAGCGAGAGGTGAAAATTGTAGCAGTTCGTCGACAGTGGTCCACAGTCTGTGATCAAGCTGATCGTAAGCTGTGACTTCCGTCAAAAGTCCCCACTTAAGTGCTTCCTGAGCCCCAATACGCCGCGAACGCAAAATCATGTCCTTCGCGCGGCCAAGGCCGACTAATCTGGCCAAGCGCTGGGTTCCGCCGCTTCCGGGAATCATACCCAAACGCATCTCGGGAAATGCCAAAACGGTGTTGTCGGCAGCGAAACGAAGATCGCAGGCGAGTGCCATTTCTAATCCGACCCCAAAAGTGTATCCACAGAGTTTCGCTATGACGGGTTTTGAACATCGCTCAGGAGCAGACACATTCCATGCCAAATGTGAGAGATATTCCGGAGTTTCGTTAAGAAATCCGGCAATATCGCCGCCACTCGAAAAATGTTCGCCTTGTCCTTGAATCACGACTATACGAACATCCGGACGCGTCTCAATTTCCTGGAAGATTGCCCCTAGATGCTCTCGCGTCGGTATCGTCACAATGTTATATGGCGGGGCATTGAGGGTAAGAACGGCAACGGGCCTATCACTGGGGTATTCAACGGTTAATATGGATCCGGTGAATGTTGCCATAGCAAAAATTCCTCCTTGATAAATAATAAATAGGTTGCCAGTTTAAATGGGATGTTCAGAGGCGGCCTTCAGTTCATGGCCGATAATCCTTTTCACGCAATTTTCTGCGCAATATTTTTCCTACCGGAGACTTAGGTATTTCCGTCACAAAAATATATTGGCGAGGACGTTTAAAGTCCGCTAATGTTGTATTGGCCAAGCAATATTGGTTTAGCTCTTCAGTCGTCAATGAAGGATCAAGCCGCACGACGAACGCCGCAACAATCTGTCCCCACTTGGGGTCGTCTATTCCGGCTACGGCGACTTCTGCAACGTGAGGATGTTGACTCAAGACGTCCTCCACCTCGAGCGGATGAATATTCTCGCCGCCTGATATTATCATATCGTCTACGCGTCCCTGGACCCACAAGTCGCCATCGTCATCTTGATAAGCGACATCACCGGTAAAATACCAACCATCACGCAAAGCTGCCCGGGTGGCATCGGGTCGATTCCAATATCCATGAAAAGCCTCTGGGGAGGAGAGGTTCACAATGACTTCCCCTGGGGTTCCCGGCTTAACCAAAGCCCGGGGATCTCCGGATCCGGGGTTGATTTCAACCAAACGAATTTGTTCATGAAACCCGGCACGGCCGGCACAAGTAGGCTTACGATCTAGCCATGAACACACAGAAAATGTATAGACTTCCGAGCTTCCAAAATGATTGACAAAGATTTCCGGATGAAACCGCTCAAAACACTGGGTAGTCAATGCGGATGTCATGGCAGCTCCAGCATAACCAATTTTGGTGAGTAAGTGAAAATTGAACTGCTCAATGTGAGGAAGACTGGCTAAATCATAAAACAAGGTGGGTACCAGATACAACGCGGAAACCTGTTCACGCGCAATAGCGGCGGCTAGTTTTGCCGAGTCGTAGCGAGGTAATAGAACAAGTTTTCCGTTGAGAAATGTAGTAGCCAAAAGCGACCGCATCCCCATCGTATGGTAAAAGGGCATGATAGCAACGGTACTCTCCAGCATTTCGTATCGATTTTGAATAATGTGGGCTGCGGCTGCAGAAATTTCGTTCGTGTGTGTACGCGGAACCCCCTTGGGACGTCCAGTGGTACCGGCAGTATAAAGCATAATGGCAGTTCCGGAGTCTACAGGAAGATCGTCAGAACTCAGGGAGGGACTAAACGATTGATACAAGCTGTCAAAACTGTCGTTTTCATGATTTCTTCCCACCCATACGATTGGGGCAGAGGGCTCTAAATAGCGGCTGAGGTCGACTAAGCGATGCGTCACCCCAACTCCTTCCTCGGCCACAATCAAGCGAGGGCACGAATCTTGAATGCAATAGGCTAGTTCGGCCTCTGAAAGACGAAAATTCACAGGAGTGTAAATAGCGCCAAGCCGCTGACAAGCCCAATAACTGATGATGTTTTCCCGACGGTTAGTCATAACGACTAAGACGTGATCGCCCAGTTTAATACCCCGTTGAGCCAAGTTTTCGGCTACTCGCTCGACCCGCTGTGTAAGCTCTTGATAAGTCCACCGGACTTCTTCATCGACCAGAGCCTCGCTTAGGGGATACCGGTCGCGGGAGCGCCAAAGAAATTCAATAAGGCTCATCTTCATTTGCCTTCTTTCTTTGCAAGAATGTCTTGCCAAGCCTGACGAATACCTACATACCCGGTACAGCGGCATAAGTGCCCCGCCAACAGAACATCAATTTCCTCTTCGCTAACCCCTTCTTCCGTTATCATGGAAGCGACAATTCCAGGAGTACAAAACCCGCATTGAACCCCATGACGACGGCTCAAGGCTTCGGCTATAGCGGGAAATTGGGGCCATTCACTCAGGCCTTCAATTGTGGTAATTTCTTTGCCTTTCATTGACAATGCAAAATGAAGACAGCTTCTGGCAGGCACTCCTTCGATCAATACGGTGCATGCACCGCAGATACCTTGTTCGCACCCTACATGTGTGCCTGTCAGCCCGAGTTCGTCACGCAGAAAATCTACTAAGAGCAAACGAGATTCAACGGCACGGCGGTAGTAATGCCCATTGACCGCCATATTAAGTGTGGCCAATTCGTCATGTTTGACTTTAAGCATCCGGATATTCCTCCCATTTCTTGAAGGCAGACTGATAGGCACTAGAAAAAGCTTTCGCAGCAGCTAATCCGGCTAAATGTCTGCGAAAATCGGCTTTGACCATAGAATCCTCAGGCGGATCCAGGTCACTACGCACTGTTGTCAACCACCCTTCTATCTCTCTCGTGGACCATGTTGTGCCATATAGCTTGTCTACCCCTTCGGCCAACAAGGGAGTGGAGGCAACGCCGCCAAGACCCAAGCGAATACGGGTCAGGCATTTTTGGCGGTCGATTTCAACTATCGCAGCAGCTGAAGCGATCGCGAAATCCCCCCGGCGCCTAGAGAATTCATAAAAACCGAATCCAGCTTGAACAGCTGGACGCTTCCAGTGAATGGCCTTTAGGAATTCATGGGGTTGGACAACAGTGGAAAAAACAAATTGAAAGAACTGTTCCGCCGGGACTTTTCTACTGCCGTGAAGATTCCAAATTTCAGCCTCTCCACCCATGGTGAGAAACAAAAGAGGCAATTCCGCACTGGGATCGGCGTGGGCTATGCTGCCCCCCACGGTCCCTCGGTTTTGAGTTTGGGGGTGGCCAACATGCCCTAATCCTAAACGTAACAATTCCCACGTGCTGTCTTTGCCGGTATAACGAGATAACGCGCGCTGACGCACCAATGCGCCAACCTCGAGCTCTTGATAGCCCTCTTTAATATCTTCTGCTTCAGCAATATCGTTAATGTCAATGATGACCTGGGGCTGAGCCAGCCGCATATTCATGAGGGGCACAAGACTTTGGCCTCCTGCCAAAATTTTGGCGTCGGCGCCAAATTCATCTAATAAGGAGAGAACTTCATCCAATGTCTCGGGCCGAAAATAATCGAACCCTGCGGGCTTCATGTTCGCGTCGCCTCTTTTCGTTGATGCGAATGCATCAGCTCAAATACCGTTTGCGGGGTAAGAGGAAGGTGAAGAACTTCTATTCCCAACGCATCAGACAGAGCGTTCGCAATGGCAGCGGGAGCAGCCATTACATTGCCTTCGCCCAGACCCTTGGCTCCGAGGGGTGTTAGCTCAGTAGGAGTGGAATGATGGCTAAGCTTTAAGTGTTTAGGCATTTCACTGATAGTAGGAACAAAATAGTCCATTAAAGAACCTGTCAGTAACTGGCCATTGTTATCATACACCAGCTCTTCATAGAGAGCAGAGCCGATTCCAAACGCGATTCCACCATAAATCTGTCCTTGCGCGAGAAGAGGATTCAATAGTGTGCCAGCGTCATGTACTGTGGTGTAGTCCAAGATCCGAATCTGCCCCGTCTCAATATCAACAGCCAATTTGACAATGTCAATGAGAAATCCATAGACGGCAGAAGAATTGATGCGGTCGTCTACTGATGGCGCGCTTACTTGAGGTAAGGTAAAATAACAAGTCTCATGTATCCCTGCTTCTATTCCCTTAGGCATATCCGCTGGGTTCCAGTGAATCGATCCCGCCAGGCGTCTAAGGGACCAGACAGTCTTCTGCTTATCTTGCCATACCCACCCTTGATGGAGATGGAGAGTTGATACATCTATCCCCAACTTCGCCGCTGCTAAAACAAGCAGTTTGTCCCGAACTTTTTGTGCTGCACCCAAAATGGCGCCGGACCCGGCGGAAGCGAAGCGACTGGAATAGCTGCCGGAAGAAACCGTCCAGGCGCTGGTTGCTGTATCCATTTCCACGATCACGCGCACCGCATCCATGGGCACCGTGAGCGCGTCGGCCACAATTTGCCGAGCCACGGTTTCGTGTCCTTGTCCTTCAGGAACACTATCAAGCCGCACACTGATACCTCCCAGGGGGTCGATGGCCACTGTGGCCGCAGCTGCAGCACCGGATTTTGGCCATTGTGCCATCCGTTCTGTCGGGGTGAATGCTAAAGAGACATAACCCATATTGGATCCTGATGGTTCTACTACTGCCGCCACGCCCAACCCATACCGTAGAGACCCCGAAGTTTCAGAACGTTGGTGCCGGAAATGATTATATTCGGATTTTTCAAGAGCTTGTTCCAACACCGCCTGATAGTTGCCACTGTCATAAACCGCTCCACTAGCAGTTGTGTAAGGAAATGCATCGATACGAATAAAATTACGCCGTCTCATGTCAACCGGGTCGATGCCCAAGTGTCTGGCAGCTATATCGATCATGCGTTCCAATGGAAAATACAATTGGGGTCCCCCAAACCCGCGTATCAGTCCCGTGGGCACGCGATTCGTCATAACGGCATAATTTTCTACCAACACATTGCGAATGTCATAAGCTCCGGTCAGATTCCCATGCGTACGGTACAAGGTGGCCGGCTCAGGAGCACGGATATAGGCACCGACATCGTCATATTGCACAAGTTTCAAGGCGGTAATTTTCCCGCCGCAACTTAGTCCCATTGTCACGTCCGTTATCCGTTGAGTGGCGCTGGAACTACCCTGCATATGTTCCAGTCTGTCCTCGACCCATTTAACGGGGCACCTCACAAGCTTGCTGACAACGCCCATAAGCACGGCATAAGGATAGACAGCCGATTTAACGCCAAAAGAACCTCCAATGTCGGATGGAGAACACAGCCGCAGCTTATGAGTGTCGATTTTGAGCGCATGAGCCATCACCGAATGCAGGGTAAAAGGTCCATGAAAATTAGACCATATTGTGTAGTAGTCGCTATGGGATTCATAATTTGCAATTACGCCGTATGTTTCGATAGGAACTGCGGTATTGCGCGGGTACCTGAATCGATTGGTTAAAACCACTTCGGCCTGTTTCAATTCTTTTTCGCATCGTCCATACTCGAATCGGCGGGAACTGGCTACGTTGTTCAAAATGTCTTCATGCAGCAACGCGGAAGGATCCAATTGGCCCTTAGCTGGCTCGATATCCATTGATGAGGGCAGAGTATCATAGTGAACGACGATGTCTCTTAAAGCATCTTCGGCCACATACCGGTTCTCTGCGACTACAACGGCTACGGGCTCCCCTACATAACGCACTTTGGAATGAGCAATGGGATAATAGTTAACGGGGGCACTGACTCCCACTGGGAAAGGATTCAATTCCCTGTTAATCATCTCCCCGGTAAAGACCCCCAAGACACCATTTCTTAATAGAGCCTCTTGGATATTAATAGACCGGATCGCGGCATGGGCATAAGGACTGCGCAGGATGGCTGCGTGCCGAATTCCGGGTACCGGATTAATGTCGGCCATAAACCGACCTTCCCCGCGAATAAGTCTGCCATCTTCGATTCGAGTTACGGGACGGCCAATCCATGTTTTTTCCGATGTCATCGTTCCTTTCCTTCTTTCGTTGCGTAATCTGCCGTTTTGCGATAACATCTCGCGGTTCCTGGAACCGATGTCCCATTTGCTGCAACTTTCATGTCATGCCATGGCATTCCCGCCAGACATTGCAGACATCAAATTTAAGAAGTTTTGTCCCAATACGGTGAATCTCCTCAACAACCTCGCCAATTGGATACAGGTACTAATTCAGATAATGATGAGAAAATTTGCTTACATCGCAGGATATCTGAACTTGAATCGTGGCAATGTTGTAATTATGCTGAAATTCATTTCAATATTTTGCGATCTTATGTTGGTAAAGGCGGGAAAAGTTCTGCCGATATGATCTCGGGCTTTGCCCCTGGAGTCTCCGAAACGTTGTGGCAAAGTAGCTGCCTGTCCCGAATCCGGTTTGTTGGGCAATGACTTCGACGGGAACGTTTGTGGTTCGCAACAATTTTTTGGCTTGGTCTAGACGAACAGCCGTGACGAACTCAATGAATGTCACGCCCGTTTCTTTTTTGAACAGATGACTGAAATGGGAAGGGCTGAGATAGACTTGCCGGGCGGCATCAGCGATATTTAAGGGTTCTTGATAATGATCTTTCACATATTCAACCACAATTTGGATGGAAGAGGTCCGCGTAGTCGCCAAGGACTCTTCGTGACGTTTTGGTGATTTGGTTGACCATGGAGAGACACGAACATGAATCAAACGTTCCATGAGCGAGAGCAATTCAAAGGGTAGCACAGGTTTTAACAAATAGCCCTTTAAACCGCAGTTAATGGCTTCATAGACCAGGTCAAACATTTTAAGTTGAGTGACAATAATTGCCGATATTCCTGGTGCCGTCCCCAAAACTTGACGTTGGAACTGGTTGCCGCGAGAATCAGGCAGTGACGGATCGAAGAAGAGAAAGGTCGGGCAATGCCGGCGTAGTGCCCTAATTCCCTGTTCGCCACTGTGGCATTCCATAATGGAAAAAGGCCCAAAAGGACTAGATTCCAACAACGACCGCAGCTCACTGCATGCATAAAGATCGTCATCAACAATAAGAACGTCGGGCACCTATGCCACCTTCTTTTTATGTTGTCATTAGATCGTACCTTCGAGATTTTTCAGTTCGCGCCGAATAACTTTCCCTGACGGTGTTCTGGGGATTATTGACACAAATTGATATTTTCGCGGTCGAGCCCAAATGGTTAAATCAGGTGCATTTTTGCAAAAGGAATCGAGTTCTTGTGCGCTCAGATGAGGTTCTGCAGGGACAACGTAAGCTACAACTATTTGTCCCCAACGGGTGTCGGTTTCTCCCGTTACAGCCACTTCCAAGACTTTGGCATGCCGACTCAGCACATTTTCGACTTGTTCCGGCATCACATGTTCGCCGCTGACAATGATCATGTCATCGATTCGGCCGACAACAAAAAAGTCTCCTTCGTTATCTTGATAGCCCAGATCACCTGTATGGTACCATCCATCTTGCAACACCGGACGGGTTAAGTCGGATCTGCGCCAATAACCCGGAAACGCTTCGGGTGATGTGCCGTTTATCCAAATCTCCCCAATTTTTCCTGGGGAAAGGTCATCGTGAGGACAGGCGGCGTTAACCAGCCTAACATGGTCTTCGGCAAGGTTGCCGGCGCACCCGGGCTTTCCCTGGAGAATATTGTAAACGCTGTGAGTGTAAATTTCGGTGCTGCCATAGTGATTGGCGAAGACGTGTAAATTTCCTCCAAACACTTCCATGCAATCGTGAATTAATTCTTCATTCATCGTTGCTCCGGCGTATGTGAGTTTGTGAACGGACGAGACATCTCGTCCAGGTTGGCAGGTTCTTAGAAGGGCATGGAACATACTTGGCATCATGTACAATGCGTCAACTTTTTCTTCGACAATCTGACTCAAGGCCAAATCAGCGTTGAATTCTGAGCTTATGACGTAACGGCCGTTTAGCAAGGTAATAGCGACCAAAGCGTGAAGACCCATGGTGTGATATAAAGGCATGCTACCCATCAAACGTTCGTTATAGGTATAGTGATTGTGAACAATATGAGAAAGGGCTCCGGCAATTACATTGTAATGGGTTCGAGAAACCCCTTTTGGTGGACCGGTGGTACCAGACGTGTAAAGAATTGCGGCAATATCATCAGCTTTTCTGGGTGGGCATTTAATGAGTGGGTCATGCGATTGAATTAGTTCATGGTAGGAGATGTCAGCCCACGAATCATTTTCGGAAATTAGTATAGGAGTTACACTTCTGGTCAACGATCTCATGTCTAGGAACGGAAACTTCTCGTAAATAAGGACTTTGGGTTCCGTGTCGATTATGCACGATTTGACGTCTGACGGAGAGAGATGATAGTTGAGAGGAACAAAGACGGCGCCGATCTTCTGGGCGGCCCAAAACGAGACAATGGCTTCCTTTCGGTTTTTTAAAAGGACAGCCACCCGCTCTCCCGCACCCACACCAATGCTGTAAAGAGATAGGGCAAGACTTTCAATTTCGGCATAGAGGGCCTCATACGTATACCGCGAATGGGGATCAACCAGGGCGATGGCGTGCGGATGACGGTCTGCCGTATCATCCCATAAATGTCCCAGGTCCACTTTCTCCGACCTCCTCTGCCGTGGATGATATTAATATCCAAAGGCGCACTAGCGAAGATGTTGAATGACTATAAGATTAACGCGGGTACGAATTTAGAGAAATGACAGTTGAACCCACGCGCGACCCCTGCTCGTAATTGAACGAAATAGTCTATCGCCGATAGTTTTTAGTATTATCCGTCTTTTTAATATAATGTGCCATTTTAAGCAGTCAATGGTCAACAGGTGGTCATTGTCTGTTCTAAAAACCGCACGTGTTCCAGACTGTTGAGTATATATTCTAGGAATAGTGCCGTGGTATCCACCTCTTGTCTAAACCAGGCAATGAAGCTCCCTAGGCTGAGCCTTGATGAGGGGTGAGGAGGAGGTTTTCCAGAACACGGTTCTTTGATCCCGGTATTGAGGCCCGTGGCTCTGGCGTCTTGCCGCAGTTTCCTCAGACTTGAGTAGGGCCGTTCTGCCCTCAGATTTCAAAAAATCCGTCTGGCGAGGATTCAGGAGCATCACTCTCGTTTCGCTTAATCGACGAGCCATGGACCTTTGGACAAAACTCCCGGGCAAAATTTCGTGTTGTCCTGCAATGAGATACAAGCGAAACTTGAATTGCTTAAGCATCGTGAAATTTGAATACGAACATTGATTTCTGCTTAGCGCGGTACGAACTATTGATTTAGGCTACCGTAACATCTCAACCACGCCGCTACCGAGCAACTAGTCATAAGGCATTACGATAATCGCGCACACCATGATATTGGGTTGAGACAAAAATGAGACACATGATGCATTCTGGCTAATTATAATTGACCCGATTGGTAATACAGTTGTTGATTCCTGTATGGAACACGGAGGTGTATGATCATAAATACTAATGTTCAAAGGGCTGTGTTGGCTCCAACACAGTCGATGACTCTTGCAGGACGTGACTTAGAATGGCAGTCCTTGCACGCTGCTTACGAATATGATAATCACCAAATTATCTATGTGTGGGGAGCTCCTGGTACCGGAAAAACCCATTTGGTACAAACCTTTAGTGATTATTTACAAGATAACTCGCTTCCGGTATTGTGGTCGTCTGTGCGATACGTCGGTTCTACACCTCAAGCATGGGAACGTCATTTATCCCGTTTTGCGGAGGCCCATGATGAATTGTCGGGCGAGCGTTTGGCTAAAGCTATGATAACCCGCTGTCAAAGGCAGCCTTTTTGCTGGATTGTCGACGCATTTGATTTCCTCGGGGCGTACCGCGAGTCTATTATGCAACTAACTCTAGAATTGCAGCGCCATGGGGCTTATATCATCCTGACGGGGCGCACCTCCCCTTTCCGGCTATGGTCAGCCCAATCATACATCCGGCATCACGTCCACGTCATCGAGCTTTCGGACTGGGAACCGGAACTGTCACGTGAAGTTTTGGCTCACAGAGGCATAACGGACAGCCAGGTTCTGGATATAGCCATTCACATGGCACAGGGCAGGCCTCAATTGCTTGCAGCCATTGCGGACGGCCTATCCGTCCTTCAAGACGCTGCTATTCCATCAGAGAATCTTTCCTTCATGACCCACCCCGTCGATTTATCAGAATATCTTATCGAGCAGATTTGTCACCCTGGTTCACGGCGTATGACGTGGCGGGCCGGACAATCTTCTCACTCCATCGATATACTCGTTGCAGCCGCATCTTTGGTGCCGATGTTTAACCGGGAATGGATGACGCGTGTCGTCGGGCGCGCCCTCGTCAACCACTACTGGGAAGACTTCGTCGGTTTGCCGTTTCTTCATAGCTACCGTGGTGGCTATTATGGAGTGTTTTCACAGCTTCGCCCTCACATTGCGGCTTCCGTCCAGAAAACCCGTCCATGGACCTGGGAGCACTGGACCAGAAGAATTGTTGCCTATTACCTGGGACGCCTCGAATCGGGATTGATTGGTTGGGAAAAGGCATGGCAACTTTTGTCCGGTTTTATTAGGCCTCGACTGGGTTACACGCTGTTTGACACAACTCTGGCTTCCTATTCGGTCATATGGAGCCACGAATCCACCACGCAGGGTACGCATCACCACCTGCACCTGACTGACCCTGATGGTCGTCTTGTAGCCGAAAGCACCGGGGTCAGTGACGGATCTGGTATCCTTCACATTACCGAAGGCACAGGGAACGTAACCGACCCCCAGATTACCCGGAAAATCGTGTCGGCATGGGCCGAGACGTTCCATCAGTACTATCAAATTATATGGGAACGGTCCCATTTGCCGTCAAGCTTGACGACTCTGCTCGCGTCTATGGGCTTTAGCTCAGATGACCATCAAAACTGGTCTTTGGAATTTCGTGAGATGTCATTCGCGGAATGGATCGCAAATCTCGTAAATCCACCCCATGCACAACCGCCAGCCGATGGTGTTGGCACTGTACAGAGGATCCTGCAGGCCATCCGTGATGGCCACGACGATTTCGGTGAACCGGTAAAACAATTCTGGAATAATGTCGCAGCCTGGGACAGTTTTCGTCCGTGGTTTTTGGATGCCCTCCACTCCCTCTCTTTGGGCGAACATGTAGACGGAAAAACCATATTAGTCCTTTACTACCTTGACCATCGCGGCACGCATGAAGAACTGGCTGAAGTTCTTCACGTCTCCCGTGCGACGTATTTTCGCAATCATCGCAACGCTTTAGAAAAATTGGCCCACGCCGTCTTTGACTGAAAATGACAACGAGTACACGTATTGTGCAAAAATCCGTCCACCCTCTGACTGCTTTCATCGGTGAGACATGTTGTGAGAAGATGTTTTGGGGAATGGAAGCACATAAGTTGCAAAATTTGTTCGAGTTTGCGGCTCCTACGAAGATTAGTCTCTAAGGAATCTCCCATGAACCTAAATCGCGGTTAATATACTGCTGCAGTAACTCATTATGACCGCGAACAGCCAATTGACTGAAAGACTCTCCTGGTGTGGCCAGGCAAGCGAGAACGGATAAGGTCCATGATGCAAAGTGATTTCTGTTGAGGCGCTCGGCTACCATGTCAGTGTGTTCGCGTGAAATATGAGGCAAGAAGATAATCCATTCGGCCGTACTCCACTTGGTAACGATATCGCTATGGCGAACACAGTTGAGAATGTGGCAACTAATCGTTTCAATGGACGTGGAGGTCTTTCCGGAATTTCCGTTGGGCATCGCCAAGACGACGATGCATGCCCACAGGTTGCCTATTTCCCGAATAATACGGGTAATGCGGTGTTCTGCCTGCCACGGATTGAGAATGCCCAGTCCTTGCTCTGACGGCGAATGATAGCTTTGAACAGGGATCGTGTTAATGGACCACGATTCTAGCTTGCGAATGCTGCGATGGATATGACGTGCTACAATTTTCGGCGACTGGCCCGATTTTATCGACATTTGGTCCAGGGACATGCCTTGAATAGCCATTTTTAATATTTGCTGTTCCTTCGCTGTTAAGCGGAGTAGGGAACCGCTTGTACGCGTCATGATATTTTTCCTCCGAAGGGTGCCGTATGTGTAGCATCTTGGGACCATTCATTGTCTATTAAGAAGCAGTTTTTCTCATTCTAAAAAACATTTTGCTGATTGGCAGTGTCATGACAGGTCTCACTTCGCAAATAGCTGATATTCCGGTATGGAGTATAATCTTATGGAACTCTTTGTAGAGTGTCGTGGGCACATTCCTAACCAAATGAATTAGAAAGAGACCAAGCAAAAGGTAGTTGACTAATATTAACCAATGAGCTTGCCTAAGCTTCTCTTCTTAAGGTAACAAAGCAACTGCTCAATATGTCTTATTA
>JAKBWA010000023.1 GCA_021841025.1 Bacillota bacterium | reverse complement strand
CTTGCATGTATTACGCACGCCGCCAGCGTTCGTCCTGAGCCAGGATCAAACTCTCCATGACTCTGCGACTTCTCTGTTTGCCATTTCATTTCAGGCTTGCCATGACGATATAGTTTTCAAGGACCGAAGAACAACAATCATTTATCATCTCGGCAACCTTCCCGAGTTGAATTCTTGATTCTTGCCCGTCGTTCTTACCGAACGGCTTGATCATATTATCACCATCCTCGAAAGAAAGCAATAGGGTTCCCTAAAATCTCGATCTCTTCCGGCTAAGTTTCATGTTGAGGATGAGTGATACGTTCCAGATTCAACGCCTGGTTAATCTGCTCTTCGGTCAGAAGCTTCTGTTCGAGTACCACTTGCCGTACAGTTTTACCTTCCCGAAATGCAGTTTTCGCCACTTCCGCCGCTTTATCATACCCAATATAAGGATTCAACGCCGTGGCCAAAGCCGTATTCATTTCAACAAATCCGGTTATCCGATCGATATCGATATCAAGATCCGTTAATGCTTTTTGGGTGAAGGCATCCAACCCGTTCGTCATAATACTGATTTGACTCAAGAAGTTATAGGCAATTACCGGCATCATCACATTTAGTTCCAATTGAGCCGCGGCAACCGCTTGTTGTACCGTTGCGTCATAACCGATAATTTGATAGCAAATCATATTCATCATTTCTGCCATGACCGGATTTACCTTTCCGGGCATAATCGATGATCCAGGCTGCACCGCCGGCAATTTCAGTTCTGCAATTCCTGTTCTCGGTCCCGAACTCAGCAACCTTAAATCATTAGCTATTTTTCCCACGGCAGTTGCCAGACCGCGCATTAGCCCGGACACTTCAAGGACGGCATCCAAATTCTGAATAAATGTAAACATATAGTCAGGTGGATGAAAGGGCAAACCGGTTTTTTCGGAAACATATTGTATGGCCTTGGACTTATATTGAGGATGCGCATTTATCCCGGTGCCAACCGCATTTCCTCCGAGTCCTATAGCATATAATTTTTCCACCCCGGAACTAAGAACATTACGCCAGTAGGACAAGGCCCCGACATATCCGCTGATTTCCTGTCCCAACCGCATCGGCACCGCATCTTGAAGATGAGTGCGGCCTGTCTTAACAATATTCATCCACGCTTTTTGTTTAGCTTTGAGCATGTTTTCGGCACGACTGATAGCGGGAATCAGATCATGAACAACGGCCTCAGCTCCTGCAATATGTATGGCTACATGAATAGTATCGTTTGTGGACTGCGCCATGTTCACATCATCATTTGGATGTACAAGATGAACATCGCCAATCTGTCCCCCAAGGATCTCTTGCGCGCGATGAGCTATAACCTCATTGGCATTCATATTTTGCGAAGTGCCTGCCCCAGCTTGGTAAACATCAACAACGAACTGCGAGTCCCATCGACCTTCAATGACTTCATCTGCTGCTTGTATAATGGCCTTGGCCCTATCTCTGTTAAGCGCGCCAACCTCTTGGTTGGCTTTGGCGGCTGCCCACTTAATAATCCCTTGTGCACGGATAAAACGTCTAGGCAAACGCAATCCGCTAATAGGAAAATTTTCTATGGCTCGTTGAGTTTGAGGTCCCCAGTAAGCCTCTTTCGGAACACGCACTTCTCCCAACGAATCATGACTTAGGCGGTATTCGTCCAATGTTATCCGTCCCCTTATTTCATAATTGTTCTCATAGCTATTGTACAACTAGTCTCAAAGACCCCATAAAAAAATAGCCCACAGCAGGGCTATTTCTGTAAATAATGAATCGATTTAAGATTCCGTCGACGTCTTTTTTGCCAGGGCTTCGGTTAATAAGGTTCGCATAATTTCAGATGGAGGACGGTGCAATTCGCGAGAGAGCTTCTGCACTTCGCGAATTTGCCATGTATATAAGTAATAATCAGCGCGCTTTTGATCCAGCGGTGACTTCAATGTTTTCCCCTCCTCGATTGGCGTCTTTAATAGTGTAAACGCCCATAAGACGGGATAGGTTACAGTCATCCAGATTATTTTTTATCTGTGATCCGCCAGTTTCGACTACACTGTAATCAGGCGACCTAAAGCCTGGCTACCACCGTATCGAAGATTTGGGGATCAAGGCCGAGCACATTGCAAAACAAGCCCAAAATAGCTTGTACAGAAATCTCATTATAAATCCATCTCCGTGATCACACACATAAGAGCCAAAAAAACGGCGAAGATACCCTTTAATCCACTAAAATGGATCTCATTTGCAGGAATTTTCCTTTGTGCCGACCCGTGCCATCTGGGTATAGCCCGCAGTGGATGCGTTGATCGGAAAAGGGCAACACCATCAGTCTGGCGACCTCATACGGGCAGCGTGTCCAGCATTGATGAAACTGGCTGGCGTCGAGAATTCTTCCGTCAAGATCACCCGAATGTCCACGCATTCCCCTTTACATCTACCTTTGCTATGCGTTGGTTAAACGGAATCGTGGCGAAATGTTGTTTCTGGTTGCGCCTCATCCGGATCTGTTGTTTCCATCCCTCGTTGTGGCCGATAACAATCATATCGATGGCAAGTTACAGCCACCAGTCCACGGCAAATCGGCTGATGCTGATTGGAACCAGGCGTGGAATTTGCAATGTCGTTGGTCTTCGCACCCGGCCCATCGTTCCGACCAGTTTTTATGGGGAAATAACTAAAAGTCGCCCCTTCGACGTCCAAATTGTCTATGGCTTCATCTTACGCACGTCTCCTAGCCAGGGAAAAGACGGCTGGGCTCCCTTCCGGGTTGTTGATAAAGCTGCAGCGCGATTGGCCATTTTAATGGCTTGAGTCAAACTGTCTTTAGCAGCCAGGCGAGCCGTCAAAGCCCCCAAAAAGACATCGCCGGCTCCCACGGCATCCACCGTCTCCACTTCAACGCTGGGTTCATAGAATACCCCGCGCGATGTTGCCCAAACGACTCCCTGATCACCTAGTTTGACAATAGCAATATGGGCTCCCAATTCTCGCAGTTGTCTAGCTGCGGCCTTAGCAGAACGTACGTCCTCCACGGAAGTGCCCAGCAATAAACCGGCTTCTTTTTGGTTAGGGGCAATGACATCGGCGTGAAACAATGACCGGGGGAAGTGAAGCGAGGCCGGCGCAGGATCCCACAGTATTTGGCTTCCCGCCCGTCTAGCAATAATCATAGCCCGTTCAATGACCTCAAAGGGAATCTCCGCCTGCATGACGAGAAAATCCTCCATCGTCAGTACCTGCTCAAGATGCAACAAGGTTTCGGAACCCAACTCATAGTTAGCTCCGGGAACGACAGTAATAGCATTTTGTCCACTGCTTTCTACGGTTATTAAGGCCATTCCGGTAGATAATTGATGACTCACACTAACATGATTCAAATCAACGCCGTCTTGGCGCAGCAAGCGTAACGCCTGCGTCGCAAAGACATCATCCCCTACCATACCGATCAAAATCACATCAGCTCCCATCCGCCTAGCAGCAAGCGCCTGGTTAGCCCCTTTCCCGCCTGGCGCCGTTAATAGCTCTCGCGCCAAACGCGTTTCACCCGCCATGGGGATCTTGTCAATTTGTGCAATCAAGTCGAGATTAATACTGCCTAACACCACTACGCTCATGATTTAATCGATCCTTTTTAATTTGAAGGTTTTTTGTATCCTGGTACCATTCAGTGCGTTCGGTGGCTGCCGTTCAATCTTGCCTACCATCTCAAAATCCATGAGCCCATGGTTGTTGTTCCCTTCCCGCTCCTCTGAAAAAAGAGCGAGCGGTCCCCCATCTTGTAGTGCCTCAGAACCCAACCTACCATATATGGCACGCCACTTATGTCTGACGGAAACGCCGTGCTTTCATGGGTCGGAGTGCCTCGCAGCGCGGGGCATGGGCGTCTTCCTTGAAAAATTTCTTTCTGCCTCCTCAACCTTGTGTTCCATGGTATCATGTGATGATGATGAAAGGGAAAAATGCACTAGAGGGAGGAAGGCCTCGTGCTACAAGATTTGATCGGCACCATGCCTGGCCGTTACGGGGTTTTTGCCAAAAACCTCGCCACCAACAAAACATTTTCCTATCATCCCGACGAGGCATTTCCATCAGCTAGTGTGATCAAGGTCCCAATTTTAATAGAATTATACCGACAAGTGGAGGAAAATCACTTGTGTTTAGATCATTTGGTCGTAATGCGCCAAGAAGACCAAGTAGGAGGGTCCGGGGTCCTTAAGGATCTTACTCCCGGCACGGCGTATTCTCTGCGCGATTTGGCTACCCTCATGATCACGGTTTCCGACAATACCGCCACCAATTTGTTAATTGATTATTTAGGAATAGACATGGTAAATGCTACAATGCGCCACTTAGGAGCTGCCAAGACTGAACTAGTCCGTAAACTGCAGCGAGTTCCGGCCGAAACACAGTCCCGCGCGAACCACACCTGTGCTTATGACATGGCTCTTTTGATGGAAAAGCTTGCGACGGGTACTGCTATCTCTCTAGCCGTTTCGGAAAAAATGGTGGCCTTGTTGTCAGTGTGCCAAGGTCCTGTAAGTATCGCCAAAGCTCCTGCCGACCCACCCTTTGTCGGTAAACAAGACGTCAGTATTGCTCACAAAACCGGATCGTTATCCACAGCCTGCCATGACGTGGGTATTGTGTATTCGCCTCAAATAAATTACATCACAGCGATTTTGTCGGAAGGAGCTCCGTATTCTACTTTGTTACCTGCAACCAAGCGCATCGGCAGCCATTTAGCTCGAATGCTGCGCTAACTAACATGGCTAACGAGCCAACGCACGATATCGTTGCGCGTGATAATTCCTACCAATTTGTCGTTGTCCAACACAAACACACGCCGAATATTCTGCCGTATCATCAGATCGGCAATTTCACCCACAGGGGTTGCGGGATGAACGGTAAATGGAGAGCGGCTCATCATCTTTTCCACGGGCAAATTGAGTAATCGGTTGCTGTCTTCATTCCAAACATTCTCGTCAATAATAACTTGAGTAGGCCCGAACAGCGAATGATAAATCTTTTGCGCCCGCTGTTGTATGGCCCTAAGAACATCCCCGCCCGTTATGACCCCAATAACACGTCCTTGGGCATCTGTCACGGGCAGCCCGCTGATCATATGCTTGCGCAGAAGCTGCACAGCTTGTCCAATGGTCGCGCTCGCATCAATTTTGATAACATCCGTTGTCATAAACTCTCTGGCGTACATCCGTCTTCCCTCCCTTGCCATGCTGGCTGGCCTTTCCGTAACTCTCGAGGGTGGACAATCGTCACAGCGTCGTGAGCCATCCTCTGAGCTTATTGTATCCTAAGCGGAGAATATTCAGTGGAAAGTTGTTGGCTCACAAGATGAGACATTCAGTATTCCATTCGCCTTCTTGAGGGAATAATGGTTGGGATTTGCTATAAAATCTTTTAACAATCCTGGGTTAATCACAGCGAAAAATGAATGTCACAGAATATGCGTCCACCACGCAATGGTCTTCACATTAATGGGCTCTCCGAGATTGCAAGCTAGGCCAACACTAAATCCATCCCAATCGGAATCGTACCCATCCCACCCAAGAAGCGCAGACACTGCCTTGATTGATCAGGAATTCGGGATTTCCATGGCGCGGTACATGACCGTATAGAGGTCAATTTTTTGAATTCGGTCCCATCGTGGCAGATCCCGAGGATACCACCGCGCCAAGCCCATCACAATTGCTCTGTCATCGAAGGAAAGTCCGCTCCATGAGCAAACAATGCCGCCGTGACTATAAGCATGTCCCGCAGGTAGTGTCAGTATTAGTGGGTGGAGTTTGGAGCGATCGATTCGGCCGCAGATGGGTTATGCTCGGGTCACTGCTTATGGGATCACTGGTAACATTTGGAGTAGGTCTTGCCCATAGCTCGTGGCTGTTAGTCCTGTTTCTTAGTCTTATGGGTTTTTTTCTCCCATTATTCCAACCGGCCTCCATGGCCATGGTAGGCGACATCATTCCGCATCACCGTTTGAACTATACATATAGCCTAATGCGAATGGCTAGCAATGCCGGCATTATTATTGGCCCCATGATCGGCGGTCTGCTAGCAGACCGTTCCTTCTTTTGGATTTTTACGTTGGATGCTGTGTCCATGATCCTCTTTGCCGCGGTGATCTTTCTGGCCGTGCCCGAATCCCGGCCTAAATTGAATCATCTTGCTAAAAAAACACGTTTGCATGATGTCTTGCAAGATCGTCTTTTCCTCAGATTTTCTACCATGTGGGCTTTGACTAGCCTGGTAAATTCCCAGCTATTTATGGTTGTTCCCGCATACCTGCACATCAACTTATCCCCCCAGCATCTTTGGATTCCTCGCTGCAGAAAATGCCGTTCTCGTTGTGCTCTTGCAAATCCCTATAACCCGTTACACACACCACATTCCCTATCTTGCCCTTATGGCACTGGGTGTCTTGTTTTATGCTTGCCGATTCTGGATAATGCTTTCCGGTCATTCTGTTAACACTTTTACGTTTGCCATAGTCGTTATCACGTTGGGAGAAAATGTTATCAACCCGGCCGCTTCTGCTTGGGTAGCAGAAAGAGCACCGGAAACTATCCGCGGGCGGTATATGGGCACATTCAGCGTAGCCAACCGAATAGGCGCTGCACTCGGACCTTTGTTCGGCGGCATTTTACTTAGTGAAAGCCCTCAATGGTGGCTTATTACCACCGGCCTCTTGGCACTTCTTGCTGCGCAGGGATATTGGCGATTTCATCAGCATCATCACACCGCCAGACCTTCCGCCTACTGTGTTAATTAATTCCCAAATCTTGACCCTGGCCACGGTTAATCCCAAAGACTGGCTTCTGCATGCCACCGGGGTGAATACACGGAAAGCCTATTGATCCAAGCGCCATGTGACGCCTCGCAGTCCTTTTGATCGTGTGACATTTTGATGGAGGATGTTCGGGAACGAATCGGAAATGGGTATTTGAGCGATATGCTTTCCCGGTTTAAATTTCGTTCGGCGGCTTGCGGAATCCTTCGCCTACCACTTCATGCACTGTGGCCACTACCACAAAAGCCGTCTTATCAATGCTGTAGACCAGCTCTTTCAAACTGCTCACTTCCGAGCGGGTAACGACCACATACAAGATTTCCCGCGGTTCTTTAGTATACTCGCCATAAGCGCCAATACGCGTCACCCCGCGGTCCATCACTTCCATCACTTTGGTGGCAATGAGATCAGGTTTTTGACTGACAATCGTGAAAGCCCGCGCATAGCTCACTCCCTCCTGAACGACGTCAATTGCTCGAGAGGAAATAAACAGCGCAATCAAGGAGTACATCGCAAGCGTTGGATTAAATATGGTTCCAAAGGCTGTGATCACGAAAAAGTCTACAATCATCATACCTTGACCCATTGTTATGGGAAGAAAATGCAAAAGCAATCGCGCTACAACGTCACTGCCCCCCGTCGTGCCTCGGGACCGAAACACCAAACCCAAACCGACACCGGACAATAGTCCGCCGTAAACGGTTGCCAACAAAACATTATGTGTAACAGCGCCAACTTGAATAATGCCCACCATCACGGATAACATGAGGGTACCATATACTGTCCGCAATCCCACACGATTGCCCCACATCCGTTTGCTAAACCATAATAGGGGCACATTAAGGGCGGTCAAACTGACCCAAAGCGGTACATGCAGAACATACAGCAGAATAATGCCGACACCTGAGATCCCGCCATCCGAGATACGTACAGGCACATAAAAACCGTTGATACCAAGGGCTGTAATCGCTGTCCCCACGGTAATCAGAGCGTAATCCCGAAAGACGGGCGGGATTTTGGTCATGGTGTATTAGCCTCAACGATCAACTGATTTTGGCGAATGGTCACCGAGTGGATGACCATAGGCAACGGCAAATGCAAAGAATCAATCTGAAAAATTTGTAAATCGGTCAAAACGGGCAGCTGAATCCCGTCAAAATTCGTCGGGTGAAATAATATCGCCTTCTTATCACTTGACACCGACAGAGTTCCCTTGGCATTAAGGGGCACGTTCAGCTGTCCTAATGTCAAACGCCCGCGAATGGTCATGACCCCAGGGGTTAAAGAAACACTTGGGCTTTGGACAATGCCCTGGTCTGCCAGAAACTTACTGAGCGCTGCATCGTCAAACATAATACGAGCTTTGACATGTCCTTGTTTCTGTACCACCAGTTTATTGTGGGACAATGCGGGCAAAGAAATCTGCCCGTTCTGCCAATCTAACGCAGCCTGCGACACCATCACTCCGTCAATATGCACAGTGCCAGCCTTAATATACAGATCTTGGAATTGCCCGTGAGCCAGAATCCAAAAGGGCATCGCGGTAATCCCAACCTTCGGTTTTACCCCTCCATCCTGACCCGCAATGCGACTAGCAATCTGTGAAGCCGCCCAGCGGGGGACCGCCCACTGCAGCCCCGCCAAAACCACCACTGCCCCAGCAATCACCAGTAAGAATCGACTCATGAATCATTTTCCTCGGGTTGCAGTGAACCCCTGGCTTCTTGTTGAAGAAATGCCTCAATAAATGCATCGAGTTCGCCGTTCATGACCGCTTGGGCGTTCGGTACTTCATAGCGGGTCCGGTGGTCTCGCACCACACTGTATGGTTGAAACACATAAGTCCGGATCTGTGAACCCCAGCCAATTTCCGCTTGTTCACCTCTCAACTCAGCGAGATGCTTCTCCCATTGTTGTTGCTGTAATTCGGCCAATTTTCCACGAAGCATTCTCATTGCGGTTTCACGGTTGGAATGTTGAGAACGCTCTGATTGGCATCCAACCACTATGCCAGTGGGCAAATGGGTAATCCGCACAGCTGACTCGGTCTTGTTAATGTGCTGTCCTCCCGCTCCAGATGCCCGAAACGTATCCACTTTAAGCTCCTCAGAACGGATTTGAATGGTTTCATCGTTCTCCAAGTCGGGCATCACCTCAACGGACGCAAATGACGTGTGACGTCTTCCCGACGCATCAAAAGGCGAGATCCGAATCAGTCGGTGTACCCCTCGCTCAGGTCGCAAGAACCCAAAAGCATTCTCGCCATGAATTTCTACCGTAACGCTTTTATACCCGGCTTCCTCACCCTCTAAAGCGTCAATAATCTCCGCCTTAAATCCATGTTTTTCTGTCCACCTGAGATACATACGCAATAACATGGCAACCCAGTCCTGTGCTTCCGTTCCTCCTGCCCCGGCATGCAAGGAAATTATAGCGTCCTCATGATCATAAGGTCCCCTGAGAATTAAGGTTAATTCAAATTCCCTCAAAGCGGCTAACAAGTCTTGAGCCTCGTTCTGCTGCAGTTTAAGAATATCGAGATCATTTTCTTCGAGCGCTAAATCAACCAGGTCATCCCATTCCTGCATTCGCTGGTTTAAAGTGTGATATTTATCAAGCGGTCCCTTAACCCGGGTTAGCTGCTTGGACACACTTTCAGCTCTGGCAGGGTCAGACCAGAAATCCGGAGAGGCCATAACATTCTCCAAACGCTGACTCTCAGTTTGGCGTTCTCCTAGGTCAAAGAGACCCCCTTATACGGTCCATTGTCTGATGAATCTCACTGCGTAGTGCTTCCATATCATCTTGCAACACGAAATCATCATCCTCCGCTCATTGTGATTCTTGATTAGCACCGTGGCAACGCTTGTACTTCTTACCGCTTCCACACCAGCACGGGTCGTTGCGACCTAAATGATGCCCATCATCTTTGTTGTTCGAATGTGCCTGTCCCCCCTGAATCACTTCAAATGGCCTATGAGATGGTGCCTGGTCTTCGGAAATTGTGGCTACTGGCTCCATGACCGGCATTGGCTGTTCTGGCGCCATTTGCAGGTGGAACATCATTCGAATCACTTCTTCTCGAATCGAACCTAACATCTCTTGATACATCTCGTAAGCTTCTTTCTTGTACTCCACGAGCGGGTCTTGTTGGCCATAAGCCCTCAGTCCCACGCCTTCACGAAGATTATCCATCGCATCGAGATGTTCCATCCATTTTGAATCCACTACGCGTAAGAGAATCATGCGTTCCAATTCCCGCATCGTCTCGTCGCCAAATTCTTCTTCTTTTTCCGCATAAACCTTCGTACCAGCTTCCAAAATCGCTTCGTGCAAGGCATCACGCCCCTGCCCTTCAAGATCCGCAGCCTGCAATACCTCGTGAGGCAAAAAGATTTCTTCCAGGCTGTCGATCAAAGGCTGCATTTCCCATTCTTCAGGATGAAGATTCGCCGGACAATGCATGGTGAGCGCATCATCAATAAGTTCCGAAAGCATATGCAAAATATCTTCGCGCAAGTTCTCTTTGGTTAATATATCCTTACGCTGTTTGTACACGACCTCACGCTGCAAGTTCATGACATCATCATATTGCAGAACCTGCTTTCTCATATCGAAGTTGCGAGATTCCACTTTCTTTTGTGCCGACTCAATCGCCCGCGTAAGCATAGGGCTTTCTATGGGTTCGTCCTCTTCCACACCAAGACGGTCCATTAAATTCGATAGAGTCTGAGCGGCAAACAACCTTAGGAAATCGTCTTCCAGCGACAGATAGAAACGAGAAGACCCGGGATCGCCTTGTCGTCCCGCACGGCCCCGTAACTGATTGTCTATCCGCCGGCTTTCATGTCGCTCGGTCCCTATAATGTGTAGTCCGCCCATTTCGGCCACGCCTTCACCCAGCACAATGTCGGTGCCCCGGCCCGCCATGTTGGTGGCTATCGTTACCGAACCGGCTTGACCAGCCTGCGCGATAATTTCCGCTTCCTGTTCATGGTATTTGGCATTGAGTACGGTATGAGGAATACCCTTTTCTTTCAGCATGGCACTCAGTCTCTCCGACTTTTCAATCGATACCGTGCCTACGAGAACTGGTCGCTTATGTTTGTGCAACTCCTCAATTTCGCGAACGACAGCCCGAAATTTCGCATTTTCGGTCTTATAGACCATATCCGGGTAGTCTTTGCGGATCATAGGCTTATGCGTCGGCACGACAATCACATCGAGGCCATAAATTTTCCGGAACTCCTCTTCTTCCGTGACCGCCGTTCCGGTCATTCCAGCCAGTTTGCGGTACATACGGAAGTAGTTTTGAAAGGTGATCGTCGCCAACGTCTGGGTCTCATCCTGAATCTTAACCCCTTCCTTGGCTTCGATAGCCTGATGCAATCCGTCGGAATACCTGCGGCCAAACATAAGCCTGCCGGTAAACTCATCAACTATGATCACTTCCCCATCCTTAACCACATAATCACGATCGCGCTTCATCAAGGCTTTGGCCCGCAAAGCCTGATTAAGGTAGTGAGAGAGGTCGATGTTCACATCGTCATAGAGGTTATTCACGCCCAACATTCTCTCTACCTTGGCTATTCCGGATTCGGTAGGCGCCACAGTTTTGAGCTTTTCGTCGATCGTATAGTCTGTCTCTTGCCGCAGATTTGAGGCAATCCGGGCAAATTGGTAGTACAAGTCTGGTGACTTGTCTGCCTGACCGGATATGATGAGCGGTGTTCGGGCCTCGTCGATTAATATACTGTCGACCTCGTCGACAATGCCGTAATGCAATTCACGCTGAACCATCTCTTCGATTGTCTGCACCATGTTGTCGCGTAAATAATCAAACCCAAACTCATTGTTGGTGCCATAGGTAATGTCGGCAGCATATGCTTGCCGTCTGTCATCTGGTTCCATGTCATGTTGGATAAGACCAACACTTAATCCTAAAAATTCGTATAGTTGTCCCATCCACTTAGCATCACGTCGAGCCAGATAGTCGTTGACGGTAACAACATGGACTCCTTTCCCCGTAAGCGCGTTGAGATATCCAGCCAGGGTTGCCACAATCGTCTTCCCTTCACCGGTTCTCATCTCAGCAATACGGCCCTCGTGCAACACCATGCCTCCGATTAGTTGCACATCAAAATGTCTCATGCGCAACACCCGTTTGGAACCTTCACGGACCACAGCAAAAGCTTCGGGCAAGATCTTGTCTAAGAGCTCCCCATCCGTCACGCGCTGGCGAAGCTCATCGGTTTTTTGGCGCAACTGCTCATCAGACAAGGCCTGAATCTCAGGCTCCAACGCATTAATCTTAACGACCACGCCTCGATACCGACGAACCTCACGCTCGCTGAACCGGTTAACAATGTTGGACAACATTTTTAGCATCGAATAATTGCCTCCATTCAACGTAAAAGGAACCGGTAACGGTTCCCACGTCGATACCTAAGTATAAATTTTATCATGAAGCCGCTAGCCCTTCAACTTGACCGACCGTGCTCGTCATCCCCGCCTTTTCTGAGTCCGACGTGATTCCAGCCCTGGGCAACCGTTTCCTCCTCAACCAAGTTTTTGTCTCCACACATTTCGACAAATTTTTCTACCACTTCAGGATCAAACTGACTTCCCGACCCACGTTGAATTTCCTTAAGCGCCACAACATGAGGCATGCCCCGCCGATAAGGCCTGTCGGTAGTCATGGCGTCATAGGCGTCAACGACGGAAACAATGCGTGTTTCCAAGGCAATTTGATCGCCGTTCAACTTGTCGGGATATCCGATTCCGTCCCAGCGTTCATGATGCTGGCGCACAAAATGTCTCGCACATCCTCCTACCCGAAGCTGTTCCAGTATCTCGCTGCCAATAATGGGATGGTCTTTTATTACCGTAATTTCTTCGTGATTTAACCGTCCTACTTTATTTAAAATCATATCGGGAGTGGAAAGTTTGCCCACATCATGCAATAGTCCGGCATCTTTCACCAACTGCACCCGGTCCTGGGGCATTTTGAACTGTTCTGCTAGTTTTCCGGCATAATGGCCGACCCGAATCGAGTGGCCGTACGTATACGCATCCCGGAAATTGAGAGCTGTTAAGAGAATGTCAATGTTGTCGAAGTATGTTAGATAAGCCCGCCGCAGCAAAGCTAAAATATATCGAATAGAGGCTAAAGGAATGATAAAGATTAACTCTCCATAAGGGCCAAGGTCTTT
>JAKBWA010000031.1 GCA_021841025.1 Bacillota bacterium | reverse complement strand
GAAAAAAGCAGGATTTTCAATCTTGCGTGGCGAATTGATTGCGCGAAACACGAAATACTGTTTCTCTATACGAAATAATTTTGTATGTTTCCGGTTTCATTCTTTCCGTTGTTCTGGGAAGGTGTTGTCGGCATAACAGAAGAACGAGAAGGGAGGGTCTTAAGGTGTTTCATCAAATCCTGAACCCCGCGCATAATCTTGCATTAACAGCTGTATTCGCCTTGATCCCCTTTATTATTTTGCTTGGGTTGCTGGCCGGAATGCGTGTTACGGCCTGGGTTTCGACTATAATCGGTTCGGTTGTGACTTTATTCATGGCGGCGACAGTGTGGAAATTGCCTGTGAGCATGGCTTTTCATGTCTATATCTTAGGCAGCCTAACGGGTTTTTGGTACATTGACTGGATTACGTTCTGGGGTGTGGTTATTTTCAACACCCTTATGTTGACAGGCGTCTTTGATATTTTTAAGACGTGGCTAGTCGGACAGGCCACCCAGGATATTCGCGTGCAAGCCATTTTACTGGCGTGGTCCTTGGGTGCGCTATTGGAGGGGCTTGTTGGATTTGGTTATCCATGGGCGGTCATGGCACCAATATTGGTAGGATTCGGCATTGTTGAAATTGATGCCATCCGTGTGGCCGCGATTGCAAATAATGCGCCTGTGTCTTTCGGCGCCTTAGGTGTGCCGATTATTGCCTTGGCTGCGGTTACAGGAATGCCCTTGATGAGTATTTCTGCCTCAGTAGGAAAAATTGTGGCACTTTTAGCGTTAGTGCCGCCTTGGGTATTGATTTACTTAGTTACTGGACGCAAGGGATTTCGGGATGGTTGGCCTTTGGCCGTAGTAGGTTCGCTTTCGTATATTTTAGGACAGTTCCCGGTGTCGCAATGGGTAGGGCCGTATTTGCCCGATGTGAGTGGATCTCTTGTGTCCTTTATCTGTCTTCTTCTGTTTCTTAAAGTATGGCGGCCAAAACACATCTTGGGATTTGGCGGGATTGAACTGGATGAGGTGGTTGCTACCAAGAACGACGACGTCTCACTGACGAAGAAAGACATTTTTCGTTCCTGGCTCCCCTTTATTGTGCTGATTATTGTGGTGGTACTGTGGACGGGCCCGTGGTCGCCTTTGCCTAAAATTGCCTGGCTTGTGCTTGCCGTCAAAGGTATTTCGTCAATCTCCCACCAAAGTACGACTGTGGACTTTACCTTGGCGCCCTTCGTGGGAGGTACCTCAATTCTTTTCTCTTGGCTGATCATTCTTTTGTTTCTCCGGCCTAAACTCCGCGTTATTGGACAGGTCTTCCAGAAATCTCTTTACCAGATGTGGGGAGCGATTTTAGTGGGGTTTTTCATTTTCGGTCTGGCAGATGTTTTCAACTTTTCCGGCATGGCTGCTTCCTTAGCGTACACCTTTAGCCGGGTTGGCCCCGCATTTATTTTGTTGGCTCCGATCTTGGGTTGGATTGGCGTTGCTTTATCGGGTAGCAATACCTCCACCAACGCCATGTTCGGGTTAATGCAATTGCTTGTGGGCAAAATTTTAGGATTTCCGCTTCTGCTGCTGCCATCTTTGAACTCGGTCGGAGCGGAAGTGGGCAAACCGATTGCACCTCAAACCGCCAGCGTCGGCGTGTCTACCAGTAAATATGTGCGCAGCGAAGGCCAAGTGATTCGCCATAATCTTGGTTGGACCCTGGTGGTATTAGCTTGGTTAATCATCGTGGGCTTGATCTACTTCTTACTGATGCCAGGGACCATGGGGTAAAGAGAAAGAGAATAGCAGCACAAAAGACACCGGGGGATGTCTTCCAGTGTCTTTAACACGAAGGTGGTGGAATTACGGGGGAGATTCCTTGAACTCTTATCCGGCATTCGTCGGCAAAAAGAGAATCAAGTATAGCCAATTCGGGGAAAGACTCTTGGGCGGTCGGAAGGTGCCGACCGCCCAAGAGTCTTTCCCCCTGTCCTGGAGGCCTTGAGGGACAAAACCTTAAGGGTGGTGCAAAAAGACTTTTTCCCCAATCATCCACGATCGAATGCCGAGTTGGGAGGACGGATTTGACGGGGTCTGCAAAATTGACCCCAAGGCGTCAGAACAATAAAAACGGGCCACTCTCTAGTAAAATCCAGGTAGAGACATACCATTTTACCGAAGGAGTGGACCGTACGGCGATTAGACCGCAACGAACCCTGTTTTCGCGGGAAGATCTCGAAACCTCCAGCGATCGCGGGCGGGATGATTGTCCTCCGGTTCGAGCAATGTGGAACTCCATTCTGATCCAGATGGTCTTTCAGCATCCTCGCATTGAAAATTTACGCCGGGAACTGAGTCGCACTGGCCAACTGCGGGAGATAGTCCGGACTGGAAGCTTCAGCCCCCTGGGCCTGGGCGTATACGCGGTTCTTGCATCGGATCCTCGAGCATTTCGATGAGTTCGAAACGATGATTCACCAAATCATCAACGGATCTCCAGGAGGTTCTCGGCGACTTTGGCGAACGCTTGGCCATGGGGCCGTTTGTCAACCATGGATCGGACGCAACGACTCCCGATGGGCCTCGGCGAAATGGATGTCGATTGGGGCAAGAAAAGCTACCGCGGTGTCGATGCGCACGGCAAAGCCTGGCAAAGGTCGTCAACTGGTTTTGGCTACAAGATCCATCTGCTGGTCGATGCCGGTCTAACCCCCGTTATTTGAACAAGTACGGCCTCTCTCTTCTCCGGACTCAGTTTTTCATCACCTGACCGATGATGACGAAAGTTCTCCACGTTATTCAGATACGGGTCTTCGCAAGACATGTGAACGCGGGTGGCTTTAGGCTAAGCTCAATGGACGCCACTACGGATCTAAGGTTAGCCAATACCTCTTCGGACCTGCAAATTCTCTCGGAACCTCTGAAAATGCATTGGGGCGTGGCGCAGGCCATGATTCGATGTAGGCATTATCATGAGGGCTATGACCAAGATCCGTTCATGATCTCAGGGAAGGTGATGGCAGGGGGTCTCAAAGGCTTGGGCAATCAACGGAGGCCCACTATCTGTCCGAATCACAGGGGGTTCGAGCCATTCTGATTGACGCACGGCGAGGGTTTGGGCTAGGGTTCGTGCTGCATCGGTAGCTTTACACGCTAACCCGAGATGATAGGCGATTGGGGGACAACCCATCGCATCGAATGATGTTTTGAGGAAGAAGGCCGCCGGACCAAAATACTCCCCCGATTTTGGATTGAAAAGAGTGCGTTAAAGCTCATCTTTGGGGTAGTCACTCGGGCTACACACAATGGACGTGTAGTGGGGATTAATGCGGATGAATGGGCAACCATTCAGAGGCTATGGCAACAACATCCGCCAAAACTTGCGGAATATGATGAAACCGAGCGTGTCACTGCGTAAGCGCAAGCTCAGTGCGTTTTACAGCAATTTTAGGCCATTACCGGCGATGATCAGTCGATCGCACTCCACAGTCAGTCTGCCCTCCGCTACAGTGTGAAGGTCTTTCACCAATGGGCCGAGCAAAACCTGGAACTGGCCTATGCGGCTACGGGTGCGTTGCAAACGTCACCAAAAGGCGCTCAGTATCCCAGGTATATCCAGGTTTATCGCGGCTGCGCATCCAGACCGCTATATTCTAGCCTTCCAACTCCCAGCAATGTTAGTCAGGTCACGTGAGAAGCACGTGGCCTTTCCTTGGCTCCATCACCCTAGGATTTCCCGCCAAAAATCCGTTGCGACCAGGCTTTTCTCTGAGTAGCTTGTTTCTCTTCGGTCATGAGCCGCAGGGTTTGGGTCAACTGCCGGTCGCGCTCTTCCAAGCGTTTGTCGAAAACCCAACATCCGATGGTGCTTTCAGCTACGCGGTATTTGACAGCAGACCGGGGATACGATCCGAACGCATGGGATGACGATGGCATCAAGCCTGTCATCGACATCCCCAATATGTGGAAGGATGGCGAGGCCCATCTGATGGTCCACTTGTCTTTGATTCACGCCAAATTGCTCTGCCATCGCGGGTCGAAGTGTCGCAGCGCAAAAAGCTCCAGAGAGATTTGTCTTGACACTACCGCACGATGCTCGTAGAATATTACTGTTTGGTTGCCGGCAGCGTCGTCGGCACATAAGTCGGGAGGGAATTTGATGTCCACTTATATGGCCAGGTCCCAAGATGTGGAGCGTACATGGTATGTGATTGATGCCGCTGGTTTGCCTTTGGGGCGTGTGGCTACGGTTGCCGCGACAATATTGCGTGGTAAGCATAAGCCTACGTACACTCCTCACGTAGATACGGGGGATTTTGTCATTGTCATTAACGCGGCTCACGTTTTGTTGACCGGACGGAAACTTGATCAGAAAATTTATTTTCATCATTCGGGGTACCCTGGCGGGTTGAAACGTGTTGTCTATCGCCAACTGATGAAAAAGAAGCCGACATTTGTCATGGAAAAGGCCATTCGGGGTATGTTGCCGCATAACCGTCTAGGACGTGCCATGTTCCGTAAACTCAAAGTGTATGCTGAGGGCAATCATCCGCATAGCGCGCAAAAGCCGGAAGTATGGGAGGTTAAAGTTTGATGGCAGTTGCACAGTTTTGGGGAACAGGGCGTCGGAAAAATGCCGTGGCGCGGGTACGATTGGTGCCGGGAACGGGCCGCATCATCATAAATGGGCGTGCGTTTGAGGAATATTTTCCGCTCAAAACATTACAAACGTTAGTTACGGCTCCTTTGAACTCGGTGGAGTTGGAAGGCCGTTTTGATGTACTCGTTCGAGTTGAAGGCGGTGGTGTTTCAGGTCAAGCAGGTGCTGTGCGGCATGGAATTGCACGAGCCTTATTGAGTGTGGATCACAATTTTCGTATTCCTTTAAAGCAGCGAGGATATTTGAAACGAGACTCTCGTATGAAAGAGCGGCGGAAATATGGCTTGAAAAAAGCGCGTAAAGCACCGCAATTTTCCAAGAGATAAACGGCATGATAAGGTTTTCGTTATCGTAAGCCAAGGTGCAGGAAGCTTACCATTCCTTGCATCTTGGCTTATCGCGTTTTGTTGGCTAGCCGCATGTTTTAAACAGGGTCTCACTCGTGATTGGAGCCTTGGCATCTTGGAATCACATGACCAAGGCCCCGTCTGGTTAACCCAGCAAATGCCCTGATTATCCATATTTGTCCCAGTGATGATGCTAAGGAAGATATGTCCTCAATTAGTACCGGTCTGAGACGATTGTGGTAGCGATCGAATCAAGACCCGAGACAAGAAGCAGCTCAAAAGTGAGCTGCTTCTTGTCTCGGGTCTTGTTATTGATGCTTAGTCGTTCTTTTAGTTCATCGCCTCAACGACTTCGGGTGTTGAAATCATGGGTAGTCTTGGCGTGAACTTTCTCGGTTCTGATGATTCATAAACGGGATCGGTCAAATGTGCCCATAATTGGTTCAAAGCATGCGTGTCACCCAAATGACCCTGTACAATGTAATATTCGCATTCCAACTCGCGCTGTTTATAAACCGGAGCCATAGCCAATGCTTGGATGAGGTGTTCGCGTGCCTCTTCGAAATCACTTCGAGACACAGCCCGGCGTGCTAAAGCGCGCAAAGCCAAAATTTTTGTATCATGCCATGGCCAACTGTCCGGGGTTCCCAAAATGCGGTGAGCATATTGGTCGAGCATTTTATCGGATGCTGGGATGCGCAACAGCGATTCCAAAATGACGGCTTGCCCTTCTTGGAAATGCACTCGGTCAAATACCGCCAATGAGGACTGTAACAGTTCCCTGGCTTCATCTATCCGTCCAATATCAATAAGCACTTGTGCAACATCGGCTTGCAAAGTTGCACGATCTTCCACCCCTCGAATTTCGTTCAAGAGTCCTAACGCTTCGTCGACCGCTTTTGATGCTTCGACATTATGCCCTAAACGCCATTCTGCTGCGGCAATGCGGGAAAGCAACTCGGCGCGACGGCACGTACTCAATTGTTTTTGATCCAAGGCCATGCGATATAATTCCAGTGAGGAAACCCATTGCCTCTGACTATAACAAAAGTCGCCGTAGTGCTGTGCCGCTTCGGCGCGGATATTGGGACCGTCCCGGGAGTCAAGTCGTTCTGCATATTCCAAAGCTTGTTGAAAGGAATTCATAGCCTTATGAAACGACCCATGACGGGCAGCAGCCATTCCTAGAGTGTTTGCAATTTCAATAGCCTGGACCGGATGATCATCCGGATGAATAAGACTGAGACTGTCTTCTAGATGAGCTAACGCTTGGTCTAAATTCCCTTGGGACATTTCGAGCTTACCCATGGTGGCTTTGATGCGTGCTAAAATATCTTCCCGGCCGGTCCGCTCCGCTAGTGTCAACGCCTCTTGGAGCCCCAACATGCCGTCTTCAAGCCGTCCGCTGTTCCACAACGCCTGCGCCGCTTTGAGTAATACTTCAATGGTGCGCATATCGTCACCGTTCTCGAGAAAGTAGCCTAAGGGTTTGCCGAGGCGGCTGGCGATAATTTCGAGCGCCTTGTGGGATGGATGGATACGGCCCAATTCAACCTGACTAACATAACTCTTAGTCAGTTCATCACCGGCTAGCTGCTCTTGGGTCAATCCTAATTTTTTTCTCAGGTCACGAATTTTGGTCCCAACCATCATACATCCCTCCTATAAATAAATGTACCACAAGTAAACCAAATGTACATAATAAGTCGTGTAAAAAATTTAATCATAAGTTTTTCAGTCAAATTTCCAACTTATATTTGTCGGATTTTATAGCGAACAGACTAAACTGGATACGCAATTTCTTTTGGCAATAACTATAGCCTCATGGTACTACTCATCGGATACACGAGTCATAATATCGTATATACAAGAATTGTTCAGACATACTCCGGGTTATTTTGGTCCACAATACAAAATGCACTAACAATTCCACTAGGACCGGTCATCACACCCTTTTGGGAAAAGGAGAATACCATGAGCCATTGGTCTGGACCGCGAATGCGTAAATGGATTCGTATTTTCATTGTTCTGGTCACCTTAGAGGCGGTAATGGGGATGAGTGTACCTCAAAAAGACGTCTATATCGACCCGAATTTGCCCGGTAGCTTGCTTAAAGGCCGCACCGTGATTCTTGATCCGGGGCATGGAGGAAAAGATCCGGGAGCCAGAGGTCTCATAGCTCAGGAAGATCAGGTTAATTTGGCTGTGGCGCTAGACTTAAGACAATGGCTCCAAGACAGCGGAGCCAAGGTAAAAATGACATGGGAAAAGCCCGGGCAAATTCCTTCATTTAAAAAATACCGGGTGTATCAGCGCGTGAAATGGATTAACCGAACCCAGGGGAATGCGCTGATTGATATTCATTGCAATTCGGCAGGGTCGAGATGGAGTGGGCCACAGACCTTTTACTGGGATGGAACGTCCTCCTACCATCTGGCTTATGATGTTCAGAAAGAACTCCAATATTTCACGCATACGAAGCGAAGGGTGGCTCGCATTGACCAGTATGTTCTGCGCTATGCGCGTATGCCGGCAATTAACGTGGAACTCGGATTCATCTCGAATCCGCAGGAAGAACGATTATTAGCCAACCCTGGATATCAAAGGGAATTGTCTTGGTACATTTTTTTGGGAATCGAACAGTGGTTTCTTAAAGGGCGGTTGCCAGAGCATGTTCTAAAAAGTCCTCCACCCGGACATTTACTAATTCCAGGTTAGCTTATCCCAAGGTATACTGAGACTACGTCGAGCTTGTGGGCAAGGGGACGGGGGGGATAGATTGGGATTTATCCCCCCCGTTCAGAAGGGAACGTGCCCAGGGGCGTCTTGGGCGATAAAAAAGTTTTGTCGAGTGTGCTTGATGCCACGTCGACGGGCATGCTTTGGCACTCTTGATCGGCGGATAGCTGAGGGGTGGGGTTTAAAAACATGGGTAAGCACCTGGCAAAACCACGAAGACAGGCAGGCCGCTACGTTGTTGGGGGAATATCTTAAACTGAAAGGAGAAAGGCGCATCCTCTGTATCAAACAAGCCGAGGGCAGTCTATAGCGCCGGGATACAATGAAACTCAAGACCATTCGCGTCATCGGAGTGCCATTGGACTATGGAGCAGACCGCAGGGGTGTGGACATGGGACCGAGTGCGATCCGCTACGCAGGACTTCATGAGAAAATTCGCCAGGTGGGTCATCAGGTAATTGACATAGGCAATTTACCCGTGCCTGTTCCGGAAAGCCGCTCTGAAACACATTCCAGTCTCAAATATGGCAATGAAATTGTTAAAGTCAGCCGCGTTTTGGCGCGTGCAGTGGAAAAGGCGCTGGACGAGGGGCAATATCCTATGGTTTTAGGGGGAGATCATAGCATTGCCATTGGTACAATGAGCGGTTTATTGCGTAAATTCGAACGGGTAGGTTTGTTGTGGTTTGATGCTCATGGAGATTACAATACAGATGAGACGTCACCCTCTGGCAATGTGCACGGTATGCCTGTTGCCACAGTAGTAGGGCTAGGCCATCCTATTTTAAAAACGTCTTTTCCGGCCCGGTTTGTTGATCCCGAGAAGATTGTTTATGTGGGGGTACGCACACTGGATCAACAAGAAGCCCGCAGATTGCGCGAATCAGGGGCGACGGTTTTTTCGATGCATGAAATTGATCGCTACGGGATGCGCGAGATTATGGCCAAGGCCATGGATATCGTCACAGACAAAACGGACGCAGTTCATTTGAGTTTTGACATCGATGCGGTAGATCCTTTATTTGCTCCTGGCTCAGGGACTCCCTACAGTGGAGGACTCACCGAACGGGAAGCACATCTAGCTATGGAACTTTTGGCGGAAAGCGACATTATTTCGTCGATGGAAATGGTTGAGGTAAATCCTATTTTGGACGAGCACAACCGAACGGGCGAGTTGGCGGCAAACCTCATAGCCTCCGCACTGGGTCACCGCATTATTTAAGGTTCATCAAATGCGCCGTAAGGGATCTCGCTTTAGCGGCGAGGGATTTTGGCGAACCGTGTACAAACTAGTCGGTGGGTTTTTCGCAAGAAAATCCCCCGCCTAGGGAGTCAAGATCTCAGAGGTATTCCGCGCACTTATCCGGGAGGTTTTTCTTAAAGAATCCTCTTCTTCCCTTTGTAAAAGGACTGAGGAAGTAGTGTGCGCCAGATCTCAACGCAAAGCTTGTGGGGGGGTAGCTGCTGTTGACTAATTGGAATGAAGACGTAATAACATATCGCCGAGAACTTCATCAGATCCCGGAACTCGCATTTCACGAAAATGAGACCAGCCAATTTCTCAGTGACACTTTGCATCATTTGGGCCTCAACCCTGTTAGGATTGCAGGAACAGGGGTTATGGCCGACATTGCAGGCAATAGGCCTGGACCTTGCATAGCGGTTCGTGCAGATATGGACGGATTGCCGTTGGACGAAGACACTGATTTGCCATTTCGCTCCCGGAACCCAGGTGTGATGCATGCGTGTGGTCATGATGGACATATGGCGATTGCGTTGGCTTTGGCTTCAAGATTGCAACAATATCGCGATTTTCCCGGCAAAGTTCGGGTATTCTTTCAACCAGCAGAAGAAAAGCCGCCCGGAGGGGCTCCTAAAATGATTGCCGCAGGATGCCTTGAAGGTGTAGATGAGGTGTTGGGACTGCATTTGTGGGCCGGTGATCCTCTCGGCACCTTAGGAATTCGTTCGGGTCCTCTCATGGCCAATGCCGACCAATTTACCATCCGCATCCGAGGGAAAGGCGGTCACGGCTCCGAACCTGCGGATACCAAAGATGCCGTTTTAATTGCCGCCATGATTGTCATGAATCTGCAGACGATTGTTTCCAGACGGTTGAATGCCTTTGACCAAGCCATCGTCAGTTGCGGTACCATTCACGCCGGAGCGACCTTTAATATCATTGCGGAAACGGCGGAGATTACAGGGACAGTCCGTACGTTGTCAAAAACTATCCAGAATCGGATCATTCATGAAATCGAGCATATCGCCCGGACTACCGCCCAACTCTATGATGCCGAGGCTACGGTCAATTACCAGTACGGTTATCCAGCGGTGATTAATCATGAAGCTAGCGTAAACCGCATAGAAAAGGCTGTCGGTTCCGCCGTGGAGGTCGTGCACCCGGATCCGGCTATGGGCGGCGAGGATTTTGCCTATTATTTGCAAGAAAGACCGGGAGCCTTCTTCTTCTTAGGATGTCGGCCCGAAGAGAAGGGCTTTCCGCATCACTCTCCTCATTTTCAAATTAACGAAGAGGCTTTGCCATTAGGCGTGGACATGTTGTTTCAAAGCGCCATGAGCTTTCTTGAAGGTCGTTAAGATGTGACAGCACCAGTTGGGAGTGTTTTGTCATATTTATTTAGACGAGGGCTTTCACCGTTCTTCTGAGGAATGATATACACCGCCTGTTTTGATGAATATTCATGGAGAGTTATTGCATAATTATCCTAAGCGGTGTATAGTTATTCCCAGGAGGCGGTACGTGTGGTAGAGCGGTTGTTAGCGAACGAAGCCGGATTGCAAGGCCGATCGGTGGTGTCGCTGAAGGATTGGAGTCCCACGGAAATTAAGCAGGTGTTAATGACAGCCAAATGGATGAAATCTAACCCCAAGATAGCGGAAATTCAATATGCCCTCAAAGGAAAATCTGTGGCCATGATTTTTGAGCTCCCGTCCACGCGGACACGAGTGTCTTTTCAAGTCGCCATTCAAAGTCTTGGTGCAGCTCCTGTGATTTTGGACTGGCAGGATAGCCAGTTGGGACGGGGAGAACCTATTGAGGATACGGCGCGGGTCTTGTCCCGTTACGTAGAAGCCTTAGTTGTGAGGGCGCGAAGCCATGAAATGGTGCAAACTTTGCAGAAATGGGCGACCATTCCGGTGTTTAACGCACTGACCGATCAAGCCCATCCCTTTCAAGTTTTAGCGGATGCGTTAACTATCTGGGAGCATGTGGGATATCTCTCCGGGTCCAAACTTGCCTATGTGGGCGATGGGAATAATATGGCTAATTCTTATATGATTATTGGTGCCAAATTAGGTATGCATGTCCGTATTGCGTGTCCCGAAAAATGGTGGCCTGCCCAAGGCGTCATTGCGTACGCTCAGCAAGAGGCGGAAATGACGGGTGGATCGGTTCAGGTCATGACAGATCCGGAACAGGCTGTATTCGGGGCCGATGCAGTGGCTACAGATGTCTTTGTGTCCATGGGGGATGAGGATACTGCCGAGAAACGCAGTCAGTTAAATGCTTACCAAGTTAATTCCCAGTTGATGGCCAAGGCCAAGGCCCAGGCGATCTTCCTTCATTGCTTACCAGCTCACCGGGGTGAGGAGGTCTCTGAAGACGTATTAGAAGGTCCGCAATCTGTCGTATTTGATGAAGCCGAGAATCGCCTACATGTTCAAAAAAGTGTGCTGTATCATACACTGTCCGAGTTTTAGCCATAGGCCTTTGAATAATAAAGAAGAGTGGAACAATTAGTCAGGAGGAATGGGCGGTTCATGGGTTTGCTGGCCTTCTGAAGCCGGCGGTAAGAAGGCCAGTCTTGCCGTCCGGCCTTTTTTATGCAGAAGGCGAACTGGCGCCTATCACAGTAAGTCCTTATACTGTTCTTGTGGCTGAGGCATGGGGCTTTAGGCGATCATTTGTGAGTTCTTCTTAAATCACTGAATTCTTGGCATCCGGAAGTCTCGAATATCAGGCAATTGTTATCAACGGCTGTTGCGGGAGCTTTCTTCACAACTTTTGCCAAAATCGGGCGGTTACAGTTACACGTTCGTTAACCCCTTGCACTCACCATGGTGTTTAGTGCCATAGCTCCAGCGCCCAGAGCACTGGTAAAGTCATCTAGGGAAGTTAGCCGCACGGTCAGGTTACGATTATTTGCAATGATGATGTCGCTTTCGATGGGAACCTCAACTTGTGCGCGCAAATCTTCTCCAAACCGGGATAAATCTCCTCCTAGCACGATAGTGTCGGGATCAAAAATATTAGCGAGATTCACAATCCCCTCCCTAAGATAGTAAAAGGTTTCTTCGACCGCCTGTCTGGCCCAAGGCTCATGGTTGTGAAAGGCACTCACTATTTGATCCAGCTTGAGCCAATCAACGACGTCTTTGGCCCTCATCGCCCGTTCTGTCAATGAACGCAGAGAGGCTACTGCCTCAAAACATCCCCGGCGACCACAGCGACAATAGGGGCCATTATCACTGATCACCATATGTCCAACCTCAGTTCCGGTGCCATGTGCGCCAATGAGAAGATTCCCATTCATCACCACACCCCCTCCAATCCCCATACCTAACGACAAATACAGCAACAAGTCACTCGTTAAGGCATTGCCAAAATAATATTCGGCAATGGCCCCGGCCTGGGCGTCGTTGACCACGTAGATGGGGTTGGGAAGCCATTCATTGAAAAATGTTCCGACTGCGATGTCATGCCACTTTAAGTTGGGAGCATGAATCACCAAACCCTCGGCAGAAATTATGCCGGGAATCGAAACACCAAAACCCCAGTATTTTTCGTGGGGAATCTTATTCAGGAGGACAAGGGCGGCGTCGGCGACCAGTTTGAGAGTATCCTGGGCTGCGTGACCCACCTTTAAATCATAAGCGATATGATCGAGAACTTTACCTTGTAGATCGAACAGGAGTACTTGGCATTTCGTCGCATCGATGGAGGAACCTAACAGGTATCCGGCTTCCGAGTTTAATCCGAGAAGTCTTTCCGGTCGTCCGGGCCCTGTAGAAATGGAATCCAGTTCTTTTAGGACATGTTTCGAAAAAAGGCGTTGAACGGCGACCGTAACAGTGGACTTGGTCAATCCGGTAATTTCAGCAATATGGCGACGGGAAATGGGACCGTGTTGTCGAATCACTGTCATGACCGCCATCTCGTTCATTTCTCGCATCAGACGGTGGCGCGCAATCGGTATTGGCATGATACCTGACCCCTTACTTTTATTAAAGTTAATCCTAAGCTTATGGGTGCCCTGTCAATAATACAAGATACGCGAGATTGAGGGAGAGCTCGCGGTCGGCCCAAAGATCCGACCGTGGCGACGGATTTGTAGAAATATTA
>JAKBWA010000012.1 GCA_021841025.1 Bacillota bacterium | reverse complement strand
CGGAGCTTGTAATTCCTTTGAGGATCAGCGGATCCTCGAAAAATTTACCCCGATGCCGCGTTCTGCCGTGTGATGCTGTCCTCGGAGACTTTTTGGCGGAAACGCATCGGGGTACCTAAATAGTTACCTGATTTCTTGATTCCCTTCAGACGAGTCGGTGTGATAAAATCATTTCATGTAGCACGCCTCATATGTTGTTTCTGACACTGAAAACTGTGGGTTTTTCGCCGCCAGAGAGGACAGCGATGAAAACAACTATTTATTGTCCTACCAAGATCCTCAAACCCATCGTCGTCGATATCGCCCAAGCCATGCGTCGGGTAAAGCCCGGAGATTTTTTAGAAGTTGTGTCCGACCAGGCATTCATGGTCCGCGAGGCTCATGCTTTTGCTCGTATGAGCGGATGTGAAGTGGTACGGGAAGCAGACCGGGAAGTAAAGATGATTAATTTATCTCGAGGGGCATGCCAGCAGTTTAAATGGAATAATAGCCAGCCGGCAACGAATCACGAGTGGCTTATATGGCTGAAAAAGCATAATGAAAGGTGAAGATACATGGAAGACGATAAACTGGATGAAATCGATATCAAACTTCTGCAGTACTTTAAAACCCTTGGCCCAGACTATGCGAAGTTGTTATCTGCACGTTTTAATCTAGACATTGTCCAAATGCGCGAGCGCTTAAACCATCTTGAATCACGTCATTTTATTGAGCGGGTTGAAGGGAGAATCGTTAAATACTATCATCGGCGAATGAAAAGCGTTAAACACCGTAACCACACGTATTATATGATCTCCCGGGAAGGGGATCATTTTCTGCGAGAACAAGAAACTGTGCCAGACATTGTCTGGAAGAAACCACGACGTTAACTGTTAACACCATGTAACAATTCGCACGCGTCTCCTCTAAAGAAGACACACGAGACTATCTCGCCTATGGCGATAAAGCCGGGATCCCAACTCGCGCGCAAACCTGTACCTGTCCAGCACTCTTCGTCCGTTGCGCCGTTAAAGCCATGCCATAAATACATATCCGGCCATGATTACAAAGATTGCACTCAACAAAACTATGACGCCAAACACCGCCACATCAACAACTTCAGAAACGTTCTCGACGTCTCTTGCCGCCGACATATCAACAGAAGAATGATAACGGGCCATCTTTGAGCATCCTCCCCACTACAGTATTGTCTAGAACTTATTATAGCCCATTACTACTAGTTCTACTAGCCATCGCATTAAATTTGTCTTCGCATTATCTTTTTTATCTAGTACCATTCAACTCATCCTTATGTTCTACGCCCATAGCACCTCTACAAACCGCCCTCTGACCATCACCTGCGTTCCAATTCCCGACAGTTCTCTGATGGGGGGTTATCCGCATATCTGCCAACCTCACTTTCAATCATTTGCAAGTGTTCTTCAGTAAGACACAAGTTGACGAACTATCTCTTGTCACCGTTTCGCGACATACAGATCGCTCTGAGTTCTTCCCATTCACCGAAATATAAAAAAACCGGTTGTGAACTTGTCACAAACCGGTCCTAATAGCCACAAAGCCCTCACTATGATTGGACAGCAATCCACGTAAAGTCATCGACATGTACCTCGCCTAGTCCGTGACAAATACGGCACACACTATACCCCCTCTGATCACAAAGCCGACATCCGTCGCCTTCACAATCCGCACATACATCTTCTCCATAACCAAAGCACTGATCGCAATCGTGCCATTCTTCGCGTGCTGATAATTTGAACAAGACGGGCATTCGTCTGGACTTACGCATCCTCTTCGCTCCCCTCTTCATATTCGACTCCATCACGGTAGAAATCTAAAGCCAATCGTAAGTCAATAATCGTATCAAGTTCCTTCAAATCACATCCGAGCAAATCCTGAAGTCGTTCCAAACGATATGCCAGGGTATTGCGGTGCACATACAATCGTTTGGCCGCCTCTCTAACCTGGCCATTGCTGTCTAAATACACTTGCAACGTGCACAACAATTCTCGGCTATAGGGGCCATTTTCCAATAGTACACCCAACTTTTGCCGAACAAATGTACTCCGCACTGAGGTCGGTAAGGTATCAAACAAACTCGTCAACGGAATCCCCCCTATATCCAACTGGTTGCGATCGTGATTTATGTCAGGTTTTTAGCAGAACAATGTTAGACAAACGAATACCAACTTTAAGATCACGCCATGGATCATCTCATTTATGCCTGATAGTGGGCCACGCCTTTAGAACCCATGCCGTTAGTTTACACGATAGAATGTTAGAATTCAACATCATTTTGTTAGATTTTTATCTAACTTTCCAGAAATAAACGACATTTGTTAGTTGTAACCTTACACAAAATAGGTTTGGAGTTCATGGTAAAATGCATTTAAAGATGCGGCCAAGAATCTAGGGGTGTGTCATCACTAGTCAAATCGAGGTGAGGTTAACATGAGTCGTAAGAGATTTCGGATCGAGATCTTTGGGCGGGTTCAAGGAGTTGGCTTTCGCCAGTCCACGTGGAATATGGCACAAAAGTACCAAATCGCTGGCTGGGTACGCAACAGCGACGATCGCCACTGCGTTCTGGTCGAAGCCGAAGGCGAAAGCGAACCATTACAGCAGTTCTTGGTGTGGCTTAGACACGGACCGGCATCTGCTCGCGTGGACCGAATCTCTCACCGGGAGATCGAAATTCAAGGTGATCGGCACTTTGATATACGCTAAGAGTTGTTAAGCAGCTCAGTATTAATTGTAAAGATACGCGACGGTCTCGTCGACACGGGATGCCAGCCTCGAAGAATCCGACTGCGAAAGCGATACAAAATGATGAGGCTCACCATCAGGAAAATCTAATTCCTCCTTCCCTCCCCACCCTTGTTGCTTTGCCGCCAGCTTGGCTGCTCCCAACACTGACGCATCTTCACTCTGAACCGAATAAACCGGCACGGGGAGCAACTTGGCGATCAATCGACCCCATTCGGTAGCAAAAGATAGATTGGAACCCGTGTATACTGACTTCCACGACCGCGTTGATGCTCCTAAGCGCCTGTAGGCGGAAACAATTAACGCTAGTAACGACAAAACAACACCACCCGCAAGATGGTCTGCACCATGTTCGGGAAGAATATTTTCAAATCGGGCCGTCAAGGTTTCATCCCAATAGGGAGATCTTTCGCCAAACAGGTAGGGAACGAAACGTGGCAGCGACTCCGGCGATTCAATCACATCCACTGCTCTTTGGATAGTTTCCTCAACAGACATATTCAGGACTTTGGCTATCCAACTCAACACATTGCCCGCATTCGATAGAGCCTGGCCAATTAAAAATCCGTGCCCCGGTCCCATAAAGTAGGCAAAACTTCCATTAGGCATGAACTCTTGAGAAGTCGTCGTGCTTGTTGACACACGAATGGCTGCCGATGTACCCCACGTCAATACCGCTGCATCGGAATCAGTTAAGGCATTCAGTCCATAATGCGCTATTGCCCCGTCGCTGCCTCCCAAGACCACATTTTTTCCCATATAATCCCACGAATGAATAGGCGGGAGAATATTTGGAGTGAGCTGCAGTGTATGCAAGATCTCGTCGTCCCATTCTCCAGACAACGTCATCATTCCACTTGCCGCTGCTGTGGAAAAATCAGTAGCCCACTGCCCCGTTAATTCGTAAAATATCCAATCTTTCAAAGCAATCGGGCGTAAATCGGCGCCGCTAACGCGGCTAAAATGCAGCCATTTTACCGCGGGAGACATGGAATGGACCGGGCATCCGGTGCGGCTGTACCACTTTTCGGCTATTCCTTGGGCTCTGAGAAGCTTGGCGGTCACGCCGGACCTTTGATCCATCCAGGTCCAAATCTTAGTGACCGGACGCCACAGAGCATCGACAACAATAAAGGTGTGCATTGCTCCACTCAGTCCGATGCTAATCAGATCAGACTGGCTTTGGCACTCTCTGATTACGGAGCGCACCATCTCCAGAATTTCTTGAGGATCCTGTTCGTAATGGCCAATGATGTCTGTGTAGATCCGAGGCGTCAGACTTCTTTTGAATACGAATCGTCCCTTGCTATCCAGCGCCAAAGCTTTCACGTGGGTTGTGCCTAGGTCAATGCCCAATACCCATTTTGCTTTCATATCCGCGGTAATCTCCTCTAATTTAGAGTATGTTACCATATATCATGCCTCTGGGCTATGAGTATCTTTACTACCCAAAATTTATGGTAAAATTCCCGACGCAGTTTTCAAACCTGTTTGTGTGCATCGACAATTCCTTAACGAGGTGAAGTTTGAATGATCAAATTGACCGATAAGGTGGTTGTTATAACCGGAGCCAGCAGCGGAATCGGAGAAGCCACAGCCAGACTTTTAGCTTCTCACGGTGCCAGCTACTAATCACAGCGCGGCGAAAGGACCGGCTCGACACCATTTCTGATGAATTGACCAACCAAGGCTGTGACGTCGTGGCCTTGGCCGTGGACGTAAGCGACCGGAAACAGGTAGAACAATCCAAGGATCTGGCTTTGGAGCACTTTGGCCGCATAGACGTATAGATTAATAACGCGGGTCTCATGCCACTCGCTTACATGGAGAAGCTGCATGTAGAGGAATGGGAGCGGATGATCGACGTTAACATTAAAGGCGTCTTATATGGCATAGCTGTTGCTTTGCCCGTTATGATCCAGCAAGATGAAGGCCACATCATTAACATTGCTTCGGTTGCTGGTCACAAGGTGGGTTTGGGTGGAGTTGTTTATAGCGGTACAAAGTTTGCCGTGCGTGCTATTACCGAAGGACTGCGAATGGAATTGACGTCAAAGCATCACCACATAAGAACTACCATTGTTTCTCCTGAATTGGTCGAAACAGAGCTTCTACATACCACTACGGACGCCGAGGCATTAAATGCGCTCAAAGCGCGCGTGTCCGGAGAACCTCTGAGAGCTCAGAATGTGGCCGAGACCATAGTCTATGCTATCGAACAGCCGCCAGGAATGGCTGTAAACGAAATCCTCGTGCGTCCCATAGAACAGCTAAACTAGCTTTTAACTGCCACGGAGGCTCTTGGCGACTGCGTCACGTCCCGTCTAGCGTGCGGTAGAGTGGCAACCCGGCACCTCCCCTTCGGCATTCGGCCAGGGGGAGGTGCTTTCCGATGTTTATTTTCCACTCGCTGTTTTAAACGCCATAGACTCATGCCTTTCTGACTCTTCCTGATAGTTCCACCGGATTAGTGTTTACAAATTCCGGCATTGACAACTTCGTGGTCGTCGTAATCCTCGATCGAGTACAAAATAGCCTACGGTTCCATCCCGTCAAGACTCTAGGCATAGCTTTAGGACTATCCGCAATGGGATCCGTTGTACTTTTAACGTCAGACACATATTACGGATTAGCCGTCGGAATATGTAGTGTTGGACGGTGGAATGGCAGTCATCTTTGTGATGATGGGCGCGATGAAAAATATGATTCCGCCCGAAGATAAGCTTGTGGCCATGCGGGCGGGAATAACGTTTTCAAACCCAATAGCCCGCGCGATGGGCTCTATAGTCCCTGGGTTATTTATCGCATGGTGGAATGGGCGTACTCTGCTAGGAATAGTTGCGCTTTGTGGTGTGGCGCTTTTAGCTCTTGTGGGGTTTAGGCGCTCTGTGCTAAGTGAAAACACCCTCTGGGAAGGAGTAAGCAATGATACATACAAAGTCAATGATGACTGAGAAAGTACTTTTCCAGTTCGTCAGTGCATCCCTCCCATTGAAATTTCGCCATAGTTCGAACGCCCTCTTCTTGAAGATCTTTCTGCAATTCCGTATTGTCTATAACGCAGCTGACATTACGGACCAGCCCTTCCACATCGCCAGGCTCAACAAGCAATGCATTCATTCCATGAACGGCATAATCCCTATTGCCACGGCTATCTGTGCCTACAAAAACGCATCCGGAAGCCATAGCTTCCGCCGGTGGCAAGGCCCATCCTTCGCGATAGCTGGTATGAATAAAAATAGCATAGGTTCTGTAGAAATTCGCCAATGCCACTTGAAAAGGATTCTGCACATAATCAATCGACTGCGGCAATTCCGCAGGACGGCTCACAGTCCCAAACAGCAAGATGGGAACCGATGGATACAATTCACGCAACCTTATCACCGCCGTTATCAAATCCTGTCCCCCTTTCCAGGCACTCGGATTATACATCCCCAAGACACTAGGAGGTCTTCGGTCCAGAACTTTACCCGGGTGAAAAGTATGGTGGTCCACGGCGATAGGGATATGAACCATGTCACTCAGGCCGCGTTTGACGCCCTCAGTGTAAAGCCAGCGAGATACCATGATTTTGTGAAAAGGGAAGGCCCACGTCGCTAAAGCTCGTTGTTCTTGTCCTTGCCATGTTTCCATGTGCTGAATCAGATAAAACCGTTCCCCTTTGTTCTGACTATAATGCAACAAATATTCTGCCGTGGTCCAAGCGGTTGCCACCACAACATCCGCTGCCGGCATGACCCGGTTGATAGGTTCTCCCGGAAGATATATCAGCTCAACTCGGGGATCAAACGTGTGCCATGATACCTGCGGTGGAACAATGGCCGGTTTCACTCGTGTCCAATATCGATAAATTTTCCGCAGCATTGTCCATGACGTTGGTTCGGGCGGCTTAAATTGCCCTAATTTGCCAGCATGGACCACACTCACGTGGTATCCTCGTTGCACCAGATGATTAGCGTAAGTATAAACCACGCGGTAACCCCCAACAGGAACAGAAGGAGGTCCTGGCAACAAAAAAGTAATCCGCAAAGCATAATGAGTGATTGTACCTTCACTCCCAAATTTCGTCATCTATTGCTACGCGTCAAATATCCGAATCGTTGCTACACCTCTTTTAAACCTCCGCGTAATTTCAGTTCACTGATACGAATGAGCTGTTGCTCGGGGTTAAGTGCGGCGAATTTCACAGCTGCAATGACGTCGTTCGTCTCCGTTCTGATTTTGTCATCTTTTTTCGATGTCTCCGGCAAAATAATCCACTGACTCTGACACGTTCTTGGAATGTCAATTATCGGTTGGTCCACTGAACCAATGACATCGATCCAACGCCAGGAATCATGACGATACGCACCAATTTCCTCAAAAATGGCTGTGACAACGGCTTCTTTAGGTTCCTCAATCCAACTCACTACAAAATCTAACGGACCCTGCATGAGCTGAACATGCGCCGTCCATCGGCGAAGCTTCACTTCATCATGATAGTCTAGGTCTAGTAGCGTCACATAATGCAACGTTCCCGTTTTCCCTGCTTGCCACACGACATCACTGAGCTTTTCCGATGAATGGTTTATCACCGTCACCCAATATTCTTCCTTCACTAACCATGGCGTTAATGGCGCCAACACTTCCGTATTCCCGATAATTAGAGCTTGTTTCACGGCATATCTCTGCCAACGAACCGCAGAGACTTCCCTCCTTTAGTTCCATTCAGTTGTTTCTAAGTGTAGAATATTCACCCGAAAATAGTAAAGGAGAGCAGTCATATAAGACTGCTCTCCTTTGGCATTGAATTTCTAACCCGTCCCTAACCAGCGCTACGCTTTGCTGGTTTGGACGCGGGTTCCGACGAATAGGGGTGTAACGGCAGGACGTCCCGTCCGAAGGCTGGGTTAATGACATCAGCAGCCGATGCATAGAACGCCAGAATTGCAGTGATTAACCCTAAGTATCCGCCGATTTGAGTGGTGAGCGTGGAGTGACTCCATGCCCCTATGCCTAAAACGACGAAGGTTAACCACAAGAACAGGAAAACCAGTTGCAGCCCCCGGTTAATGCGAAACGTTGCAACCCACATGTAAAAAGTAAAAATTCCCCACACGAATAAATACCAACCGACAAAAGCCGTCGGCACGGCAGCGCCAAAATAATGGGCGAATAAGGCAAACGACCACCAGAAGGCCCCGTATGAGAAGAACGCGACCATCCCAAAGGTATTTCCACGGGGATACTCCAGTATACCTGCAACAAATTGCGCCGTCCCTCCATACGCCATGGCCAAAGCGACCACCATGCCCAAAGAACGAGCATCAAACCACCCAGCATTGATCATGCTTAACATCCACGTCGTGAAAGCAAAACCTGCAAGACCTAATGGTCCTGGATTGGCTAATTTTCCTGTCATCTGTTTTTCGCCTCTATTCAAAATATTTTTTGAACAAGACCGATGAACTGATGAGGTACAGCGCAAGAAGCCAAACACTCCTTGCGCTTTTTCGGATCTTTACGACCCGTCAATTAAGAACGCACCATTTGGTTTATCGCGTCAACTACCTCTGGATTAGCCAATGTGGTTACGTCCCCAATCTCTTTATTATTCGAGATAGAGGCTAGAATCCGACGCATAATCTTCCCTGACCGAGTCTTGGGAAGATCCGGTACAATCCAGACCTTACGTGGACGAGCAATTGGCCCAATCTCGCTCACGATCGCCTGAATAATGCGCTGGCTTAGCTCTTCGGACGGAAGGACATTGGGTTGAAGAGAGACATAGAGTTCCGGTACCGTGCCTTTGACGTCGTCCAAGGCGGCAATAACCGCCGCTTCTGCAACATCATCCAATTTCAGCACAGCGGATTCGAGCTCCTTTGTACCCAATCGATGTCCAGCCACATTGATAACGTCATCAATGCGGCCTAATATTCTAAAGTATCCATCCGCAGCCAACATCGCTCCGTCTCCGGCCATATACGGCCAATCGCGCCAATCCTTGCTGTTAGGATTCTTACAGTACTTGGCATAGTAAGTGTTAACGAAACGATCGGGATCTTTCCAAATCGTTTGCAAACAGCCAGGCCAGGGATTGCGAATACAAATATTTCCGCCACGCCCCGAACCTGCAACAATTTCGTTGCCGGCGTCATCATAAATGACCGGGTGAATTCCAGGCGCTCCGGGGCCGGTACTGCCCGGTTTCATTTTTTCCAATGCCGGAATTGTCGTGCCTAGAAATCCGCCATTTTCTGTTTGCCACCAAGTATCGACAATCACGGCCTCATCTCGTCCAATCACGTGGTAGTACCAACGCCACACATCTGGCTCAATCGGTTCCCCCACCGTCACCATCAACTTAAAATGATAGTGATACTTTTCCGGACTAATGTCTTTATTCGTTCTCAGACCCCGAATTGCAGTGGGCGACGTGTGGAATATATTGACGCCTAACTCTTCAGCGATGGCAAAAGGCCGATTTCCATCCGGATACGTCGGCACACCTTCATAGATTACCGACGATGCGCCCAGAACCAAGGGCCCATAGACAATGTAGGAATGACCGGTGATCCACCCAATGTCGGCCATGCACCAATACACATCCTCGGGCTTAATGTCCAAAATATATTTGCTCGTGCCAGCCACGTACGACAAATAGCCCCCAGTCCCATGCTGAACCCCTTTAGGCTTACCGGTTGATCCGCTCGTATACATCAGAAATAACGGATCTTCAGATCGCATTATTTCCGGTTCCACCCGAACACCTCGAAATTGCCGAAGAACATCATTAACGACCGCATCACGTCCCTCGACTAATGGCGCGTTACTGGAATAATGCCCGGGATGTCTTTGAAAGATCAACACGGTCTCCACATGGTTTCCGGCCTCTTCTGAGCGTTTCACAGCCACGTCTGCTTTCTCTTTCTGGTCCAGCCACTTTCCGCTCCGGTAGTAGCCATCCATCGTCACGAGGACGTGACTTCCCGAGTCCACCATACGGTCAGCACAAGCTTGACCGCTAAATCCACCAAAAACCACGGAGTGTATAGCTCCTAGCCGGGCACAAGCTAACATGGCAATAGGCAGTTCCGCAACCATGGGCATGTGAATCGTCACCCGGTCGCCTTTTTTGACTCCAGCAAAATCGCGGAGTAATGCCGCAAATTCATTCACCCGCACATAGAGATCTTGATAGGTGATGACTTGTTTGGCTTCATTAGGGTTTTCAGGGATGAAATACAAGGCAGCTTTATTGCGATTTAAGTCAAGATGGCGATCAATACAATTCACGGAAGCATTAAGTGCCCCTCCCACAAACCACTTCCAAAAGGGTGGATTGCTGCCGTCAAACACCTGGTTCCAATTCCGTTCCCACTTCAGCAACTGACCGTAGTCTTGGAAATATCCAGGAAAATTTTCTATGACAAATTCGCCCCGCGTCTTCGGATCATTCATGTTGGCCTGCTTCACAAAACTTTCGGGGGGAGAATAGTACTCTTCCTCATGCCAATGCACAGCGATTTCGGTTTCGGAAATCCCTGCATCTTCGTCTGCCATACGTTTTTCCGTCTCCCTTCATTCACTTTAGATGCTTGAATAATTATCTCAATATTCTTCCTTAGTTTAGTATACTCGCCATGAAACAAAAATGGATCTTTGCGCATATTTTCCTAATTTTCTCATATAATCTCCTCGTTTATCAGCGCGTTATTTGGAAATGCCGAATTGGAGCTCGGTTGTCCCTTAGGGTTGGCAGGTTGCTGAAGTGAGTAAATTGACGTCTCTAAATGGTTCGGTATAATCTTAAACTCAACATTACCCACTATCAACCAAGGAGTTGGCCATGCGAACATTTGCCTTCATAGCACAATACCAACAAGCTAATCTAAGTCTTCCTCAACGTCACACAAAAGAATCGGCCGGATATGATCTGGCCGCAGCTGAAACCGTAATCATCCACCCGGGAGAGGTTCATTTGGTGCCAACCGGGTTGAAAGCTTATATGCCTCGGGGTGAAGTTTTACTTATTATCATTCGCAGTTCCTGGGCTGTAAAAAAACGTTGCGTGCTGGCCAACCAAGTGGGCGTCATTGATGCAGATTATGCCGATAACCCCGATAATGAGGGCCATATTTTTATTCCACTGGAAAATAGAGGGCCAACTTCTGTTACCATTGAAGCCGGAGAACGTATTGCACAGGGGCTCTTTGTCCCTTTCGCCGTCACGGACGGTGACGACTCCCAAAATCCGCGTTCAGGGGGCTTCGGAAGCACGTCTCATCCCATTTCGTAAACAGGTCCGAAAAACAAGAGGGAGCTCAAATAGCCCCCTCGCCAATGCGGCGTCGCTTTAGGATATGCCGCGCTTTTCGCTTTCCTTCTGAGCCTTGGCTCTATTGTAATAGAAATCCTTCCAAATGAGTTTGTAGACACCCAAGTAGCGAGGGACACGGTTCCATCCCGGAATCCATGGTGTCAAGGCAAGGGCAAGCCAGAAGGCGAAACCTATACTCAAGGCGATGGCATCAGCGGCAGGAGAACTTGCCACAAATGGCCACTGATAGATCCATGTGGGAATAGTCATCCACCATGCTGCTGGATAACCTGGAACCGCACCATGAATAATCCCCCATTGCTCCCCTAACAATTGCAAGGGAGCTGCCGCCTTGTGAAGCGGTTGGCCTTGTAAGAAGAGAAGATAGTTCTGATTGTTAAATCGCGTTGTCACATTCGGATTCCGTGTCAAAGAACCCGACATCAGTCCACTCTTGCCAAGCCGCAGTGTCGCATTGATCAAAGTCGGCACTGGTCCGTAATTCCCAGCCGGAACCACAACCTTGCCGCCCGCATAACGACCATGCGCACTCAGAGCTTTCTCGTAATTGTTGGCCCAAACAATTTGCTGAGCCCTGGACGCACTTTCAAACGTCCGCAATGCCGGAGATATGGAAGGATCGATCGAAGCAGCCATACTCAACGGCTTAAGAATAAAATCCTGTTCAGCATTTATCGGATGCCAAATTCCTGATATCTTTTGAAGGTCCGATTCCACATATCCCGTACCGTTGTTGTAGGGAGGACCGTAGTTGGCAATGTCTCCTTGCCCGTTCAAGTCACGAGTCGCAACCGCTTCAAAGCTAACCGGACGATTCGTGGCATAGCCCTTAATCGTCAAGGGAGGTTTTTCCGGCACACCGAATACTGCTGATAAAATCAGAACCAAAACAACAATAATTCCGAGAGTGGACATCAAATGTTTCATGAAATCTTCCGGCACATATTTGTAATCATGTACCATTTCATCGTCCATGCGCGTCGCCATACTATTGTCCCTCCTTTACGTCATTCACCTTGTGGTCAGGGTATGGTGGCACAACACCTTTCATACGAACCCGAACAATATGGCCAAAAATTATCACGCTCAAGACCAAAGGCATGACGACGACGTGCATTCCGAACATTTGTCCGGCATTAGGCAAGTTGACCCAACCTAATCCCAGCGCATTCAACCCATCCTTGGCTTGGACCGCATTCCACTGAGAATAGAAATCACCGTTAATAAGAAAACCGGTAAATGCCGTTGGAATTGCGATAATCAAAGCAACAGCACCCAACAGCCAGGTTTCCCGCCGTCCTCCGCGCCAGGCACCGGTAAAAAAGACACGCCATAGATGCAACATCATAAAAAAGAAAAACGCTTGCACCGACCAGAAATGGGTCGCCGCAGCAAAACGCATGGGGCCGTTATAGGACCACGTTGCTGGTCCATTGGCGGCTAAAATCACCCCTGAAATAATCAACGCCACAAAACTGGAGGCTGTCAGCGAGCCTAGCATATACATAAAACCTTGTGCATATTCCGGCATCGTCTCCGGCAACCAGGTATCGACGGAAAGCACCGCCGAACTTGCCTTGCGCGCAGTGGTTGTCCAGTTTGCCATCTGATACTCCTCCCCTATGTTCCTGCAGGAATCCAACAGAATATGGGTGAATCGACTAGTGCCGTTTTCTTGGCCATAGCAGGCCTCCAACAAAGGTCAAAAGAAAAATAATTTCTACAATGTAGTTTCCTGTTGCTGTCGTCATCAGTTTCATCCCCCTTTACTCCGGTTAGAGTAACCTGTTGTTTTCAAGCCTATTCCTTGCTGAGATTTGAATACTTGGCGGCTTCTTACCGCATCTCCTTGTGTAACGGTTTTAGTGTAAAAGAAGGCGCCATAGAAGGGTCACATGCAGACGGTCCTTCTTCCGTGGACCTCTAGATATTGATTAATAGGGTCATTTGGCCCCGCTCCTTAACTCTAAGGAACTACGCTCAATTCGAACCTATCTAACCTCAAGGTCCAAAATCCCCCACCCATCAGGATTGTGTACGTTGCCTTGAGCAAGCGTACTCTTTGTGAAAAGCTTCATTGTAGTGTTCTTCGTGTTCCGCCTTGAATTGCTCTAGCGCTCGTCACGTCCGTGCAGAAGGTTACACTCACCCTTCAAAGGAAAGCGGATGTGTCCTTTCCATCACCAGATAGAATTACTTTTACTAGATTGAAT
>JAKBWA010000111.1 GCA_021841025.1 Bacillota bacterium | reverse complement strand
ATTTTTCTCAGGCGTCGTCCCCAGTTTTGTGCACGCATGTGCCTGACATTTCGGACGCGTTGCCGCCTGATAGACTAGGCTGTGGATAACTATTCCACGACTGATCAATTTTTGGACAAGCTCCTAGGCTGCCCCTTCGTTTCAAAACCCTTCATTGTCAACAGAATGTCTCTTTAAGAATTTCGTGACGTGAAGGCTAGAGGAATCACTATATGATGGCCTAATTCTCGATAGCCTCTTTCATGAGTGCAATGGGGATCGGGCTGATATTTGATTGTCTCCCGGAGTGGGTTTTTTTCTCTTCTTGTGTTGCCTAAGTCTTGCACAAGAGAATCTCATGCCTGCCAGGTCCTTGTTATGAACGGACGAAGCGTTAACAATGTTTGTCACTTAAGAAACGTCGTGGACATCTCCGAGAGGATCACGGATCGTTTGTTTCTTGTTGCTGAGAATCATCGCAAGCATAAGGCCCAATGGGATCACGGGGGTCAACCATACATGGCCCATGGTTAACGCCAGCATCATCACCAGAGCCGATGCACTGACGGCGACAAGATGGTAATCATTGAGAAATGGTATGTGGTCGAGGGGATTGCGGATAATAACTACCCCTTCGCCTAATGCCCAAGCCAAGATTAATGAACTCAAATATAGGAAGTGGGGCAGTGAAAGGGAGACAGTTAAGGGAATGATGAGCCAAAACACCAACGATGTGACAAAGACGAACAAAAAGGGAAGCCATGTGCTGAGAAGAAATTGTCTGAGCTTGTTCAGGGGCCTAAACTGGTTAAGAAAGGGACTTAAGACATCTTCGGCAGACACGAAAGCCATGTTGCCCTGGCGAAACCGGTAGGCGATAAAGATCCAGAACAGCCATGTCCACCGACTCGCTTGAGGGGATAACAAAAGCAGGGCCGAACGGAATAGCAGTGCCAATTCCACCAAGCTCCAAATGTAGCGAGGCCTGCGGAGGGCCGTAATCATTACGCGCCCGGTGTGATACCATGGGCTGGACCAAAGAGGAAGATGTCCCAGAACACGCTTTTGGGCGAAGCGCTTTCGAGTGCGAATTTCCTGCACCATACCGCGATTAGGCAGGTAGATCGTGCCGAGTTGGTCGATGTCGGCAAAAAGTGTGCTGGCTTCATGCACATTCACAAGATTAATGCGGGCGGAAGTGAAAATTGTCAAGAGCCATAATCCCGCCACAGGAGCCACAAAGGTGTCAGGGTGTAAATGCCCTGGGGTCAGTGCGAGTATCAGGGTTTGGTTGAGGTGATGAAAAATGGCCGACAAAAGGATAAGAGCCAGTATAACCCCAACCCAAAAAAACCTAAGCGGTTTGCGGCTTCGCGAATAGTGAAGGGCGGAGAGATTCCAGCCTGCCGCTTGGCACGAAAGGATCCAAAGAGCCTGGGTTAACGCAAATTCTTCAATGTGGCTGTCATGCACTGCCGCCGCCACGAGAGAGGCTAAGAGAGCTGCCATCAGGAAAGCTTTCATTTGCCGGAAAGGGAGGTGAAACGGGATGAGAAGGCGGGGAGACAGAGGCGATGAGGCTAGCCACTGTATATCGCCGTGTGTCAGATACAACGGCGAAGTGGAGGACGATAGGGTGATGACAAGGATGCCCAAAATCCATGATGTGATTCCCAGCCCCAGATAGAGCTTGGGAGAAATGGGGTGTCCTAAGTGTACCGCCAAGTTAAGAACTAAGGAAAAACTCACTGCAACCCAGATAACCAGGATGGCCAGGATGTAAAGAATATAAAGCCGGGAAAAGATGTCCCGATCACTCAGATCTACGCCGAGACTTCTGAGCCAGTACAAACTTTTGGATTTCCACCTTCTCTCATTCAAAGCCAACAAGCTTGCCCAAGGCCCTTTAGCCGGATGATGATGAATATGTGTCAAAGGCGATCATCCTTCCGTGGATATTCCCAGGATCTCCGTCTCTAAGCGGTAGGGTACAGTGGCAATGTTGCCGGGGAAACGCTCTCGAACTTGATCCCAGGTCCAGTCGATAATGACCCGGCCTTGGTTGAGAAAAACCAGATGATCGGGACTCTTTGCCTCTGGGAGTAAATGCGTCGTCATGACAACGGTCGTGCCCTGTTCATGGGCCAACTGGCTCAAGAGCTGGGTCAAATGATTTTGCGACACCGGATCCAACGGGGCAAAAGGTTCGTCAAGCAATAGCAAGGACGGCTTCGTCAAAAGGCTTAGGAGTAGAGCCAATTTATATTGCATGCCCCGCGAAAAGCTGGCAGGATAAGCGTTGACGTTCCGATCCAGTGAGAAGGCGTGAAATAATCTTTCCGCCTCGGCTTGCCAGTGGGAAAGGTGATGGTGGGCCGCAATCAACTGAGCATGTTCTAATGCTGTTAATTCGGAGTAGAAAGTGGGTGTATCCGGAACAAATTTGATCAGAGAACGCAAGAACCGTTCATGCTCCAACGCTTCGTACCCGTCTATGCGCACATGCCCTTTTGTGGGCCTGGACCACAGCGCCAAACAATTGAGCAAAGTAGACTTGCCGGCTCCGTTTTCCCCGATCACAATCCAATATTCCTGGGGCGGTATCCTCAGGGAAATGTGCTGTAGTGCCTGATAACTGCCAAATGTGACGGATAAATCCTCCGCCTCGACCCGAAAGTGCGACAACCTAAGACCCCCTGATTTCCTCATGACACGCCAATCTCTTTTATCCATCATATCAATCAAGGACGAGAATGACGTGCATTTAAGGAGATGTTTTTACATGAAACCCGACAGCATGTCCGAAGTCCATGGAGCCTGTGGGCATAGCTAGAAAATCCTTGCCCAGTGCTCGATATCAGGCCAATTTCAGAAATCTGGACATCTAGCCCTGGACTTATTCAAGAGCTTGAGATGCCTAATATGGCGTTTTTACGCCACTTCGGTATTGTCTGATGGGCGCTTTCCCTGTACTCAAAAGAGCAAACAATTAGAAATTCGGGGCCACCTGACCTTTTCTGCTTGGGTCAAAAGTTCCTAGCCTGGGATCCTCTCTCGTTTCAGACTAAAACGTAATAACACGTATTTCATTCTGCAGCCGTGAACCGTGGTGTGGGATCCGATTTCCGTGAGGATGGGGAGGATGGTTTATGAAGCAACTGGAAATCATGGAGCAAGAAGAAGATAAATTAATGGACGCTCTTTTGGAACAAGCACAAAATCCAGAAGTTCTGGACGCGCTCGTGAAATTGCTCAAATCAGTGGAAACTCTTAATGACAGTGGGATTATCGATATGTTAACGACCACCATAGATTTTATGGCAATGTATCCGGATGCTATCAATACCGATGAATTAGCCGACAAAATTGGGCAATATTATCAAACCCACCAAGCACTCTTTGACGATGCGAAAACCATTCACCCCGAGAATTTAGTGAAACTGACCGGCATGATGAGCCAAGATGAGGTGATAGGGCCGTTAATGGCCATGATTCAAGCTGTTGAGTCAATTGGTGATGTTAAGGGTCTAAAAGAATTGTTGCAAGGATTATTTCAAGCTTTCACCCATCTCCCCCAGGCGTCTGTGGTTCGCGTAGTGGAGTCCATGACGCGTCCTAGGGTGTTGGAAACCTTGCCAAAACTCATGTTATTGTTGGAAGCGGCCAGTGACCATGGTGTTTTTGATGATTTGCTCTTGGCAGTGGATTATTTGGAGGAAATTTCTGCGCTATTGCCTTCCGGTGATGCGATTGACCAATTTTTCCGTTGGGTTCAAGATAATCACTTACTTGAGTCCATGCACTCAACCCAGTGGCAAAACCTAATTCAAATTACCCAAATAGCATCTCAAACGGATGTGACATCTCTTTTGACACTGACCCTTAATACGGTAAAAGACATTCCTCCCGCCACTATCCAGCAGCTGTTGAGTGTCAGTGTGGACGTATTGGGTTTCATCGATAAGAATCAGGGTTGGAGTGTGGTGAAACAGGCTCTATCTGCGGTGGAATCGTTAAAGCACGAGGTCAAGTGGGGAGAACTGTTTCCAGGCCTCATGACAAAAGATGGGCAAGTAAATATCGAGGGCATTGTGGCCAGCATTAAGGGGGTCGCCGAAGACACCCAGAAAAAGACGTCAACATTTGGGGGCATGCGGGGTATGATGGCTATGATGAAAGACCCTGATGTGCAAAAAGGTCTCCAATTTATGACAGCGGCGGTAGGACGGCTGGTACACATGGCCATGACGCCAGCGCCGTGAACTCCAGGTTAGTCTTCGTGACGTTGTCGTTAAGGCATTATGGTTGAGGAGTCTCACAACATAAAGGAGCCGGGGTTCTCAGTACGAAAGCCGTTTGCCAAATGAGCAGACGGCTTTCGTAGTGCGCTCGGCATGGGCGTGTGCTCTAAGGTGGAAGTTTTGAACGGGGGATGACCGTTCCAAGCATTAGCCTAAGGCAAGGGTGTCCACCGTGATTGTGCCACGAGGCTATGTAGAAGATGGGGGTAGGCCCCTCGACGGCGCTCTGCAGGGGGAGCCGTCAAACCGCCCCAAGCGGCTGGGACTCAATGGTTGTGGTCGTGAACGTTGGGGGAAAAGGCGTCCTCGAAGACGTCAGGTATGAATCCAGAAGGTGAGCGATGAGCGACCCTCCGAAAGCGTCGAAAGACACCTCTTATCGATGTCAAAATGGAGGGCTTTGCGGTCTCTCCAGACGGATCAAGGCGATACCTGCTTACGGCCTTGGTGGCATCCGGGGTACAGGAGGCACGCACTGGATTTAGGCTTTTACGTGGAACGTGGGAACCTGGCCGGTGATGCGAAGCGAAAACTCTATAAGTGGCGACCACGAAAGGGGAAAGTAGCGAAGCACCGGAGAGGGACGGACCATGCCGTAGTAGTGAGGAAGCGGCTGTAATGGCGGTGGAAGCGAAGGGGATGGGCGAACTCGGCAAGCAGCGAGGCCAACCTTCGGGGAGGAGCCTCACTATCTTGGCGTCGCCCGGCGGCGGTAACGCCGCCGAGGAAGGGTTTGCACGAGCCGTATAAACCGAGAGGTTTACGTACGGAATCTGTAGGGGGCTGGAGGTGTAATTCCTCCGGCCTACCTGGCGGCGAAATCTGAAGGAAGTTGGCGACAAACCTCTGGCCGGACGAACAGAAAGTGCATCCGAGGCGGGGCGCGCGGGGCAAGGTCGCTACACAGAACGAAGCCCGATACGCTCAAGCACGCGTCACGTAAATGCATCCGGTAGGTGTCATATTTTATTAGGGGGTGGAAAAGGGACAGTACACGTTCTTACCTGGGGAGATCTCTCGTGGGACTGTTAAAGATAGGAAGGCGCACCGGAAGGTGTGTGTGATGCGAGAGAAGTCATCCGGGTCCATAGTAGGCCAGCACGGCCGCGCTGGCTAAAGGGCCGAACATTATCAGAAAGAGGTGCCACTCATGGATTCGTGGGACACACAACGACAGCCGAATACCTCGCGAGAGGACCTCGTGTCGGAGGACTGGGTGAAGCCCCGGCGGGTCGTCACAGGCGCCGGGCGTGTCTCCGGCATCCGGAGCCTCAACACCCGACGAGTCACGGAACAGCTTTATGGAGACGATTCTGTGTATGTCGTCAAATAGAATGCCCCCAAAAAAGCGTTTGCGGGGCACAACAAAATTACCAGGCAATTTCTGGCCGGAATGGGAGAACACGGGTATGCAAGGCTCTTCGTGCGCGGCAAAATCCTTTAGGCGGCACCATTTTGTCGAATAGCATGCCCGTAGAAGCTAACGGTCCAGTCGCAATTCTGTGGCCAGGTAAAGATGATGAAAGCAGGGAATTTGTGGGCTTTTTTGGGGGCATGCCTGGTGATTAAATACACCACTCAAAGTTCGTCTTTTCCCGGCCGATTCATGTCCAGAGCTGTGGCGAAAGGGGATAGGGCTCTCTTTAAGAGGTTAAAGAATGGAGGAGTCGAGAAATTTGAGGTTGTTAAACAAACTAAATTTTCGCTGAACGTGTTACCTTTAACCCCTTTGCGGCGTTATGGTAAATATAAACGAGTAAAGGAGAATGGTTATGCGAGTGAAGTATCCCGTTTGTCCTGAGTGTGGCAACCGGTGGGTTGGAAGGCTAACCGCTCCCGGCTGGTTTTTCTGTTCAACATGCACAATTGAATTTAAATATGACGTGGATGGCTTGATTGTTTACCATATTACCCCTGATGGAATGAGAAAACGGGCCCATCGCCGGCGCCGTCGTTCTCAACAGCAAGAGGCTTTTCAAACCTCGTAAGAGGTCGATTGCGGGAGAAAGCTGTGACTAAAAATTAGAGAGCGTTAAGTTTTCGCAATATACTGACCGTGTTTCATCGCTCCGGAGATGCGAGCTCTATCAGCGGGTCACGGGATCTTTAATCAGCGGGTCACGGGTTTCTCCCATACGTTGGGTGTTATTCCCGCTCCGTTGCAAATAGAGGGAAAGAAAGTTCATGGCAGCGTAATGCCAGTCGAGTTCACGGGTCCGCCCGGTTCAAGGCTTCTGAGGCAGATTTCGTCATTGCTGTCATTAACCTCAATTTTTGCTATTGACCCGCTGACTTCTTCTACGCATTGGCGTACTTGCTCGCGTGATTATCGAGTCCAGCATAATCCCTCTCTGTTCTCTTCCGGGCTGCTGCAAGGAATCCCACTAAGCGGTTGTTGTCCATGCTAAGTCAGACTAGCACCGAAGATATTCCGAACTGAGCTTTATCCTCAAGACGGTAGTCTTGCGGCAGGCATTGAAGTTATAGGTCCAATGAAAGAAATCACTCAAGGCCCCCGCCCTGCTGTCATACGTCTTTGCTACAATTCCCGAAGTTCAGCCTGTCTTTTGCCGGACGGAAGGGTTCAAAGTTCTCGTTCGTTAAGAAGGTACACGTCAATAATTCGAACAGAGCGTATGGATTTCGAAAATCCCACGCTGTCAAAGCTTGAACGCGGCGCAACCGGTACTTGAGGGTGCCGGGATGAATGAAAAGTGCTTGACTTGTCTTTTTTGCGTTCATTTGGCACTTAATATAAGTGCGCAACGTTAACAGTAATTGCGATCGGTGTTGTCGATCCTCTTGCCTCAGGGGTTCTAAAAACTCGTCGCAAATCCTCAGCAACTCTGCATTTTCTTTTAAATAGGGCACCAAACGGAATCCCGGGATGTCATCCCAAATCAGCAAATCATGGCGACCGAGAACCTTGGTTAGTTTGGCAGATTCGCAGGCTTCAGCAAAAGAACGCGGCAATTCGCCAGGATCCAAAGCCAGCCGGCCCCATCCCATGTATATCGAAGAATGGATATGTTGGACCAATATCTGTTGAATATTGCGGGTAACAGCTAATTGGTCCGGGGTTAATTCTGCCGTGTGAATAATGCCTATCCAATGCTTATAGAGAAGAGCAAACCAAGTTGGTACGCCAAAATCCCGGGCCACATGCCGAGGTGTCGTCTTCTTTTGCTACAATGAACAGCATTGCCCGGTCGGCGCCGTTAATGAAGGACCATGCCAATGCGCCCAGGGAGACATTTAAAAAGCCCAATACGAAGTTTGTCGACGCCAAGAGAAATGTGGACGCTTTCGTTAGAGCTTGGACTATCAGCCCGAGGGCCAAACTTTTCCGGCGCCCCCAGCGATCGGCAAAGAGACCGGTGGGAAGATCAGACACAAATGACACGCCGTGAAATCGGGCTTCGGCGAGGCCAACTTGAAAAAGAGTCCAATGACAATGCAGAAGATACAGTATCCAAAGACCGCTGGTGGGGTTAAAGGATCAGCAGATGATAAAGGCATAAAAGGCCTTCAAGGAAAGGGCAGGGGACATGATGGTGTAAATCCTCCTTTGGCATAAAAAAACTCGGGTGGGTACCCGAGCACCGAAGGATACGTTCAATTTCCCCTTAAACAGGGGGAGGCGATCCCTGTGCCTTCAAGATACCCAAACGGTCTGAAGGGCAAACTCCGCCCTTGAAGGACATTTGGGCATGTCCTTGATCATAGGGAATCATCCAATCGCCCATCATCAGCACAGAAATCGCCTCCTCTCCTTTAGCATCATGATGCGACTTTACCATGTTTGGTATGAACCGTCGAGCCATAACTTTCACGATGAGTCCATAATAGGAAATATACGTTAAGGGCTCCTATTTCCAAGACTGTTCTCATCTCCAGGGACTTTCCTTTGTGTGGATTGAACCAAATGGGAGGAATCGGCCACCGGAAATGGTCCTTGGATTGTAACAATGGATCCTAAAGAACCTTTGTAGAGGGAGAATCCGAATTCGTTGCATGGTCGCCAGAACTGCTGAGGGTCTTCTCAGTGCTCCACATTTACAACCATTGGTCTGTGCTTCTGAGCCATCCCATCATACCCAATAGTTTCCCGTTTGACTTTTGTAGGATCTTGTCCGTCTCATTTCTCAGGGAAGCAAGGTGGCTGAAATCTGGGCATGCGCGAAACGCTATAACAAACCGATAGCTGTGCCGAATGGCATCCATAATAGGCAGGGGATCGGGTTGCCCCCAACATAAAGGATACCGATACGCGTGAAATTTCCCTTCTGTAAGAACCCTCGTCATCCAGGTTTGAAACGCTTCATAAACCGACGGGCTCTGCAATACAATGCCGGGCCAGGGCCTAGGACCCCGCCAAGGTTCTGGCGAGACGGAACGTTCGGCGGCAAAGTCGTCAAGAACTCGAACGCCAAAAGGCGGGGAGAGAAGAGGAGCCCAGGTGCTTGGGGGTGGCCATGGTGAATTGAGGACTCGCCCGTGCAAGATCCAGGTTTCCAAAACTTCTGGGAAGGGTGTGTGTTTGACGTCGCGGCCAATCCAAGCGACGGTTCGGGGACCATCGTGGCTTAGATTGGCCATCACCCCTACGGACCACTGCGCCTCTTCCAAGGGGGATTCAAGTCCCGCAGGTATTAAAGCCTCCATGACAATAAAAGGGCTTGGCCCCCAGCGCGCATCCATCCGGCGTGGAGATTCCTGAGTTTCGGTTGTTGGTGTAAAGTGTTAGCTAAGCGCACTTGATCGGCATCGGACAAAGGGGGAAAATAACCGGTCACTGATGATTCAGACTCTGGGTGACGAATGAAGTTATCGAATAGTGCGGGAAATTCCCAAAGAGCTTCCGGAAATCCCGCTTCCGGACCCCGCACGATCACCACGTCACATTCATGTATATGGGATTGATTGATGTCCGGCCACCACGTCATCTGAACCCCATCGCCGTCGTGCAAATCCCGGGAAACCGTTCCAGTGAGGCAAAGAGTCGATGGGGATTGGACGCCGTTAGGGGGGATCTCATATGGGATAATCGGACCTACTTTGGGAGTGAGCACAACTGACAATTCGGATCCCCACTGGCCGCGCTGCATCCACATAGGGATCGTGACGGTCATGGTGCCATTTAGACGGGCGCATATGTCTCGAACGCGCCGGCTTGTCAGGGGTTTATGCCCTAGGGCGATGGCATCAAAAGTCGGAGGTATTGTGTCAAATGTCCATCCATCCAAAGCAGGATGGTCTGCTCGGTGTTGCGGGTGGAGATAGGTACTTAAACAATTGACCACCTTCTTGTGAAAAATTTTCGATGTGAGATTCCTGTGACTGCACTCGCAATACCCAAAGGTGCATATTTTTGAGATAGTCCCAGTGTTATTGGGTCCAGCCTCTTATTAAATAAGTCTAACCGAAGGATACTAGGACTTTTGCGCTTCTACGCGTTTTGAAACAAACTCTTGGAAAGGACTCAATAAAAAATTCGACAATCGTCTTTAGGCAGATTAACAGATTTGGTGTATGACGTGCTTAAAAATTGTCGCTGCTTGCACAACATGACAAAATAAGAACATGAACTGAACCGGCATTTTTCAAAAAATATTTTAACGGAAAATTCAGTTGTTTTATAATAGACAATAGAGGATCTGGCGCGTCGTCTTTTGCATGCAATGCCCAAGGAAAGGGGGGCAGGCCGGTATGGAGATTGTCTTTGTGGTCGCATTGATATTCATAACCATCACCATCCTGTTTCTCGTCCTTCGTCCACATGATGCCTATGTTCGTGGCAAGCAAGGACATTTTATTGTCCAAGGGGCGTTGCGATTGTTGGATCCAATGCAATATGACATCTACCACGATATTACGGTTCCAAGCACTTCCCAGGCTTCCGTTGGGTGTCAGGTCGATCATGTGGTTGTGGGCCCGGCGGCAATTTTTATCATCGAAACCACCAATATTCAAGGGGCTTTGCATGGAAAACGAAAGGACATGTATTGGACCCATGTGATTGGATTACAGAAAAAGCGAATTTATTCGCCCCACCGGCAAAACACTTCTCACATTAAGGCTTTCAGGCAAGCTTTTCCTGATTTGCCCAAGGAAGTCTGGTTCTCTGTCATTGCCGTTCCCAATTCCTTGCGGTTATATGTTGAAGAAATCGCAGGCTCCCATATTGTTCAGTTTTCCCATCTTTCTGAATTTATTACCCGGGCCAATGGACACATGCCACGGCCGTTGTCTGCATTAGAAAGGGAGTCTGTCATCCGGGCGATGATACGCTGGAGGCGTCGTCGCACTTTAGCCCGTTGGTGGATATGGAAGAGACTGGGTCACAAAAAGCGAGACTTAAGCAAAAGTTTGGCAGTGGCCAATGGACGCTGTCCTGTATGCGGGAACACATTGGAAGTGGTGCGGGATGATCACGGGTCAAAAATGATTTGCACACGAACTTCGTGCGCTTTTTCAACAAATGTGCTTGCTATGACAGCGTTGAGACAGCCCGAAGACCGATCCGAGTCTTAAACTTTCGATAGCACCGATGACGGAGCAGCTCTTTTGTGGTTGTGTTTTCGTGGGCTCTGTGGTTTCTACGTGCATAGGGTGGCCTGAAGCTGATAACAGACTGCTGTGAACAAAGAACCACGGTGTGCCACTCCTCCCCAGCCCAGTAGATTCTCTAAAAGAGTCATCCCCCGAGAGTGCGGTATCCTGTCCATTTTCAAGGGACAACAAATAGTCTGCCTGAGGATCATGCAGTTATGGCCATCAGGACTTCAGATCGAGAAGATTGACGGGGCGAGTGTGTGAGCATCAGCCGAGATTTTTGAGAAGAATCGGAGCGGTTTGCTCTGCGGCTCTTCAATTTTAAGCGTGTAAGGTTGCACCAATTCTTTCGCTTTGCATTGTTAACTCGTGATACGCCTCGGCTTTTTACATTCTCCTTCTTCCTCATTATTATGCGCAGAATCCTATCGAAGCGAGATGTCCTCCTCGGCAGCCTAATCATGATGATGCAACGGCGCGGATTGGGATCTGAGCATTTTTAGAAATTGCCCCGAATAAGGCAGGAAAAACGACGACCTTTTGTCAACCATATCGCTCAACTGACAAGATGGCAGAAAAGTGGAGTTTCCCCTATGACGGACGTGAAAGCACACCGGTGCCCCTCTTTATCGATGGCAAAGGGGTATGTATATCGAATAGCTCCGCTGAATATGCAGCCATCGCCAGCGGGGCGAACTTTCCGTTTGGCGAAGCGCCGCCGTTACCTGCCTTGCGGCGTCAACTGAACGCGATCAAGCGCCAAGAGTTCCCGTGGATGCTGGAGGTTACCAAAAACGCTCCACAGATGGCCATCAAGAACTTGGGCCAGCCGTTTAAGAAGTTCTTTATTTGGTGGTGCAACGCCTTGCCCCCCGCCGTCAGTCACCTATTTTTCCGCATATTATTACCGGTACTGAAAACAACAATTTAAGCGAACAGAGCGTATGTTTGAAATCAAAAACGTCAAATGATGAAGTGTGTCTTAATTTTAAACGGGTTTCAAACAAACTTTAAGCGCGCCAGTATTCTTGTTCCACAGGGTGTGAAAGGCTTTGGTGTAATCCTTTAACGTGAATATGTGCGTAACCATGTCTTCCAAAGGAATGGGTGAATGGGCCAATATATTCAAGGCTTCCGGGAACGTTTCATCGGGTTTGCCATAGCCATAGGTCCCATGAAGAGTAATATCGCGAGACCAGACAGGGGTAAAATCCCATGTCATTTCACTGGCAGCACCCAACAACAGAATTTGTCCGCCAGGGTGAACGCATTCCACAGCGCCTTTAAGCGATGACGAAGAACCTGCCGCGTCGATCACCAAATCAAACCCTTTGGGCCGCCAAGGCAAAGCATGAAGAATAGGGGGATAGGGTGTGCCGGTGAGTTCTGTAATGGAAGGATCCCCAAGATGAGACACGACATCGGCCCCGAACCGCTTAGCCCACTGTTGTTGTTGTGGATAACGGGCCACGGCTATCACTAATTCGGGCGGGACGGGTCGGGATTGGATGGCTAAAAGAGCCAGAAGACCAATCGCACCCGATCCGATCACGAGGACGCGATGCACGAGATCCCATTTAACATGGGAAAGTCCATGCAGCACAATACTTAAGGGTTCCGTCAGAACCGCTCTTTGAACGGACATATCCGACGGAATGGCATAAAGTTGGTGGGGGGGAACCCACATTTTTTCTCCAAATCCTCCCGGAAACCCAAAATGAAATCCCATGAGCAGTCCTAAGTCATGTCTGCCACGGTTGTAGCAACTTTCAGGATGCCCTGATATACAGGCCGTACAACTGTCGGTAATCTTTAAAGAGGCGCAGGATAAAGACGGGTTGACGACGACCCGTGTTCCCTGGGACCATCTGGGCGTGTCCTTAGCCACTTGGGCCACCACTTCATGTCCAGGTACTGCCGGGAACTGGGTCAAGGAAGCCAGATAGGGTGAGTTGTGTCCCAACACTAACGCCAAATCGGAACCACAGATGCCAGTTAACAATGGTTCGACTTCAACGGCTTCGTCGTTATTCTGAATCCATCCAGGTTCCGGCGTTTGTTCACAACGCAGGGATAAAAGAGCTCGCCACCGGCTTGTGGCCGGGGCGACTTTTTGGCGGACGATACGCATTAAAGATAAATGATATCTAAGCGCGGTATAACTCATTGCATAGGGACCTGACGAAGAACATGGTCGTGAATCCGGGCCAGGATTTCTTCCGGACTGTCGCCAGTAATGGTCAATCCATGATTTTTAAGTCCGATTACGGCATGTCCGGGATCTTCAGCTTTGGCCAATTGTTTGGAGACTTCTTCGGCCAATTCCTTGCTGCCGCAAGGATAGTTGAATTCCGTGGCGGGAACTCCTGTCATCCATGCGTGAATATGAATAATGGCACCGATATCCGGATGTTGCTGATAAATATTCCAGTGTTCGATAGCGTCCACGGATACCCGCCTGGGGGAAATGCCTTTAGGCACGCTTAACTCGATACTTTCCTCTTCTGCATCAAAATCCTTCACCAAAAGAATATCCCGGCCCACTTCGTTGAGACGGCTTTTGTCAACGCCACTGGCACTCATCCAAAAGCTGTTGTCGTCATGACGGACGCTGAGATTGCCATAACTGAGCCCGCCGATTCCAAATAGCCGTTTGACATGGGCCATTTCATCAGCCGAGAGGTAGTCTTGCATGGGAAAGGGAGTAGGCAACAGGTCCCAACTTTCGAGAATTTGCCCGGCCCGCGACAAACTGGCCGTTTCCCGAGTACCGTTCCACAAGGATGGTCTCAAATCGGGGTCAAATCGGTTGCGGATGATTAGGTGACTGCGCATCAAAGGTGCGATACGGTTAACTAATTTTTGGTAACGTGTGTCCAGGTCATCATCGGCAGACGATACCAAAAAGGCTCCGCGTTCCAGCGTGGTAATGACGAAGGTGGGATCGGCTAAAGTTCCTGCGACGATGATGAGAACGTTAGATAAAGACCGGATGTGGGTGGAATAAAACTGTTTGAGTAGATCCTGGCTATTATCTAAAGATGGTTGGAATAAGACGCCAATCACGTAAACAGCATAGTTCCGGCGGCGAAACGGACGGGTTTTGTCGCTGACAACTTGGAATACGGTATTGGCCTCATTTACCTCTTGAGTCTCAACAAAACCAGCTTCATTGACGGCTTCAACCAGCCGGATTTGGAATGCCTTGGTCAGTCCTGACTCCTGGAAGTCTTGAGTAACCCAAAATTTATCCAAGTGCACCACTCTCCCCATCAAAATTTATTGTCATGTTTATTTAGATTGTAAAATTTTGGTCTCGTTAGTCAGGGCCATATGTACCGTTTTTCTGAACCTAACGGATCAATTTTCGCAGATTTTTTGCTTGCTGTGACAATGTATTAATATTGGAATCAAAACAGAATATGTTTCCTGGGGTCATGGTGAAAAAGACGCTCATAAATGTTAATGAGGCGAATGGTATAATTAGCCATTTACTCCGTTTCACTGACTGAATTTGAGGGCTTCTTGTGAGGGGGTTTGACTGGCGGTTGTCTTGTTTCGCTTTGTAGCTGGTTTTTGCAAAGAAGACTGGCTGCCCTCAGAGATATGACAAGGAGCACAGTCAAGAACACTACAGGTGTTGGGAGCATATGGTACCAGATTTGGCCGTATTCGCCAGAGCGGATGGGAGAGGGTCTTTTCCATCCCGGATCCTCTGGGGCTATCAGCGGCTGCAAAAGAGACGTCATGACCTCAAGTTTCACTGAATGATTCGGCAATTGTGTTGACTTGAGTTTCGGACAACGTATTGGACATGATCTCACAATATACGCCATGCATACGAAAGGTCAAAAATGAATGCATTCCACTGCCTTGAATTCCATAATCGGTTGTCCATGTTCCGAGAATCGGTGTCCGTGATCCGGAACCTGGAATCGTTAAGTGTACGACCCTGGTACGCGCATGGTCGCCCCCAGTTCCAAACGCCTTCGCTGAGCGGGATTCGTACACAATGAAATTGTTATAGGTGAGCGTTAGAATTTTCTTGGGAAGGATTTTTGGGTATACAGGAGTCGTGGTGTAGAGTTTAACACCAACAAACTGAGAATCAAAACCTTTCCTGGGAACCGACATATAGGGGAATCTGGCAAGGTGACCTTCTTTGATGATCAACGCTGTTTGGCTATTGGAATAGGTGATGGACATTGTGCTGATCGAAGGCGTTGAGGATGAAGTTGAGGCAGACGATCCTGTTCCCTTATTAGAACTCTCTGAGGGCACAGCCGTTGGGCTCGGACTCGAAGACAAGGATTGGTGTGGACTGTCTTGCCCCCTCGTCTGAACGGTCCCATTTCCGGAAGAAGTAGCGCTCACATGGCCACTTAGGCCACACCCCGCCAACACAAGACTGGCGACGATTCCTCCCGTGATGAACATCCAACGTTGATCCACTCCAAGACGCCCCCTATAATTTTCCCTAGTTCCCTATACATAACGCCGGGCAGCCTTTGGCGGTTACGCGAAGAGGTTTCAGATCTGATGGGACTCGGCCCTCAATGCGGGCGGGGGACCCGGACCTTAAGCACAACACATCATCTTTTTACCATGACAATTGTCCCAGTCAACCTGAAACGCGCCACCCTGACGATGGGTGAAAAGTCTGTCATCAATCATGAATTCCGGATACCCATAGTTTCAAACATCATGGTCAGGCCTTTCAATCCATACCGATATTGGTGAGATTTTCTTGTGGTGGCACATGTTACTCAAGCTAGGGTATTGAGATTTGGTAAGGCTTTTAACCAAATGGCTGTTCTTTGGCATATGAACCTTAGCTGTCCAGAAATTCACTTAGATATTCGGATCAAAAACCCAGATGGAGGAGTCAGGATTTACGGAGATTTTCTACAACTCATTGCAAGGGTTTCACGAAACATCCTGCGCCAAAAGTTTTATTTCGTTATCATGGATAAGGTGTGGTGACAAACAGATGAGAAATTAGAGGACGCAAGCAGTAGAGTGGCTTTTTCTCTAGTCCCCGTCCCGTAGTTTCTTTAAAATCGAATGCATGATTCAGCCACCAGCTGGGAAAGGGCGGGGATCTTTACTAACCATGGTTTCGGCTCCGCAAGTAGGAAGAGAGGGACATGAGATCAAGATTTTTTCGCTTGTCGGTGGTAAGGGTGACCCCGTTATTTTTCTTCCGGGAATGGGCTGGACGGCTGAGTCGTCCGGATTATTGACTGGCATTCTTGAGGAACGCTATTGCCTGCATCGGCTCGATTTACCCGGTATGGGCCGAAGTGAGCCTTTAAAACATATAGCCGGGTGGAAAGATCTTGCCTTGTGGTTACGGGAGTACTTAATGCAGCATGATTGGGAGAGGGTGCGGATCATTGGCCATTCCATGGGCGGGTTAATGGCCTTGGCCTTTGCGGACCAGTTTCCAGAACAAGTCTATCAGCTAGTTCTCTTAGATGCGGGTTACCAAGCGATTCCGCGTTTTCCCCAAAACGTAGCCAAGCCGCTTCGCTACTTTGTTCCCCTAGCGAATATGGTGGCTTCTTTAGGGGGCGTAGAGTGGGTGACGCGCTGGCTTTTGTCCAATGATAAAGAACATTCCAGCAATCTTGTGCCTGTGTCTTTCGATGCTGCGCAAGTGGAAAAGGAATTTCAAGAATTTGTCGAGAACGAGCATTTACTCATCACGAACGAGTTGCGTGAGGCATTCTACATAGCCCATAAGGTGATTCGGCTCAATGCGGGCACGATGAAATTATTGTTAGGCTTTTACCGCACCAAGCCCGTCAGTGCATTTAACCGTCTCAAGCCGCCCACTTTGTTGGTGGTCCCCGAGCACATGACTCACCATCCTTCTCTAACCCAAATTGATGAAAAGGGTCTGCCGGTATTGCTGTATGAAGTGAAGGGGGGGCACTACGTGCATTACTCCCATCCTGAAATTGGCTATGTTATCCGGGATTTCTTTGATCATTGGACCAAAGAGTTCTAACTTGAGACTCTTCGCAGGATACCTTTAGAACCTCAAGCCAGACCCGTTGTCAAAATTTCGCGGGGCAAGGTTCTTCGGATGGGCTGTATGAATGGCTCCAGTGGCAATTATTTGCGTGCGTGCAGCCAATGCTAGATTTTTTGGAATACAGAGGTTCCGAAGTTCGGCCAAGTTAGTGGGCGGGGCTGTGGCCAAGGCACGACTCTTACGATAAAGAGGACAGAAGGGTCATATTGGGAGTCGGTGGAGAAAGCGCAAGCACAGACACTTTTCACACCTCAGCCGGCGTCAGTTTTTGAAGCGTGCGGGCATTTTGGGAATGTTGCTTGCAGGAGGCGGAGTAGCTCTGGACTGGTCCATGCAAAAACTACAACGTCTAATCAGGGCACAATATTTGACAGAGTCCATTGCAACTGAGGGCATGCGTCCTGTGGAAATCATCAGTATTGCGCCTAAGCAAACTGTGTCGTCAGCAACTAGCTATGCATCGTATGCACAGGCTATGAAGCACTGGATTTCTGGGGTGAGGGACGAAAAACCGGATGTCCCGCGTCTGGTGGTGTACCCCGAGGATGTGGGACTCATTACGGCGTTTACGGGCATCAGGGGTGATATCGCCCGTCATGCCCGCTCAATCACCTGGGCCATGGCCTCTCTAATTGCTTGCTACTTTCCGCAAATTCTTTATTACAAACGGAAATTTCCCCAAATACCCTTGCCTCCCGGGGACTTGCGGCTCTTGTGGATGGCTCTGACCGATACCATGGTGCGGTCTTTTACTGGGGCCTTTGAATCTATCGCCCGGCAGCACTGTGCTTATGTTGTAGCCTGCTTGCCCGTTGCACCCTTTAGGACTGTTGAGTCGGCATCTCGCCGAATTTTGCTAGGGGATTGGCAACGTCCTTCGAATTCACCGGTATTTGAGGCAACAAAGCCGACCATTTATAATACGGCCTTTATTTTTGATCCTGCAGGACGAATTGTAGGGAAGGTGCACAAGGTGCATTTGGTTGCCGCGGAAAAATCTTTGTTGAATCTTACGCCCGGCAATATCCAAGATGTCCAGGCTATCCCCTTGGAGGGAATTGGGCGCGTGGGCATTGTGATTAGCAAAGATGCCTGGATGCCAGATGTTTTAGACAAGCTGGCACAAGATAATGCGGAAATTTTAATTCAACCTGATGCCAATGACGGAATTTGGGCCACCAGTCCCGTGCTGACGAACTGGCAACCCGACGGCTGGAAACCCGGCAACTGGGTGGATGTGCAGAAATATCCCCAATTTCAATATAATGTTAATCCTATGATGACGGGCAATTTGTTCAATATCCCATTTGACGGTCAGTCGTCCATTGTCTCCAAGGTCAGGCCGGGAGAAGGGCTAAAGGGCTATATTGGGCAAGAACCCGACGGAGGATTTCCAGCGCTGGCTTCCTGGGTTGTGAATGAGCCTGAGGCCATGCCGCTCTTAGAACGCCGAAGGCTTTTGCATGCCCGCTCAAAGCTTTTGGCCCCGGGCAGCGGAAGTCCTCTCGAGAATCAATATCACGCAGCGGTCATTCATTTCAAAACGTCTTTAGGCCCCTCGCCAGGCGCGGCTGTCTTGGCCCCTCCTTTACCCCTGAAATCTCAGACTATCGCGCAGATAGAGCACGGTAGCCAGTGGATGCCCGCTTTGGCTCTAGATTCCCAGGGAGTGATCTATATTGCGTTTGTGGCACACTACTGCCGTACGAGTACGGTATTTGTTGCGAGGAGCACGGACAATGGACAATCATATGGACCTGCCGAGGCTGTGGATGGGGTGAACAGTGCCCAATGGGGACCCGCTATAGCCGCAGATGACGATGGAACCTTATATGTCGCTTGGAATGATTACCGCAGTGAGAATTGGGAGATCAGGCTGGCTGTCAGCCGTAATCAGGGGCGTGATTTTGGGCCAAGCCGGGCTGTTGCGCCGAAAACACGGCGGCCCTTGGCAAGTGGTGTCAGGCTATTGGCGCCCGCAGCATCCGAGTTGTATGTGCTGTGGAGTGATGATCGTCTGAGTAATGCCGTCTCAGACATTTATCTGGTAAAGAGTCATGATCAGGGACAATCCTTCACTAGCCCACTGCGGGTCAGCGATACGCCAACCTATGACGTGGAGGGGGCGACATATGGAGTGGGTTACGCCTGGAACCCTTGCCTGACTGGGATAGGTAACGGATCTCTGGCCGTGGGCTGGCAGGATTTTCGTCCGCAAAATATCACCAATCGATCGACCCGGCGTAACGAGGTGCGAGTGGCGTTCAGTAATGATAGAGGAGAACATTTTACGCCTGGCATTCCGGTTTTTCCGGATAGTAACCATGAACAGTATATGCCTCGCATCATTGCGGGTGGGAATACGGTGTATTGGGCGTGGATTAACCGCACAAGCTCAGGCTCCTTGGAATTGGCTGTAGCCCAATCGCAAACCGATCTCAAAAATGTGCGCACCGCGTATTTACCCTCAAAATTCACCCAAGGGGTTCTTGATTTTACTATGGCTCGCAGTAAACAAGGCGTACTCTTTCTGTCATGGGTCACATCTCCCGGGAATTTAATGATAGCTCACAACGGGCACGGATACTTTACTATCCGCAGGGTAGATCATATTGCCCCTCTGAAGGCCCAAGTTCCGGCCTTGATTGTGGGCCCGGACGAGAAGATAATCTTGGCTTGGCAGGCCGTAAGCCTGCACTCCAGTCAAATTATGACGGCCATTGTTCCCCCTTTTTGATTTTGGGCATCAAAGAGGGAGAAGGAGAAACGGGCAGTGGGTCTCGACGGCCCGATGTAGTCGGTTATGATTTAAAGTGAAGCTTCCTTAACCTGTCCTTTGCCTGCCCGTTTAGCGCCATATAGGGCTTGATCGGCACGCCGCGCCGCATCCCAGACACTTTCACCCACTTTTCCTAAAGCAATTCCTGCCGAGAAGGAGAACCCTGTGATTTCGCCGACTGTGGCATTGCGGCAAAGATTCAACACCCTTTCGATAGCACTGCGGGCTTCAGGTTCTGTGGTGCCAGGGAACCACCATCCCATTTCCTCACCGCCCAAGCGTCCCACGATATCGCAATGTCGTGAATATTGTGCTAATAACTGGCCCCATATTTTTAGCACGGCATCTCCTGTTGCGTGCCCCCAGGTATCGTTGATCTGTTTAAAGTTGTCAAGGTCTAAGTAGGCGATGACCCATGGGGTTGCTTCGCGCTCGGTAGCGGCGCGTTCTGTGGACTCCCAAAAAGCGGTAGGGCGAGCTAAACCGGTTAGGGAATCTATAAGAGCTCTCTTTTGCCAAGTCGAGACGACGTGATTCCAAATGAGCCACAGTGAGATCCATACGAAGGTTTCGATGAAAAGTGCGGTCCACAGAACATGACGACAGTGGAGGGGAACGGTTTCAATGGAATAAATAGCTATAACAAGACTGGTGATGCCGCCAGCTGCCGTCATGCCGCCAAGTTTTCGCCAGAGAGGATGAGAATGACCATCGAAAAACCCAAAACGCGTAGTCATGTACTCACCTCCTCTACCCACACAGTAATCACGGAAACCAGCCTATTCACCGTGTTATTTTGCTATTTCGGCAAATTGTGAAGGGATTCCTTTTATTGGTGTTAAAATCATTTTGACAAAAACAGGAGAAGAGGATTAACATTTGTCGAATCATGTTGGAACGTGTTGTTTAGAATAGAAGACGGGAGCAGAACCTTAATGGCTTCCGCGAGAAATAGGCCGGTGCTTCCTTTGGGAGGCGCGACTCCATCAAGCATAGTCCCAATTGGCGCTTGCACGTTTGGTTGTTTTGGCCTTGCCAGTCAAGAAAGTGTTGCCGGATGTCGCAGACGATCGGACTCTCCGTGGTTTGCTGAGCCAAGGCATTCGGCACATGGAGCAAACACAGATGCAGTAATTCAAAGAATCTGTCTTCTCTATCTTCTGGCCCTGCTTGCTGGCGAGGCCTTTCAATCTGAGCCCATAGCAAGCAGGGCCCTTCTGTTCGGCCGAATGAAAGATTCAGCGTCCAGCATCTGTCATATCATTTTGGGGAAAAGTGTGCAATATGGTATTTTCCTTCTTTTATCCTATTACCCTATCGGAAGAGGGTATTAGAGCCATTTGGCATTCACTAATCGGACGATCCAACCCGTGGCGGGGTTCATCAATTCATTCCATAACGTTGGCCAGTTCTCCCAGGCTGTGATCGGAAATGCATGGGCGTGAGGATTGCGATGGGTTCTGGTTTGTTCCAACATGTGATAAAACGCAGGTTCCGTTATCCATAAGAAGTGACTCATTTCAGCCCATTGCGTCAGTACCGTCGTCCAATATTCCGGTCGGACGTAATGAGCTATGACGCGATCAAACAATAGGGATTCCATGTCCCCTAAAGTACAAAAATTTCCGTTTTGCGTGGACCAACGAATTTGTTTAGGCGCTTCGCTATGGGATGTCGATTCTAGCGTGACGACCACTTCTCGGCGATGGGCTTGCCACAATCGACGTTGGGCGAGGGAGTCCTGTGCAACCCACCTGGCTACGGAAGCCATCCATGATTTTCGCAGAACCTGCTCAAAAACTTTCCACACGTTAAAGACCGCGTCGCGATATGTTCCTTCTTCGTGTGTCTTGTCCGCCACTTCGGCTTCTCGATGTGCCATCAATAGCCCCTCATGGTAGGGTGCCAGTCGATTCCATATCGTTGGGCCAAACCATTGCTGCAAATCCGCGTCGAGTTCTTGAAGCGAACGCAGTCGCCCGGCATTAGCGATTTCTTGCCAATGCTGGACTTCAGACCCTAGCCGTTGAATTTCTGTCAGAAAATGATAACGCTCTTCCATTGATCGAAAGATTCTTCCCGAACTTTTTCTGGGGTGGCTCTGTCTGTTTGCATGGATTGCTCGACGATTGTGTTCCATGGAAGCCCATGAACATTGTCGTACGTTGTTCCGTCAGACTGTCGAACACGACTGGCTCGTTGGCCCAATATCTCATAGAGCTGACGATAATATGGTGACTGATGACTGTGCCGGTCTGTGCCGTGAATGAGTTCTTGCAGAGCGATGGCATTGGCCGTATTCACCCAGATGATTTGCTCACCAGGGATCGGCTGTTCTAAAACCCACAAGATTCCTCGAAGCCAGGCAAGTTGGCGTGTTTGGCCTCCTGTAATAAGAGAGGGCTCTTTGTGCCATTCTTGGCCTGTTGCCGATACTAATTCCACTTCAAATCCTGGTTGATTCGAGTGGGGATCGATAAAGGTTGCAAGGCGAACTTCGTATTCCATTGAGGAGTCCTCCTGGGGTTTTCTTTGCCTGTGATACGATTTCGTGGTCGTCTTGGTTTTTTCCTGTTTTGATCAAGCGATTTGTTAATCTTTGTGAGGACTTGCTTGCGCCGACCCGTAACTACTGGGGGGAGGACGCTTGACAGATCACTTGGGGCTACAGCAAAGTCCATCGGCTCAATTTGAAACTTTTCCACCCCCTAAGAAAACATGACACCTGGGGCCTCTGTTTGATAGGGTAAAAATGGGCCCACCATTCTATGAAGGAGGTCGTGATGAGTACTCAACCCTATTCGTCCGAATTTAAAGACCAGGTCGGTCGCGAAGTGCAAGGGACTCCAAACGCGACATTGGTGGCGCGGCGACACCCACTCAGCCCTCACATTTTTGCATGCGGGAAAAATCATGTTCTCAGGGAAAGTGGAAATTTTCCCAGTCAAAGCGAAACATGCTCGGTAGATGAAGCCTTTGCCTGGTTTGTCGGTCAGGTGAGGCGTGAAGAGTACCATAGGGCAGAACAATTTTCGTCATCTGCCGGTCGCCAATCTTCGGGCATTAACGTTATGGGGGGTGTAGTAACGAACAAAAATGCAATAGGGTTGGAAAACTCGATCTAGTGCAGCGCCCTCCCAAAAAAGTCATTGCAAGTGTCATGGCAGCTAGTCCAAGCACAATCATGCAAGGAGAAGACGATGGAGGTGGTCTAGAAGTTAGGCATCGAAATATGCAAAAGAAAGAGGAGTTGCATCAAATGTCTTTCTGGAAAATAACAGCAAAGTTATTTCATCGCAAAAGAGTCTGTGTTTATACGGTATTTGACCACCAGGATCTATTTCGGATAACAGGGCTTTTGCAGGACGCTGACATTCCCTATCAAACAAGAATTCCGGGACTTATCGGCGGAATTAATGGTGTCAATCCGCCCGCAGCCGGTTCCGATTTTAACGAATATCAAATCTATGTCAAACGAGAAGATGAAGAGCGGGCTCGATTTGTGCTGGGAGTCTAAAGTAATTGAGGCACTTGTTCGGTTCATCAGGTAGAGTGTGGAATCTCGGGGCTCGTGCGTTTAGAATAGAAGACGGTCTTCCGACAAGGGTCTAAGGCTCGTGCCAACCTCTTCCAACCACCGGCTCTCAAGGGGCGGGAAGGGGTGGATCGGCCCAACGTGGGGGTAAAGAATCACGGAAGATTCCTTGTTATTACGCGATGCATTCATACGTTCGAAATAATAATAGCGCAGCAGAGAGGAAAAATAGATCGCCGGCCGTCCGGTGGCCACCTATTTCCGTTGTTGAGCTGCGGAGCAAAAAGACATGAATCTGTTTTCTTGCGGAGCAATGAAGTCATGTGAGATAGGGCCAAATCTGAAATCGGATGAGACGTTGCATATAGTTGCCTATATCTGTTGGGATTGTAGCGTCATTTTGGGCGAAGACGAATGTGCCCAGACCAGCATAGCCGCTGCCAGAATCAACAGGCTACCTCTAATCATTGCAAGCGAGTTTAACCGTCGAGGCATGACATGAGCCCTTCTTATGTTTTAAGGTATCACAAGATTTGTGCAAGAGGTCGTATAAGAAAAAAACACTCTAATTTGAATTGAGTAGTGCTGGAAATTCAAGGCTGTTAAGCTCTGTATCGCTTTGCCGCTAAGCTCCGGCTTCTATTCAACAGCCTAAGGCTAGCAAAGATATCTTAGTCATTCTTGTAGCCGTGGAACAGAGCATAAACGAGAGAGCTCGGGTTATTTCGCTTTAGAGCACATGCAGTTGAGTGGATGAGAGGACAAAGACGATGGAATGTGCTGGGATCGTCTGTTCTAATCAGTCCAAATGAATTACGGACAAGATGCACCCGCACTTTCAACAGAATATTCTTTATAATATCTAGTAGACACGGTTTCTTCAGCATTCTTATGGGTATAGTACGGGCTTAAGCCTTGCCTGGCCGTGTTCTGCCAATCTTCATAACTTGGACGTTAAGGGGTGTTTTATGAACACTTTGAAGCGAGGGCTCGATTTAAAGGACCTCATTATCATAGGGGTAGCAGGTGCTGTTGGCACCGGTGTGCTATTTTCTACTGCGGGCATGGCTGCTCTGGCAGGACCTGGAGTAGTGTTGGCCTGGATTATTGGAGCGATTATGTATCTTTTTGTTGGCCTCACTTATGTGGAACTTAGCTATCTCTATCCTGAAGCCGGGGGGCCTTCACGGTATAGTTTGTACACGTATGGCAAAATGACCAACATGATCAATGCCTTTGCCGATTTGATCTGGTATCTCTTTATTCCGCCCGTAGAGGCGTTGGCTTCTGTTGAGGGTCTTAACTATTTCTATCCCCATTTGGTGGCTTCTTCAGGAAATCCCACCACGCTCGGGGCTGTGATGGGCGTCATATTCATGATTATCTTCTTCCCTTTTAACTACTTTGGCATTAGGGCTTTTGCCCAATCTACGGATTTTCTCGGAGTGATCAAGTTATTTTTATATGTTCTGGTCGCCGTGGGATTTCTGGGCTTTGCTCGTTTTGAAAACTTTACCCATTTTGGCGGGTTTGCACCTTTTGGCGTGGGGGGAGTTTTTGCCGCTATTCCTTTGGGAATGTTCGCGTTTGGCAGTATCAGGGTGATACCCGATTATGCCGAAGAAGTCCGCTCTCCATCGGTTTTAGGGCGTGCCATTATCTGGGTGGTGGTGGGTCAAACTATCATTTACGTGCTGTTGGCTGTCGGATTTCTGACTTCGTTGAACTGGCTGGCTTTAAAAATCCATCCGGGTAGCTGGGGTTCCTTGTCGACCATTGCGGGCAATCCCTTTCTTACTATCGCCAGCGGAGCGCATGTGGGGTGGCTGATCGCCTTTACCGTAGTGATAGCCATTTTGGGGCCCTTTGTAACCGGCTATATTTATCAGGGAGGAGGAAGCCGAATTCTCTTGGCCATGAGCCGAACCGGCCTGGTCAGTGCTCGCATGAAAGAAATTGACCACCGTTATGCCATACCGGCTTGGGCCTTAATTGTATTTACCGTAGTGGGGGCGGTTGTGGCCTATATTGCGGCGCCGCTTCCGTCTATTTACAGTCTCATTACTGATGCGGTGGTGGCGGGGTACTTAGGATTCGCGGTCAACCCCGTGGTCATGTTAGCCTTACGCAAGCAAGGCCGGGAGGGACGGCTTGGCCATGGAGGACTCATCGCGGCAGTGGCCTTTGCGTCCGCGTCTTTGATCGTCTATTGGAGCGGGTGGCCGTCAGTTCCTTACGCGAGTGTGCTTCTGTTGGCGGCCTCAGTGATCTTTGGCCTGGTGTATAGGGTTGGGGACCATGCGAAAAATGCGCTCTGGTATATGGCCTATATCGCGTTTTTAACGGCGATGACCTACGTAGGGGGTGTGGGTGCGCAGAAATGGATGAATATTGATGTGGGCAGTGCGATTGTAGTCGTAGTAGCTTTGGCGCTCTTCTTGCCTTGGGGCGTCGCCTCCAGGATGTCTCAGGAGGAACTGGATACACCGCCTCAAGTGGCTGAGCAACCCTAACGAGAAGACGTAGCGAGGAAAAATTGTGCGGATCCTTGCCAAGATGCGAAGTCCTGCAAGAGCAGGGCCATGAGTCCCAATGATCTGATTCCCCGAAAAATGTTTAACGCCAACATTCAAGTGCCCGGGATTTAAGGCGTCCTGGGCCCAAGGTTTTCTGGTTGACAGGTTTGTGCTCTTTGGAAAATGTTGTGGCCGAAGCCAATGCCTGGGCTTTCTGGTTCAAGAAAGTGGGTGAGCCTTCTTTAATATCCTCTGAAGCTGGCCCGGGCTAAGATTAAAAATTGACGAGTCGGGAGCTTTGGGCCTCTCCAAATCAGAACTTAAAATAATATCATAGGTAAAGTCTCTTGCCGTGGGCAGTACTCTGTGCGGCAGCGTTAAAATGGCAGTGCCAGTGCCATTAATAATATTAATAATAGAGAAATAATGGAGAGGAGGATTGGCGGCTTGGACCCTGACTTGAAAAGAGCCCGGCCGCCAACTTCAGATGGGATTTCATATCGGTTACGGCCAAACCGTGGATGTTTTAGGAGTGTGGGCCTATATTCCTTGCGTGATTCTTCTGGGACTAGCTGTAGGGAGCTACGTTTATGCCAAAAGGATCAACGCACGATTGAAATCCATGAGCCTGTTGCTTGCTCTCATCGGTGTGGTGACATTGGCTTTGCCTGTTCTTCTCGCTCTGTCCTTAACGGATACCGGATGGTCATTGACACGAGGGATCTTGACGGTGAATACCGGCTCTGGTACAGTCATGGTTCCTGCTCGGGATGTTCACAGTGCCTGGGTGAGTTCCCGGGGCCCTTGGGGTTTGAGCGAGAGAATTAATGGGACTAGTGCAGGTGATTTGCAGGCCGGTCATTTCCTTCTCAATAACAACCAACATGCTATGGTGTTCGAATACGGTCACGGGCCGATCTTGGCGGTGGCGGGATCTTCTCACGTTATCTTATTGTCTTCGCCAGGAATAAAGAGTCTGCCCGGCGCTTTACACAAAGCCGCTGCCAATTTTGTGAATGCTTCTGCCATGCCCGTTTCGCCGCCTCCTTACGGACTCGACTTGAGTATAGGCATGGGAATCTTAAGTGTGATTATCCAAGGGGCGATGAGTCGCCATTTTGCTTCGCGTTTGCCAAAGCAGGTGGCGATTCATTTTGGTTTGTCGGGGCAGCCCAATGGGTACAGTTCCAAAAAAGTTGCGTTGTGGCTCGGCCCAAGCATATCTTTTGGATTGGGCGTATTAGGGATCCTCGTGAGTTTGCCTGCGGCATCCAATATTGCTACAGCAGGAATTTTTGCCGCCATGGAGTGTGTGATGGTGCTGGTTTTCTGGTGGATGTTCCGGATGAATGTTCATTTGAGTTCCGGAACTTGAAATGCCATAGGCTTTGCTTGAGGGAAAAGTGAACGTTTCTGAGAGCCGCTAGGAAATTGATTCAAGGAGTGGGGCAACCTAAATGGTAAGGGAGAAGAGAAGTTACGCATCCTTATTGGACGTATTGGCGTCCATGGTGTGAACTCATTTGAACCGGATTCATCAATATTGTTACAAACGGGTTTTCGGAATGCTTCTTAGAAAGCTATGCGAATATTGTACTGTCCATTTCATTGGGAGCGGTCAAGAGTATAATATATTGGGGACGAATTATATGCATGCCAATGGGACGTGGAAAGCGAATTGTTCAATGGAAAGGCCGGGACTGCATTGTGTTAAAGAAATATTGGCTGGCATGGATTCTCGGTGGCCTTCACTTTGACCTCGTTTATGCTACTGACCCCACATCCGGATTCAGCCGGGGCCCTAGCTACGGGATTGCTTGAGGATCTCTGGGTCGGATTAATTTGGGCGGCGATTGGGGCAGTCATTCAGGTTGTGGGGCGCATTCTTGGCCGTCTCATTCGTTAGGGATCCCCGCCCACGCAACTGGGAATTAATCACGATAAACGTGGTCAAATACGGAAGGTAATATGGACCCCTCCTCTTAGCGACTGTAACTGTTAACGATCGACTGTAGAAAGATTTCCTGGCTTCCATGGCTGTCTTGTGATTCCTTCTCCAGCCTATCGATATTGGATTCGTGGATCGACTACGGGATAGAAAATATCAGCCAGCAGATTTCCCCACATCGTTAGGGGGCCCACTATAATGGCAATTCCCAGCAGAACTGGATAATCCCTTTGCTGAGCGGCATTCCAGAACAGTCAGCCCATCCCCCTTGGGGTAATCACAGATAATTTCAACCGCTAAATGGGCTGGGAAGAGACATTCCCACCAACATAATCAAAAGCAGCGGGGCTCTCTTCGGTCAATGACAAGCCTGCCGGACTGCCTGTGACCCATTGCCGCGCCTTGCGAGCCCACCATCGCACCATACTCGGACTGAGTGAATGCTGACGGGCTACTCGCGTTGCACTTTGAGTGTTCTGCCCTGCCTTCACGACGGATTCTTTTAACTCGCCGGAAGGTTTGACTTATGAAATCTTCCTTCCTGTTCGGGCTCTGCGAGCAGGCCTTGTGGAGAAGAAACTTTGTTTGCCTTTTTAGATATTGCCAACGTGAGAAAGACGTGGAAAGATATGCAGACGCTGACCGATAATCAGAAGAGAGTGAGGGAGGATTTGTTTGAGGCGCTCAATATCCCGTGACTCTTGATAAAATCCGAAGAGATGCAGGCCATAGGCGAAAATGATGGTGTAGAAAACCCCAAACGCAGCCGAAAGAATCAGACTGCTTGCGCGTCCCGGGGGCAAGGCAATCCGATGAGTCAGCACATTGGTGATAACACCGCTTGCGGTGGCCGTCATGACGATGGGCCAGATCCACGACCATAGTCCATCTTTCCAATTGATATTCATACGGCGAAAGAACAGCCAAAGAAAGTAAAAAGATCCTAAGACGGTACCCAGAACCGTGCCCAAAAGGATTCCTGGCAGTTTGAAGCGCGACGCTAAACTGAGACTGATGAGAATCTTGAGGAATGCATTTAATATGGCGTAATAGGATTCCAGACGCGGCTTGCCAATGCCGCGGAGAATCGTGGGGCCAATTGCGGTTAGGCTGTTAACCACCGCCGTTATGGTTAAGAGAGCCATCGCGATAAATTCACCGGGGTAATGGTGCGCCAGCCAAAAATGGAAGATAATGCGTTCGCAGCTCCAAAAAAAGACCCCAAAGAACAAGGTCAAAGCTACCAGATAACGCGTCGCATCGCGAAAGGTGTGGCGAATGTGATCGTGGTTGTCGGTGGCTTCCCAGTGGGAGATGACGGGTAATATGGTTCCCGTCAAGGATCCGGGGAAAGTTTTGGCAATGCGGGTCAAGCGGTAAGCGATTTGGAAGACACCGGCCGCAGCCGGACTTACATAAATCCCAATCAGAACGCGGTCGATCTCGTTAGTGATTTGGTTAGAAATGCGGTTTATCTGAAGCCATCCGCTGAAAGAGGCAAGCTGAGCCATGAGTTGGCGGGGAAAAGGCCAGAGCACAGTAAAGGGCCACTCTTTCAAAATGCGGAAGCTTAAGATGACATAGACCAGGGTGGGTATAACCCACGATGCGTAAAGCGCGATAATAAAGGCAGGAAGGCCTACGTGAAAAATTAACAAGAAAATCAGCGATCCGGAGTTGGTCAACTGACCCAAGACCCCTAAAACGGCTACCAGGGCAAAACGCTGATCAGCGGCGGCTAAAGACGTAAAAGCGGAAAATGCCTGGGAGAGGAACACAAAGCCATAAAGCCAGGGAATCAAGGGTTCAACACTATGCCAGAAACGGGGCGCAATATGGAGCCAGGAAGGCAGCAAGGGAACAACAAAGTACAATAAGGGAGAAAACAAGGCCCCCAGCAACAAATAAAAAAGGACACTCAAGGTGAGAAACTGCCTGACCTGCCGCTTGTCATCCCGTGCCAGCGCCATCGACAGTTGAGTCACAAAGGTGCCGCCTAAACCCAAATCAAAAATCGCTAGCATGGTGACTAATCCGAAAATGATGACCCAGACCCCATAGAGACTCAACCCGATAAAATGAATCACGATAGGAAGCGCCGCAAAGCTGATAAGAAGGGTCAGCAATTGGGCGGAGGCCATGATAGTCGAATTTCTAAATAACCGGTGACTTATTGTACTCATGTTTTGCCCACCATACATCTACAAAGGAGCAAGCAGTGATTGGCAGTTAAGAGTGGTCGACAATATGCTGGCGTCATCATACCGGATAGCATAGTGAGTTCTTGCTTCCCTTGCGATTCCCCCTGGGCCAAAGCCAGGCAGAACGATTAGTCAAAACGGGCCAAAGACACTCTTCTTTGGCCCGTAATTTAGAAAGTGTGGGGCTGGTTTCTTATTGCTGCAAGTGCGCAATCTGCCGAGCGATCGACGCGAGCTTCGTGGCCAGGTGGCGTTCTTTTTTAATAAGCCGGGAAATTTCTTCTTGCTTGGATGATTTGGTGGGTTCCAGCACGGTGGCGCTTTGGCCCGCCTGATTGATGGCATAGACCGTGCCCGTATGCTTGTTCACGGCTATTCCCTGGGGCTGCTTGCCAGTAGGAAGAGTTTGCTGGACTTGATTGGTGCGAGTATTTATAATGCTGACTTCATTACTCAAGGAGTCGTTGACAAAGAGACGGTGCGTTTGACGGTCCAAAGCTATTCCGTGCGGTGAGTGTCCAACTCCAATATCTTTGACCACTCGCTGGTGTTGAATCATTGCGACTTCGTTAGCTCCGCTGACACCGGTATAGACCGTGTGGGTTGAAGGGTTGGCAATGATATTCCAAGGATGAGGTCCTACGGGGAGTGTTTTTTCGACTGTAAAGTTTTTCCCGTTGATGATGGTAATGGAATCGCCATTGGGATTAACTTGTTGCGATTTGCTCGTAGCAAAGGGGTTAATTCCCGTATTAGCGGCGTAAATTGTGTCAGTTCGGGGATTGACGGTCACTCCCCAGGGGTTGGGGCCTACGGGAATTGTTTTGATGACTTTATTGGTCTTGAGGTTTATCACTTGCACCGAATTCAAACCAATGTTGGATACGAAAGCCTCGTGCAGTCTTTGAGACACCGCCAGTCCATGGGGATGGCCGCCCACATTGATTTGTTTTTCTACCTGGTCGGTCTTGGCGTTGATAACATCAACCAGACCCCGTTGAATGTCGGTGACGTAAACCGTGCTGGTTTTTTGGTCCACCATTACCGTATGCAGCGTGCCGCCAATGTGAATAGTGCCGATTTGCTGGCCGGTCTTGGCGTTCACGACCGTGACGCTGCCATGAGCTAGATTGCTCACGAACAGTTTGTTCAGGCGCATATCGACGCCAGCAAAATGCGGGGTGGGCCCGACATCGGTCCAGGTGTGCTGAACCTGATATGATATTGAGTGATGGGAATGGGCCGACACCTGATGGGAATTGGAAAATCCGGCTGCCACCATAGCCGAGCCTGCTAAAGCCATGAACCATTTGCCTTGAGTTGGTATGTGCATTATCTATCTCCTTTCCAGAACCTCAACGTTTGTCAAATATGTTTGACTCCGTGCAAGCATGAGAAAATGCCCACGTCCCACTCATACACTGATTAGATAAGAAAAAGATAAAAATGAGCTGAACCAGCAAGAGTATTGGGGTGATGTCGTAGACAAGATTCTGATTTCTCGCTATCGACCCATAGAGAGGATTATTGAGTGCGATTACCAAGCGTCTTCTCTATCCCTGATTCACTTCCGCCTGATTCAGCTAACGCCAGTTTACCCGAAATTCGTAGGAGGACACCACGACAAATTTCAGTGGGTATCGGTTAGAGTCCAATTATGTAGTGTAAATAGGAAGGGCCCGGCCTCTCGGCTGCGCCTTCGGGGCAGGAGTCGGCCGTCGGCCCGCCTTGACACCAGATTTTGTGTGGACAACGCTGCATCCCATTCGGTTTTTCCTAGAGATCGATGACAATCCATAAGGAGGTCCGAATGGGATGACTACCCAATAACGGCATCTTCGCACAAAGTCCGCAAACCCTATCAGGTTGAGCCGGACGAATTTATCCACAGTCCTAATTTCTCGCATAACGGAGGAGGTGCCTAAGAAGAATCGGATGGCAAGACCTTAGACATCCAGTCGGGCAAATGACCGGCAAGTTATGGCGAAGATAATTCCTGTGTAAATAATGGCATAAATCGCAATGGAACCGGCCGGAGGATGAGTGACGCCAAAGGGGCCCAAGGCTGAGAGTAAAAACGGATTGGAAATACCGCCGCTCCATTCAAACAGAGCGCGCCGGTATAATTCGTTGGTCGGCATGAGAAGGCTCAGTGTGGGAGACACTATTTGCAGGATGAGGGAATGGTGGACGAGTTGGGCCATGGACCCCACTATGAAGTTAATAATAAAGGCCAGTCCGATCATTATCCCGTTGGCTACCTGAGACAAGAAAACTGAGCCTAACAAGGCTAAAAGACTCAATATCCAACCCTCTTCCAGAAAAGACAGGATAGTTCCCATAAGCGCAGGCAAAGGAATGCTTTGATGGGGAAAATACGCATGGACAATTATGCTCGTCACAATAACCAGAATGGGGATCATCACGACTTGCATAACTAAGACGGCCAGCCATTTCCCTGCAATGATTTGCCAACGTTTTAGAGGTCTGGCTAAAATGACCAGCAAAGTGCCATTGTCTACTTCGGGTGTGATGGCTCCGGACACAATGAAAATCGCCATGAATCCAATGAACAGATTAACAAAAAAAGCGGCCATCACTTTATCACCCACGACCGTCGCAAGATTGGACAGAGGATTTCCTGGCACCGCAGCAGAGGATTGCCCGCCGATTACGAAATCAAAGAGCACGAAAAACCCTAAGGTCATGATCCCAAGAATGGGCAAAATTTTGCGTCGACTCATTTCGTTTATACTCATTTGGGCTATCAAGCGAATATTACGCACGACGTTCATCCTTTCGCAACAGCTTCGGTTCATGGGTGGGTCCGTGTACGGGGTCGTCGGTTTCGAGACTTTCGAGGAACCAGTCCTCCAAGCTTTTCTTATCCTTTTCCACCTCATAGACATCAATGGCGTGATGAGCCAAAATTTGGTGTAAAACAGGCAACTTCTCCCTGGCATAAGGAAAATGCCAGTACTCTCCCACTGGATGCAAGCTGAGGTCATGTTGTGACAAATCGGCAAGGCAAGCTTCAGGCAATTGGTCAAGAAATATACGGTAACCCCCGTGCTGATTCTGCAGAGCCGCTTGCAAAGTTCCGGTGTACAAAATGTTCCCGTGATCAATTAATGCGACCCGGTCACACAAATGTTCCATGTCGCTTAGCAAATGACTATTCAGAAAAATAGTGCGGCCTTGCTTTCGCATAGCCTTGAATAACTGAGACATTTCATGTCGGCCTAATGGGTCCATGGCCGAAGTGGGCTCATCGAGAAAGAGCAAGACGGGGTCTCCGATCAATGCTACACCAAGCCCTAATCTTTGTTGCAGACCTTTACTGAGCGACTTGACACGGTGTGATTCCCGCCCTTCTAATCCGACTTGCTGGAGAATATCTCGGACTTGTCCCAGATTTGGTGTCAGTCCTGACAACTTTTGATGCCAAGTCAAAACTTCCTGGACACGAAGCCACGGCGGAAAGCGAAAAAGTTCCGGTAAATAGCCAATTTGCCGGCGTATGGACACCTCGCGGTAAGAATGCCCCAAAAGGCGGGCAGTGCCCGCCGTGGGTGTGACCAATCCCAAGAGCATTTTGACGACCGTGCTTTTACCGGCCCCGTTGGGGCCTAAAAAACCAAATATTTCACCGCGGCGGACGATCAGGCTGACATGATTCACCGCCATGTGGGAGCCGTAAATTTTTTTTAATGCGACAGTTTCTATGGCGTTGGGAACCATTGGGATACCTGCCTCTCAAAAGCTTTTAGTTTGAGATTTCTGCCTGGTTGATAGTTCAGGCTGTAGAGAACGTGATGGCGTATCCAAGTTGCCTGATAGTCACTTCCAGGGGATACACTGATGAGTCCCGGAACTCCTTGGATCGTGAAATGAGTGCTGGGACCTTGAGACGGAATAAGCAAGGTTGAACTCAAATGGTTGCCCACGGCTGTTAATTGCTGAGTCACTGAGCTAGGCAAAAATGGCAGGGATTCAATAGCCCGGGATACTCGAATCATGTTCAGTCCTTTGGGTACGACCAAAGTCGGCACCGACGAGACACTCAACTGGGCAAATGGGCTTTGAGGATGGGATGGCCCCGGTTGCAAGGAGAGTGTGGTGATTTGGGGAATGTTTACGGTGATCGGCACATGATTTAAGGATCTGGGGAAGAGTGTTTTGTCTCCTTCGGCTTGCAGCAACTGATTGATCGCCTGGACATTAAGTGTCAAAGTCAGCCGCTGAGCTGATTGAATCGATGCCTGGGGGGAAGGCCACTCTTTTGGCCACACACGGGCCTCTTTGTTTGTTCTCCTTAGGGTGGCCCATTTGACTGAGACTTGAGAATGGCCCTGTTGCGTCAGACTTATGGAGCCGTAGTGCTTGATATTTACTCGCCCTCCTTGGGTGAGGCGGGAATTAATTTGGGCAAGTTGGGACGAGGTGATTTGCACTGCATTGACTTGGCGAAACAAAAGAGTTTGCCATACGGCGGCTAAGACGTGACGACCACTAGAACTCAGGGATGAAAGGATCAATATGAGCGCCGCCACAGAAGCAACTAGAGTCGTCTTCGTACGTGCCGTCTGCTTGAAGACGAGACGGTGGGAGCGGTTTTCTTCTGGCATCCCGAAAGCTTCGGTGGAGGAGGCGGCCAAGGCCGCAATGTCGTGAAGACGCGAGCGGCAATTCCCGCAAGATTCTAGATGAGTTTGAAGCATGGCGTCCACTTCATCAGTTATTTCCTGGTCGAGGAATTCGAGCCATTGCGGGTCTAGAGGGCAACTCTTCATGTGAATCCTCCTCTTTCGTGTGGTAAGCAACACGCAGTTTTTTCATGGCGCGCAATAAAATCATGCCAACTTGGGTGGGATCTAGGTCTAGCTTTTGGGCAATTTCCTTGTAGCGATACCCATTGTGCCGCATCCACAGAGCTTGGCGATCCCGTGCGGTCAGGGTCTCCAGGGCTGCTCGCAACAAAGTTCGGTCAAATTCCTGCAGTGACACGTCTTCGGCAGATGGATAAGCGCCTTCCGGAACATCCCCATAACCGCGCTTTTTCAATTCCCGCATGCGGTCATAGCTCAAACGGGTCACGACCGTTTTCAGCCAGGCAGCACCACGGGTGTAATCATCCAGCGGGTGATGGATTAGACGGGTAAAGGCTTCTTGGACCACATCCTCGGCACTCTGACGATTCTGCCCCAACAGATATTCGGCATAACGCACCAACTTTTCAAAATGTTGAGCATAGAGGTGGTCAAGCTCAGATAAATGGCCGGAAGCTTCCTGGGGTTTGGTCATCAATTTTCTCCTCCTGATTCTAAGACGTTCATCTCAAGATTTTGTAACCTAGAGGATGAAACATGGCAATTCTTAGCACCGGCCAAATATCGTCTTGCTGGGTCACACAACAAAAGACGTTCCCAGAGAACTGCTGTTAGATGGCCCTAGGAGCATCCCACTTTATGTCTAGCCACGAATTAGAACCCATATTATACACCGGTGACAAACTTTGATCCTTGAAAATTCATAGGCCTGCTCTGTTTTGAACAGAAGGCATCTGTTCCGAGGGTGAGGGCAGCTTTTGTCTGGCAAAAGTATCACTGGACCATAATTTTCCAGAGAATAGAGGATTTGTGGATGAGATTCTGTGAGATTGGATTGCCCATGGCAAGAGGAGTTTTAATCTTTCATGCGTTGGGAGTTTTCCATCTGCCTCTCTTCATGAATACAGGGGACAAACATTGTCTGACGTGCTTGTATTTTCTCGATGAATTTGTGTGTTGATAATTTTCACCATAGCCCTGCTGGGACAAAGAGGGCAGAGCCATGGTGAGAAAAGACCTCATGATGTTCTCAATAACTCATCGAGCTTCGAACCTCGATCATGTTTGAGCATCCACCAACCTATGATAAGTAAATATATCCACGCAATAAGTGAAAATGACCGCCCAAAAGAATACTGGGCAAATTGGATATGCCCGGTCAAGGGCTGGGGATTAATCCCGAATGGCAACGCGATAAATCCCGAAAGGAAATACATCAACATGTTGTAAGCTGTAAACCACAACGGCGGTGCATAAAACTGGCGAAGGCCTAAGAGGTAAATAACAGCGATTAACCCATAAGAAGCAGTTTCGATATCGATCCAGTAGGAAATAAGCCTGCTCGCAGCAGGTCCGGCAAATAGATGAGCGGCAACGTCCAATAGAGCAAAAAACGCTAAGGAAAGCCGCAACCTTTGGATTGTGACCAATGAATTTTGAGGCATTGGTCTGTCTTGTGACTCGGTCGACCGAGGCATGCTGCCTTCCTCCTTGTTTATGGAGTTGTTGCGCAATACACTGCTGGCTAAAACCCCGTCATGTTGACAAGAGACTATAGAGCCCTGGAGAATTCTGGGCCCAGCCATCTCTGCCTGGTGGTCATAGCTAATAAACACCAGTGTCATTGTACTAACAGACTCGATAATACCATGGATCACAGGGATAGGGTGGAACGTCTAGACGTTTTCTGTCGTGCCAGTGATAGACAATCACGGCTTCCGCACAGGACCGAAGGACAGCAGGGAAATCCAGGTCAACCAAGGGGCAGTGGCTTTCTAGATGGAATTGTTCCTGCCAATGACCATTTTAGGCTTTGGAAAGGCGTCGGCTATTCTTATGGGATGCTCTTCTGTTATGCGTGGGCAATGCGCATGGCACTTAGTTGCGGAATACAGATCACATCACAGCAATGTACCAGCTATGGCGGTGGCGCTCATTTGATTCCACAATGAAATATCAGCGTAAAGTGCGATCGGAACAGAAATGGAACCGGCAGTAACAACTCGGGAACAATCTCCGGACCACAAGATCAGGACAGTATGAAGCAAGGAATTGGATCAAATCCAAGCTGCCGTCGATACCCCTTATGGATAACACTGGCCAAGAGCACGGAGATAAGAACATAGAGCATGAAATGTGCGTTTCCAAACACCAAGAGAGGCATGGTAAACCTCCCAGTGAAGAGTCATGAATATTTTTTAGTCCCGGGAATGAATCTTGATGCTTCTTCCCATATATGAATGGGATATGCAATTGGGACGAGCCACAGAAAAAACGTGGCTTCACTCCTTCTTGGCATAAAGCGATATCAATGGCATCTAATCTACTAAAGCTCACGATTCATTCTATGATAGGGAAAATTGTTGACCGACAGGCGAATCGGTTCACGTCATAAAAATTCGCTTAGTTCAGCTCATTTTTTTGTCATTGCAGAACCTAGGCAGAAAATGGAATGGTTGGGACAGTACGCCGTGAGAGAGAGTGCGGTTAGAAGGCACAAACGACATTGAGGAAAGAGTTCATCGTAAGGAGCGTCTTTCGGGGGCGCTCATTTCAACTATTGTAGAGAAAACGTCCGGTGGTGATCGCATCGTGTTAGGGTCTTCCACAGTTTGAAACTTCTGTGGTTGTTCGGTAAGGAATAGAGTTTACCCGTTTCCTTATTGTGGAGGGCCCGTGGATTATCCGGTCCCAGCACTATGAGGGAAATTTTTTGCATTGGAGGCGATTTGTTGTAACATTTGGGCAGCTATCAGGAGTGCGAAGGCATGTATTCAGAAGGGAAGACTCTTGCATGGGCATGATGGCCGATGCAAGAGTCTTTAATAAAATCCATTCCCAAGAGAATACGCAGAAATGGGTCCGGATTTAAGAGTTTAGCAGAGGTTTTCCGGGTGTCCAGTCTACAGGGCATAGTCCCCCAGCTTGAATACCTTGCAAAACGCGAAGGGTTTCGTCAACCGAACGCCCTACGTTGAGGTTATGCACGACCTCATATTCTACGTAACCATCTGGGTTGATGATGAATAATCCTCGGTAGGCAGCGCCTTCTCCTTCAACATAAACCTTATACCGACGCGCAATTTCATGCGTCCCGTCACTGGCCAGCGGATAGCGGATTTGGCCAATTCCTCCTTGATCTGGGCTTTGAGCCATCCATGCCTTATGTACATAGGGACTATCTGTCGATACTCCTAAAATTTGGGCGTCGAGCTCTCGAAACCGGTCATAAGCTTGTGATAGTCCCGTAATTTCGGTTGGACAAACAAAGGTAAAGTCGTGTGGATAGAAGAAGAGAACCAGCCATTGGCCTCGGTAGGTGTCGAGTCGGACGGTTTCTGTTTCCCCATTGGGCATAATCGCTGGCATCTCAAAAAATGGAGCGGGAGATCCAACTAGAGCCATATTGCAATCCTCCTTGAGATCTCAGACTTTAGCAATCTGTGATCGTCGATTCTAGAATTTTTGTGTGTCAGGTCTTAGCGTGCTTAACCTGAGACAACTTCAATTCATTGCAGTCCGTGGACAAAAACGCCCAGAATGGTCTTGCAACCACCTTTGTAGTGTAACCAATGATGGGGCATTTGTGCATCCTTGGCAAGAATTCAAAAGTTGAGAACTTCATGGCCTCGCAGGTGATGATATGTCAGTCCAAAGGCGGCGGAGGAGGACACAAATGGCGTGAGTCATAATAAACATAAACAAAAGCCTCTACTATCAAGTCCATGATGGTTTGATGCATTGCACGCGGTTTACTGGGAGGGTTAAGCAAGAGACCGAATTGCTCTCTGTAATTATGAGGATTTTGGACTTGGATTTTCCTGGTCAAATACTGGTTATTTGCGTGTCTATCTTTTATGTTTATGTTATGCCAAGTTCCTTGCTGATAAGGAGATTAGTGAATCAGGGCACGGTGGGAAACTCATTTTCACTGTCTTTGTCGGGATCAGCCATGAAACTCGCTGCGTCAGGGTGGGAAATATCCCTGCTTTTGGCCAGGTCCAGAGACTTCTGCCTATTGTCGGCCATTGGTCATCAGACGATGAGCTCGCCGGATTCAATCGGCGATTCCTGTGCCATTTCCAGGAAAGTTGTTCTTTATGTTGCCTAAAGTTTGGATAGCTATATCGCATGGAATGACGACTTCCTCGACTGGCTACTGAAATGCAAAGGCCGGGGCGACAATGGATATACCGCTTTCTATGAAAACGTTGATACAATTTTACTGGGTAGAAGAACCTACGAAGGGATTTTAAAAAATGTACAGGGCGCATTTCCTTATGAAGGCAAAGAATGTTACGTGTTTTCACGGACGTTGCGTGAACAAACGGCCAATGTCACATTTCTGAACCAAAACATTGCCCGTTTCACTGCCTGTCTCAAAAACAAACCTGGCCAGAACATTTGGATAGTGGGAGGACAGGAAATCCTTATCCCCTTGTTTGAGCAGAACCTAGTGGACGAGTTTATCATTCATGTCGCGCCAGCCATTATTGGTCAGGGCATTTTGTTGTTTAAGCCAGGTTCGTATGAAATGACGCTCCAACTGCTCAAGGTTACCCAATATAATGAGTTTGTCGAACTGTATTACCAGCGTACGTGACATTTGCGTAGGAAGCATTTATAGCCGGTCCGGGTGCAAGCCCGATAAGTGCCCGTCTTTGCCACTTACGATCAAGACGGCATCCTACCAACCCGCAAGGCAATTGAGTATGCGGACGTGCCTTTGTGCCATTTTCAACGCAAGAAAATCTCCTGGGTGTGGGTCCTAGAAGGCATCTCATGCATGGCCTAGTACAGCAATTAGAAAACGGCTAATACGCGAAGGGGAGATACAGGAATGCCGTATACCGTTGATTTCAGTCAGGTATCTACGGTTGGTTTGACGTCGTCACCGGTAGCCGAAAAACTGGCGGGTTTACGTGCGCATGAAGCTCGTTACTTTCAGAACAAATACCAGCACAGATTTACCGTGGTGCCAGCCCGTGAGAGTCAGCACACGTTAAATTATGTCCGCCGCATTTTGAAAGAGGAGCGTGGTATTGAGTTTGCTGCCACACCTCTTGAAACGTCATGTTTTCGAGTGGAAAACCTCCAATTTGCCTATGTCTTGTATGCGGATGGTCTAGTGGTCAACGTTATGTATGCTGTAGATGATCCGAAGAAGCGGGCGGTGGGTTTTAAGCTGTCTGAGGGGATGGAGATACCTAAGGAGTTGGCAGAGAAATTTAAATTTGCCCAACAAAGGTCTAAACTTGCTGGGACCATTCGCGGTTCCTTCTTCGTGATTAAAGGGGAGTATATTAAAAGCACGTAAATAACAAGGCATGCACACCTCACTATCAGCCTTTTATGCTCTCGGTGTGAGGCCATACAAGCGCACTACAATCGACATTGGGCGATTACTAGGGGAATGGCAAACCCATTGTGCAATCAAGCTGGCGAAAGACGATCCACAAATCCCTGTGGTTTGAGCAGCGGGAATGGGCACTATGGCCCTTGTGAGTCCGAAAGTTACAGTTGCTACAACTAAGAAAGCGGTTATGATACGATAAATACTATTACACCTAGGATTTTCATCAGGCTGGAGTGAAAGATATGGGGTTTGAACGATGGACGGCTTTTTTGACCAAGCGAAGGGTCTTGATTATATTCGCTTGGGTAGTGTTGTTTGCCGTTACGATGCCATGGGCGCTCAATGTTACGAAACATTTGACTCCTGCTGGCTTTGGGCGTCCGCAAAGCCGGGCTACCTGGGCCACCAATCAAGTAGCCCGGCTTCATCCTCCTCCCAGCCCAGTGCCGATTTTAATTGAAAATTTGTCCCTTTCAAAGGTTCAGGCTTTAGCTCGCGGTGAACATATCCCCAGTGGCGGCTTTCACCAGATGACGACGGACCATATTTTATATTTGCCCTTGCGTGGGACTACAGTGGCTCAGGAGTCCAGTTTGGTTCGGGTCGTTCATCTTAATCATGGGCAGTCGCAAAATGTGACTCAGGGCACGATTGGCAAACGGGTCTCACATGACAGCTCAAAAACCTTAGCGATAAGTGGGCTTCTCGCATTACCGGTTTTGGCCGTCTTATTATTTTTCATCTATGGCTCGGTTGCTGCTATTCTTCTTCCGTTAATTATTGCGATTACCGGATCCGAATTGGCGTTGGCTGTGATCTCTGTAATCGAAACGCATATTAAACTTTCGGTCTTTTTAACCAATATTGCCACCTTTTTAGCCCTAGGAGTCGGTATCGACTATGCGCTCTTTATCAGCAACCGATTTCGGTCCCACTTGTCTCGTGGTGAGAGTGTAGATAGAGCGGTAGTTGAAAGCATGCGCCATGCAGGGCGGTCGGTTCTCTATTCGGGAATCGCTGTAGCTCTTGCCGTGGGTGCATTGCTTATTGGAGGTGATGCCTATTGGCGGGGGCTGGCCGTAGGCGGATCTATTGCCATTGCTTCCGTGCTGTTGGCTACTCATTCCCTGCTCCCGGCCATCATGAGTTTGATGGGCCGTCATATTGACTGGGGGAGTCTTAAACGGGTGCCAAACTTGGGATTCTGGCGCCGGTTGAGCAAGTGGGTCACAAAAAGGCCGTGGACGGCAATCACTATTGGGTTTGTTATCTTGTTGCCGTTGGCGTTTTTTGGCGCCCAAATTAATATGAAAACCCCAGCAAATCTCGCGACGATGCTTCCTCTTAACAGTTCCATCCGTCAAGCCGTCACGCTAGAACAAAAGCTTCAAGGTTCGGGAAGCATTACGCCTTTGGCCGTCGCGATCCGTTTTTCGTCATCCCTCACCCAAAAGGCCAACTGGAATCGAGTTTCTTTGGTGACACGAAAATTACAAACATTGCCTGATGTGAAAAAAGTCGCCTCGCCCACGACAGCTTTAGGCCTAGGCGCGCCACAATTTGCCACGCTGGTCAGCCGGCCTCAGCGGTTTCCTGTTTCCCTAAGAACTGGGATGAGTAACTTTATGGCACCGTCTGACGCGCATTTGGTGGTGCTGTATGTGACGGCTAAAACGGGTCCGGATAATGGGGCAACATCCAACTTGGTCAGCCACATCAACCAAAATTTGCCCCATTGGCTTCCTAAGGGAACGAAAGCCGCAGTAGGTGGGCAGGTCCCGATATTGCGTAGTTTCAATATTTTAACTTCTCATCGATTGCCCCTTATTATCGCGTCGGCTCTGGCGGTTGCTTTCGTCGTGTTGGCTATTGCCACGTCTTCCGTGATTCAAGCTTTTTTGGGAGTCGTTTTTGACGCAGTGGTGGCATTGGCCACAGCAGGATTGCTGGTACTGGTGGTTCAGCATGGGCAATTGGGATTTCAAGCCCAACCTTTGGACAGTTCGATTACTCCCCTCATCTTTGTTTTGCTTTTCGGCTTGTCGATGGACTACGAAGTTATATTACTACACCGTATTCAGGAACCCTTGCGCGACGGAGAAACACCCAGTTTGGCGGTGGCTCATGGTGTGGCGACGACGGGATCCATGATCACCGGTGCCGGGATGGTTATGGTTGTGGCATTTCTATCCCTATTAATCAGTCCGCTTGAAGTGATGAAAACACTGGCGATCGGGTTGAGTTTTGCGGTTTTGGTGGATACCTGGATAGTCCGCTCGTTCTTAGTTCCGGCGACGATCGTGGTTTTAGGACGCCAAGCCTATTGGCCTTGGCGAATGCCCGAGAAGTCTTCTGGGGGTGAGGATGATTCTAGGAGGCGGTATCAAGAACAGGATAAATAGGGTGTGCTCCCAGGGGGAACCGCCGGTTGCATGATCTTGATCTCTGCCGTTATTCCCTTGGTCATGATATTCCCAAGCTGCGTGCATGTTTCAATCCAGCTTGAACCTCTCCGGTGATCGGGACCCATGTTGGAATTTACGGTCCGTTCTCGACGGTTGGTCCTTCGCGGGTTGGAAAGACTGTTGAAGACGGACCGATCAGTGACAGGTGCGCTGCTGATCGGCCTCGAAAGTCATGGGCCGGTGACGGCCGAGACCGTGGAGCGGTGTTTGGAGGGGTCTGAATCACCCGGTGGCAGAGATGCTTACCATCCTCAATACCAAAGGCGCGATCCTATGAGGATCGGTCAACTTACAGGACGGTATCTTCAACACACATTCTCAAGATGAAGCAGCTTCACGCTGAAGCCCCCCACCTACAGGAAAAAAAGGGGGGGGGGCGAAGGTCCGGTTTCTCGCACAATTTCATTGATGATAGGCCAACCCTGGTCGGTCCTGGGAACCATTCCCGGGCCGCTGATTACGCTTGACGCATCCCGAGAGGAATAGAAAGTTCGCGTAAAATGGTCCTTTGCCCGAGGCAAATGGAATTGAATGGGATTTTGCATACGTATTTGGTAGTCGCCGGTATCGCCTTTGGCGGGGCATCTATTGTACAGATCTTCTTTCCGCATATTGCAGGTGGCACGATATGGGGATTAGCCTCTGGATGGCAACGCGAGATTGGGTTTAGGATGTCGGCATGCTGCTGATCGTTGTAGGCATTGTCCCTAGCGGGAACGAAGGCAGCTCCCGTGTTAGGGTTCTGGCCTAACTGTCTTGGGATTTTTCCTTGTAACCAATCATTTTTTTGGCAAATAGATGTAGTCCAAGGTCATGGGCTCATTATACGCTTATAATCGTAAACTTTACGGGAGTAATTGTTGGAGTGATATTACTCTTGGGAATCCGTTGAGCAAATAAGTATTCACCGCGTCATATGTTCGCGGCCTTTCGTAAAGAAGGGGAGGCGAAAATCATTGTTTTGAAGAAACACCTAAATCCGCCGGCGTCTCATCCAATCGGTGCCGTCCGTCCGGAGTCATGGTGGCCGAGGCGACACCTACCAAACCCCTCCATTCCCGTTGCGTGACGGTATCCGCAGGATAAGCGGAATGTGCCATCAGTATGCACATGCTGACAGCGACGCTGGTACTGCCCCCCTGTCGGTGGATTCACCTATGTCGACACGAGTGTGCCGCACCCCACCAAGGCTACCGCCTGCCAGCGCGATCGCGTCACGCAGAACCGGTTTTTTCATCAGCGCCTCTTTCTTTCCGATGTTCTCGCTGATACAGCGACCAGTTCAGGAAAGCGGTGACATCGGGGAGATCACGAGAAGATGGCATGATGGGGAACAATCCCATCAGAACTCCGAGGATTCGTGCACCGACGGGCAAAGTTTGACGATGCGAATGAGGTGAACTGGCCCGTTAGGGCATTAAGGATTAACAACCCGTCGCTGTAAAGGTCTTTGGCGGGATTCCCCATGCAATCCGGCCCCCCGATCCGGCCAGTTCCGCCGTTGGAGCCTCCAACCACATTTTGCACAATAGAGATGGTGATTTCGTAGGCCAAGTCAACCAGGTTTTGCACAAAAGAGACTCAATTACTCGGCATGAAGCCAGAGACCATCTAACCCTAGATTGCATATGACCAATTTTCCCATTATCATGCCGTGCATTATGACAACCTGATCGATCCAGGGCGAAATTCAGACCATCCCATAAATTTTGTTTCTGGAATTCCCTAAGGTTCCCGTCATGGCGTAACGGCTTCAGACGTAAACGAGTTGATTGCCGATGTCGTCGAGAAGGCTTTATGCCGAAGAGAGGGAGAGCTCGCGCAACATGATCAAGACCGGGGGAACCAACCGTGCCATGAAAGAATATTATGAATCAGTGAATTGAGATGAGGAGGAAGTCCCATGTTTTCCTTGGCCTTGTCTGGGGGTGGTTTATTAGGCGCGGCCCACTTAGCGTAATTCAGGTGTTGGAAGAAAGGAAAGTCCAACCTGTGGCTGTGGCCGGGACTTCGGCCGGGGGGATCGTGGCCTCGTTAATATCTTCAGGGGTTGACAGTACAACTATGATTGCCTGGGGACGCAGGATTACAAACGCGCCTTGGGACTATTTTGATCTCAATGTGCATGGCCTTGTCAGTGAAATATGGCCAGATTTGGGACAGCCAGCATCGGGTTTTATCAATCCCCGAGAATTTCTTTTCAGTCTGTTGGCACTTGCTCCGCAGATACAATTCATTGAGGATTGGGTCATACCATGCGCGGTGACTTCCGTGGATCTTGCCACCATGTCACCAGTTGTCTTTACCCCGCACCGCCCTTCGAAGCTGCCAAAGCGTGAGTGGCAAATCATTGGCCATGCCTGGCCTCTTCGACGCTGTGAGGCGAGATTCTCATCTTTATGTGGATGGTGGTCTTGCCAATACCTTGCCAGTCAATTGGGCATATCAGTTAATCCCACATCCGGTTCTCGCAGTGAATGTGACTCCGACGGATGTGAAAAACGGAGAAAAAATGGGTATTGGTGAAATCTTGTCGCGTTCTGAAGCTTTTGTCACGCAATATTTGGCCGGTATCGAAAACAGGGGATATCCGGTATTGACAATTTGTCCTCCCACTGAAGGGACACCGTTTTTTGCCTTCCGTGACTTTGAGCGTTTGGTGGCAACAGGACGTCAAACAGCACTCCAGTCCTGGCCCCAAATCGAATCTTTTATTTCAGGCCAATCCGACAAGCCCTGACAATCTAAGACAACAGTTGCTCGGACCCCGACTCAGCGGGAGATCTGCCCCGCTAAGACATGATTCTTCCGATATCTATTGTATTAGCTTCTTTTCACCTTCCAATGATTCGGCACCTTTTCAATGACAATTCCTCTGGACTGAAACCGCAGGGTGATGACATCGCCCTGGGTCAGAGGAATATTGTGAATGGCAAAAGAACCCATAGGCCAAGGGCGTTCAGGGCGAAGGGTAATAAGGCGGCGCTTGGCGTCAATCTCCATTCCTAACATGACCTGAAGAAGCAATAATGGGGATCCTGCGGCCCAAGCCTGGGGGCTGCAGGCACCTTTATAAGGAGAGGGGGGCGACGTCGAAGGTTCACCGGAAAACAATTCCGGCAACCGATAAAAAGAGAAATGGGAAGCAGCTTCAAAAAGACTCCGGGCCACAACTCGCGACTCTTTCCACATGCCCGATTGCGCCAGCCCTTTGGCGATTAACGCGGTATCGTGAGGCCAGATACTGCCGCGATGATAGCTGTAGGGGTCATAAGTGAGGGCGTCATGGGACAGGGTCCGGATTCCCCACCCAGAAAACAACTCAGGCGTCATGATGGTGTGAGTCAAAGCGGGAACGCGTGAGGATTGGACGATACCACTCCAAAGGCATTGTCCGGTGTCCGATGTCAAGACATCAAGAGGACGAAGTGAAGAATCTAGGGCCAGTGCGTAATAAGATCCGGACTCGATCCAATAAAGCTTGTTAAACTGGCGTTTGAGAGTAGCCGCTCGTTTATGGAGTTCCTGCGCTTTGTCCATAGCGCCTTTGTACCGGTAATATTGCTCACAGAGATCTAAAGCCCGGTAGGCATAGCCTTGCACTTCGCTGACTGCTAAAGGAGGCCTGGCATGTTCACCACTGCCGTAAACCATCGAGTCAAACGAATCCTTCCAAGATTGGATGATTAACCCCTGGTCTCCATGATTTTGAAAAGAAAATAATCCCGTGGCAGGATCTTGTGCTTTCAAAAGCCATGCTAAAGCTTTCTCGGCATGAGGCCATAAATCGTCTATGAGTTGATCATCACCGGTGCGACGCCAGGTTTCCAGCAACAGAATCAAGAAAAGCGGTGTGACATCGACCGAGCCGTAGTACCGAGAAAAGGGTACTTGCCCACTTTGCGCCATTTCTCCAAAGCGGATTTCGTGAACCATTTTTCCGATCTCTTCTTCGCGTGCTGGGTCTTCTTGTTGTCCTTGCCACTGTGCCAGGGTATATAAAGTGTTCATGGCCACGCTCGGATCCCACAGCAAGTATTCATAAGAGGCGATGATGGCGTCGCGTCCGAAAAAAGTGGCAAACCAGGGAATGCCAGCCATAGGAACCACCCCCTGACCAAAGTCGGTGAGAAGCCGGTGATAGTCCTGATGCGCTTGACGAATAATTTGACTCCACGGGTAGTCATGGAAATCAAAGTTTGGGGACGAGGATGCCGGGGATAAGGGGCTGTGAGATGCTCCGAAGGAATGAGAGGGTGCAATCTTCACCGGATTGACCCAGTGAATGCCCACGTTAAGCTGTCCCTGTTTGTCGGAGGCATGAAAACGCCATTGCCATTTGCCTTCTTGGGTATGATAGGGGGTGGGATTGGCTTGCATAGAGACCTGGCGGGTTATGCCATCGGCCCCTGCGTATTCGATGACATAGTGATCATCCTGGAAGAATTTCGATTTCTGGCCTTCGCCTGTTTTGGGAGTGCCCCGCAGTTCGAAAATGTCGATAAAATCGGCATCCATCGCGACAGATAAAGTCCAGGACGAAGATGGTCCATAGTATTCCCATTCCCACTGATCGTCCAAATGATCGTCATAAAGCGTAAGGTGGCGTCTAAGTACCAAACTTGCTCCCTCTTGGACAGCCACATACCGCAGGAACAGGGTATTGTCTTGCACTTCGAATCCCACAGGATCTAGCACTTCATTTTCTATTCGCCATTGATAGACCGATAACAGGCGTGTATCAAAACTATAAATCCCCTGTCGCTTGGAATGGACTTCTACGTGACCTTGAGTGGAAAAGAGGGCAAAAACCGGACCCGACTTGAGAACGGGCTCGCTAATGTCTGTGCTCGGAGTCTGGAATACGGCCGGGATACCGGTGGACTGGCGAATATTGAGTGAAGGGATGACGCGTTGGCTTGTGACAGGTTTCCCGTGAATAAGGGTAATAAGCGTCCTGGCCAATTGGTAGCCAGCTTCACTGAGGTTGATTTCCACTGTAGAGAGAGCCAGATGAGTGTCCTGAGGCGCCCACATCGGCTCAAGACTCATCACTGACAACCGTCTGGGCACGTGCATGCCGAGATTCTCCGCCAAGTGGATGACTTCCTGGGCGCCTCGAAGGGTGGTTACCAAAACGGCGGTGGGAGGGTTAAGCTGGGTTAAGGCATCATACGCTCCGTGATATTCTCTTGCATGGCGCTCGTTGTGGCTGTCTTCGGGCGGCGCGTGGCCAAGAACCGTGGGGGTCAGGTGATATTGACGCATCGTTCTTTCAAAGGCTGCCTGGTATCGTTCCGTTTGCCAAGGCAGAGAATTCGAAGGCATAAAGGCAATGTGGCGGTGACCGAGGTCAATAAGATACTGGGTAGCCATGCGGGCGGCTTCTTCCAAATCAGCATCATATGACAAATCATCACTGCGGGGATTGCCAAACACCACAAACGGAATGTGATATTGATGTAGAATTTCCCGGTGTTGGGCCAGATCAGGATCATGCAGCAAAATCAGACCGTCTACTCGTCTGGACAATACGACCTGCTGTAAATATTGGGTGCTGGATCCGACCAACACGATGACATGATAATTGTTTTCCTGGCAGGCAGTAATCAGTCCTGGCATCAAGCCGAGAAAGATACCGGGTGAATGTTCTTCTGTGCGAAATGGAGGAAGAAGAATGCCAATGGTTTCAGAGACTCCCTTTACCAATATTCGGCCCTGGGCGTTGGGCGAATAGTTTAGAGTCCTGGCGGCCTCATGGACTCTACTGACCGTCTCAGCGGAAAAATTTCCCCGGTTATTCAGAATATATGACACGGTGGATGCAGACACCCCGGCTAACTTAGCCACATCGCCAATACGTGCACGGCGAAAATTTTGCGACATAGACGCCCTCCATCAAAAAAATTGAAACGTTTCAGTGAAACGATTGAATTATATCTCAAAGTATGACACAATACGGGAAATTCGCAAAACATTAATTACACAAAACGGATTGTAGAGACCAGAAATTACTGAAAACAAAAAATATTCGTGGGTCAAAGGCTACACCACAAAGGTAGGAGGAACAGTATGGTAAACAATACACGCGTAAAGCGAGGCACGGTGGGAGTTTTTAGTGCCGTGTTTTTGACGGCAGCGTTGGCGGGGTGTGGAAGCAGCACCCAGGCGTCCGGGTCTAAAACGGTCAAATTGGTGTTTGCGACCCAAGGTCTTGGCACCGAAGCTCAAGCCACAGCACAAGCTGTCAAAGAATTTGAAAAATTGCACCCGCATATCCATGTTCAGATTGAGACACTATCGGCGTCATCCAATAGCGCTTATCAAACCCTTGTGACAGACTTAAATTCCGGATCGGCCACACCCGATGTGATTACATCGGACGTCATTTGGCCGCCAACATTTGCTGCGGCCAAGTGGATCATGCCATTGAATCAATTTCATCCTAATATGAGCAAATTTTATCCAGGGATGGTTAAAGCGGGAGAGTATCAAGGAAAACTCTATGCCATTCCCTGGTTTATTAACGTGGAAGGCTTATATTACCGCACAAACTTGGTTAAAACACCCCCTCGTACATTTACCCAGTTGGCTGCTGATGCCAGGGCAGCCATGGCGAAAAACCCTAAACTGATTGGGCTGGCATTTGAGGGCAACAAATATGAAGGGGCTGTGACCGTGTTTCAAGACGTGTCAGGAGGATTTGGAGGATCGTTTTTGAATTCCAAGGGGCAACCCGTTTTAAACTCCCCCCAAAATATTCGGGCACTGACATGGCTGGATAACGCCATTAAATCAGGATTGTCTCCCAAAGCGGTCACAGGATGGGAAGAAGGCAATGTGCAACAGGCCTTTTTATCAGGAGGGGCAGTATTTGCCACTAACTGGCCTTATTTATATCCTCTGGCAGAACAAAAAGGGTCTAAAGTGGCTAATCAGGTGGGATTTGTACCGACTCCCGTTCAGGGCGGCAAGCCCACAGCGTCTTTGGGTGGCGACGATTTGGTGATTAACAAGAATACCAAATATCCTAAACAGGCTTGGGAGTTGGTAAAATTCCTGACTTCGGCCAAGACAATGACGCAACGCGCCTTAATATCAGGAGATCCGCCAGCTCGGACTGACGCTTATACCCCTTCATTGCTGAAAAAGGCTCCTTGGTTTAAACAAGAGGAGGCAGTTTACGCCGATGCCACTCCACGCCCGGTTACCCCGTTATACCCCAGAATATCGGCCCGGATCCAGGAGGCATTGTCCGCGACCTATTCTGGTCAATTAACACCTAAGCAGGCATTGGATCAAGCCCAAAAAGCGGTCCAGGCCATTGTGAGCGGCCATGGCGGCTAAACTGGCGACCAAATCCCCCGATCAGCTGACGCAAAGGCGTCCTGGCGCATCGTATTTGGCCAGGCGCAGACGAGTGGGGTATCTATTGGTCATGCCCGCGATTATCGCCTTGGCCCTGGTGGCCATTTACCCGTTGATATATAATCTGGTTCTGTCGTCACGATTTGACGTGGCGACAGAACCAGGCACGCAGCATTTTGTCGGACTGCAAAACTATCATAGTTTGATGACAGATCCGGCGTTTTGGGGAGATTTGCTGCACACGGGAATATTTGTCGTGATTTCGGTGACATTGGAATTCGTGGCTGGTATGATTCTCGCCTTGGTGGTTAACCGCAAGTTTCGGGCCCGGGGATTGGTCAGGGCTTCCATTCTTATCCCTTGGGCCATTCCCACAGCCGTATCGGCATTGTTATGGAAAATGTTCTTTGATATACGTTCCGGATTTGTGGATTTTGCCCTGAAATCTTTGCATTTGCCGGGGGCACAGGCGGTTTGGTTTAATTCGCCGATTTTGGCGTGGGTGCCGATTATTTTGAGCGACATGTGGAAAAACACCCCCTTTATCGCGTTACTCCTTTTAGCCGGTCTTCAGACCATTCCTCAAGAAATTTATGAAAGCGCCAAAATTGACGGTGCCTCAGCATGGCAATCTTTTTGGTCCTTAACTCTTCCGCTCTTGCGTCCAGCAATCCTCGTGGCTTTGATTTTCCGGACCTTAAGCGCGATGCTGGTATTCGACACCATCTTTGTTATGACGGGCGGAGGACCGGGGCGGAGCACAGAAGTCATTGCCTACTATAACTGGTACAAATACATGGTTTCCCTGAATTTTGGCTATGGTGCTGCGGTTGCGGTTGTCATTACTATCCTGGCGCTGTTGCTCGCGGCAATTTATGTCCGCATCCTGCGGCAACGGGAGGGATTCGTGACATGAGAAGGTGGTTTGGACAAAGCGGCTTTTACGCCCTTGTGGTGATTATCATTCTGTACTCACTGTTTCCTTTTTACTGGGTGTTCAAATCTTCCATGGAATCCAGTATTTCGCTAAACCAGCCCACTACGGGCATGCTTCCGGTGCAGTGGACGTTGGTTCATTATCAAGCCATATTTGCCGTAGAAAATTTCCTGCGTCCTTTGCTTAACAGTATGTTCGTGGCAGGGGTCACGACCATTATTTCGGTGATTTTGGGATCGATGGCCGCTTATGGTTTAGCCCGGATGCCCATCAAAGGGAAAGCTGCTATTCTCGGTTTTGTGCTTCTCGTGTCATTTTTTCCGCAAATCGCCATGGTGGGCCCCTTGTATTTGGTCTTTCGCCACTTGCAGTGGCTGAACACTTACCAGAGTTTGATCATCCCATATCTGATTCTGGCGTTGCCCATAACCACCTGGATTTTAACGGCATTCTTCGGCCAGATCCCGCAAGACATTGAAGAAGCCGCCATGGTCGACGGGGCAACGATTCGCCAGACGATACTCAAGGTGTTTGCTCCCATAGCTTTGCCGGGGATCTTCACCGCTGCGATTTTGGGGTTTTTGCTGTCGTGGAATGATTTTTTGTTCGCCTTATCTTTCATTCAAAGTCCCAATATGGACACCGTGCCATTGGCTTTGGTGAATTTCCGCAATGCGTATTACGTGCATTATGGGCAAATTTACGCAGGGGTGGTCGTGGCATCATTGCCCATTGCCTTGATTGTCCTCTTTTTGCAGCAACGGATCGAATCGGGGCTCACGGCGGGTAGCGTCAAAGGTTAGGGAAAAATCGTTGTGAAGATGGGCGCAGTTCTAAAGATTGCAGGCGATGACGAGTTTTGGGTCCTGAAGCCCGAAACGTGTAACGGTATTACGCGAATAAATCCCTCTCAAGGCCTGGGGTGTGAGTGGCGAATGCATGTTCGCATCAGGAAAAGTCCTGCAAGCTTGCACCCCCTGGTTGAAATTGTCATTGCCCCCGGACGGGTTGTGACACCCTGTCTGGGTTGTCGATGACTATATGGATGAACCTCAATCTTTCCTGGGTCTGAACGACAATTCTGCCCACGCAGGACTGAATGTCCTAGCGGAACTTTCCCAGTTAGCCGATCGCGCATAGTGAAACCCCTTGCGGCGCAAGGGGTTTCGAGGGAATGGTCGTATTATATAACGGGTTTCGTCATCGGTTCAGGAATCTTGAGGTGATCAAGGATTTGCTGCTGACGGCGCGTCCGATCGGTAAGGGATAACCGCGGTCTAACCTCCGTTATTTGAACAAGTGCGGCCTCTCGTTTCTCCGGACTCAGTTTTTCATCATCTGACCGATGATGACGAAAGTGCTCCACGTTATTCAGAAGGGCTCCAGAGAATTTGCGGGTCCGGCTGGGTCTCCGGATGTCGCCGCGTTTCGTTCCGAAAACGCCGCGACATCCGGAGAGGTATTGGCTAACCTTAGACCCGTAGTGGCGTCCATTGAGCTTGGCCTCAAGCCACTCGCATTCGCATATCTTGCGGAGACCCGTAGGGGAGGCCACGATGAATGCGAATGGTATGATACTCTTCAATCCCGCGGGTCACCTCGCGATAAGCATCTT
>JAKBWA010000095.1 GCA_021841025.1 Bacillota bacterium | reverse complement strand
ACCCCGGGAAATTGCTGGTGGGATAAACGGTGGCCAGTCGGGAGGATCACTCCCAGGGTCTCACGACCCGCGACGCAACCACGGCGGTTTCCCCAGAATCTCCGCTCTTTAGGACGGGGAGATTCAAGGTAATACTTGAGGAGGGGATCGTAATGCCGGACGTAGGTTATGATGATTTCAGCTGGCTATACCACCAGCACTGGGACGACTACGCAGAGAATATCTGGCCGTTGCTCCAACACGATGTGTTGCCCCACATTCCTTCAGGCTCCGCAGTGCTGGATTTATGCTGCGGTACGGGCAAAATGGCTTCCAAACTCAGTGAACAGGGGTTTCGAGTCACCGGCATCGACTACTCGGAGAAAATGCTCGAATTTGCCCGGATCAACGCTCCTCAGGCCACGATTTTATGCCAGGATGCCCGCCAAATCTCCATGGATCAACGTATGGATGCTGTATTCTCGCTCTTTGACAGTCTTAATCACATGATGACTCTTAACGACCTGACCAGGGTATTTGAGCAGGTTTGGTCGGTGCTAAACCCGGGCGGGCTCTTCTTTTTTGACATGAACCGCATCGAGAAATACGAATCGCGTTGGCCAGGGCGCGACGCATTAATTTACCCAGATCACGTGGCTGCCATTTCCACTACTTATGACCTCAAAACACGTATCGCGACCTTTGACGCGGCAATTTTTCGCCTCCTAGACGGGCAGTGGAAACGCTCTGACGTGCACTTGACCCAAAAGGCATATTCCATTAACGAAATTTCCCAGGCGTTAGAAGATGCAGGATTTCGTTTTGTACGAGTGCGTGATGCCTCTTCACAACATCAGAGTCTGGCATCTTTTTATGGGCGACTATTTTTCTGGGCTTATAAGCCCCAATCCTCTGCCTCTTCGAGTCAAACTTAAAGTGTGGGGGGCCCCAGGGATTCCCCCGAGGTCCCCCGCTCGTCACAATTCTGTTTCCCACACCTCTCTTTGGGTCAGTTCCAGTAGCGGCGAAGAGAGACAATGCGTTCTTTCGTTGCCGGATGAGAGGAAAGAAAAGACCATTGGCTCATACCAGTCCACGTAAATCCAATAAACTGAGCGGCTTGTACCGAGCGCAGATCGGGAGCCCAGGATCCAGGGCGGCTGGAATGCAACTTGTGCGTACCAAGGTACCGCCGATTGACTTCATCACAACTTTCGAGCGCCTGAATAAGACTGAAAGGCGTGCCGAGAAGTATCGCTGCCGTCTCATCGGCTGCGAGTTCCCTTTGACGGGAAAACATCCGAACCAAAAGAGTGCTGAGCATCCAAGTTAACGTAATCCCAGCCATCACTAATCCTAATGGATTGGTGCTGTTGCCCGAAGCTCTCAATGTCATGAGATTTCCTAAAATCCACCAGCGCTGCACCAAAGCATTTAGAACTAAATTGAGTGAACCGGCCACTAAGATCATCGTTATGTCACGATGCTTGATGTGAGCCAGCTCATGGGCCATAACGGCATCAAATTCCTCTTCTGTCAGATTATTTACAAGAGCAGAAGTGAGCACAATGGCATAACCTTTGCCAGTCCATGACCTTACAGTAAATGCGTTCGCTATAGGCGAAGAAATCATATAAAGGGTAGGAACCGAAATATCTGCCAAAAAAGCCAGGCGTTCCACACGCCTTTGCCATTCGGGCGCCAGGGGCTGAGTGGCTTGTTCCACAAAAATCCGGGGAGAAAGCACAATGCCGCCCAGCACCATTACAGCGGCCACAACGGTTCCGACTGCTGCCTCAAACCACCATGGCCATTCCAGCTCATGGTGAATAAACCAAACAAAGAGAACATCCAATCCTAAAATTCCGGCCAATACTATCAACATACGCAATGTGCGTGAATAGTCAGAACGTTGCCAGGATCTCATGAAACACAGCCCCCTTTGCCCTTCTAAGGTATCTTGCAGTCGCCCCGAGCCCTCCGTACTCCATAGTTTAGCAGATTTTTCGGAAAATAGTTAAGCCAATCTCCTGGCTTTCAGCCAGCCCATTCAGGAACCACAACAATCTGAGGTCGGCTGGCCACTTTGCCAAACACCAGCTAAGTCCTTGGGAATCTTGGATATGGGGCGACTTTCCTTCTCCTCGTCTTCTCCTCGTCTTCTTCCCGCTTGCTTTGCGTGTGCCTGTAGGGTGCTGTTACAAGTTATTGAGGAAAAATTCGCTGCGCTTGCGAGCAATCATATACAGCACATCAAATCCCCGAGGCATGTGACGGGACTTGGGCAGAGTCAGCAGCGAAAAATCCTTATGTTCTCGGATTAACGCATTCACTAAAAGAGCCGTATGACGAAAATGAACGTTTTCGTCCAACAAACCGTGAATGATCAGCAACTTGCCCGCCAACTGCGAGGCAAAATTGTTCACGGACGCTTGTTCGTACCCGGCATGATTGGTTTCATCGTTTCCCATATACCGTTCCGTATAAGCAGTGTCATAGTAGCGAAAATCGGTTACAGGTGCTCCGGCTACTCCCACTTTAAATACATGCGGCGCTTTCATTAAAGCATTTAACGTCATATACCCGCCATAGCTCCATCCGTAAATCCCGATGCGTTCGGGATCGGTGGGGTAATGCTGATGGACCCAATCCAATACGGCAACCTGATCCTCTAGCTCGATAGTGCCAAAGCGCCGATATAACGCCTGCTCAAATTCTTTACCCCGATTACGGCTCCCTCGGTTGTCAGCCTTTATCACAAAATATCCGTGCTGCGCAAAATACTGGGCCGACAAATCCACAGTCATATTCCATCCATTGATAACCAACTGTGCATGAGGACCTCCATACACCGAGACAATGACAGGATGTTTTGAGAAGTTATGAGCATAAGGCTGGTACAAGGCTCCGTACAGCCGTGTCCCATCGGATAAATCAACGGTGATGATTTTTGGTTCTTTTAGCCCCAAGTCTTCTGCACGCACGGGTTCTGGGCCAAGGCGAATGTTCTCTTCTCCTTTTTGTTCCTGGCGAAGATCAATCAACTCCGTTCTGGGACTCACAGATAAGGAGGAATACTGATCAACCATCCAACGAAAGTCCGAAGACAGGAGCGCTTGATGAATTCCTGGTAAAGATGTGAGCCGGGATATTTCCGATGTACTCAGGTCTGCCTGGTAAATGTGACGTTCCAAGGGCGACTCTTTTGTGGCCTGAAACACCACACTCCGGCCATCCTCACTGACACCGACAATTTCTGTCACCATCCACGGGCCATGAGTCACCCACGTTGTCGTTGCATGGTGCAAATTTCGTATGACAAGATGGCGGAATCCGTCGGGATTGCTTTCGCTGGTCGTCAGAATATCGCCAGACGGCAAAAAAACGAGGTCATGCGTAATGTTGACCCACTCCGGTGCCGTCTCCACCCATAGCACGGTGCGACGTTTTTCCCTAGGATTGTAACGAAGGACAATCAAACTCTTTTGATCGCGGGTCAGCACTTGGACGATGAGGTCCTGGTCAGGTGAGAAGCGAACATCCGTAATATAACATTCACCGAACTCGTCCCAGTGAATCCAATCCACGTCACCCCCTGCCAGAGGCATAACCCCAAGGCGGGTAAAGGCGTTCTGTTTACCCACAAAAGGATAAGGATGGCGTTCAGCCCAGGGCGGATCCAAAGTCAGATCAGTCATCGTATAATCGGGAATCTCTTGAGTATCAACTTCTTCAAAAGCAATCCACTTCATATCGGAACTGACAAAAAACCCGTGCGCCCGGTCAAACTCTTCTTGCGCCACATATTCCGCAAGACCGACTGTCACACGTGGCCGGCTTGCAGTGACAAGACAGCGTTCCTGGCGGGTTTGGCGATTAAAGACACACAGCGATTTTTCCCTGACATAGACAATCTCCTGAGCGCTAGGCAATAGGTAGGGGTCTTGCACGCCAGCCAAATCGTCAATGACATCGATTTCACCTGTGGTTAGATTCAAGATGCGCACCGATGAGGTCGTGGGAATTAAAACATATTGAGGAGCATCGGCCGCAAATTGATAGCTTGTGATACCCTCCCAGGGCATACGCTGTCTTTCACGCCTTAGTTCCTCATCTAAGGTTCTGTTCCCGTCATCGGCAGACGTGCCGGCGATTTTGACGACTTGTCGGGTTGCCAAGTTTACCGCCCACAATTCCAAGTGGCTAGATTCCTCAGGGCTCAGCAAATAGGTCAAAAACGCATTGTCAGGACTAAATTTTATGCCCAAGGGGACCCGCATGCCCTCGACAGGAATAGAAGCAATATCGTTCCAAGTAATGTCCGCATATGATTTCATATGGCAAAAACTCCCTTCTTAGGCTGGAGGTGATAGGACACGCACGATTTCGCATGATTTTCTAGATGCTACCACAAAATCTAGCATCTTAATCATAGATTCACGGCCAATCGAGGGGTAGAGAGACTCTTTTCGGCTGACTTGACTTGTTTCGGCTAAGGAGAATGTTTTATGGTTGAACCAGGAAGGTAGAGGTTCACGTTTACTATCCGTAGATAGGGAGATAAACTTTATTAATGTCTTTATCTGCTAGCATATAGCATGATGAGAGGAGACTAATATCATGGCTATTCTGTTTGGCTTTCTAGGCAGCTTGTTTGCCTTTTTCGCGGTTTGGGCTATTGTTGCCCGTTCTGAAGTTATCACCATTAGTCACTCTCCATCCACCTCTGGGTCTGGACCTTGGTGGCGCTGGGCGCTTCTCCTTCTTTTGATGTCTGTCATTGAAGAGGGGATATTTCGTTGGTTCATCATCGGCCAAGGCCGCCACATCATTGCACTTGGCCCCGCATTCGTCGTCTCACTAATACTTTTTACCATTGCCCATCGCCAAAATGGCTCTTTGACTTTCCTCACCACAGTAAACTTGATACTGGTGGGCTTAATTCTCGGTGTGATTTATTTATGGTGGGGGATTTGGACGGCGATAGCCGCCCACTTTGGCTGGAACCTGGCCGAATGGGTTACGGGATTTACCGTAAGTGGAGAAAAAACCCGTTCCCTTCTTCCCGCTCCCATCGAGCGCCGGATTGCCAGCTATCCTTATGGGCCAGAATCTCACTGGAGCGCAACTCTCATCATGATGCTCTGTCTTTCCATTCTTATTTTTCCCGGCCTAAGCCGACTGGCCGGCTAAGGCCGATGTCCCTTAAAGGAAGTGCTGGTTGCATGATTAGCGCCGGTTGCCTTAAAGGGAACCAACGCATCAGCACAATACCTGTCTAAAATTCGGTCTAAAAACTGGGGCCGGGTGATTAGTCGCTCAAAAACTTGCAAGGAAGGCTCCACGAATTTCACGTCTTGGGTTTCATCCGATGTTCGCAACCTCCCTCCCGTCATTTCACCCGCGAACACCACGATCACTACGCCACTCTCCGTATTTTGATACACCCCGCTCACACCCCGCACGCGTATTTCAATGCCGCTTTCTTCCTCCACTTCCCGCACCACAGCTTCTTCTAAAGTCTCTCCTTCTTCCACTTGTCCCCCAGGCAATTCCCACGTGTCTTGACGGTGGTTGGTCTGAACTAAAAGCACTTGCCCTTGGTCATTGGTGATATATGCAGCTGCAGCAATCACATGTTTTGGTGTATGCGTCAATATCATTCCTTTCGAAAGATCTATCCGGCTATTTTTCCGGTTTTCTCTTCACGTCGGTGATGAAAATGGTGAGTTGACCTTCTTCCATGCTACCATTTTTGGTGAGCATCCCGGCTATCACACGAGTGTTGCGTTCGGAAGTGTCAAGGAGTAGGCTACAGCACATGGTGTCCAGATTCCGGCACCCAATCCCTTTTGACACTCTATGCGATTTACGTTCGGCCATTCTCCTTACGGGGATGGATCTTGGGGCACCATCTCATGATTATGACGATTGTCATTCCGCCAAAAGATACAAACCTGAGTGTGTCACAACCACAACACTAAAGTGCCACCCCCAGGAACCTGGAAATTGTGAGAATCTCAAGTCAACACACGATCCGTCATACTGATTGAATTGACGAAACCCATTGCAGTGTTGAGTGATAAACCCCATCATCGTCTACAACACACGCACCTCAGGCGTGATTAGTCAGCTCTATTTGCCACGACATAGACAGGGTTAGGATAAAGCCAGCCTCGTTGGCGTTTGCCACGGTAAAGCTCCACGCGGTACACGCCCGGATATTCTACAAGGGTGTCCAGTAAATAACCGGTGGCTGTTGAGACCTGGGTTCCATTGTGAAACACCCCCCAACTCACAGGCACGGGACTAATGGCTTTAAGCCGCAGATTGGGCTCTAAGGGGACTTGAGATCCCATTGGCCAACTGTGCTTGCCAGATTCAGCCCACAATCGAAAGCCCCTTTCCGAACCATAATGGTAAGCCATAACCGCACACCGTCCTTGACCCAAGGCGTCTTTGATTAACCCCCGGTCGTGCGTCACATCCCGGTTCAATGGTTCAGTAAGATAAACCTGTGTGCGAATGGTGCCAAAACTCACGCGGTAAGGGAACACTTTGAAAGCAAACCAGCCCCGTCCGATTACCACGGCATGGGCATCAGTTCCTCCAATTCCTACCACTCCTTTATTATCTTGCGTTAATGCTTCCTGAGCCAATTGATCCCACAGCGCTAAGTCTTCTGCCCGAGGATGCTCCAAACCCTTCCAGGGGTTCAACAAGCTGCGAAATGCCGAAATGACGCCTTTGACTCCGTTACTCCAATGAGACAAATGATTCCATATTTCCAGCCCGGTAAAGCCGCGAATCTCACGCTCTGTCCAGCGATACGAGGGCAATCGCAAGATCCGATTGCCCAAATCGTTGGGATGCGCAACGAAGCTTAACCCGCCATGACGGGATACCTGGTTTACGATCTCGGCCCATGATTCTTGAGCACTCGGGAGTTCCCTCGTGAAAAATGCCAGCAAATGATTTTGAGGCGGAGTGATCTCCCCGCCTACCAATAGCAAAGTCCGGCCGTAATAGCCCTCTCCTGGATCTTCCGCCCCCTTGCGGGTATCATGATCCGTTAACAGCAAAACATCAATATGGCTAGCCTGCGCATCTTCCAAGATATCCAGCACACTGCCTGAACCGTCAGAATAACGCGAGTGGACATGCAACACGACGCTATACTCAAACCACAAGGGAGCTCTTTTGAACTCTATTGTCTCGGCATTGGCCCTAGACATCCCGAATTCACTATTCAAACCAATCTCCTGAAGTCAAATTCCCGTTAGGCAGCCACAGGTCGGGATTTAAGGAAATCAACCCCGGGCCTGGAACCCATGGGTGAATGCTGGTGAATATTTGACTATTATCTATAGTATAGAGCAATTCTAAGGGAGCATGAATTCTTCAGGAATACCTTTTACCGCAATACCCGAGAGAAGTGCCTGATAGCCCCTGGGATGCCCAACAGACCGCTTTTCACAGCATACCCTGTCATGCGTGACGCTTATCTAAGACGAGCCTGCGACTTTTTAGCGTCACATTAATACCATCTCTAAATTAGATGTCAAACCACTCTGCGGACCTTTGGCCCACCAACACAAAGGTGTGTTTTGCCCTTCTGTAGATCTCTACAGAAGGGGTAAATATAGGGGACTGTGGGTTATGGTGAGACAGGGCTCCACTCGCATCATGGCTGGTACGGATAACCGTTCCGAACACTCTGCATAACCGAGCGAGCGACTCCCTACGATTTTCCCAGTTGTGCCAATCAGCGCATGAGATTAGCATCCTCAGCCCCAGACCATCGGCGGGGCGCCCCCTGGGGCTCGGCGAACTGGAGCACCCGGTCGCAAAATCGACAGTACGTCAATTGACCGTTTTAGTGCATAGTGCATCCATTCGCGTTCGGTCAACATGCGGTCGGCCGTTGGCTGTAGCGAGGATTCAACCATCAGAATGGTCTCGTTCTGATGGTTGCGAAGAATTCGGCTCGCCCCCAGTGTGGGCATTAATGGAAAGTAATCGGTAATCCGAAGAACAAATTACCGCCCATGAGCCGTGCTCACGCAACATACACTACGACTCCCCATAATTATGGCGTCACTTTTGCCCCAGACGAAAAAACTTGGTGAAACAATTGAGCATTTCTCCCGCAAGCCTTAAAATATAAGAAGATTAGGCTTTACCAAAGAGGTGTGATATTTATGCCAGTGAGTCCGCCTTCCCGGGATGTTTACACCGCGATTTTCAATATTTTCATGTTCATAATGTTGTCGCGCTTTACGATTCGTATGGTTCAGCGCCCCAGGCACCGCCGCTGGCGCCTCTCCCCGTATGCCTCCCCAAAAACCTGTTCTCGTCGTTCCATACCGTCGTTGACTCCTTTGGATATTGCGCAAGAACGTTATGCCCAGGGGGACATTGATGCCAAAGAATTTGAACAACTCGTAGAGCATCTCTTAAAGTCACGTGACCCTTCGCAAGATTGGTGAATCTTGCTAACCTGACATCTCCCAAATCAGTGGCGAGAGTTCCTGTGTGTTTTCTTATGCCACATTTATTCCTGGAGGAATCCGCCGAATAAGGACCGTGTGAATCCGTTGGTCATGGCCCTGCTGAAAACCATAGATCGTTATGTTAGTTTTTCAAACAAGGTTGTCACTGCAATATCTGTTGCACTTTCCGTTCCTCGATATCGTTATTCCCTCATTTCGTGGAGTCTATTGCGCCAATACTCGACCACAACTGTTCTGAGGCCAAATCATGGTCTTGGAAGATAAGTTTTCTCCTTTGGCAGAGTGATACCCTGCTATCTTGAAAAGGGCGGGTCCTGGCCAAGATGTCAGGAATTGCCCTAAAGCAGCACTGACTCAGTCTAAAGCCAGTTAACTCACGGATGGCAAGAGATCTGGCACATGAGTGAGACGCATACGCGCCAAAATTTCTTTACCATACAGCACATGGCGCCGCCAGCGTAACGTTGATGTTTTTCCAGATCATAATGACACCGGGAGCGTAGCGTCAGAATCCTACGGCAATGTGAAGTTCACTGCCTGGGACGGGTCATGGGCACGAGACCGCCAGCAAATCCGCTAATTTTGCCTGTGATGAACCAGAGTCCGGTCGCCACTGTGTTTTTATGGCCGTAGCCCGCCGGCGCCGACCAGCCCCTGTCAAGATCTTGACATCAAATTGCATCATGTTAATGTGGGTGTATCGGGATTCTGCGATTCGCGCAGACTTGATTTTGATGGACTACCCTGCACCGTGGTACAGTTACGGTTCCCGATGTTGTATTTTGGCAAGGTAGTCTAGCGAACAAGGAGGTGATATTACTCTATGGCATATTTGGACGAAAAGATTAGTCAGCAAGTCAGCCAATTTTTTCAGGACTTAAAGGATCCCGTCACCGTTCAGATTTTCCCGGGCCCCGAGAGCGAGCTATCTGAGGTTTTTATCGATTTGGCTAATGAAGTGGCTGATCTTTCGGATCTGGTTATGGTAACTCAGACGACTGAAGTCCCCCCGTTGGAACCTGGCCATTTGGGCGATGAAAAGATCTCAGGCCCTATTGCCGTGCTATTAGACAATCAGGGCAACAATACGGGAATTCGGTTCGTAGGGATCCCCAGCGGCCACGAATTTGGTGCCTTTTTGGAAGACATCAAAGCCGTTTCCACCCACCACATAGGACTCAGCGAAGAAGGCAAGCAAGCCTTGTCACAAATTCAAAAGCCCGTACACATTCAAGTATTCACCACCCCTACGTGACCATACTGTCCCCGGGCGGTACGCCTGGCACACGAAATGGCACTCCAGTCTCCGCAGATTACAGCGGACATGGTTGACGCCAGCGAGTTTCAAGATTTGGCGGGTAAGTACAATGTCTATGGTGTCCCCAAGTCAGTCGTCAATGGCAAGCTCGATGTAACCGGAGCTGTTCCGGAAAACCAATTATTGAAAATTGTATTGGATTCGGCAGCTTCATAAAACAGACAAAGATGAAACAAAACCGAGCAAGGCGACAAATGCCTTGCTCGGTTTCATTCTGGGATACCTAACGCTCGCGCCAACTTGGGCCGATTGAATCCAACAATTACAGTACCATTGACAATTATCACCGGCACGCCGGTTTGTCCGGATTTGCGCTGCACTTCTTGCGCCCCTTGGGGACTCTTGGTAACGTCCACCTCTTTAAAGGGCACCCTCCGTTCTTGAAGAAACTTCTTCGCGCTCCGGCAGTGAGGTCACGTGGGCGTCGTATAGACGACAACTGCCATGAAGACACCTCCGTTTTGTTCATTCATTTCATGATCGTAGGTATTATACCCCGACGATTGAACGAGCATCAAGCAGCCCTAATCTTCCATGCATCTGTCAGAGTACCGTCTTGTCTATGCACATTTGCGAGTTCATTTGTATACCGTGATTAGAACCGAAGGGAGGTGACGGTGATAATGACGGAACAAAACATCTCCTTGTTAGCGGAATCTCATACCGCCTATGGAAAAAAATCCTTTTATCGGCATTGGCTGCGCGTCATGCGTCATGCTGTGATCATTGATACGGATCCACGTGTTCTTTCCGCACTTTGCCGCAGACTATGGCAATCATTGCATTCCCATGTGTTGTGGACGCTTTTCCAAGCTTCCCATCCTGAATTACTTTCCGGCGTAATATTGCCCAACGAAAGAATAGCGATTGTCCCTCGGCAAAAGAACGGAGAGACTCACGTTACCGAAACCGACACCATCAGTCACACCCTGAGAATACCAGATCCCCATCAAGTCTACGACGATGATGATGGCCAGAATGCGTCTTCAAGCGTCTATCGGCACCTTTTCATTGCTAACGAATATTTAAAGGACTTGGAGAGTCTTTGGGCAAGTGTTCAGTCCCTTAAACGTCAGATTGAGGCCGTCGAACAGGATCTCATCAGCTCCCTTTGTCTTTCTGCGCCCCAATGGCCCACATCTACCCTCGAAATGTATCACGCTTTTCACTCCTCCCTCACTTTTCATGGACCTTTTTCAGTGGCAACCGCCGTTCTGCCCAACATTAGACGGACACTCATCGCGAGCCCGCCCGGATCTCCTGTCCCCGCCATGCTAAAGCGAGTGGCCCTCAAAGCCGCACGCATGGGTCACCCGGTGTTATTGCTTCATTGCGGACTAGACCCATCTCGTATTGATCACATCTATTTTCCTGAATTGTCGTGGCTGGTGAGTCACAACCTTGCGCCCCACAGCAGAGCTCCGGCTCCTCATGACAATGTCATGGACCTGACTGACGGTTTTGGCAAAGAGTTAACCAATCTGTCACCGAAGATTGAACAATTCCTCTCGCTCTATGCCCACGCCTATAACCAGGCCTGGGAAGACTTTTCCCGACTCCCTGATTCATCATCTCCCCAGGACGATCCCGGCGACACCGAGTTCTGGGTTCAAGAGATTTTGAATTGGCAACCGTTCCAGAAATTGATTCAGAGTGGTTAATTACGAAAAAGAGAATCGGCACTCGCGGACAGGAATTTCGACCGGCACCGCGAATCTCTAGTTAATGGGTAAAAACCCGCTGGAGGATTCCAGCGGGTTTGAATACATAAGTGGAACGATTGGCCTAAAAAGCGCCAGCTTCTTTGGTCTCTTCCAAAGCCTCCAGAACTTCCTCCACATCCTTTGTTTTGTACCCGCTCGCCACGCCCCAGTAATAAAAGATCAGGGAACCGACGGCAATCACTACCAGATCGAGAGGATAATGGATTAGCCCCTTTCCTTTGTCAAAAGGCGCACCGAAGACCGACGACCCATAATAGGACATGGCCAACATAAACAACAGATAAACAACCATCCAAATACCTGATTTCATCGATTGCAAGCTTGGCCTTTGAATCTGATCTGGCGCCACCAAAGTGGCAGTACCATACAAAATCAACCCCACCAGCATCGCAATTAGCAGGGGCAGGTTTACGACCCATCCCGTCCAGTAAATAATGAGAGAGCCTCCGATAAAAGCCAATGGCGCAATAATGTGCATTCCGCCCAGTTTCACCGGCCTCTTGGCATCCGGAGCAATGCGGCGAAACACGGCTGCAGAGACCGGGCCGATAATATAGGTTAAAACCGTAGCCGACGATACAAACCCCACAAGCTTCTGCCATGCAGGAAACGGGGCCAGAAACAACAGGCCCATCACCAGGGCGGTAATTAGGGCGATGTAGGGAATTCCAGTCTTGCTGTCGACTTTGGTTAATGCACGAGGAAAGTAGTGGTTATTGCCCAGTGCATAAAGAACCCGCGTCGTTGACGCCGTGTAAATATTTCCTGTTCCCGCCGGGGACAATATCGCATCGGCATATAAGAGCGTGGCAAACCAGCCCAATCCCAGCGTCATAGCCAGTTGAGCGAATGGAGCTGAATAAGAAATCGTTGACCATCCCTTCGCTAAGTGCGAGGTCGGCACTCCTCCAATAAAGACCACTTGCAAGAGCACATACAGCAAGATTCCAATGATCAAAGAGTACACGACGGCACGCGGTACGTCACGCTGCGGATGCTTGGCTTCTCCGGCCAAATCGACCGCTTGCCGAAATCCCAAAAAGGAGAACACGATACCCGCTGTGGAAACCATCTTCATCATGCCTGATGATTTGTACGGCATAAAGCCATGAGCAGACAAGTTACTCCAATGCATGCCGATGAACAAGAAAATCAGCACCGTTGCTGTAGGCATGATGAATTTAATCAAAGTCACCGGGGTATTAACCCGGGCAAACGAACGCACTCCATAATAGTTAATCAGAAAAAACACCACCATCAAGGCTGCCGCTACCAATAATCCAAGAGCGGAGATATTGCCGTTGGCTGCCTTAAAGGCAGGGATATAGCTTTGTGCATAGGTCACTACACCTTCGGCTTCAACTGAGGGGACAGAAGCATAGGCTAAAAATGCTGCCCACCCCATGATGAAACTTGTTAAATGGCCGTGAGAATAATGGGGATAACGAGCAATTCCCCCCGATTCCGGAATAAGTCCGCCCAGCTCGGCATATACCAGACCAATCAGCATGACGACCACACCGCCAATGACCCAACTGAAAATGGCCGATGGGCCGGCACCTTGCGCTGCTGTGTAACTAGCCAGCAACCAACCCGATCCGATAATCGCTCCCAGCGAGGCCATCGTTAAATCAAGAAGAGATAATTCCTTTTTCAGGCCCTTGTTAATCAATGGTCTTCCTCCTAGCGGTTTAACTAAATTAGTGTCACCAAGAACCCTGAGTCGATAAAATTGAAACACAGTATACGAACTGCAAATTATCTATTTCGACGCAACACTCAAATATCCTGCCTAATCAGATAGTTTATTTTAATGCTATTGGTAATATTTTTTTTCGTCAATGTGTGCTATAATTGAAATTTTTGGGAAGCATACCAAGATGATCCTTGAAAGCGCTGAGTTCACCACCAATCCTGAACCCTATTTCCTGACGCATATCCCTAGAGCTTTATTTGACGGCGCTCTGGA
>JAKBWA010000068.1 GCA_021841025.1 Bacillota bacterium | reverse complement strand
ACCGGGCATCCGGGCAGTTTGTCAACGGTCCATAGTCAGTCGGGAGGTGTAGCCACGATTTTCCGACTGGCCCGGATGTGTTCCCGTCGCCAATTAGGAATTCCTTTTGACCAGCTCGTGCAGCAAATCCAAGAAACCTTGGACATCATTATCTATGTTCGCCGTTATCCCGATGGCATTCGGCGGATCGAATCGATCCAGCAGCCGCTGCAGAACAACATGAATGTGATTTGGCAATATCAGGCGGGGAACACACCGGTATTTCTCAAAATAGGACAATTCTATGCATAGCTCAGTCATTTTGAGCGCCGGGCTACTGGGTTTAAGCGTGATGACCTTTTTGTCGTCTTATCGTCCGGTGTTCTTGCCTTGGGCTAGTATGGCGTCCGTTTTGATTCCCCAACATACCGTGGCTCTGGCATTTCTCTTCATGATTTGGGGACTCGATACATTTGTGATGAGCCGGGAAAGGCGGCATTACGCCGAAATGAATGAACAGGAAACCGAATTATTTCTTCAGCGGTTAGGCCGAATGCTGAAGGCACGCGGCAGCCTGGCCTTTGCTCTGGATGATGTGGTGCGCTCGGATGTGCGTATTCGTCTTCATTCAGACCCCCAGCGTGTCCTTGATGAACTAGCAGAAAAATGGCCTACGGACGCTATGAAAGTGGTCGCGGATTCGGCCCGTTTAGCAAATCGTTTCGGCGGGGCACTAGACAACATAATTGAACATGTCATCAAACATATAGCTCTGTCCCGGCGCTGGCGATTTCAGCGCCGGCTCGATGAAATGGCGCTGGAATCGACTGTTCTTATTCTTGCGGTGGCCCCATATGCCATTTTGTTGTTGTTTGCATTTGCTCTTCCCGAGTTCTACAAGGTGTTGACCGCCACAGCTTTAGGCCATCTGGTCCTCGGATTCATTTCTCTTAGCAGTTTCGTTGTACTCCAAATTTTTGCCGCTCATATTCGAAGCGAGGGTTCCTTATGAATACGATGGCAGCTGCGTTGTTATTGGGCATTTTCGCGAGTATTGGCAAGAGTCATCATCTTCGGTTAGACAACCTGTTTTGGATCGGGATAGGTTTGTTGCCCTCGTGGTTGTTGGAGCCTCATGTGTCAACTGGCCTGTTATTGGGCGGCATTATTCTATCCGGGGCCCTGGGGCAGTGGCGGCCGCCGTTAAGTCGTAAAATGATACGCAAGAAACGCTGGGAAATTGTAAAATTTTGGAGAACCATGGCGTTCTTTTTGAGCGCGGGAATGACCTTTTGGCAAGCCGTGGATCAAGCAGTCTCAACTGTTCCCGAGGTTGGTCCGGATATCGGGAATCTAGCCAGATTGGTTGGAACAGAGCATTCCGATTCATTGTCTTTTTCGCAATTTAGAGCATTATATCCCGGCCCAGAAGCCGACCTGGTCGCTACCATGATGGTTTACGGCTATCAAAATGGCTTACAAGCTGACGATGCCGTCACTCAGGCTTGGGATATGGAGGAGCAGCTTGCCCTCGAAGACGCATTGAAAAGGCAGTCGGATCCGCTTCTCTTAACCATACTTCCTGCACTTTTGCTGGTTAACGTCCTGGTAATGTTCGTGGCCCCCATGGGACTACTAGCAATGAGAAATTTGCTGGTAGTGGGACGATGAAAATTTCTTATGTTTTAAATGGATTTTGATAAGACAACAAGAACCATGTTAAAGCAATTTGTAACTAGACAGAACGCTCAAAAAACTTTGCTGAACTACTGAACCCGGCGGGTTCATTGTAAACGCATCCGGAGTGAGGGTAGAAAGAATTTATGGCCAACCTGAACGTGTTCGATTGCTCCGACGATCTTCGCGCGGTGTATGCTCATGCACTCGGGATAAGACAATGACTTAAGACCATTGGGAATCTGATGACGATCTAATGGCAGCATTATGGCCAGTTGTCCGAGCGGGGATAGGAACCCGGGCACTGGGTGACTCGGACCCGGCGGAATAGTCGTAAGGCCTGTCTCGTGGCCGTCGTCAAAAACCTGTCGCCAAAACTCATCCCTAATCAGCGGCAGACGGTCAGGGTGTGAACCCGGTCATCTTGGGCACCATTAAAGACCCGAACCACTTCGCCTCGCACATGACCGTGTGACCACTGTGAGCACAATTTTGGAGCACGTTACCTATAAGTATGGTGGGCTTGCTCGCAGCGATGTCAAGTTTTCGACTTCATAGTCCGCGTGCATGTAGCCAGCCGTCAAGCGTTGGCGATAAGATGTCCCGACGGCCACCGCCCTAAGGCCGAAACCTGGCACGGGGAGCTGACTCAAAAGGCCTTTGCCTGCCCTAAAATTTTTTCCCGCTTGACCCGCGAAAACAGAGAGGTAGATGACCTGCTATTTTTAGTCACCGGAGTGGCACATTTAACGGACGGCATCACTGCCAAGGCACTTTTGTGAGTCAGCCTCCGTCAGAGCCTTCATCGCTCATTTCTTACCCTAAATAACTCTCTGCTATTGTCAATAGACTTTATCACACTACTGTGGTAAATGATACGGCTCGAAACTTTTAACGCCGTCTTGTTGTTTCTACACACTGGGCGCATTGGGAACCGGCTAGAAGCTTGCCGCGAATACCACAGCCTAAAACTTGGCGTTCGGTATCAAATTTCGTTGGCCGTGCACTTTTGGTGTAGGTCCCATCGTATATCTAGAATACACGACGGAAGACGGAGGAGAATTTTGATGCCCTCAGAGTGGGCCTTATTGGATGAGGAATTTTACATCGAGGCGGTACTTTATGCCACGGTAAGTTCCGGGATGTACGACCAGTTGGTGCAAGGAGCGACCAAAGGGGATCTGGATGCCATCCAACCTTGTCTTGAGGTTCCTTGGGTCCTTTTGGCGGGAGTCTTACAAGATTCGGGATATATTGAGAACCGGGAAGGAAGATGGTGGTGGGTGGCGGACCCGCCAGCCTCACGCCTTCTGCACCGCATAGACACCATGTGGCGATGGTTGAGCATAAGCCAGCATTTTTCACCACGGGATTGCAGTCCCTTTCTTGAATCCGCTCTTCAGGCCTCGGAATATGAACGATTGCGGGACTCCAGTCGGGACATGAATCGACGCATATGGGAAGCATTGTCTCCATCTAGGTCTGGAACATGGCTTGACGTGGGCGGAGGTAGCGGGACACTAGCGTTAATGCTCGCGAATCAAGGGCTTCAGGTTACGATGATGGACACACCCGACATCATACAAAAAGTTTCCGGAGTTTTACAGCACCCGCGCATAAATCTTGTGACGGGCGATATCCGGAATACAGTGCCGAAAGGGCCTTACGATATTGTCAGTCTGATTCGGTTGATTGAAAATTTTCCGCTCGACACAGTCATTACGCTATTTAAACACATAAGACGGGAGATTCGTTCCCGAGGGCGAATGGTAGTGGTGATGACGGAACGGGATTTGGGTGTGCCAACCAGACTGTTTGCCCTTGAGGTTCATATGAAAACAGATGAGGGTCGACTCTATTCTCTGCGTGAACTCAATATTGTTGCCACAAAATCGCACTGGGCGATAAGCCGCGTCGAACAAATGGGACAGCTTACAATGGTGATTCTCGCACCTTTAAGGGTGCGGGTAAGCAAATATTCTAAAACCCCGTTCCAATCGCGAAGTAGAGCCCATAAAATCAGTAATACGGTGTGGCTTTTGATGCCCCCGACCTGTAAGGTAGCCACACCGTAAATTTGGGAATTGCGAAAAAGCTCAACGAATGGTATTCAATGACGGTGCGGAATGCCCTCATTTTTGAGCATTCATGGTTACGTTCGCGACACCGCGAAGTTATCTTCTCGCCACGGTAACGAGTTAATCGGGGTCAGTCGATTCGAGTGCCTGTTCCAAGTCTCGCCAGAGATCTTCGGCATTTTCAAGACCCACAGACAAGCGGACTAAATCACCACCTGCCCCCGCCAGTTGCTGTTCGTCGGGAGATAATTGTTGATGTGTGGTGGAGGCGGGATGAATAGCCATCGACCTTACATCACCAACATTAGCGACCAGAAGCCATAATTTCAGTCGGTTGATGACCCGTTCGGCATTTTCCCTGCCGCCAACGACTCCAAAATTCAGCATGGTCCCGAAATGTGCGGGGCGGAGGTAAATTTTTGCCAGGCCATGGCTGGGGCTCTGTTCGAGACCTGGGTAATTGACCCAGCTGACTTTTGGATGTTTCTGCAATTTCTGAGCCAAAAACAGCGCCGATTCACATGCGGCTTTCATGCGGACGGGAAGGGTTTCCAGACCCACCAGCATCAAAAACGCGCTTAAGGGAGAAAGCGCCGCCCCGGTGTCGCGGAGCAGCTTGACGCGAAGACGAAGGGCATAACACGCTGGTTGCTCGCCGAAGACGAGTCCGTGGTAACTTTGGTCCGGTTGAGAAAATTGTGGAAATTTGTCCGTATTATAGTCGAAATGGCCACCGTCGACCACTATGCCGCCTAGTGTGGTTCCGTGTCCACCGATCCATTTGGTCATGGAATGGATGACAATGTCGGCTCCGTGATCTAAGGGGCGTTCGAGATAAGGCGTCGGAAAAGTGTTGTCTACAAGCAAAGGAAGCTGATGTCGATGGGCGAACGCAGCCCAAGCTTTCATATCCGTGACATTGAGAGCGGGATTGCCAATGGATTCGACAAAGACCCCACGAGTGCGTTCATTAATCAATGCCTCGGCCTCATCCAACTGAGCTTCGGTGATAAAATGCACCGTTACTCCAAAATCGACCATGGTCGAGGTGAAAAGAGTCCACGTGCCGCCGTACAATGCGGTAGAGGCAATTAGTTCGTCGCCGGCGCGGCAGAGATTGAGGACGGCGGCGGTAATAGCTGCCATGCCGGATGAGAAGGCTACGGCTCCGACTCCGCCTTCCATCGCTGCGATACGTTTTTCAAGAACGTCTGTGGTTGGGTTCATGATCCGGGTGTAAATATTGCCGGGTTCATCCAAATTAAATAGTCGTGCCGCATGCGAAGTATCTTGGAAAGCATACCCCACGGTTTGATAAATGGGAGCGGCGATAGCGGAAGTTCCGACGTCCGGTTGATATCCGGCGCGGATTGACAACGTTTCGATAGCCCATTCGTTATTATCCATTTCTGGTTTGGTCCTCCTTTGGCTCGGAATGTCGGTTAAACCGTTCCAAGCATAAAAAAATAGCCAGCAAAGCCGGCCCAATCGTCGGCCTCTCATCTCTCAGCACGCGGCTGCAGGAATTGGCACCATAACCATACGATCGGTTGCCGGGCATCATCGGGCCAGTCCCTCCGCCACTCTCCATAAGAGTACCTTTTAATTGATTCTAACAATAAGAAATGTGAATAAATCCGTCAAGATTAATTGGGGTTTTGTTCTGTATTTTCTTGGGCGATATACCGGGCATAGTGGGCAGCTGCTTCTGAACGGCGAGCGTAGCCTAGTTTACTCAGGATATTGCTAACGTAATGTTTCACCGTTTTGTCGCTTAAGAAAACTAATTGACCAATTTCCTTATTGGTGCGTCCTTGGGCAATCAGTTCAAGAACTTTTTGCTCTTGAGCCGTTAACGTGGCTACGGGGTCCACAGTGGTCTGAGGGTTTCTTAGCCGATCTAGCAACTGGGATGTTACTTCCGGTCCAAACAATGCTCCTCCTTGCGCCACGGTACGAATACCGTCAATAACGGCACGTCCGCGGGATTCTTTGAGGAGATAACCCGAAGCGCCCGCGTTCACTGCATCTACGACCAAATCCTGGCCGCCGAATGATGTGAGCATAATAATTTGAAGATGGGGATCCTTGGACTTGAGAATGCGGCAAACTTCAAGCCCATTAATGTCAGGCAGTCTCACGTCCAACACCACAACGTCGACATGGCTGGGAATTTGTTCAATCGCTGTTTTGCCCAAATCCCATTCTTGTACTAATTTCATGTCTTCCTGGCGATCTATCATGTTACGCAGTCCAATTCGAACCACTTCATGGTCGTCCACAATGGCTACGCGGATTGGATTATCATTGGGCATTATCAATTAAGCCCCCTTAACCAATTATACGAAACAAACTAATATTATTATAGCCATGGAATGGTCAGCGTAACAGTGGTTCCTTGATGGGGTTGACTGGCGATGCGAACGCTCCCTTTCCATCTTTCGATGCGTTTGGTCATATTGCGGATTCCGAAATGGGTGTGGGTGGTATCGGGATGATATACAAACCCCACCCCGTCATCCTGGACCTTGACTTGATAATATTCGTCGGTACTGGTCCACTCAATAAAAATTCGCTTGGCATGGCCATGGATGCGGGCATTCGAGACAGTCTCCTGGATACTCAACAACAGGTCGTGAATTCTTTCGGGATGGAGTTCCAGATACCGTTCATCATAAAATGTCATGGAAATATCATCCGTGGGGCCGAGGCGGCGCAACATGTCGGTAAGGGCAATGCGCAGATCAATGGCTGAGGACTCTAAACTTTGGATGAAAAACCGGATTTCGGTCATTAACAAGCTTAACGTTTCGCTCACCCGCGTAAGCTCCGTCGCCGTTTCCTGATCTAGATTGTCATGACTGTCCACCAAGTTGTCTAAGGACAAGGTGATGCCATAGAGAGTTTGCAAAACTCCGTCGTGCAGGTCGCGTCCGATGCGCTCTCGTTCCTTTAACGTAGCAAACACTTCACGTTCTTGGTAAAATTTAGCGGTTGCAATGACCGCAGCGGCTTGTCGGGCAAAGAGTTCGACAATGGCTTGGTCGTCGGCAGTAAACCCCCCCTCCTTTTCGGTAAGATAGAGATGACCCATGACCTGTGCTTGATATAACAACGGCACACCAAGGAAATTTTCCATCTTTGGATGATTGGGAGGAAATCCGATAGATGCGGGATGGTCTTGCAAGCGCTGAAGCCGGATGGGACGCCTATGGCGTATGACTTCACCCAGAAGGCCTTCGCCTGTAGGGTAGTGCCCAATTTTGTCGATTTGGTCCTGGGAGAGGCCAGAAGTGAAAAACTGGTGTATTGTGAAACTGTCATTGTCTTCAAGGACGGCCAAAGCCGCATATCGGGCCCCAGTGAGCCGCGTGGCCACGTCCACGACGTTTTGGACGATGTCAGTCCACACGCCTACCGTTGTCATGGCATAAGAGGCTTCCCGTAAGGCGTTGAGACCATCACGCTGTTTTTCCAGGCGCTGATTGGCCGACAATATGGCACTTTGCTGTTGGGACAAAATACCAAACACTACCCAAGAAAAAAGGCCGGTGCCGACTAACAACATCGCCGTTAAAAAAGGATATCGCCAACCTTTGGATATTTGTGGTGCAATATAAACTTGGAAGAACAAGACGGTTAATACCACTCCGACCATGGGCAACAAAGTGGCGGTTAATCGCCACGACCATGGCAAGGGTATATTATGACGTTGACGCGGTGAACCTGCCATCGGGTGAACCTCTTATTCAGCCTACAGTATTAGCAATTAGCAACAAACGTACAAAGTCATTCTACCATATCGGACTATTTCTGTTGAATCGAGGTGATTTTTATGGGATTTTTATAAATATGATGTCATTTTTACGGATTTGTTTACGGCGACGGGGTTAAAATTAAAATTTAAGGTATCATTTGCAAGACGCAAGGGACTGTAGCGGGAGGTAAGGCGATGCTGGATGTGGAAATGCTCGCACTAACAGTTTTGCTATTTGCTGGGTTGTTATATTTTGCCGAGTTACTGAGCAAATTGTGATAATGAGACGCGGGGGGTAGAACCGTGGACTGGATTTTATTGGGTATTTCCGTGATAATCATGATCTACTTGCTGTATGTGATAATTCGCCCCGAGAAATTTTGAGAGAGGCCATCTCATCAGCTCAACACCCCAGGGGTGCTCTGGGCAATCAGCAGGTCTAGGGAGGGTAACGGGTGTCAATTCAAACGATTATCACCTGGGTCGTCGTTTTTGCCGTCTTTGCGTTAACCATAAAACCGCTTGGGACTTATATCGTCCAGGTTTTCACGTTCCAACCGACATTTCTCGACAGGGTCCTGGGACCCCTGGAAAATGGTATTTTCCGGCTGGTCGGCGTTGACCGAGATAGTACGATGAGCGTTAAAACATATATCATGGCACTGCTTTTGACCAACATGGCATGGGCCCTGGGCGCATATATCTTGTTGCGCATCCAAGGGGCTTTGCCGTTTAATCCGCAGCATTTTCCTGATGTTAATCCTCTGTTAGCGTTTAATACCGCGGCCAGTTTTACGACGAACACCAACTGGCAGGCTTACGCGGGCGGCAGCACCATGTCTTATTTCTCTCAGTTCGCCGTCCTTTCCTATCTTCAGTTTGTGACACCGGCAACTGGGGGCGCTGCGGCGATTGCCTTTCTGCGAATGGTTAGTGGAAAGAAGATCGGTAATTTCTTTGTGGATCTCACTTTGATGGTCACGCGTTTGCTATTGCCTTTGGCCATCATAGTAACGTTAATTCTTGTGGGGCAGGGTGTCCCAGAGACGTTGGCTCCCTATCTTCATCTCCACAGTATAGCAGGACAAGCTCAGACAGTTCCGCGAGGTCCGATTGCCTCGTTTGAGGCTATTGAACATTTAGGGCAAAATGGCGGCGGCTTTACCAATGCCAACAGTGCCAATCCGTTGGAAAATCCGACCGCTTTTTCCAACATTGTGGAGGTCATTTCCATGGGTCTCTTGCCTGTGGCGTTCTTTTACGCCTTCGGGGTTATTACAGGACACAAGAAGACCGCGTGGACCTTTGTTGGGGTTGCGGCTGTGTTTTTTGTGGGCATGTTGGCTTTGATCTATTTTCCGGAAGCTGCGGGAAATCCGATTATCAATGCGTTGGGATTACATACCCATGCCAACATGGTAGGGAAGGAATTGCGGTTTGGCTTGGGAGGAACCAGTATATTCGAAACATCGACTATGTCTTTTACTACGGGGTCGGTGGCCAGTGCTCACGACAGCTACCTTCCACTTTCGTCCTTGAGCTTCTTTCTCGGGATGTTTTTAAACATGATCTTCGGGGGCAAGGGTGTCGGACTGTTGAATTTGCTAATGTTTGTGATTATCACCGTATTCCTCATGGGGTTAATGGTGGGGCGCACTCCGGAGTTTTTAGGCAAGAAAATTGAAACCAAAGAAGTGACGCTAGCTTCCATTGCTTTCCTCATTCATCCGTTGCTGATTTTGGTGGGGAGTGCCATTGCCGTATCTTCTCCGGCGGGGCTGCAGGGGATCTTTAATCCCGGGCCTCAAGGTCTCAGCGAGATTATCTACGGGTTCAGTTCCGCTGCGGCCAATAACGGTTCGGCGTTTGCCGGACTGGGCGCGGCGCTGCCCTTTTATGAACTGGCCATTGGCATTGTTGTGATTATCGGACGCTACGGGTCGATTGTGGCCATGTTGTTTGTCGGTGAGTCCTTGCTGAATAAACGTTCAGTTCCCGAATCTTCAGGAACTATGAGAACGGACACTTTTCTGTTTGGTGGGATCTTGTGGGGCGCCATAATGATTCTTAATGCCCTCACCTTCTTCCCCATAATGGCCTTGGGTCCCATTGCCGAGCACTATCTGATGATGGCTCACCATTTGTTCTAGACCCTCGAAAACCAGGTTAAGGAGAGGAGTAAGGTACCTTGGCAGTCCAAGAGACTCATTCATCACGCAATTACATGGGTTCGGTGTTAAAGGACACGTTTCGCAAACTGGATCCGCGCGAAATGATCCATAATCCCGTAATGTTCGTGGTCGAGGTTGGAACAGCCGTGGTTGTGTGGCTGGACTTTGTCGACAAGACCCCCAAAGCCAAGGCTTACGATACCATGGTGGCGGTTATTCTATTTGTGACGATATTGTTTGCAACCTTTGCAGAAGCTTATGCGGAAGCCCGCGGACGTGCTCAAGCAGACTTTTTACGAAGGACAAAATCTTCAACACGCGCCCGGGTTTTGCAGGCGGACGGGAGCACATTGACCGTGGAGTCCTCGAAATTGTCACGGGGAAACAAGGTCGTGGTTGAGCCCGGCGATACGATTCCCGGCGACGGGGTGGTCATTGAAGGAGTGGGGTCTGTCGACGAATCAGCCATAACCGGAGAGTCGGCGCCTGTAGTCAAAGCCAAAGATGATGGGGTGACCGGGGGAACCGTGCTCTTGTCTGACAAGCTGATCGTAGAAATCACGGTTAACCCGGGTGAAACCTTTTTGGACCGGATGATTGCATTGGTCGAAGGAGCGGAACGGCAGAAGACGCCGAACGAAATTGCCCTCTCGGCCTTATTGGGTGTGTTGACACTGATTTTTGTGCTGGTTGTGGTGACCCTCGTTCCGCTTGCACGGTTTTATGGCCCTCATGCGGCTAACATTACGACTATGGTCGCCTTGCTGGTTTGTTTGATTCCAACGACGATAGGTGCCTTATTGTCGGCTATCGGAATAGCGGGAATGAATCGTGTGTCCATGGTCAACGTTGTGGCTAAAAGCGGGCGCGCTGTAGAGGCGGCCGGAGATATCGACACAATCATATTGGATAAAACCGGTACCATTACAATAGGCAACCGGATGGCGACGGAATTTCTTCCGGTTCCCGGCATAGCGGTTGAAGAGTTGGCAGAGGCCTCACTGATTTCGTCATTGGCCGACACCACCCCGGAAGGACGGTCCGTGGTGGAACTTGCCCAAAAACTGCTCCACCTTGACACGCTTCCAACCTTTGAAGGTGAACCGGTTCCGTTTTCGGCTCATACGCGCATGAGTGGAATCGATTTGGCTGATGGACGACAAGTCAGGAAGGGAGCCGTTAGCGCTATCCGGGCTATCGTGCAAAACCCCCCTAGTGAACTGGAGACTAATGCTGAACTTGTGGCCAAGGACGGTGGTACACCTTTGGCCGTGGAAGTTGACGGAAAGGCTTTGGGCATTATCCGGTTGAAAGACATTGTGAAAACGGGATTGAAAGAACGGTTTGCTGATTTTCGCGCCATGGGCATCCGTACAGTCATGGCTACGGGAGACAACCGAATCACTGCGGCGGTGATCGCACAAGAAGCCGGCGTGGATGATTTCATGGCTGAGGCCAAGCCAGAAGACAAAATCACTCTTATCAAGAAAGAGCAGGCTGAAGGAAAACTCGTGGCCATGACCGGTGACGGGACCAATGATGCACCGGCTTTGGCCCAAGCGGACGTAGGGCTGGCTATGAACAGCGGAACGATGGCGGCTAAAGAAGCCGGAAACATGATCGACCTGGAATCCAATCCGACCAAACTTTTGGACGTGGTGATGGTGGGGAAGCAGTTACTAATCACGCGGGGTTCTCTGACAACCTTTTCCATTGCGAACGATGTAGCCAAATATTTTGCGATTATTCCTGCGATGTTTTCCGTGATTCCGGAACTCTCGGGACTGCGGGCTTTGAACATCATGGATCTGAAAACACCACATGGAGCAATTCTGTCTGCTTTGATATTTAATGCCCTCATTATTCCCGCTCTGATCCCTTTTGCCATTAAAGGGGTCAAATATCGTGCGGAAACTGCGGATCGAATGTTAGCCCGCAATATCTTCAATTGGGGAGTATTGGGTGTCATTATCCCCTTTGTGGGGATTTGGGGTATAGATCGTATTTTAGGTTTGTTCGGGTTGGCTTAAGGCCTTAGAGCCTAAAAGGGAGGTAAAATGCGATGAAATGGCTTCGTTCCATCCTCGGTGTCACTCTTGGCACGTGGCTGCTTGTCGGGCTCGGGTATCCCTTGGTGATGACGGGCATTAGCCAAGTGCTCTTTCCCTATCAGGCAAATGGCTCCCCTGTGAAGCTGGGGAACCGGATTGTGGCGTCTTTGCACGTAGGACAGTACTATCATCAGCCGCAATATTTTTGGGGAAGACCATCTGCCACGACCCCACCGTATAACCCGTACGCCTCAACCCCGAGTAATTTGGGGCCGACGAACAAATTGTTGCTGGAGCATGTGAAATCTCGTATTAAAACATTGCAACGCAGTATTCCCGGTCTCAGAGTTTCACAAATTCCCATCAGTTTGGTAGAAAGTTCAGGATCAGGCTTGGATCCGGACATTAGCGTTCAGTCGGCTCTGATTCAAATTCCCCGGGTTTCCCGCGCCACGGGACTTAGCCGTGGATTTTTGACACGATTGATCGATCAGCATGTGTCAGGACCACAGTTCGGCGTTATTGGACGTAGCCGGATTAACGTGATGGAATTGAACCTTGCCGTATACAAGGCATTACATCCTCACGCCTAAATAGACCCCTTTCCGGGGACAGGGAGAATTTTGAGGTCGAAAAACTTTAATGACAAAGAAACCGGCTAGATCCTCGCCTAACCGGTTTCTTTGTGTGGAGTTCCGAGGACTAGCTGGAACGGTAAGGTTTCGAATTTACGGCCGCTCTACAGGATGTCTCGCTCCAATCCAGAGGGACATGCCTCCAACAACGTTAGCCACATCAAATCCTTGTTGCGACATCCATGCTGCGACGGATGAACTGCGTGAACCCGACTGACAGATTATGGCATACTTGCGATTCTTATCGAGCTCGGCTGAACGATGTTGGATTTGCCCCATCGGAATGTGAAGGGCACCAGGCACTTTGCCCGAGCGCAACTCGTAAGCTTCACGCACATCGATAACAACGTATTGGTCGAGGTTTTGGCGTAATTCATCAACTGTAAGATCCACAACACGTTCTACCGGAAGTTTAGATTCTTGCCATGCTTGCAGTCCTTTATCCCACGTGAATACCACGGTTAATCCAGCTTGTTCCACGTTGACAACGGCGGCTTCGATGGTGGAGGGATCGTTGGCAAAAAGACCAACGGGGGGATTTTGTCCGTTTAAGGCCCGTTTGAGCTCATCACCCCACCCGCGCCGGTGAAAGGGGAAGTTATACGCCCCCGCAGGATGTCCCTTACTATAGACCTGAGGTGGGGTAATGTCGAGAAATAACGCAAGACCTTGCTGAACCTGAGATACGAATTCTTCTGCCGTCAAAATAGCCACAACTCATCAACTCCTCGACATGTTAGTGATTTATTGACCCTGGTGCGGCGTTTGGCGTTCAGTGACGCATCCGGAATCAATATACCGCATAGGGTATATTTTGAAGAAAATCGTGACATTGTCAACCGTATCCGGGAACAAATTGCTAGGAACATGCTCACATCTTGCGTTTATTTTTCCCACAAAGCCAATCCGATACCGTATGAAAGAAAGGGCAGCGTACAGATTTTCGTTAATGATGAGGGCAAGACGTCTCCAGGTCAAAAACCTGGTAAACAAATTGGGTAGGAATTCTCCAAATACTTCCTGTTATTCTGCGAATACCGCAGCGTGATAATGCGGACCTAAGGAGGACAAAGAGTGAAACAATGGTGGAAAAAGCAGGGACAAAAGTTCCTAGCCAAATGGAACGCTCGCGAGGGCAACGTCTTCATCGAGAACGGCATATGGA
>JAKBWA010000021.1 GCA_021841025.1 Bacillota bacterium | reverse complement strand
CTTAGTGAGTCGGAATACGCCAAGGTGCTCGATCCTGACTTTTCGTCTTTTGTTCCGGTTGCGCTCCCAAGGCGGTGGCCGGAGAGTGAGCTGCACGATATAACGCACGGGCAATATCAATGGTTGCAAGAAAGGCTGCAGCCATCGCCAAACGAAAACCCGGGAACCACCCAGTCAAAAGGAACCCCGTGGCCAAAATGATCGCGATAAAATACACGATATAAGCATAATGGTCTCTCAACTCATTGACAAGGTCCTGAACTCTAGGGGTTTTCTGTTTTCCCATACGGGATCCAAATCGGTTTATCCAGGCTAAAAACGGAATGATTTTGTACAACTGCGTTAAGGCCATTCCCCCCAACCAACCGTACAGTGCCAAAAAAACAAGTGCCACATCGAGCCGACTGCGGGACGAGTCAAATAACACGTTCAAGGATCCAACAATCAAAACCGCGAGAATCATCAGCGGTATAACCCCGTAGCGCGCATTAAGCTCAAGATGACGGCGCTTTCTTTGCTGATACAGTCTCCTCATGTCAAGGAGATACATACTCAGGCCCGCCAAAGTCACAAACCACCCAATATTGGCCGGAATATTAAGTCCCGCCCATCGACACACCCATGTTTCGGTAATCCCCACGGCCGCGGCGATATAGGCAATCCATCCCAACAGGCCCCGATGTTCGTCAGACAGCGTGAACATCGCTAAGAGTTTGTAGCTAACACCCATGACTGTCAGAGTCAGCCATCCAATCACTCCGCCGACGATATGGGATTCCAGCCCCCTGTTTCCTATCACCATAAGCTGGGATTGTGTGAACAACTGCGGTACAGTCAAAGACAAGGCGAGCACCAGTCCCGCCAGAACTGTCACTACTAAGTAGAAAAGTCCGCTCGCCACCAGCCACGCCGGCAATTGCCACGGCCACGCCCTTTTGAGTGTCACTCCAAGATTGATAGCGGCTATGACGGCACCGGCCACGACAAGTGCCCCTCCGGCCGGCAATAACCATGTGTTCTCCGCGATAACGCCTCCAGGCAACGCCAGGAATCCTAAAACCATTCCGGCTAACCCCACCACAATACTCCCCAGGCTCACCCCGGACCATCCTTGACTGGCTAGTTCGGTTTTGGTCAGAACGGGAACAAACTGATGCAGGGCCCCCATTATAATCACCGTCAAAAAACCGATAGTCGTCAAGTGAACTCCCGCCAAAACCCATGGGTTCCCCAAATGTTGAAGGGGATTGCCTAGTCCCGAAGCCCACAATAATTCTGCCAATAACAATGACACGATCGCCACGGTGAAATAACTCATACTCCACCGTGATAAGCGTACTCCATGCATAGCTCATTCTCCCTATTCGATATTTTTCCCGCCATACGTCCAGGCATTCTTAAATAAGCCATGTTCCATGTTGCCAACTCTTTCTCCAAACCTGTACGGCTTTTCCCTGCAGCATTCACACGGATCCTCGTTGCACGTGGTTGCGCACCTTGCGAATCATTCGCATGTTCCGCATACAAAACGTGTCCAAACATCTTTTGTATCTGCGATCTCCGTATGAGTGCCGCGAGATGTTCGACTGACCGGCGAGTACCTGGTTCATACTTTCAAAACCGTGCCAAATCCACCGTTGCACCGATTTTTCCTGTTTTTCGCTTATATTTTTTCCTCTATCAAGAGTACAATGTGGCGCTGGAGCACAATGTGATAGCGATCACACGGTCTTCGTCGATCGGATTCCGCACAAATCGATCGTGAGCAGACAAGGTTGTCACAACTTCCTTTGACCACCTTCAAACTTGTCTGTCGCATGAGAAGGGACATTCATTCATCTGGCATCTAGCGAGTTCTGTATGCAACAAGCTTTAACAAGCAAAGTTCGTGGGTAATAATATGATCATGATATTCCCACACAGCAAGAAGGGGCTTTCGAATTTTTCTCCGGTCTTTCTCTTGCTGTCTTTTGCTATCATGAATGGGAAACGCGTTTGCATTCTCAAAATTCTGACGTAAGGATGGCGAGGACATCAATGTATTTTGAAGATTTTGACGTGGAACAGACCTTTTATTCCGGAGGGAGAACACTTACCGAAGGCGAAATTATTGCGTTTGCTCACATGTACGATCCCCAAACGATGCATATTGACTCCGAGTGGGCAAAAGACGGCCCGTTTGGCGGGTTAATCGCATCCGGATTCCAAACTCTCGGCATAGCCTGGTGGCTATTTCTCCGCATGGGACTCGTTTTGGAAAGCATGTTCGTCGGAGTCGGCGTCGATCACCTGCGCTGGACCCAGCCGGTACGCCCGGGTGATACTCTTTCCCTAACTGTAACGATTCGTAACAAGGGTGAGGTGCGTTCAGGAAAGGGACTGATTACATTTGGCCACGAGCTGAAAAACCAGAATGGCGATACGGTCATGACCTACACGTCCCAAAACCTCATTCATTGCCGGCCGCCCCAGAAATAAGGCCCGTGGCTGCAGTGTGATCGGGACGACAGACTGTCCCGCGATAATTCTACGTGGCATTTGACGTAGTCAATGTCGATTACCATGGTCCGTTGGGTTGACAGGCGTGTCGTCCTGGCTAAAGTCCCGCCCACCTCATTGCCACAACAAGGCCAATCTCATGCGTGGAAGCAGTGTCGCGGTAGACTTCTCGTGGGCGATAAGGAACAAACGGACGCGATCATCTTGGCACAGTTTCGATGCCGTCAATGGGGGACTGAACATTAGGGTATAACATTTTGACATTTTGACATTTTGACCAATTTTTCAGTGCCAAGTGTCATCGTTCGTTAAAAACCTGCCAGGCACAAAAATTTCAATTTCTAGGGGAGATCCCAAAGCAATGATGGATTCTCCCGTTTTGTATTCGCATCTGAGTCGCTGTCCTCGACTTTCGGATCAAACGCCATGAGGATTCCCAAAACCTTGCACAAATGTCATTGGCCGAAGGCTCGCGGGCAGAGCACTGAAACCAACCGACAAGACGCAGAGTATGGCTGGTCTGGTTCCACATGAGTCAGCTTATGAAGCATGTTCCCATTTGGGGGCGGCTCTGGAATATGTTCCGGCAGCCGCGTCAGTCGCTAAGGTCGGAAAATAGCACGGTAGACAGATAGCGTTCGGCGAGATCAGGCAAAATCACAACCGCCACTCCTTTCGGAGCCAAAGAAGGCAGGATTCTGCGGCAGGCTTCAACAGCTGCACCACTGGAAATACCGACACCGAATCCTTCCTCGCGCATTAACTTTTTAGCCGTCTCAATGGCATCGTTATCAGACACGGCAACCACTTGATCATAGATGGAACGATCAAGAATTTCCGGAACAAACCCCGCACCGATACCCTGAATACGGTGGACGTGGGCATCTCCGCCGGAGAGAACCGCGGATTCCGCGGGTTCTACGGCAACGACATGTATCCCACGATTGCGTTCTTTGAGAAATCGCCCTGCTCCGGTTATTGTTCCTCCTGTACCCACTCCGGCTATAAATGCGCTGATATTTCCCTGGGTATCCTCCCAAATCTCAGGACCGGTAGTCTCATAATGAATCTGAACATTGGCGGGATTGGAAAACTGCTGGAGAATGATTGCTCCCTTTATTTCTTCCACCAGTTCCCGTGCCCTTTCCACGGCTCCTTTCATGCCCTGAGCCGCCGGAGTTAACACAATTTTCGCTCCATATCCTCGCATCATCATCCGGCGTTCGTGGCTGGCACTCTCCGGCATGGTCACAACGACCCGGTATCCCCGAGTCAATCCAACCCAAGCCAGACCGATGCCTGTATTGCCCGAAGTCGGTTCAACGATTGTGCCTCCCGGTTTAAGAACCCCTCTGTTCTCGGCGTCCCGAATCATCGCCCAGGCAATCCGGTCCTTGACACTTCCTCCCGGATTAGCCGCTTCCCATTTGCCGTAGACTCGCCAATCCGTCTCCTCGGACACGCCCCGTAAGCGCACCAACGGAGTGTTTCCTATGGCCTCCAACAGCGATTCGTATTGCATCACGACATCTCCCTTCGGAGCCATAACGCGCTCCACGTTCCTCAACGTCAACACCGGACTACTCTACCAACCGGTGCGCACGGCGCCACTCGCGGCCCTTCTTTGAGTGACTCCTCGATCATGACTCCTGGCACACCCTGGCCATCCGCTCAATTCTGATGTTCTGACAATAAGGTGCAAACACTTTTGTCTTCCACCACCTGCTCACACTCGTACACCCGGTTAAAGAGCGCCGGAAACAATTCCAGGGAATTAGGATGATTGGGGAGACCTTTCATCCCGGGTTCATAGGACCAAAATTCGGCACTGTCAGTCTGTTGATCCTCGCCGGATCCGTCTCCCCCGGTTCTGATTGCGACCAACCCTATTCACTTTACCTTAATCACTGTAATGTCTATCATGTTATTCATTATTATGACCTGATTATCCCCCTTCGTCAAGTTGTCTATGCTCTTCAGCCTCGGGATCGGCAATCTAAGCGTTCTGGAGAAGCCGTGTACGGATTTTCCTCATACTCTTCGCACATCGGACCACGATTAAGTTCCAGACACTGCGAATCCACCGGCCATCACCCAAGATCGCGCCTCGGACGCCAGGACATCTGGTCCATCACCAGCCGGTAATGGCAACAGAATCAAAGGGCCATCGAACTCGGAGGAAGAGGCAACAATCTGCTTGGCCATTCGACAAAAACAGACATTTAAGGATCCAAAGGCCTAAGAATGCTGTCTAATCACTGAGATGCTATCAATTTCCACCTACGTCCATAAATAAATCTTGTACCCGTGCAGGATGGACCGGGGGTAGAGGAGCATACAAGCCAGGGATTCATTCCATAAAGCCTCTAAGCGCTTCTGCTCCGCTCATGTGGTTAAATACACGAAGAAGCTGGCCCGAAGTTCATGCGGTCATAGCGCACAGCCAAAAAACCCGCCCGATCCAAAAAATACCATTGACGGCGCTCTTTCTCAAGTTTCCAGCCCTCGTCAACACTAACCAATTCTTCTGGACCCACAAAAAGACCTGCTCGCAAATCCGATGGAAACCGGCCCATGAGATTCACGAGTTCTGGCAACGTCCAAAAATGCGCATGTCCATAGACAGATGATGACTCCTGCCTGGCGCGAGCCCGATATGACTTGGCCCACGCTCCGCTCCCTTGTATGACACCCATGACCAGCCGCCCCCGGGGTTTGAGAACACGTAACGCCTCGCAAATGACCCGCCTGGGATCGGAAACAAATTCCAAGGCAACCTGAAGTAATGCCCCATCATATGTTCCGGCACCATAGGGAAGATTACCGATATCTCCCTGAATATAAGTAATCTGAGCTGCTTCGGGACGTTGTAAGCGGGCCCGCTCAAGCATAGGCTGCGACTCATCCACTCCCACAACCACACACCCATGGGATGCCAGCACCATGCTGTAGCTCCCGGTCCCGCACCCTAAATCAATCCACATTTCTTCAGCTCGAGGATGCATCAGATCTTCCAGTAGCATCTTTTCAACGTCGTTCACAAAACGGCCTTGAGGCGTTTGGCAAAACGCCTCGTACCGATCGACTGCATTGTCAAAAAGAGCCATGTCACTACCCACCTTACCGAGTCTCGACGAGTGAGACAAAACCATACTCAGAGACTTTTCGGTTTCGTTTGGACTGCCCGCGCCAGGAGTTGTGCCGCCGTGAGAACTTCGGCGGAACTTGTCTGCCGTCCCAAGCTTAGCCGAATCAATCCACGGGCTAGCGCAGGCAGCATACCCATAGCCCGCAATGTGGGCGAACCTTCATCCGTCAAGGAATGGCAAGCAGATCCGGTACCAGCCCGCAGATCGGGACACAACGAAAGCAAGTCGGCTCCCACCCAACCTTCAATGGCTAAGCCAACGGTATTGGGCAGCCGGGGAACTTGTTGCCCGAATATATGACACTGCGGAATCTCCTGCTGCAGGTGGTGCTCAAGTTCATTGCGCAGGGCGCGTTGAGTGGTTGGGCCTTTCTCCCTAAACCACTCGTGTGCCAGGGCTGCAGCTCGTCCCAAGCCAACGATTCCCGCAACGTTTTCTGTTCCGCTGCGCCGCCCCCGTTCTTGTGCGCCTCCCCGAAAACCCGCGGGAAAGTCTAATCCCGCTTTGAAAACCAAAGCGCCAATGCCTTTGGGTGCGTACAGTTTGTGGCCAGCCACGGTCAATAAGTCGACATCCAAAAGCGACATATTCACGGGGATCTTGCCAACGGCCTGAGAAGCATCGGTGTGCACGAGAGCGCCAACCCGGTGAGCGCGCTGAGCGATATCCGCCACTGGCTGAATCGTACCAATTTCATTGTTGGCAAGCATGACGCTAACTAACGCAGTTCTCTCGTCCAACAACGTATCTAAGACATCCATACGCACAATGCCATGAGAATCCACCGGGATAAACTTCACGTCGACTCCGTCGGACGCGAGAAGTCTCACGGTTTCTGCCACGGAGGGATGTTCGATCGCAGACACTAAGATGCGCCGGCGTTTCCCATGCCAATACGTTAAGCTGCCCTGGATGGCCCAATTATTGCTTTCTGTTCCGCCGCTCGTCCAAACGACCTGATCAGAAGTAGTGCCCAGCAAGTCAGCGACGAGTTTCCGAGACTCGGCAACGGCTGCGGCCACCGCTTGCGCTTCGGGATAGGACGACGAAGGATTATAAAACTGCTCCGTAAAAAAAGGCAACATCGCCGAAAGCACTTCGGCCGCTACAGGCGTAGTCGCATTATAATCCAAATAAATCATGGGGGAGAACCTCCCGAGAATAGAGAATGATGGAATGATGTCATCTAATACCCTTCTTAATCGGTGGCAGATCTGGGTGACATCCCGCCCATTTGGCCGTGTCTGCTAAGTTAATCGAATCACTTTCAGCCCTATCTTGCAACAACTTGCAGTCGCCGAATTTCTCTGGTAGGACTCTCCTCGATGAGAGTGGTTTGCTTCTTAACGCGTGTGAACGCGAAATCTGGGAACACGATCGTTGCACATCCGACACCCCTTAATCTAACCATACTCCATGGCGGCCTGAAAACATGACAAGCTTATTTGCTGACACTCTCTGCGCTTGGCGAGGGGTTTGACGGCGTTCAGACCGCCACAAGACCCGGCAACCAGATCCACCAGATTTCTCACCCTAAGGGAGCCATGGCCAGCCAGGTCGCGGCCATAGAAAGATAGGAATATTTAAAATTTTATTTTACCACATTTGTTGGCCATTAACCATTACGCGATAACAAAAAATTATGTTAAACTTGAACAAGATCTTTGCAGTCCTCTTTGATGAAGACGTACTGTTTTCACAAACCATCTTCAGCCTAGAGACTGTAAGTTTTTTTATGCACAAACTCGTTGAATTCGCGCATTACGCACCAATTCTCCACAAAATTGGGGGGGTTCTGTGGCAAAAAAATTAGGTTTGGAAACACACAGTATAGACTTTATACCTTTGAATCAGCGTCATGGAAAGGCCTCAGATCTGTTCTTTCTTTGGTTTGGAGCTAATGCCCAAATGGCGGTGGTGACTACCGGAATCTTGACGATCGTACCCCATTTCGGCTTCATCTGGGCCGCTTTGGGAATCGTCATCGGATCATTGCTGGGTTCGATCTTTATGGCATCTCACTCAGCGCAAGGTCCTCATCTGGGAATCCCGCAAATGATCCAGAGCCGGGCACAGTTTGGATATTATGGGGCGGTGATTCCTCTTTTCATGGTAGTCGCCATGTATCTGGGATTTTACGCAGCCGGAGCGGTAATTGGAGCCGAAGCTTTAGCCCTGCTGTTTCATATTCCTATTTACATGGGGATTCTCATCAGTTCTGCAGCAGACCTTCTCTTGGTGATTGGAGGATATCAGTTTATCCACCGCTTCAACCATATGATGGCCTATTTCTTCTCGTTGGTTTTCCTCGGCGTCAGTTTTTTGCTGATATGGGGACCGGGCCTGGGCCGCGGATTAAACCACGCTACGTTTTACGGCCATTTCATGGTCGGACCGTTTCTCTTAAGCATTTCCCTGGCCGTCATTAACACACTGGGCTATGCTCCCTACGTGGCCGATTACTCCCGGTATCTGCCCGAAAAAACGACGATCAAGTCCACCTTCTGGTATTCGTATGTGGGTGTTGGTATCTCCAATATTTGGATGATGATTTTGGGAGCAGCGGTTCAGGCACAGTCACCGCATTCCGACCCCATGATCGGATTTTTCCATCTGGGTTCCAAAGCCTTCCCGCTCTTTGGGCTGTTTGTACTTTTGGCGGCGTGGTTAGGGGTGGTGAGTATTAACGCTTTGAACATTTATGGGACATTTATGTCAACCTTGACCATCGTTACGACTTTTTACCGCCGCTGGAATCCCACGTTCCGGCTTCGATTATGGTTCATCGTCCCCATCGCAGTCGTGGCGACCTACGTTTCATTTTTTGACAAAAGCCATCTATTGATGAGCTTTGAGACCTTCTTAACCTTCTTGATCGATTTTCTTGTGCCATGGACGGCTATCAATCTGACAGACTTCTACGTTGTCCGTCGTGGCGACTACAATATTCGGGCCATATTCAACCCAAACGGTTCCTACGGCCGTATCAACACGACGGCCATGGTATGCTATTTCGGCGGATTTTTGGCTGAACTGCCATTTATGAATAACTCCGTTTACGAAGGGCCCATCGCCCGGATTCTCGGCAACGGAGACATTAGCTGGATGGTCGGGCTCCTGGTAGCTGGATCGCTATATTGGCTCCTGGAAAAGCGTGGTACCGCAAATCTTGGTGAAACGGAGAATATGTCTTATGACAGCGCCTGTAACAGCGATGGCGCCATTCAGCAAAAAGGAGCCCGCCGACGCTGAACGTCATAAACTCGATCACTATGGTCGGCAGGCAGTATGCAGAGAGTTCCGGGAACCATGAGAATTGCTCGGATGGAATTAGACTTGACGGATTCCTTGATTCTTTTGGAAACATTTTAAGATAGGGCTCTATCAAGACTGTAGGAAAAAACGTATGGCCATTTGCGGATAAAATTCCAACCGCAATGTGCACGGATTGCGATGGCATAGCATTGTAGCCGGCTTTATTGGATTCACAAGACAGATGCGTGAGAAGCCAGCTTCGTACGTGGATCACGTCCTGTTAAGTGCCTGTCAAATGATGTAAAAGATTCGTGGAAAAAACGCCGACCGATTGAGCCGTTCCGGCCGATTGGTGAACGCGACTTGCTTCCGATGTTCGTGGGGGAACCTCCCCATATACGCCAGAATGTCATCTTGGGCATCGGCCAACAAGCGGGACGCCTTCGGAAAGCAGTTCTCCAGACTCTCCACCACCCGGGCCAATTCAGCCCGGGTGGTGTGCGGATCCGGTTGGGCCAACACCGTATGCACGAGGGCGGAGACCATGGTTTGGGCGTGCTGACGAACGGGCAGCGCGAAAGTGCACAACACCGTTGCCAACTCGCTCCTAGGAGAATTTGGCGAATGCTTGGATCCCGGTGCGCGCGTCCCCCGCGGAGACGGATCGTTCGGTCAAACCCTAGCGAGGTTTCCTTGTCAAACTCCGTCAAATGGCGCTTTAAAAGACTCCTTGCCGGATACCAATCCCGGATTCTGACTCTGGGTTTCTGGGCCTTTAGAGGGTTATTCGGGCTCGCATTCATCCTCCGCCTCGGGGTGCTGCTTGCGTTCTTGTTCATCAGCGTGAACGCGTTCCATGAAACTGTGGACGATGTCCCACGCCGTTTGGCGATTCACGTTCACCATCCGGTAACAAATCCAAATGGGGAGCCTCTAATACATAGCGGGTGGCCATTTGAAGAAGACGTTGGCGGATGGGCTCTAATTCGCGAATCCATGCAGATCGTGACGCCCATAAACCCGCCGGATCTCGATCATAAACAACAGCCAGGTCGACAACATCGCGAGATCGGAGCGCGCGCCCACGATAATAAAGTTTTTTCGCGATAATTTCCGCCGGCGTCTCTATCGCTACCGACTGAGCGTGGATCGTTGTGAACTCAAACGAATGAGCAGTCAATGCAGGGGCCACAATAAAATCGATTTCTCCGAGCGGCAACACCGGTTTGAGCCATGTCGGGCCGTCTTGATAATCCAAGATCAGAGACTCAATACGTTCATTGCGTTCGGGGGACAAAATGGGGAGCCATTGCGGATCCAAGAGAAAGATATCAATGTCCTGACTGTTTCGGTGATGATATCGCAGCATCAGTGCGGTCCCGCCGCCCAATGTCCAATCCGGCATCAGTGGACCCGTAATCAGAATGCTTTGCAAACACGTCATGGCCTGATCAAACGGGGTTTCCCAATTGTTCACGCATCCACCTTTCCAGTTCCTCATTCACATCCCCCAGCGGACGCACAAATCGCGCATAATACTGTACCAACACCGTCATGGACAGGCCATGGTACGTGGCAAATCGCTGCAACGCCGCAATCGGCACGTCCGTAAACAATTGGGTCACAGGACCCACCCAAGGCCCCGGGGGTTGTTGACGCCTGAGCAGATTTAACAAAACGGGCAGGCTCACGCGTTCTCGCCAACACGTATTGATGGCGGCCAGAATAAGGACATCAATGTGCCGCGTCATGATCCGCTCTCTCCTCTCCTTTTCAGTATACCGTGTCCGTTTCACGGAAAGTCCATCCTCCTCCCCCCTGTTTTTCCCCCTCGGGACAGAATCAGCGGGCACCTGTCCTGGCGCCGCCCTTTTTCAGTTCCTCGCATGGACCAATTTGGCAAACGGTTCGGGTCAGAAACAGGATTTTGCCCCGGGGTTGTCGAATGATATCGAACACAGTTAGAATGATTCCGCCAAAATGACGGTCTCCCCCATGCCCCAGAAATTGCGGCCTGCCCTCTGGCATCACACAGCTAGCCTGCGCTGGCAGATTGCCGGAGTCATTGTGGGGATCGGTTTGATCGGCCTCAGTGTGACGGTGTAGGCGATTTCCGGGGTGCCGGCTTTTTGGCGGCCACGACTCTGGTTGGGTTTGGCCGTGAATGTGTCGATGATGACCTTGTTAGCGTTAACGGTGCGGTGGCTGATGTGGCACCGCACGCTGGCCTTCTGGCACCGGCGGACCGCAGTGGATGACATGACCATTCTCTTACGGCCTGCCGCGTTTTGGGAATCCGCCGAAGAGGCGATCATGATCCAGGCCACCCGTCCTTGGGTCATCGCCTATTGCGATCTGGATGATTTCAAACAAGTGAATGACCACTACGGACATGCCGTGGAAGACACCATACTCCGGACCTGGGGCCAAATTTTCCGTGAAGAGGCCCTGGGCGCTGACATCATCGACCGACTAGGGGGAGAAGAAGTGGGCTGGTGGATGCCGTCCGGCGGGCGGATCAAGCGTTGTATCAAGCCAAGGCGCAAGGAAAAGGACGAGTAACAGCCAGCCGGTATTCAAATTGTGCCAGAGATAACACAACAAACCTTTCGGATGAAGGCAGCGCACAAAAATAACTTGATTAATGGGAAAGCCGAATCCAAGGACTTCTGGCTTTCAAATCTTCGTCTTCGTTCCGCAAATATATGCGCGATACCTAAAAGAATCCTATGGCGTTCCTTACAAAAAAACAGGCAGTTAACGCTTCGGAAACTCAGTGGCCACAATGACATTGAGTCCATTTTTGACTAACAATTTTGAATATCATCTTGTTGTGCGTGACCATAAGATGATACGATTCTACCAATGTTTGGCGATTATTGGACCAATGGGGTTTGCACGTATGGTAAGCGGTTCTTTTTCAATCCGTAGAATCGGCTCTGGACGCTCGAGAATGGAACATCAAATGAGACGCGCAAGGGGCGCGCCAAGATAGAATCGCTGAATGCTACAGTATGCTTCGGACAGAAAATCTCACAGCATACGTATCACATGATTTGATAAAGAGCTGATTCTCTTTTAATAAAAAAACTTGAGTGGGAGATGATTTTAATGATAAAACGCCGTCCCATTCCCAAATGGCTTGTTGGGGCAACTGTACTTGGCTCAAGCCTCTTTGTACCTGTCACTAGTTACGCTCAATCTGTACCTTCAAATATACCAACTAGCACACGGATAGTTAACTCTATCATGGGTGAAATTCACGCCACTAAATCTCAATAGAATACCCTTCCCAAGGAGATTCAGCAAGTCCTGATACAATTTCAGGAGAAAAATCACAATATTACATATTTAAACCTTGTCACTCAATACTTTTACACCTAAGGGGAAACCGTTAACTCAAACCACGAGATTTGTTAGCGATCCAAAAAATATGACAGAGATCTGGGGGAGGAATTAGCATGTGTGCAGATACGGTGGATGGAGATTTTTCATGGACAGGCACCACGAATGATATTTTCGATTCTACTCTTTCGATACACGGTCAAATATTTCGTCCCAACGGAACAGTGGCTTATAATAACCATGATTCCAAAGAAGTAACACCTTTTAACAAGGCTAGTATCACTATTAACGCCGAAAACTTGGTTCTTGGCTGCGGCGGATATGTAACACAAGATGGCTACGCAGAACTTACCCATGACCTTTTAAAAGATGAGTTGACGGTTTATGATTCTCATAGCTATAAAGTCATTTGTGAAGGATGAATCATCAATATGACTTAACACTTGGGTCTACAAAGTGGTTGTGTGGAATTAATGAGCGACGCTGGTTTCTTTCGCCTGAGGATGGACCCATCCCGGACAAAGTCTACATCGAAGTTCTCGAATTGGATAATCCGGGGCGCTGGGCCTCGTGTCACAGTTATTGGATCTCCGGCAATCGCCTCGCCCATCTTCCCCCGATGTTCATGAATTGGCACGAAGGCCACAAAGCTATGGCCGCTATGGTGCTATGGTGGCATGGCGATAAACAGAGTGCTTTACATTGGATTCTCCGAACGGGTCAGCCGAGCGGAATGTGGCCGTTGCAAATGCTTATGCATGAAAAAGGTTGTTGGTCAAGTACGATTCGGTGGAAAGCAACATGACCCGAACCTGACGGGACATAGCCACGGGCTGGCTATGTCCCCTGATTGTATTACAAACTTATCTCGGGGCACCTACAGTACCGTTTTCGACTGGTATTCACTATACCCGTAAAGACTTCCTTGTGGGTACAGCTAAAGGGCCCCACAGATTGACAGTCTGGAGCGGGTTTCGGACCGGCACCGGGCCGTGGCACTGGGTCTCGGAGGATTTACCAGGCGCGCTCAGCAAACGCTTCCCGAGTCCGGTGTTCGCCCAACCTATGCAGGGTTGGAGGGAGCACGCGCGTCATTCACTCTAACCCCTTTATGCGCAGACCGGGACAATTCAAGCGACTCCTGGCGCGTAACTCGCGTCCTCAAGAATGGTCTGTGGTTTCTTGCGTTATCCCCGCTCGTGTGGATGGAACTGTGGATGGTCCCTCTCAAGAAGTCAATAAAAATCCCGCGATCCCTTTGAGGATGCGGGTTTCCAAACTTTGGTGCGCCCGAAGGGACTCGAACCCCTGCTT
>JAKBWA010000088.1 GCA_021841025.1 Bacillota bacterium | reverse complement strand
CCGCGCACATCCTACGCCAAAGTAACCACAGACTCGATGTTGCGCGAGTGGGTAGGGGGCTTTTGGCAAACCCTTTGCGAGTCCAGCTCATCTAAGTCCCTCGCAAGGATGGGGCTGTCTCAAAAGGTATGTCGGCCGTGATGCCGTCCCTAAAATGTGCCCCTTTTACCCCACGTAGTGGAGAAAGTAGGTCACTTTCCTCCTCATTTTTAGGGGTCAAGTGGGAGAAAATTTTAGGACTAAAGCCTTTTGAGACAGCCCCGGAGTGTCAACCTTGCTAATGATATTAGTGGCGTCGCCGATACGAGAAAAGCAAAGAAACTCGGAAGATGATTATAATGGTGAGCCGCCCCCCATTAACGTAAGACAATTAACCGGAAGACTTGGATTGACCAACGCCTCAAACGGTCTAGGATTCGGATTTTTGGGCCCTCTTCTCACTTACTGGCTGTACCGCCGCTATGGAGCCGGACCAGCCGAGTTGGGTGTGCTATACACGATCATTAATCTGGCCACGGCGATTCCCTATCTTCTGGCATCCAGAGTTTCACACCGCTTGGGAGCAGTCAGGGCCGTAACCTATACCCGATCAATCAGCATTGCTTGTCTTGCAGTGATGTCTTTTATGCCCACATTTTGGCTAGCGGGGTTGAGTTATCTCTTGCGGATGGTGTTTAATTCAATAGGGATGCTGGCGCGACAGTCATACGCTATGGGAGTTTCCAATCCCCTTTACCGGAGCCGGGTAGCAGCCTTTAGCAACTTGCCGTCACAATTGACGGCCATGATCTCTCCTGTTATCGGTGGCAGCGAGATGGAATCATTCTTGGATTTTCCGGTCTATGGAGCGGTATTCTTTATGAGCCTTAGTGTCATTGCCTATTATTTGGCATTTCGGCATATTGCTCCTCCTGAGGAAAATAAACAGTCCTCAAAACCGCCTGCTCTTGGCCATTGTGCTCCCAAATCAGGTGGAGGATGAGCGGAAAGAGACGCGAGTTGGTATAATAAATTATATGTTCGGCATTATTAGGAGGATTTCTTTTGACCAATAGACCCATTGCTGTCTTCGATTCGGGAGCAGGAGGATTAACGGTCCTGCGACGAGCATGGGCGCTATATCCGGGTGAACATTTCATTTATGGCGCAGACTCTAATCATTTTCCCTATGGCTCTCGTTCGTTGTCTGAAGTCAGGACATTGTTTCTTCGTTTCTTGGAATTTTTTATCGCTCAGGATGTAAAAGCCGTGATCATTGCTTGCAATACCGCGACGGCAGCCGCACTGGAAATGGCACAGGAGATCTGCCCGGTCCCGGTGATTGGTGTCGTTTACCCTGGGGCCGAAAGGGCTGTAAAAACGACGGTAAACGGCCGTATTGGCGTACTGTCAACTTACGCGACCTATAAGTCCGGGATTTATCGCCGGGCCATTGGACAGTACGGCCAAAAGGCTCAAGTGGTTCAGTGGCCTTGTCCGGTCCTGGTTACCATGGCGGAATTGGGGCATACAGAGACTCAGCAAGCGCGTGAAGCTGTTCGTGAATGTTTGAATATGATTTTTCCGCATGAAGTGGATACCGTGGTTCTCGGGTGTACGCACTTTCCTCACATGGAACGAATTTTCTATGAAGAAGTAGGTGAGCGGGCAACAATTATCGATCCGGGTTATGAAACCGCCAGACACTTGCCCCAGGTTCTAGGACCACTGTCGTCGGGGCCGGGTGGATCGATACAATTTTTTACAACAGGAAATGAAAAGGATTTTAACCGTATCTCATCGTCTCTGTGGCCAGATGCGATCATTGAAGCAAAAAGTATTACGTGGACACCTGAAGGATTGAAAAGCCGGCTATAGTCTATGGAGCAGGGGCTGCCGAGCACCGAGTCTTGTGATAAGGCAAGGCAGCCCGAAATATCTTACGACTTAGTTAAGGGAAGTCGATTGCCTTTGTTGTCTGAGGACATGTTTCATAATTTTGCCCGTTCCGGTCTTGGGTAGTTCGCTAGCAATTTCCCATGACCGGGGAACCTCGAAGCCGCCTAATTTCCGACGACAAAATGTTTCCAGCTCCTGGATGTCCAACTGGCGGCTTGGCTTGGGCACGATGATGGCATGTACAATTTCTCCCCAGTTGGAATCAGGAACTCCTATAACAGCGGCTTCCAGCACATCGGGATGGGAGTAGAGGACATCTTCGACATGAAGGCTGGAAATATTTTCACCCCCCGAGATAACAATGTCTTTTTTGCGATCAACAATATTGATATAGCCTTCTTCGTCAATGACTGCCACGTCGCCCGTGAGAAACCAGCCATTCTTAAATGCGCGCGCGGTTTCTTCCGGACGGTTCCAGTACCCTTTCGTCACGCTGTCCGCCCGAACGCCGAGCTCACCAGGATGCTGACCATCGTGAGGTAAAGAACGCGCCTCTGAATCGAATATTTCCACCTCAATGCCGACTGCCGGAAGTCCCGTCATGGCTTGCAAACGATTTTGTTCTGAGACCGGCAGCGATTTTAAAGAGGATTTCACATAAGCCACCGAAACAATGGGAGAAGTTTCCGTTAAGCCATAACCCACCAGGCATTCACATTTTAATCGCTTGCGAGCTTCCTCAATCAAAGAATAAGCGGTAGCGGCCCCGCCCAGAATGATCTGTTGTAACGATGACAAGTCAAAACGGTCAAGAACCGGGGAGTTTAACAAACTGTTGAGCATAGTCGGAACCATTAGCGCATGGGTCGCTCGGCTTTGCTGAACAGATTGGGCGAAGAGTTCGGGATCAAACCGCGGTACCACCACTTGCGTAGCCCCGACGGCCACTAAATAATGAGGGGATCCCCAGGCATTCACATGAAATAACGGAACGGTTCCGACAATTTGCACGACTTGATCGTTAAGACCCAGCGTCGTTAAGGAACTCATGGCATGGGTGTAGAGATTTCGGTAAGTCATCATCACGCCTTTGGGAGCACCAGTTGTTCCGGATGTATAGAATAGTTCGGCGACATCATTTTCGTTGATAGCCGGGACATCTGGGGGTTGGGACGATTCCTGGGCAATCATGTCGTCGAAGGTCGGCAAACCATCCGCTGAGTCGCTGGGCTCCATGAGCCAGACGTATTTCACACTAGGACATTGCCCTGCAATCTCTTTCCATAGCGGCAAGAATTGCGGGGACAAGATTAGAAGTTTGGGCGTGGCGTCATTGATGATATAGGCAATTTCGGTAGGATGGAGGCGAATATTGAGGCATAGCAGGATAGCTCCAATCTGAGGGACTCCGTAATAGCCTTCCACCATTCGGTGGCAATTCAAGGCGAGATAAGCTACACGATCTCCTTGCTTAACGCCGGAGTGCTCCAAGGCGCGTGACAATTGATTGACTCTTTCTGCAAACTCTTGGTAGGACTCCTCTATATCACGGCAAATCACGGCTGTTTTCTTTGAATATATTGACTCAGCACGGTGTAAGAAGCGTATCGGTAGCATCGGTAATTCCATTGACTATCCCTCCTCGAAGATACACGACAAATAAGCCCCGGGGCAAAAGTTAACCGTCTCAACAGTTTCATTATACAGATAATTGAAAAGGCAGAATAGAGAACTTTGTGCGAATGGTGAGGCACGAACGTTCATAACTTGATAAATACCGCTGCTGCTCCACAAAATAGAACAAGAAAGGTGAAGCTGACCTGGGGCGGGAGAATGTTATCCAAAGACCAGTTCCGCGCCTCAGGCAATAATGATACATATAAGACCGATATACCACCTTGGTTGGCCTGGAATGTAAACTTGTTAACATTTTTAGGCTACAATAGCTTTGGGAGTGTGTGGCTGATATTTGACATCGCCAGAATCGATCGGCCGCCGAGAACTGGCTTAAAGAGGAAGCTGCGAAGGGAGTCAGTTCGACGGCTCACAAAAGGGAGGATTCGCATCTGTGGAGCGTGTTACTTTCGAAATAAAAGGGATGACTTGCGATCACTGTGTATCAACAGTGACGAATGCGTTGAAAAATGTCGACGGGGTGAAGAACGCTTCTGTAAGCCTCACACAGGAGACAGCAAAGGTAACCTACGATGACAGTAAAACTTCTTTGGACCAGTTAAAACAAGCCGTTGTCGCTGCGGGTTATGAGGTTAAATGATTCCAGCGGCGTGGATTTCCGCGCCGCTAACTTTGTCTTCATTAAAAAAGGCAAAAGATTAGATAATTCATTAACCGGATGCCCGAACAAGAATTTTCTTATGGTGTTAGGCCTTACTAGGGAAGAGAGGCAGGGTGTTCGGCTGGATTTCGTCGAGCAGTGGGAACGAGTAAAACACGTTCCACCGCAATCTCATCACAGTGCGTCAACATCGGGCATCCCATGCAGTCACGAAAATATTTGGCAGGAATTGTTTCCCGTGCTACCGGCTGAAAACCGCACCGCTCAAAAAAACGCACCTGCCGGGTAAATGCAATAGCTTTATGGTAACCTAACAATTCCGCCTGCGAGACTGCATAAGTGACGAGCTTTTGTCCGACTCCTTGTTTGTGAAAATGTGGAAGGACCGCTAAAGAACGAACCTCGCCCACATGAGATTCCAAACGGTGGAGCGCAACCACTCCAGCTATTGTTCCCTTATCATAGGCTACAGACAGTTGAGACAAATGCTCTACCAGAGATTCTCGACTCCGGGGCAATAGCGCTCCTTGATTGGCATAATACATCACTAGTTGATGAATGTCTTCGATGTCCTCGAACCGGGCAGGCCGAATGAGCACCCTAATCGCTCCTTGAAATTTTTTATCAGTGTACGCCAATACGCATTTTTATGCAACGTATTCAGGAATTTATACTGTAAATTTTCATGTGCTTCTCACTATGAGTTGGCATGATAAGTAGGAAATGAAGTATTTGATTTACGTCTTTCCCAGAGCGGGAAGAGGAGGGATTATGCATCATAATGTTCCCCTGCCGAGTTTTATTCAGGCTGTGACACCGTTTCTAACCCATTACGGATATTTTGCTATTTTCTTTGGCGTCTTACTGGAAGACTTTGGTGTTCCGTTGCCGGGAGAAACTATCGTGCTAACGGCAAGTATTCTGGCAGGTCAAAACGTCTTCAACATCGTGGACGTCATTGTGACCGCAACTCTTGGGGGGATTGTTGGCGACACCGCAGGATACTTTTTGGGGTTGCGCTATGGTCATCGTCTTCTCGTTCGATTTGCCAAATATGTCGGATTGCATCAGGATCTGCTGCACCGAATCAACCACTGGGTCGTTCATCGCGGCGTGTGGCTAGTGGCTGTGGCCCGATTTGTAGATGGTCTGCGTCAACTGAATGGATGGATTGCCGGTGCCAACGGCATTGCATGGACTCGGTTTATCCCTTTGAATGTTGCAGGTGCGGGTCTTTGGGTAGTTGCGTGGGCCTTGTCAGGATATTTCTTTAGCAAAAAAATTTTAGCCGTGATGGAACGCTTTAAACAGGTAGATGTCGCGTTGATGGTCGTGGGGATCTTAGGCATATTTCTGCCAGTTATCCTTCATTACATCCACAAACGGAAACAGCGCACGGACACAGGACAAATGAGAGACAATCCTTAATAGGCTTAATCCCTAAAGTTTTCGAGACCAAGAGGAGTAGTTTAGCGGGGCCGTTAAGGCTCATTTTCTCTCCATAAACGGTCATGAATTGACTTTCTCCAAAAGTGCAAGGGAATGGATGGATTCTTTTCACACCTTTGACACTCTCCCACGCCAAGTCGGGGGATTATTGCAAGAAGCCCACTGAGGTGATTTACTCGGCAAGGGGTTTGCCCAAACCCCTTGCCACCGGCTCGACATCGAGTCTGTGGTTACGGAGACCGTTCACTCGCGTTGTGATTCGCCCATCTGTTTCCGTCTGGTCTTGACGACGCGGTACATTTTACGTTGTCCACCATTGCAGGAGACACTCGCTCATGCATCCAGTTGTCTACGAGCAAACACTTGTTGAGCATACCCCAGATTGCGCAAGCTGAGGAATAATTTTCGGAATAGATTCGCCTGACGGCGAGAACCTTATATCCCCCGGGTTCAAGTGAGGGTTTAACGGCGCGTTCGATAAAGCTCCATGTGCCGCAATGAGCCTAACTGCCGAGATTTTGATAGTGCAAGGCGGCAATACGCGGCTAGTTGCCATAAGGGGCGAATGCTCGCAATGAGATAGCTTGGATTCATTTTGTTCTATGGAATGCCTTTGGGGTGGTTTGATTTATCTTTTGCTCGGCCCCAAGGCGTGTCTCTTGAGAACAGCGTCCAAGATGGGATGGCACATGTTCATTCGCGCACTCTCGTCTACAGTAGCGATATCATTGGTGCGCGGGTTAAAATTGAAGTGTAAAATCGGCGCGAATGGTCAAGATTTGTGGCAAATTCTGTGCAAATGATGGTCCTAAAATTCATGGTGGCTTGTCACCTTTTGACTCTCAGGTTAAGGGAAGTTGGGCATTTCGGGCGGAGAGAAAGCAACCCCAAAAATAGTGATAATTGTGTCAATAGGGAAGGAAGGGGACAGAACATGAAGAAGGTGAGCTCGTGGGGGGCATCATTAGCTCTTGTATTCCTTCTTGCCGGGTGTGGAGCAGTCCTGGCGCCTCGTATCGGTTCGGGAGGCTATTCGAAAGTTACGGCTTGGGTCGATCACAGGCTCTCGCCTAAGGATTATATTTTGCTCATCGGGCTAAGCCGATCTCCCGGGCATCATCCCATGACCGTTTACATCATGCGCCGACAGGTGAAATTGATGGGTCGATCTTTGCCTAGAAACACTCTGGTGGGAATTGTTGTGAACCCCAAGCGTCCTAAGTGGATGGGGCGAATTTACTATCAACTGCCGCACCAGAAGCACTGGCGCCCATTAGTCAGTCACACTGCTCTGTCCTCTTCTTCATGATGATAAAATGATGCAAAGGAGAGACGGATGTTGGCCACAAAATTTTCCGACAAAGCTGAACCTCATTATCTTCGGGCCGTTGATTATGAAAATCAAGGGCGGATTGATGATGCTATACGTGAATACCGAATGGCTAATCGTATAAAAAAGGATTTAATTCCCGCACGCAAGCGCTTGGGTGACTTATTTATTTGTCTGGGAAGAATTCAAGATGCTATACAACAATACGAGAAGGCTATTGAGATTACCTCCCAGAAACGGAAATGGAAACGCATTCTCGTTCCCGATGAAGATAAGTACTCTTTAGCCCAAGTATTACAAGCTCTGGCGGGCGCATACGAAGCTCTGGGCTATCATGATCAGCTAATAAAGACATGGAGTAAAATTGCACACACCGCGCCTGTGCAGCCCGGGGATGATCGCATCATTAGTTGGGCTCAAAGTAAATTGAAAAGCGAGGGATCTAGTATTGATCAGTAATGATATGTACACGGTCCACTTTATTTCCCATGAGAGTCAGTGTTTGAAGGACAATCTTTTGGGGGATCCTGCAGCAAGGACAACGGTCGTGATAGCGCCCAGTGACATTCCCGATGACTATGCTTTGCCGACGATTTGGGTCTTAAGCGGATATACCGGCCGTGGCCTCTCATATTTGAATCACAGTCCATGGCAGGAGAATTTTTATGAGCGCTTGAGTCGACTGAGAAGAAATGGCATGCCTGCAGTAAGGGCTGTTCTGCCCGACTGTTTTACCAACCTGGGAGGCAGTCAATATTTGGATTCTCCGGTGACAGGCCATTATGCGACGTATTTATGGGACGAATTGCGTTCTTATATTGAATCCCGATTCGTGTCCTCGTTCCGTACGGTAATGGGAAAATCATCAGGAGGATTTGGCGCTTTTGCGGCCGTGGCCTTGCGCCCCGGTTTATTCCAAGGCTTGGTATCCCATTCGGGAGACATGCTTTTTGAATGGTCATACCTCCCGGATTTTCCTAAAGCCTATCAAGTTATTCAAAGTCAAGGGGGAGTTGTCCCGTTTATTCAGGCTTTTGAGGAAAGCGAAAACAAACCGGGATCATGGATTAGCGCAATGAATATCATTTGCATGGCTGCTGTCTATAGTCCGAATGTAGATGCTCAGGGGTTTATGGCAGATTTTCCCTTGGACTTTGACACCTTGGAGTTGAAGTCTTGGGTATGGCGAAGGTGGCTGAAGTGGGATCCTGTTCGTTTGGTGGACCGCAAGGATATTCAGGAAAGTTTGCGGTCATTAAAACTTTTGTACTTTGATGCAGGCCGTGAAGACGAGTTTCAACTTCAATATGGTGCTGTCAAATTAGATCAAAAACTCCATGAACACCAGATTGACCATGTCTTCGAACTCTTCCCAGGAGGCCATTTTCACACGAATCACCGTTTTGACCGCTCATTGTCGCTTTTGGCCCAAGTTTTGTGACATCAAAACGATTCAGCCAAATCTCAGCTTATTACGCCGATTGTTAACAGTTTTGTAACGATTAAGCAGTTAATATAGAGTTAACGTTACCAGATGCAACCTGAATGGGGAGGTTGATATGATGATTACACGCCTGACCAAAGAGATTATCGCTGGTGGAGTCTTAGTTGGTGTCGAAGCCCTGCTATTATACGGTCATGGGGGCTTATTGAACCGCTACCCGACCACCACGGCCTCACCCAAACAAGCAAATAATGTCCACTATGTACCGGTGACTAAATTGGCCTCGGTGCAAAATTCTCGAAATTGGGCTGGATATGAGGTTACTGCAAACACGTATAAAAGTGTCTCTGCGTCATGGCAAGTCCCTCAAATGACCAGTATTCGCGGCGTGGCAGCACAGTGGATTGGACTGGGCGGTGTAAACAGTCATGAACTCGTGCAAACCGGCACCATCGAGCAAAAACATGCGAATGGAAATCCTACTGCCGATGTCTTTGTCGAAAAACTGCCGAATCATGCACAAAACGTCATGTCGGTTCCGTTAGGATCAAAAATATCAGCTTCCATTACTCCAGCAGGAAACAACCAGTGGACTTTAAGTGTCAGCGCAACATACAATGGGCAGACTCGGAACAAGAGTGTAACAATGAATATATCGCCCAGATATGCGCAAGGTATGGAAACGTCTGCGGAATGGATTTTTGAGGATCCGGCAAATACGCAGGGCTCCTTATACCATTTGGGTAAGACCAACCCAGTCACTTTTGGTCATGTTGAAGCCAATGGTCAAGCTATTGGGACCGCTAGTGCTTTGATTATGACTGGCCGAGCAGGACAACCGAGAGTTGAACCCACCATGATGAAAAAAGGTGCCTTCACGATACAAGATGTGCGAGGTTCCTTCCGCAGACCGTTTCCCGTGAACAGTTGGGGACCGGGAAATGGGATCATTTGGCAGCGACAGGGCGGAGAGTTTCACATCAGTGGTCCAGGCTTTTCCATTACAACGTCCCGCAGCGCCAGCGGTGATGGTGGGTTAGGCATTTCAGGGGGGTGGTCTCCGTTGTCGCATTCGATTGTTATCCGGGTACCTCAAGGCCTGTGGGGAGGAATTAGCCTATAATTTCGAATAAGAAGTGTGTTGGCCACGCAACGATCAACAAATCACAGTGAACACACCCTTCTGGTTGTTCACTGTGATTTGCTGTGCAGCAGATGCCTTATCAAGCCAAGCCTATAGCTTAACTTCTCACACCAGAGAGAAGATAAAACGCGACCGGATTCTCGAGACGAGTACTTAGACCTCTTGGTGGACTGTTCTGTTCCCTATTGAGGTCCATGCATTGTCCACGATCGGCTCCAAAAAGTTTTTTAGATTTTTAGCAACCTGTGGCGCTTTGCCACAGGTTGCTACGGCTACAACCAAATCCCCGCGACGGATTTGGGCCATCGAATAGAAGTCACACCAATCAGGTTTGTCAACAACATTGAGCCATGCCCCAGATTTGTCTGAGTACGCCCGGAATTTTTCGGCATATTCACGGGCCTCGTCAGCCAAAAACACCAAAGCGCCCGGGGTCAGGTCAGAAATGTCAACGACAGAATGTTTTGTGGTGATTAGCGGATGATCACGCCACTTGTCGAACGGTGAACGAAACTCCGTATTGACAACCGTGGCCCGCACCCCAGCTTGAACCAGGCGATCGACTTTCCATGCGGCCTGCTCTCCGCCTCCCGCCACAATGACACGTCGTCCAGAGGTATTTACCAGCACGGGGAAAAAGCTCACGACGAAGCCTCCTTTGGGTTGGGTTGGTCGCCTTGGTCAAAAGAGTCTTGACTGCGATAGGCCTTTTCGAGAATTTCGGCGACGTCTGGCCGTAGAATTTGTGGAGGGATCTCGATTCCCTGCTGCAAGCGCCGCCGCAGTTCAGTTCCCGATAGCGACAGCCATTTGTCCTGATGAGGACAACTTCTGGCTGAAGCGATTGCATCACATACCGGACAATAGCCAAAGGGTCGAAATGTCAGAGGAGTAATGCCGATTTCCTGAGCGTGAGACGCAACCAGGTTAAGCGCCTGATCCGGAAGATAAAAATTGCCGACACCCGCCGCATCGCGTCCCACTACAAAATGTGTCGCGCCATAATTTTTGCGGGTGATTGCGTGAAACAAGGCCTCTTTAGGTCCCGCATAACGCATAGCCGAAGGGAAGACTGCCAAGGTTACGCGTTCGCGGGGAAAATAGCGGTCTAGAACCTGGCGGTACGTCTGCATGCGTACATGAGTCGGCACATCGTCGGCTTTAGTCGGACCCACTAAAGGATGAACGACCAATCCATCCACCAGTTCCAAAGTGGTTTTTTGCAAGGCTTCGTGGGCTCGATGCAAGGGGTTGCGGGTCTGAAAGAAGGCTACGGAGCGAAACCCTTTGTCCTTGAGGATGCCTCGGACTTGGTGCGGCCAGTAAGGTTCGGAATATCCCTGATCAGGGAGCCGGAGAAGATCAATCTTGCCCGAGAGAACGCCTTCTGGTTCAGTGAAGAGCCGGTTAACGCCCGGGTGCGAAGGATCTTGTGTTCCGTAAACTTGTTGTGCTTCATAGGAAAGATTGCGGCAAAATTTTTCTGTTACCGTTAAACGTGCCAAAAATCCATCAGTACCCTGAAGCCGGAGTATACACCCTGGCTGTACTGCGGCGTATATATCATGGGGCACAGGCAAGGTAATTGGAAGAGGCCATAATGTTCCTGAAGCTAGGCGCATTGATTTCAGTACCCGGTCATAATCCTCTTGGCCCATAAATGTGTTCAACGGGGCATATACGCCTTGATGCAAGCATGCTGCGTCCCAGGTTCGAATATCATCCAGCCTGATTGTAGCCCGAAATTCACTCGCTTTTACTGATGAATGCCGCATTCGAATTTATCCCACCCTTCCCAGCGACCTGCTCGAATTGACTCTCCCGGCTTTACTGGCCGTGTGCATGGATAACACCCAAAACTCGGATAACCTTTGCCATGAAGAGGATTAACCAGCACATGGTTCTCTTCGGCATAATTCTGCACTTCTTCGGTGGACCATCTGGCCAAGGGGTTGAGCTTATACAATTCATGGCGGTTGTCCCACTCAATGATGGGGGTGTGAGCCCGTGTCGGACTTTGTTCGCGGCGAATACCCGTAATCCATCCGCCGTATCCTTTTAAGGCTTCGAACAATGGTTCGACCTTGCGAAGGTGGCAGCATTGATGTGGATCTTGTTTCCATAGTTCCTGGCCGTAATGTTGTGCTTGTTCCTTCAGGGAGAAAGAGGGCTGAATACGGCGCAGATTGACGGGGTATTGGACGCGCAACTTATCTTGAAAGGCATAAGTTTCTGGAAACAGAAGATTCGTATCTAGCCAAAACGCATCTACAGGTTGCCAAATCTGACTGAGCCAGTGCAAAATTACCGTGTCTTCCCGTGAAAAACTCATCGCGAGGGTCCAGTTCAGTCCCAGGTTAGCAGCGTTTTGCAGTATGACAAACGGATCGGAATTTTCCCACTTCTTTGCTAGCGTTTCGACATCAAGCATGACTTAAACCTCCTTCATTTTCTGACCAACTTGCAGAGGGGCTATGTCACAACGGGCGAACCAGTCTCCAAATAATTCATCTTTGCGTCTAGTTGCGCGATATTGGCGAAATATCGGCAGTAAAACCTCTTCCAGGTCTTCTATCGACACCCGTTCAGCAATAAGACGTGCCAGGCGAGTACCGCGAGCGCTTCCGCCAGCATAGATATGGTATCGCCCGGGAGAAGCTCCCACCAATCCCACTTCAGCAAGAAATGGCCTGGCACAATTGTTTGGGCATCCCGTCATACGGATACGCAAATCAAGGGGGGATAGCCCGACGTGAGCCCAACAGGATTCAATCGTGTCTACGACATGATCTACGACCCGCTCAGACTCGGCCAGGGCCAGAGTGCAAGTGGGGAGAGCTGGGCAAGCCAAGGCATAGCGATGGAAAGGGGATAGCTCCTGGGGAGGTTTCACACCGTACATCCGCAAAATCTTTATTGCTTCGGCCTTGGCTTCAGAGTTAAGACCGGTTAACAAAATATTTTGCTGAGGAGTGATGTGTATGACAGGCCGTAAGGATTCAACAACCGTGCGAATGGCGAGTGCATGGCTATCCTGGATGCGTCCATGAGGGAGTTTCACCCCTAAGATCGAGGGATCCTCATTCACTAGGTGATCGGTGGCCTTTTCCCATTCCAGTTCCACAGAAGGCTCAAAAAGCATACCGGTACGTTCCTCGACAGCCGTGCGAAAGCGGTCAAGTCCCCATGTTTCCACCAAATATTTCATGCGGGCAAACCGCCTGTCGTTCCTATTGCCAAAATCTCTTTGGATGCTAATAACAGCTTCCACCGTTTTGGTAATCATCTGCATCGGGATCTGACCCAAAGGCTTGGCTAACAACGCATGGGTCTTGGGTAATCCGTGAGACTGCCCTAGTCCGCCGCCCACCAAGAGAGTCCACATCTCCGTCGAGGGATGATAGACCAGTCCCAGGTCATGGCTATAAATGTCCACACAGTTATCACCCGCAATAGTCATGCCGATTTTGAACTTGCGAGGCAGGTATTGTTCTCCGTAAAGAGATTCTTCTTCAACAATGTCGAAGACTTTTTCCCTGTCAACGAAGAGTTCCAGGTAGGCATGGGTCTTTGGCCTAAGGTGTCTGGACAATTGGAGGGCGATGGCTCGCAATCTATCACGATCACCTTGGTGATCCGGCAAAGGGCACGCCACCAGATTTCTTACGACATCTCCGCACCCAGCCAGACTTGTAAGGTTCATTTCCGTCAGTCGGGTGACAAAAGATGCGAGACGGGTTTTGGTCACCCCATGAATTTGTACCGCCTGCCTGGTTGTCAGGCGCATCTGAGCCTGAGCCAGATCTCGGCTCAGAGTATCAAGAGTGAGGTATTGCTCGCTAGTCAATACCCCGGCGGCTGTAGCCACTCGGATCATGAATGTATAAGGAGTCTTGCGTCCTAATTGTTTCTTGACATCCCGATCCTGTTGTTGGTACATTCCAAAAAACTTGAGCAACTGTCGACTGTCTTCGGCAACGCCTGTGTCACGGCTAAGAAACACATCTTCATACAGTCGCCCTCGCAAATGCCGGCTTTCTCGTTTGGTTATTTCGATGGTGTGCATGGAACATTCTCCCTTGGTTCAAGATGTTAATCCATCCCTCCCCAGCATCTTATGGGATATTGTCTAGAAAGGCAATAGTATTTGTAGACTTTATTGACAGACTGAATAAATGCCTATTTCTGCGGAAAAAGTAATTGTGGTGTCATCGTCCTGAAATATCGCACTGTGTCATTAGCTTATATCGGCGCCGATCAAGTATTGCTCATGTCATGTACATCCCAATGTTCAAGAGCATGCCAATCATTAGAAAGAGGGATGTTCAGTGTGAATTTTTTGAGTCATAAGTCCGGGGGAAGGATTGGTGCACTCGGATGTCGGTCAATGATGATTGTAGAGGCTTAAGGGATAGCACAGCCTTTGACCCCATAACGCGCCATACATTGCGCCCGGTCAGGGATACCCCGACTTCTTCGTTCCCAGGACCAACTGTCATGCTGTGATCTCGTGAGTCTGATCATCCATTGACAAAGGCGCGGAAACAATTCGTGGGTTGAGTCACCCTGCCGCGCCGACTTTTTCTGGAGTTTTGAATGCTGTCCTGCTTTTGGAACAAAGCGTTAGGTAGCAGCGGGGTAAAATCTGGTATTGGGCTTTCGTCGGGATACAACTGAAACGAAACTTACAGCCGTTCAGCATGAGGAAATCCTTCGGTGAATGCGCCAATTCCGAAACAGATGCGGCATCTCTCCAGGATACCGCCCGCTTGATCCTCTCTCGGATCCGGCAGAGAAGGGATCAAGAGGGCACCATGTTCAACATTGAATGGGATTAATCGTGATCTTCTGTTAGACCGAGACCAAGCCCGTTTCTAATCTAATGGTCATTCATCGTGGAAAAGGCAACTTAACGAATAGCGCTCACCTGTGGTAACCTTGGACACGCCATGATAAAATTCTGATTTTTTGGGGCCATGTCCTCTTTTGGGACGGCTGGTGGTGCATAATACGACCACGTCACCAATATTGCCTCCGATAATGTGGCGCTCCGGGGGCTTATGCGAATATTCCTCTTGGACCAGCAACTTTCCCCCTTCAAAATCGTGACCGGATTCGCTCAATACGATGATAATTTGTAAAGGGAAAAGGACTGAACCGTGACGGTCCTGATGCCATATGTTAAATCCTCCTGTTGGATAATACAGCATCATTACCCCAGGTTGGTTTTGTCCGGCATCATGACACATTGCTAGAAATTCATTTAGAGAATCTGGGAAGTGGTTGCTTTTCGGAGTATCCCAGAGATGATGAGCTATATCCCGCAAATATGGGTACATTTTTGTACGCAATTGCGTGAGAAATTCAGGCAGGGGGTCACGAAAATAGCGATACTGTCCGTGACCAAAATGATGATGCTCCATATCCACCGTCGGGCCAAAGTCTTGGGGATTTTGCCATACATCTCTAAGCATTACGCTTTCTGCTTTAGTCAACCATCTGTGAATAACCGAGTACCCTTTTTGCCGGATATCCCACTCCACGCTAGACCAGTTTACGTATTCAAATCGCTGGGATGCTAAAAGCATTGCTTCACCTACTACCCTGTCGTTTGATAATTAGTATTACATGCGGCCATAAATGTCACAAGAGCTATAATAAAGTACGCGTAAATGCTCGTAAATGAGTGATAAGAGCCGAAAAAGTTTTAACTCGGGAATCGGTGAGATAGAAATTTACGTGTTGTTTCCCTCTGTTACATTTTGAGGAAGAGCCCTAGCCAAGAGTTCTCCCTTACGCGAAAGTTGGTAGTAGGTGTGCGTTTTGCGAGGCGTATGGTACTTTTGCCGGCGCTTAAGGGTTTTCTTAACTGAAGACGTCAAATCATGGCGGTCTAGTTCTTTCCCAGATGTTTTTTCCACCAGGCCAAAATCCACGAGAAGTTGATAATTCTCCCGGACTTCTTCTATACTTAATCCGCTTCGGTGGCCTAAGAGTCTTTTATGTACAATGGTGGGCGTATCAGGGCCATAGCGTTTTGTATGGACTATTAATTGGTAAGCGATGGGATGCTGGGAAAAAAATTCGCGCCACAAGCTGAGCTCCTTTTGGTCAAATCCTGCCATCGAAAGTCATCTCCTTGCCACCATGTTAACGCATCTTATTTGTTAAGGCAGCGGATTTGGAGAGTTGGAAGGAATTGCCCAAAGTTCTAAGCCAAAAGGTTCGAGAAGGGGGAAGGGCGGGAGTTGGGGTGGATTTCTGACGAATCGAACATCATTCACTGCGAAAATTTAGGATTTCGCCACAAAGGAGCATCCCAGGATATTCTTCATGACATCTCCTTTGAAGTATATCCTTCGGAATTAGTCATGATCGTGGGCCCGTCTGGAACCGGAAAAAGCACACTCTTGCGGTTGCTAACCCGATTAGAAGACCCTGACAGAGGACAACGATGGTTTAGGGGGAAACGCTATGAACAATGGCCTATTCCAGAGTTACGCAAACGCATCGGCCTTGCCACTCAAGGAGCCATAATGTTGGAAGGAACGGTTGAGGATAACATACTTGCAGGACCAAAGATTTGGAAAGAAGAGGTTGATCCGCAAGAATATGCCGATATGGTACATTTGCCATCCAGTTACTTAATACGACCAGCTCGAGAATTAAGCGGAGGAGAAAGGCACCGCGTGGCTCTTGCCCGAGTCTTGGCAAATCATCCTGACGTGCTTCTTTTGGACGAGCCAACCGCGTCACTGGATCCTGGTAGTCGGGTGGAAATCGGAAATTTGATCCGGGATTTGTTTCAGCAATGGCAGGATCGGTTAACAGTTGTATGGGTGAGCCACTTTTTGGACGAAGTAGAACGTTATGCGGATAGGGTCTTATATCTGGAAGAAGGGACGATGATTCTTGACGGGCACTGGGGTAACGTTGGCAACGAGATTACACAGCGCTTTTTTAAAAAAAACCGTGCCGAAGGTCGGGGGGATTTCTGACACTGTTGCGTCTGACTGTAGTGTGCCGATTGTCAGCTTATCGTGATGAAATGGGCCATCAGTTCATAGCATTTTTCTGTCTCGTTACAAAAAGAGGGGTTAAAAGCATTGGTCGTAGTGATGTAACCACGATCCGGAGGTTTCGAGGTGAGGCGAAACCTCCATCTCATCGGGCTTCGGTTAAAGGACAGTCAAAAATGGTTCCCACTCTATTTCGCAGGATGTTCTACAATTTCGGCAGTGCTTAAAACGAAGGGAGGAAGGCGGCCATCGTTCCGGCATTGATGCCTGAGTGGGCTGCTGGTTGCGGATGCAGTTGGCACCTTACAAGCTGATCTTGTTACTGGTATTGATTGGGGTTAGTCTGATCATTTCACGCATTCGCCGTTATGGACTTGAACGCGATTTGCTGGAAGGCACTATTCGCACTTTTGTTCAATTGTTTGTCGTGGGTTTCGTGCTCAATGCCATATTTCGCGCAAATCACTGGTACTGGACCGTGCTTATGCTGGCGGTCATGGTTTTGGTCGCAACCCAAAATGCAAGCCGCCGCGGACGAGGTGTACCAGGCGTTTTTGGCTGGGTGGGAATTGCCATTGCGTGCGGAATTTCGGTGACCATGGCGCTATTGTTGGGTTTGAAAATTATTCAATTTTCTCCCCGCTATATCATTCCCGTGGGGGGCATGATTATTGGCAATTCCATGATTGCGTCTGGACTGGTGTTAAACCGGTTTCTGGAAGATCTGATTATTAAACGGGAATGGGTCGAAACGTATTTGAGTTTGGGTGCTTCGCCCGACTTGGCCATTAGCCATGTTTTGTCTCCGTCCGTTAAAGGCAGCATGATACCTACCGTAGACTCTATGAAAACCGTAGGGCTGGTCACTCTTCCCGGCATGATGACCGGAGCAATTTTGGCGGGCGACAATCCCCTAAGCGCCGTGGAATTGCAAATTATGGTCATGTTGGTTTTGGCCACAGCGGTAATGATTACGAGTACTGTTCTGGGATATATTTTATCTCGTGTAGCATTTACCCCTTCTCAACAGCTGATAAGGATTGAGCAAAATAGGCAATCTACTAGATGATGGCTTGTGGAAGCGCACAAAATCTGAGAAACAAGCTAACGCTTTCCTTTTGGGAATTCGTCTACCACGGGTAAGGTAAAAGATCCTCTTCCCGTGAATGCTCAGGAACACTTCCTAAAATGCGGCGGCTTCCTCCTGGGTGTCGACTGGGGGGCTGTTTGACAGGGTTATTCGGAGAAATAAAACAATAGACAAAAAATCTAACTTCCGCGTTAAGAAAACAATATTTGGAAACAAGGTAACTCAAAGGCCCTGTCGTAGTTCCGCTTCCAACTTTTCTTCGGTTGTTTGCCCGAAGACTTTTCTCCGTCACTAGTTCTGGACTTTGATATACTGTTCATATCGTCACGTCATCAAGGTTATAGGTGGGGGATTCCTTGCAATTACTCGCACAGTTTTCGCCAAACATGCCAACCATCCAGCGAGGATTTTGGGCGGACATGAACCAAACTGAAGAGTGGCTTCGGGCACTTGATAAGAAAATTACGCATAGAACCTTGCTTCTCAAAGGTAGAACCATGGCACAACTTGAGCCGTGGCTGCCATGGTTGCGTTCTCCTATTGAGGTAGAAGGATGGCTGGATCCGATGGACATCCAGCCAACCTGGCGTTATCTGATCGAATTTCTAGCGAATTCGGGTCCTCAGAGTCTCCTTATTCCTTTCGGGTCGGATGCCACTGTTCAATGGAGTCCGGAACGCATTGTCGTACGTGCACCTCATCATTCATGGATCTGGTCTTACGTTACGGATAGCTGGGATCCCGCAGCATGGCCCGTAGAAGAAAGAGTGGAGTGGTGGGAACATGGCCGTCTGCAACAGGCAGCTCGTACTGAATGGGGATTGTTTGAGCAATGGCAGCATCCCTACGGGATGGAAGAGTGGAGGATTCGTGTCCATCGTGATTTTGGCTCGACTCTGGAGGTTTGGTGGCAACAATTGGCTAAACACCTTGGCAGCCGTCCCGTAAAAGTTAGCTGGCGAAAAGAACAATCCGACGATCCGCATAAGATTTTAGGTCTTCCCATACGCTTGGCATCCGCGGGAATACAGATATCGGGCGATGAGCCTGGCTTTTGGCCAGCCGTGCTTCACTGGCCCGAGCCACGGCATTTGCGGGCGATAATGCATTGGTTCAGTCCACAGTGGAATGCGTGCTGGTCCACTCGTGTTTCGCTGAAGAGATGGAAACAAGGAACACGTTTAGAGGCCCAATACACGTTGAACGAAAGACCCCTGACGAAAGACGCTGTACGAATTATTCGCCAAGAGATGCACCGTTTTCCTATATTTCATATTCATCCTGTTATGACCTCTGAGTCGATTCACACCGCTCATGGTTGGGCTGCCCTGGTGGAAAGATCCAGAGCCAGCCAATGGAAAGAGCGGATTACCTACAAGTTGAAGAGTTATTCATGGCCACGGCCACAGTTTATGCACATCCCACAGCGAATACGCTTGAGTCCTTCATGGGCAGTAGACCGCTTGGGTTCCCATCCGGGAATGTGGACTGTTAAACATCAGTCTCTTCCCTTAACCGTTCAAATTTACTGGCCCCGGAAAAACCATGCCGGAAACCTCACCGTGACGTTTCGAAATCAAATTTCGGCCAGTTTGCACGACCTTGATCCGCGTTCTGAAATTGATCGCTTTTCGCTTAACCGCCGCTATTGGGCTGCAATTATAGCGTATCGCATCTTGCCTCTTCTCGAGCAACTGGTTTCAAATACGGAGCTGTCATAATACGCTCAACTGGTTTGCTCCGTACGGATACGGTCCATGAGCATTCTCAGAATGGATACCTCTTTGGCCAGACGCGTGCGAGTCGTGCGCAATTCCAGAAGTTCCTGTTGAGAATCCACCGGCAGCGGTACATGCGCGGCAATCCAATAGGACAAGGCTTCAGGCTCAGTAGGCAATTGTGGGCGAGTTCGCTCACTCTGAATAAAACTCCAAATTTCAGAACTTAATGCGGTGGCTTCATCAATCAGCAACGCCGGCACAGAATCGTCGAGATCTGGCAAATATTTGAATTGGCCAACCATGTATTTGTTGCCATGCCGATATGACAAGAGGCTAATTCGACTGATCCCGGTTAGTTCTAATTCCATTGCACCATCGTCGGCTTCCTGTTCCTGCAGGACACGTGCTGACGTACCAATGTTGGAAGGCTCGATGTCATGATCGGTGGACTGCAAGTCGTCGCCAACCCGTTCTTTGCAGACGCACAGTGCCGTGTCTTGCTGAATGCAGTACGTTATCATTAGCTTGTGTGCCGGATTCTCAATTCTGAGCTGGGTCTTGGCTCCGGGGAAAAGAATCCCTTTGATTGGCAGAATTGGCATACTAATCGTTTCTCGACTTGCAGGCATTACGCCACCCCCTATAGACGTTTCTCGAATGGACTGGCTACATATCCCTATTCCAAATATGGGACTCATACTTATTTTACCGAATTCTGCGAAAACGCACAAAAAGAATTGCCCGGGGCACAACAATTATCTTGGTCAATTTTCGGTATGGCAGCAAGATTTGGATTCCCTCCCCAAAGCATTCGTCACAACCACATTGTGAGGTCATGAAGTAAAACATCTAAAGAGACTAATTTTATGAGTCACATGATACATGATGTTATATGCGTGAAATAATGAAATGGCGTCGCCGCAATAAGTAGCTTGGTCCTCAAAATGTTTAGCATGACCGTGAGACAAAACAAAAAATGCTACAATAAACACGGATATTTGGCGGATAGGGGGATGTACCCATGACTAACTTAACAACTTTTGGTTTGAGCGACGAGCAGCAAATGTTTCGCGAGACCGTAGGGCGGATGGCTCAAGAGAAAATAGCACCGCGTGCGGCAGATATTGATGAAAGCGGAGACTTTCCGTGGGATATTGTTGAACTCTTTCGAGAATACGGACTAATGGGTGTAGCAATGCCTGAAGAATATGGGGGTGGCGGAGCTGATTTGCTGACGTTTTGTATTGCGGTGGAAGAAGTAGCAAAGGTTTGCGCTACTTCATCTCTTATTATCGCAGCGCAGCACTTGGGAGCGATGCCTATCCTTATTGCAGGGAATAAGGAGCAAAAACAAAGGTATTTGCCAGCCGTTGCGCAGGGAGATAGACTTTCTGCGTTTGGGTTGACGGAACCGGAAGCCGGGTCCGATGCTGGGGGTACCAAAACACGGGCTGTTCGCGATGGCGATGAATACGTGTTGACGGGCAGCAAGGTGTTTATTACCAATGGTGGTTTGGCCAAAACCATGGTCGTGTTTGCTTCCACCGATCCGTCTTTGGGAACGCGGGGAATCTCGGCTTTCATTGTGGAATTGGATCAGCCAGGGGTATCGGTCGGCCGCATTGAAAACAAGATGGGAATCCGCGGTTCTCAAACCGCTCAGTTGCTTTTCGACAATGTCCGGGTCAAGGCCTCAAACCGCTTGGGACAAGAAGGCGAAGGATTCAAGATTGCCATGCGTACATTGGACCGCACCCGGCCCGGGATTGCAGCCCAGGCTTTAGGTATAGCGCAAGGTGCACTGGATGTGGCGGTGGATTATTTATATCAAAGACAGCAATTTGGTACCCCGTTAAGTCAATTTGAAGGATTACAATTTATGGTGGCTGATATGCAAACTCAAGTGGAAGCCAGTCGCCAGTTATTATATCGTGCAGCGGAAATCATTGAGTCAGCAGGATTTGAAAGCCATGCGACTCCAGAAGTGACTCGGTATTCAGCAATGGCGAAACTTATGTGTTCTGATACGGCAATGCGTGTGACAACAGATGCCGTTCAATTGCTTGGCGGATATGGATACATACGCGACTATCCGGTCGAACGCATGATGCGGGACGCCAAAATTACCCAGATCTACGAAGGTACGAATCAAATACAAAGGTTGGTTATTTTTCGAAACATGAATCATGGAGGCGTTTAGACTCCAATGAGGAAGGTGTACATTGACGAAAGCGCCGCCTATGTCGGACAGTCCGTTGTTGTTGAAGGTTGGGTTACTCATTACCGTTCATCTGGAAAAATTCACTTCGTGGTGATACGGGATGGTTCGGGAGTACTCCAGTGTGTGATCAAGAGTGCCAATATGCCTGTGGAAGGCATCGGTCAATTCTCAGAGCTAAACCAAGAGACAGCCGTTCGAGTGACAGGAGTCCTCCACGCTGATAGTAGGGCGCCTATTGGTGTGGAATTGGAAGTTCAATCGCTGCAAGTGATCGGTCCCAGCGCGAACTACCCGATTGCCCCCAAGGAACACGGAGTGGATTTCTTGCTCGATCATCGTCATTTATGGGTAAGAAGTCCCAAGCAGGCAGCCATTTTGCGCATCCGGGCCGCAATCATTCATGCCATTCGCGAATTTTTGGACCGCCATGGATTTATCGTAGCGGATCCTCCTGTAATTACTCCGGCAGCTGCCGAAGGAAGCACTACCTTATTTTCTCTTGACTATTTCGATGAACGAGCCTACTTGTCGCAATCTGGGCAACTCTATCTCGAGGCTCTAGCCATGGCTTTGGGACGAGTATACTCATTCGGTCCCACATTTCGAGCTGAAAAATCCAAGACGCGCCGCCATCTCATGGAATTCTGGATGGTCGAGCCCGAGATGGCATTTTGCGAGTTCGAGGAAAATTTAATATGGCAAGAACAACTCGTTGCCTATGTGGTCGAATACGTTTTGGAAACACGCCAACAGGAACTGAAAACTATCGAAAGAGACACGTTGCGTTTACGCACTGTCAAGGTGCCTTTTCCCCGAATCAGTTATGATGAAGCCTTAGAAAGACTTCAGGCTAAGGGGTTCGATCTAAAGTGGGGTGAGGATATGGGAGCCGCCCATGAAACAGCGCTGGCAGAAATGTTTGACCGGCCAGTTTTTGTGACCCATTATCCCGCTGACTTAAAAGCTTTTTATATGCAGCCTGATCCTAGCAACCCCAAGCTGGCGCTTGCCGCTGATATGTTAGCGCCTGAAGGGTATGGGGAGATTGTTGGCGGCAGCCAGCGTATTCATAATCTGGAACTTCTAGAGGAGCGGATGCGCCGTCATCATCTCGACCCTGAAGTGTATAACTGGTACGCCGATCTGAGGCGATATGGTTGTGTTCCGCACAGTGGTTTTGGCCTGGGGTTAGAACGCGTTGTCGCCTGGATTTGCGGCTTGGAGCATGTTCGAGAAACTATTCCATTCCCCAGAACTTTGAACCGTGTATGGCCCTAACCGAAGTGGGCTTTCCCATAGGTTCATGACGCATCCTGGAAGCTTTTTGTGCACTGCAACTCACATTTTTGATTGCGAAGGAGGCAAATCAATTGGATACGTCAGCCAATAACGGACCGGTTAATATTGGCGAAGTTTTGAATCAGGCCCGCATCAGGCGGCGTCTATCGGTTGATGAAGTCAGCAATGCTTTACATATTCGGCGTAATTACCTTCTGGCTTTAGAGCAAAATCGATGGGATGACTTGCCTGGAGAAGTGTATGCTCAAGGATTCTTGAAAAACTATGCGCGGTATCTTGATCTTGATGGAGAGGCTTTGGTTGAAGAACGCCGGCGGCAAATCGGGCAACCAGTGGACCGCCCGCCAATTACTCCGTTGGAACCGTTGAGCCGAACGGGTCTATATATGCAATCGACGGACAGATCCTCGGCCTCGTCGCAACCTTCACCCAGAAAACGCCCAACCCGCCGTGAGAAGACAGAGGCGCCCGATTATTCCAGCCCATCTAGCTTAATCTGGCTGTTGGGCGCTTTATTGGTGTTGTTTGTAGGAGGACTATACCTTTTGGCTCGATCGTCCCATCATCCATCTCGCCACCCTGTAGCGGCGGGCCAAACGAAAAAATCCTCATCCAAAAAACCGAGGACACGTCATATAACAGCAACACCAACTAAGAAAGCAGTGCGTAAGCACCCCACCACGAGTGCTGTGAACGCGGTGAATATTCAGTTGCAGAAAACATCTCAAAGCGGAAAACTTTTTTATGCCACTTATCTGGTTAGCAAAACGCCTGTGAAAGTTGATCTGAGCTTTACAGGAGCCTGTTGGACGGATGCTGTGATTAATGGAGTGACGCAACCGGGGAAAATGTATTATAGCGGTCAAAAAGTTTCTTTTACCGGAACACACTCTGTTGACGTGATTCTGGGATCGCATGCCGTAAGTGTGCGTGTCGACGGGAACCGGGTCTCTTTGCCCAGTCCTAGCTATGTGCTTGATATGACATTCCAAGGGTGAAAAAGGCATGCTTTTTCTTCAGTCGGTCAGAATAATGAAAAACCGACAGTGAGGGAAAAACATGTGGAAACCAATATTCATGTTTCTAGCGGTTGGTATGAGTCTACCAACCGTGTTTCAGTCTCCTGGCCGTTATGCCTTAAAGTCTGTCATATCGCAGCAAGGGCCTCATATCACAGCTCGTTCCGCTATTCTCATGGATCAGCGAACTGGTGCCATTTTGTATGAAAAAGATGCCTTCCGTCAGTTGGATCCGGCCAGTGTCACCAAGATGATGACGGCATTGCTTGTCATTGAACATGGTCATTTGTCCCAAATGGTGACAGTGTCTCGGACTGCAGCTGCAGTGCCTGGGTCTTCGTTACATATCGTGTCTGGGCAAAAATATACCGTGCGCGACTTGTTATATGGTCTATTAATGCGTTCGGGGAATGACGCTTCTGTGGCACTGGCACAAGCCGAAGCTGGATCCGTGCACAAATTTGTGGCGCAAATGAACATGAAAGCTCAGGAATTAGGGGCTTTCAACACGCAATTTGAAAACCCTAACGGCCTAACGAAGCCAGGACATTTTTCAACCGCCTATGACTTAGCTCTGATCGCTCGCAAGGCTATGTCTCTTCCCTTGTTTCGTCAAATTGTTGGGACCCACCATTACGTCATTGTTGAAGACCGGCACCATCATCACCGCACTCTTCACAATACCAACCAACTTTTAGAAAGTTTTCCTAATGCCACGGGAATAAAGACCGGAACTACTGATGCAGCCGGAAAATGCTTGGCAGCATCCGCCAATCGCAATGGGCAAGAATTGATTGCCGTGGTGCTAAACAGTCAGGACCGCTATGGGGATGCTAAAAATCTTTTGACCTGGGGATTTGAGCATTGGTCTACTGTGGAGGTACTGCAACCGAATCAAATGGTTACTCGCATTCCTGTTCAGCAGGGACAGAATTCAGTAGTTCCTGTCACTGTGGCACGTCCGATATGGATAACACTACCCAATCAGGAAACCTACGATCTGATGATAAGGCCCCGGAGACTGGCCGCTCCGGTCAGTCTCCGGCAGCCTGCGGGATTTGTCTCGGTTGTGACTCCAGGACAGCCCCCTGAGATTGCACCATTAAGGACTATGCGTGCGGACGGGATCCGTCAAGGTCGGTTTTCCTGGAAATGGCTGAAATGCTGGCTTAACCACGGTAGATAGGTTTGCCATAGGTCAATAACTGCTTTAAAGTGACGAGTTGATAACCTTTCTCCTTCAGTGACTGAAGGATCGCGGGAAGGGCGATATCAGTCTGCTTACACGTATCCGACGCATGCATTAATACAATATCGCCCGGATGAATTCGTTTCGTAACCCGTTGAACAATGGTGGAGACGCCGGGATTCATCCAATCTAGTGAGTCGGTTCCCCATGTTACCGTCGTGTATCCCACCGATCGGGCCGCCAAAATGGAGCGACTGTTAAAGTCTCCATTGGGTGGTCTGACAAAAGTGGGTTTAGTCCCTGTAATCTCTTGAATGACATTATTGGTTTTCATGAGATTGTCCACAATGCGGCGATTGGACAATTGCGAATAGTTGACATGAGCCCATCCATGAGACTCTATCTCTGCTCCCGCTTGAGCATAACCTTTCACGATTTGTGTGTGCTCTTTGGCCCACGGGCCGGAAACAAAAATGGTCGCGGCAACATGGTTCTTTTTGAGTAGGGCCAAGACTTTCGGCGGCATGACTGTACCCCATGAAATATCAAATGTCAATGCCGCAACTTTTTTCGTGGTTTCCACATCTCGCAGAGAATATCGGTCCTGCGCAGACAGGGTAGTTACAGAGGCATTTTTCCAGGAAATCATGTGCTGTGCTGGAAATTTTGCACTGCCTACAGTAGTGGTGGTAATGAGGGTCATAACGGTCAACCAAATTGATCGGGAGCCAAATTTTGTCACAAAACTCATCTCCTCCTACTCACTTTCGGGATCGTTTATTAGGATCTCGAGGAAGTCAGTTAAAAATGGGCAAACAGATCACTGGCGATAGCAAAGACGCAAAACGTTTGCCTCTTTATTTTCCCGCCTCGCTACGCTATGATACGTGCGAGGTGATTGTATTGACGACTAAGGTTGGCATGGTGTCATTGGGGTGTCCCAAAAATCGCGTGGATTCGGAAGTGATGCTAGGACTCTTGCAGGAAGCAGGATATCAATTAACTCCAGAAGCTACCGATGCGGACATATTGATTGTGAATACCTGCGGATTTATTAATTCCGCTAAAGAAGAATCAATCGATACGGTTTTGGAGATGAATCAATATCGTGAAAAGGGCCGTCTTCGGGCTCTTGTTATGGCTGGATGCCTTTCCCAACGTTACCAACAGACCCTGTGGAACGACTTGCCGGAAGTGGATGCCATGGTAGGAACCGGAGAGTTTCACCGGATCGTGGAAGCGGTGGAAGGGGCATTACACGGAACACGACCTCATTTTTGGGGCGAAATGCCTGTATCTGGTGTAAGAAGCACCCGGAAACTGACCACTCCAGAGTATACAGCCTATTTGAAAATAGCTGAAGGATGTGACCATAGCTGCAGCTTTTGTGCCATACCGCAAATGCGGGGAGGTTACCGGAGCCGGCCATTACAGGACATTGTGCTAGAAGCACGGCAACTTGTTCATAATGGAGCACGGGAACTGGTCCTCATTGCCCAAGACTCCACCCTGTGGGGCCATGATCTTTATGGAAAACCCAATCTGCCGCGTCTTTTATACGCGTTACAAGAAATTCCGGACTTGACGATGGTCCGCATCATGTATAGTTATCCTACTCAAATTACCCCTGATTTTGTTCGCGCTATGCGGGATTTGCCGGTGGTAGCTAAGTACCTTGACATGCCGTTGCAGCATGCTCATCCTGAGTTGCTGCAACGAATGGGACGCCCTTTTCGGCGCGAAAAGACTGACCGCGTGTTAAAAATGATACGAGATGCTGTGCCCGACGTGACCCTGAGAACCACGTTTATTGTCGGATTTCCCGGGGAGACTGATGAACATTTTGCCACGTTGCTGGACTTCATAAATATGATGCAATTCGACCATGTGGGTGTCTTTACATATTCCCATGAAGAAGGCACGCGAGCAGAAAATCTAGGGGATCTTGTTCCTGAGGAGACTAAACGCACCAGGCGCCGAGAAGCGATGCTGGCGCAACGCAGGTTGGTCGGATCAGTACGGGGTCGGCATGTCGGGAGAATTGTTCCTGTGTTAATTGAAGAGGCAGGAGATACGGTGAGCGTTGGGCGCAGCTGGATGGATGCTCCAGGTATTGACGGGGTCGTGTATGTGAAAGGGCAATATACTCCTGGGCAGGTAATTTCGGCGCAGATTGTGGGCACACAGGAGTATGACCTGATAGCGGAGGCGTGAATGTGAAGGTCGCCGATTATGTGACGTTATCGCGGGTTGTCTTGACACCTGTTGTTATGGCGTGTTGGGTCGCGCCCTCAAGTCAATGGCATTGGATTGGGCTTGTCGTGTTCATTGTTGCGGGCTTAACCGATTTTGCCGATGGGCGGCTCGCAAGATATTCAGCCCATACTACACGTATTGGGTCTTATCTCGATCCCTTGGCAGACAAAATCCTGGTTTTGGGGAGCAGTCTGGCTCTCGTTTCGGGAGGTCGTCTGTCTATGTGGATTGTGTTTGTCATATTGTTGCGCGAATTAGCGATTACGGGACTACGCTCGGTGTTGCCCCCCGGAACCACTATGGCGGCGAGTTACCCCGCAAAATGGAAAACAACCGCTCAGTTATTTGCCTTGGGGGCCTCCGCGGTGTTGATAGGTTGGATTCCGGACCTTTTATGGGGTGTGGCCATTGTTCTTACAGTTTGGACAGGTGGCGAATACTTTTACCACTATTGGCCAAAAAATTGAAAGAAATCGTTAGTATTGTCGAATTCCTCCTCTAGAGACAACCTTTGACGCACTCACAAATACCTCTCCTATGATATACTGCCCAGTGTTCGGCGGCATTATGACCATGCGGGGCAAAAAGTCCAGGTAAAGGAGGCGAGTTGCAATGATGAAGTTTTCGGTGAGGCAAGTTTTCATAGTTTTTGCGGTATTTGTTGTCGCATTGGGTATATTGCGCGGAGCTCAATGGGTTTATGTGCGCTCAGCAGTGCGCTCGCCTCTGAAACAGGCCATCATCCGCCTCCACCGAGTTAGTCAGGTTGTCGTAAATCCTCACGAAAGCGTCACGGTAACTTTGACAAAAAACGCAAATCTCATGAGTAGTTACGAGGCTATACAAAACGCAAGCAAGAATGTTACAGGTCATGTTTTGACCAAACTGGTTATTCACAACCATGCCAATGCCGCCATGAATGGTCTCGTGAATTCCCTGCGATTAATCGTAGCGCAAGGGGAAGCCACAGGACATTATGTATCCATGAACGCAGCTATTCAGCGCCTAGCCCAGGACCATCACATGCAAGCGACGGTCCAATTGAGCAATCACCACATTTTTGTTGCACTGAAATCCCAAAACCATTGGTTGGACGAAGTAATGCCCTTGAAGTTAGGGGGGCCGGGTGATGATTAGAGAAGTAATTATAGGGTTCGTCTTAGCTCTGTTAGTATTTTTGGGTCTCGATGGTGTGGATATATGGCCGATTGTCTTGTTGCTCGGGCTAGGCGGCGCGATTTACGCGTCAGGTATTTTCAACCGTCTAGGCACACGCACGGTGCGTAAAGTGCAAGTGAGCCAGGTTACAACATCCTTTCAGGATATCGGCGGGCAGAATATGGCCAAAAATGAATTGAAAGAAGCTCTCGAATTCATTTTGAAACCTGATGTGATTAGTCGCCTGGGAATAAGACCATTAAAGGGGATATTGCTCACCGGTGTTCCTGGCACCGGGAAAACCTTGTTGGCCAAGGCTGCAGCGCATTATACCGAATCCGTATTTTTGTCGGCGTCTGGATCTGAATTTGTGGAAATGTATGCAGGTGTAGGAGCACAAAGAGTGCGTCAGCTCTTTCAGGAAGCCAGGAATATGGCGCGTAAGGAGTCGAAATCGAGCGCTATTATTTTTATCGACGAGATCGAAGTAATGGCTGGACGAAGAGGGAGCAACCAATCCCATCTTGAATACGATCAAACTTTAAATCAATTGCTAGTTGAGATGGACGGTATGCCCGTACACGATGATGATGTTAGGATTTTGGTTATGGCGGCTACGAACCGGGTAGATTTGCTGGACCAAGCGCTCATGCGTCCTGGACGATTTGATCGTTTAGTCAGCGTGGATTTGCCTGACCGGGAAGGGCGGCTAAGCATTTTGAAATTGCATACGCGTAACAAGCCGCTCGATGTTGACGCGGATCTTGAGGCGATTGCGCGGGAAACCTTTGGTTTTTCAGGAGCTCACCTGGAGAGTGTTTGTAATGAAGCTGCGATTTTAGCAATGCGCGAGGAATCTGAAACCATTGGGACCAAGCATTTGAGACAGGCTGTGGACAAAGTCATGCTGGGAGAACGAATGGACCGGACGCTTCGCGTGGATGACATTAAACGTGTCTCGATTCACGAGAGCGGACATGCTTTAATCGGCGAGTTAGTGGCCCCTGGGTCTGTCTCTTCGGTAACGATTGCTCCTCGCGGCATGGCTCTAGGGTTTGTTCGGCACGCCCCTGACGACGATCGACTTTTACAAACGGTCTCTGAGTTGAAAGCTGATATCCAAGTGTTGTTAGGAGGATCTACCGCCGAGCGCATGATTTTGGGTGAAAGAAGTACAGGCGCGGCCAATGACTTTGAGAAGGCGTGGGACATAGCCCGCCAAATGGTTTTTTCAGGGATTTCATCGCTAGGTGTGATTAAAGAAGAAGCCTTATCCCAAGACCTTCTCTATCAGACGCTTCGGGATATTATTACAGAACAGCAAGACATCGTGGACGCTTTGATTATGGAACACCGGGAAAAATTGTTAAGATTGGCTGATACCCTGTTGGAGCATGAGACATTGTCTGGAGACCAGGTGCGATCGCTTGTGGCGTCTTAAGTTTTCCGGAGTTTCCCCAAGGTCATCCGGAGCAGAGTGTCGGTTCCAACTGACCCGCTAATACCCCGGGCAGTTGTATTTCCATCCTAAATATGGCATGATCATAACACCTGATAGTACGGAGGGACAGGCATGTTTAATGTTGCCGGCCTCGTGGCGGTAGGCGATGAAGTGTTAAGCGGAGAAGTCATCAATTCCAATGCCGCGTGGTTGGCACACCAACTGTTATCGGTCGGGATTCATACCAAATGGCACCTGGTTGTTGGAGATGATGTGACAGCCATAGTGCAAGCATTAGAATGGATGCATGCGCAGGTAGATCTCGTGATTGTAATGGGAGGGTTGGGTCCCACCGCCGATGACCTCACGAAAGATGCGGTAGCGCACTACTATCACAGGGAATTAGTTGTCGACTCGGCGACAGCGGACCATATTGCCGCCCATCATGGACGAAGTGCCGGGTGGCAGGAATCCGTCTCACGACAGGCTCAAATCATTGAGGGAGCAACAGTCTGGCAAAATTCTAACGGGCAGGCGCCGGGGCAACTTATCCAGGGGTCTCAGGGGGTAACCATTCTTTTGCCGGGACCTCCGCGAGAACTAGAAGGGTTGGTCCGGGATTTTTTGTTGCCGTGGTTTCAGCAAGATCCGGTGTCAAAACCGGTAATTCGCCGAACGCTAACATCCTTTGAGACTGGTGAGTCAGCACTTGCGCATCAACTACTCCCGCTCTTGTCAGGACAGCACCCCAAAATGGGTGTTTATTCTAGGCCTGGGAATGTTGAAGTGCGAATAGAATCTTTAACATCTCCCCAACAATGGGTATTGAGCGAACGGGCCGTGGCGTGGATCCGGGGACAGATTTCTGGGCGGCTGTACGAATTGAACCAGGGTGATCGTGCCCACGTATTGGTGGAAACTATGATTTTGCGGGGGCAAACCCTCAGCGCTATGGAGTCACTAACGGGAGGATTATTCTTGGCGCGGTTGATTAATGTCCCTGGAGCTTCAGCTTGTGTGGCTGGAGGCGCCGTGGCGTATACTGATCGTATCAAAAATCTCTTTGGCGTGCCCTTGAGTATTCTCGAACAAGAAGGGGCAGTTAGCCAAAAATGTGCCGAGGCTATGGCGGAGGCCATACGGCATAACTACGACACAGACTGGGGCATCAGCACCACTGGTTACGCTGGCCCTGAGGGGGGTAATGAAGAAAATCCCGTGGGCACTTTTTATACCGCTGTCGCCGGCCCCAAAGCTAGCCGGGTGAAAAGGCGAGTTATAGCCTTGGATCGCCAAGGGGTGCGTGAAGCTGCAGTAGAATTGGCATTGACTCTGTTATGGGAAATGTTGGAGCTGCCCGATATCTACCGTCCCGGATCCCAAGGATTTACAAACTAATCAACAACGTTAAAGGAGTTATCAATGGAACAAGAATCCGTAAAACTGGAAACATTTAAGAGCATGGGGTTGTCTGCGCCCGTATTAAAGGCTCTGGAAGAAATGGGATTTGAGGAGCCCTCTCCTATTCAAGTGAGGACCATTCCTTTAATCCTGGAAGGACATGATTTGATTGGTCAAGCGCAAACCGGTACCGGGAAAACGGCTGCCTTTGGAGTGCCTATTGTAGAACGTTTGGATCACCGGAGTAAGAAGGTGCAAGCATTGGTAATGGCCCCCACCCGAGAACTGGCGATTCAGGTGTCGGAAGAAATCACTAAAATCGGGCGTCATGCCGGAGTGAAAGTCGTGCCCATATATGGCGGTCAATCCTATGACCGGCAGTTAAAAGCCCTGGAACACGGGGCTCAAGTCGTAATTGGCACTCCGGGCCGGGTGATGGACCACATCCGCCGGGGGACCTTGAAATTGGAATTTGTTCGCATGGTGGTTCTGGATGAGGCCGATGAAATGCTCGATATGGGATTTATTGAAGATGTGGAATTTATTTTGCAAAACATCCCTAACGAGCGGCAAACCATGCTATTTTCTGCAACTGTTCCGGAAGCTATCGCGCGGTTGGCGCGAAAATACCTAAAAACGCCGAAACATATCTCGATTAGTCCGGAAAGGCTAACGGTTCCCAAAATCGAGCAGGTGTATTATGAGATTCGAGAACATGAAAAACTGGATGGACTATCACGGATTCTGGATATGGAGAGTGCCGAACGAACAATTATTTTCTGCCGGACCAAAAAACGGGTAGACGAATTGGCGGAAGGGTTGCAAGCTCGTGGTTATTCTGCGGAGGCTACCCATGGTGATTTGAACCAAGTGCAACGTAATCGCGTCCTAAAGCGGTTTAAAGATGGCGCGAGTGAAATTTTGGTTGCGACGGATGTGGCTGCCAGGGGACTGGACATTGACAACGTCACCCATGTTATCAATTACGACCTGCCTCAAGACACGGAGGCTTATGTCCACCGCATTGGCCGTACAGGACGGGCCGGGCGTAGCGGAACAGCAGTTACGTTGGTGTTGCCTAAGGAATTTCGGCAATTTCGCCAAATGGAAAGGATTTTGCGAGTTCGCTTGCAAAGGCGTCCTCTGCCAACTCAAGAAGATGTTGCCGAGAAGCAGCGCGAGGCTTTGAAAAACCGATTGGCCGACGAAATCGAACGTGGCGTGTTACCAGCATATCAAGATATTGTCATGGAATTGGCTGAGTCCTATGATAGCGTAGACATTGCTGCCGCTGCATTGCGCCTTATGCTAGACAAAGGGCATGACCAAAGCGCAGCAGGAGAATTTGGCGAGACGGGAGCCGAACCGGGAATGGTTAGAATGTTTCTGAACATGGGACGTATGGACCGTGTATCTCCCGCGGATATTGTTCGAGGACTGGCCGAAGGCGCGCGAATTTCCGGCAGTGTGATTGGATTGATTGACATCTACGATCGCTTCACGTTTGTAGAAATGCCCAAGGATGCCGCTGCGAAAGTGTTGCAGAACATGGGCTCAATTGTTATACGGGGCAAGTCGGTTAATATGGAACCAGCCCGGCCTAGATAACCAGGAACGCATTGCGGCGGTTAAGACGAATACTTTTACTAGGTAGGTTAGCAGGGGAGGAAGGGCCAATATGGCGATGGACCGGAATAAGGCACTGGATCTAGCGCTTGCGCAAATTGAAAAGCAATTTGGCAAGGGTTCGATCATGCGGTTGGGAGAAGCGTCATCACAAACGGCCATCGATGTTATTTCCACGGGATGTCTTCCACTCGACATAGCCATGGGGGTGGGTGGATTGCCCCGTGGCAGAGTGGTAGAGATTTACGGACAAGAATCATCAGGGAAAACGACAATAGCTTTACATGCCATTGCCGAAGCTCAAAAAGCAGGAGGGGTGGCCGCGTTTATTGATGTAGAGCATGCAGTGGATCCTTTATATGCGAGCAAGCTGGGAGTCAATCTCAATGACTTGTTGATTTCCCAACCGGACACTGGAGAACAGGCTTTAGAAATTGCTGAGGCCCTGGTTCGGTCCGGAGCGGTGGACATAGTGGTTGTCGACTCGGTGGCCGCCTTGGTTCCGCGCGCGGAGATTGAAGGGGAGATGGGAGATGCGCATGTTGGGTTGCAAGCCCGTCTCATGTCCCAAGCCTTGCGCAAACTCACTGGGGCGATTTCCAAGTCGAATACGGTAACCGTATTTATTAACCAGCTTCGGGAGAAAGTGGGAATAATGTTTGGCAACCCCGAAACCACACCGGGGGGAAGAGCTCTGAAATTCTATTCATCGATCCGCTTAGAAGTGCGCCGGATAGACAGCTTGAAACAAGGTACGGATGTAGTAGGCAACCGTACCCGGGTAAAAGTTGTGAAAAATAAGGTGGCACCGCCATTCAAACAAGCTGAATTTGATATTTTATACGGTGAAGGGATTTCAAGGGAAGGAAGCATTCTGGATCTGGCAGTGGAAATTGGGCTTGTACAAAAGAGTGGTGCATGGTACGCCTACGGGGATTTGCGCCTGGGTCAGGGACGTGAAAACACCCGTGAATTTCTCAAGACTAATTCTGAATTGACGCGTGAACTGGACACAAAAATTCGTCAGCATTTTCAGGCGGGATCGGTAGCTGCGCGTGATTTGGACGGTCAGGGTGCCGAGTAAGGATCCTTATATTCGTGCGTTGCATTGGCTGGGATACCGGGATTACAGCCGGGCGCAGATGACGGAGCGCTTACGGCGCTCCGGATATGATCCAGGGCTTGCAGATGACACGGTTGATCGATTAGTTCGGGAGGGGTGGATTGACGATACCCGACTGGCCTATCGCGTCATTGAGCATTGTGTCCAGTCTCAAACTATGGGCCCGGCATTGATTCGTCATCAGTTGGTTTCTAAGGGATTGCCTTCGGAGGTTTATGAACCGGTTCTCGAGCAGCGTGTTTCGGATATAGATTGGCTGAAGATTGCCGAAGCTCTCCGAGAGCGGTACGATATGAACGAACCCAAGGGTCGCCGTCGATTTGGCCGCTATTTGATTCGTCGGGGATTCCCCGTTGCTCTGGCTTGGAAATTGGCGGGTTGGGCAGATCAGGGGACGGAAGGGGAGCAATAGCAATTATGGCTTTGAAGATCATTGACGAATGCATTTCTTGCGGAGCTTGCGAATCGGAATGCCCTAACGAAGCCATAAGCGAAGCCGAATGCCTTTATGTTATCGACCCTAGCAGCTGTACAGAATGTTATGGCTTTTACGGCACTCAGCAATGTGCTGAGGTTTGTCCCGTAGAGGCCTGCGTGCGGGATGATCGATATGCCGAGACACCCATTCAATTAAAGGAAAAATTTTTGTCACTCCATCCTCAGAACATGTTGGCAAACACCGACAAGTGGAAAGCTTCTGTATTGTGATGGTGTGTTGCGCGCATCAGGTACAGGAAAAACTAACTGAATCGGTGAATGATACGTATGATAACCTCAAGGATGATTAACCACCGGAAAGGGAGGGTGCCGAATGAACCTATCATCGTCAGGTTGGGGAAGCAGCACACGAGGGCTCGGAGCACTAATTACAGTTATGATGCGCTATCCGGAAATTAACAGTGTTCAGTTTAACCCGGATGATCGCACATTGAATATGACGTTTATTATTCGCAAGACACTGTCCGACGAGACATGGTCTAATCTGAATGATCAGCTCGTGAATGTGTTGCAAACTTACCGATGGGTCACTAGTCGCCCTCTGTCAATTATAGAATTGGACCGCTTGGATTGGGACACCGCGACCATCGTGGAATTGCACCGTGACATTGACACAGTTTCGGTTGAGGAAGTGGGCATGATGATTGAAATCCTGCATGACTGGTTTGAGCAAGATGTTGTGACGGACACGCATGATCTGTTGGAAGAAGAGCTTATGCTTCAAGAAGAAACCATCCAGGCAAATCTAGAAGCCCTCAGTCAAGATGCCCATGGTCATTTGGTGGCACTACGGGATGAAGGTCGGGTAGTCGTGTTTAATACCTAGAGCGCAGGGAATGAATAGCGACGGCGCAAGCAATTATCCTAACCCCACGTCTTCCGGGGTACGGACGATCTGTTCTTTTATTTCCTCTCTTAATCTGGCTAAGGGGAGCCAACAGGGAGGCATGAAGTAGATTTGCTACCTTGCCTGCAGGAGATAGCATGAGAGAAAGGAGAAGCGGGAACGGTGCTATCCCTCCGTGGGTCATTGGCTGGGGGTTTCCCGCACGTATACGATGAAGGTTCTCTTGGTAGGAGATGTGGTGGGGAAGGTCGGCCGGAGAATGTTAAAGTCGGCCATTCCCGTGATAAGGGACGAGAATGAGGTTAGCCTGGTTGTGGTAAATGGCGAAAATGCCGCCGGAGGCAACGGACTGACACATGAAGTGTTGGACGAATTGTTGTCATCAGGCGTAGATGTCATTACGTCCGGCAACCACATTTTCGACAAAAAAGAAGTGTTTGATTTTTTGGATGACGTTCCGTCGTTGCTACGCCCGTTAAATCTACCCGAGGCTACCCCAGGCCATGGTTACGTGGTGACAAGCCGCCACCAAGTGCCGGTGGCGGTTATTAACGTGGCTGGCCGCGCATTTATGTCATTTAGCTATGACGACCCGTTTGTTGCCGTAGATAGGGTGTTGAATAGTCTGGACACGGAAGTGCGCGTAATTTTGGTGGACTTTCATGCTGAGACCACATCCGAAAAATCTGCTCTTGCTTGGTATGTTGATGGGAAAGTTTCGGTGGTGGTTGGCACGCATACCCATGTCCAGACAGCGGATGAACGGATTCTGCCTCGCGGTACGGGATTTATTACCGACTTAGGTATGACGGGGCCGAGAGATTCAGTCATTGGCGTGAAAACCGAGTTGGTCATTCAAAAACTCCGCACGCAGATGCCGGTTCGGTTTGAAACGGCTGGCGGGCCCGGTCAGTTTGGGGGACTTATCGTGGATATCGACGAGGCAAGCGGCCGCTGTAGGGAACTTAAGAGAATATTCTACATGGAATGAGGGGAGACAAGCGTGTGGTGGCATGATCATGAAATTCCCATTGTGGATACGCATGCTGACAGCTTGTTAGCCGCGTTAAAGGGAGAGCGCCATTTGTATGAATCAACCGGCGAAGGACAGCTTGACTTTCCAAGAATGCGGGAAGTCGGTCACAAATTGCAATTCTTGTCATGCTGGGTAGAGCCTCAATATAAACCAGAGCGAGCTTTGAGGCGACAGTTAGCGTTTGTGGATCAATTCTATCAAGAAATTGAAGCGCCTTCGTCGGGCGTCGTCCAAGTTCTTGACCGGTCATCACTGAATGAAGTGCTGGCTTCTGATAAGATGGGAGTGGTGATGTCCATCGAAGGCGCTGAAGCTGTAGGAACGGATCCCGCTATGGTACGTGTCTTATACCGACTGGGATTCCGCCTGATGAGTTTGACCTGGAATGAACGCAATGCCTTGGCAGATGGAGCCGGTGAAGACCCTGGGGGTGGAGGACTGAGCCGTGCCGGTCGGGAGATAATTCAAGAAATGAACCGAACGGGTATTATCGTGGACGTCTCGCATTTAAGTCACACGAGTTTTTGGGACGTGATAGAGATTTCACACAAGCCGGTGATCGCATCGCATTCGAATTGCCGAGAGCTGGCTGAGCACAGGCGAAATCTCACCGATGGGCAAATCTTGGCTTTAGTCAGGCAAAAGGGGATTCAAGGCATCACCTTTGTCCGGGAATTTTTAGGCGGAAATCAAGACGTGGAACGTGTTGTTGATCATATGCAACATCACCTTGATTTAGTCGGGGATGATCGACACCTCGGGCTGGGGTCTGATTTTGATGGTGTCCAGGTTCCGGTAGCCGGATTGGAGGATGTCACGGCTTTAACTCACTTGGCAGACCGTATGAGTGAACGAGGAATTGCAGATGAGACGATTTACCGGATTTTTGGGCAAAACTATTTGGAGTTTCTCATGCGAGTCTGGCACTGATCGCTACGTGGACTTATGACTTTAGGAGGAGACAGCGTGAAAGTACATATTCAGACGGCCGATCTTTTTTCCGTTCAAGCTGAACTGTTTGTCGTTGGTGTCTACCAACATGACACCACCGTTCGTATAGAACATATTTCCCAGGACTATCAAAGATTGTTAGATGATGCGGTGGCACGGGGAGAATTTGAAGGAAGGCTGCTGCAAACTCTGAGTGCTCTGCCTGCACCTCTTTCTCCCTCTCGCCGGATCTTATTTATCGGCTTGGGTCCTGAGAATGCAATGACTGTGCACAGCGTGCGGAAAGTTTTTGGGCAGCTTGCGCAGATTACGGAAAAAATGAAAATCCAAACGGTGGCCATGGCCGTGCCCAAAGGACCCTTTAGCGAGGAAGATGCCGTTACGGCTGCCACAGAAGGTTGGCTTTTAGGATCATGGCAATTTGCAGGATATCATCAAGAGCCAAAAGAACAGAATTTGCCGGATTTGCATATCAGTGATGTAACTCGACCCGATTCAGCTCAAAAAGCCCTTGACTATGGCAATATTGTGGCCAGCGCACAAAACCTGACCAGGGATTTGGGGTATCGGCCTTCCAACATGTTGTACCCGGAATTATTTGCAGAAGAGGCCATCCGGGCGGGAAACCGTCACGGATTCAGTGTCGAAGTGTTTGATGAAAATAAACTGCGCGAATTAGGCATGGGTGCACTCCTGGGCGTGGGCCAGGGGAGCATTTATCCACCCCGCCTGGTCATCATGCGTTACGAGGCCCATGCGGATAAGACCTTGGCGTTGGTCGGCAAAGGAATAACCTTCGATTCTGGGGGTATTAGCCTCAAACCTCCCCAAGGCATGGAAGAAATGAAATACGATATGCTGGGAGCTGGTGCTGTTCTAGGGGCGATGTGTGCTATCGCCGACACCAAACCGCACGTCAACGTCATTGGTCTTATGGCCTTGGCCCAGAACATGCCTTCGGGGTCGGCCTATAAGCCAGGCGATGTGGTTCGTGCGTTTAATGGCAAAACTATTGAGGTTACCAACACCGATGCAGAAGGCCGGGTGGCATTGTCCGATGCGGTTAGCTATGCTGCTCACCTGCACGCTGACTGGATTGTCGAAACCTCAACATTGACGGGCGCCGTACTGGTTATTCTGGGACACGAAGCTACGGGTATGGTAGCTGATGACGATAACCTGGCAGATCAAGTGATTCGCAGTGGAGAGGCCGCTGGAGAGCGTATTTGGCGATTGCCGACATATGAGGAATACAAAGACTTGTACAAATCCAAAGTGGCAGATATCAAAAATTCACCGGGCCGAGATGCCGGCACAATTACGGCGGGCATGATTATTCGTGAGTTCGCCGGGGGCATTCCATTTGTCCATCTTGATATTGCCGGTACTGCCTGGACTAAAGAAGGACCACTCAATAAAGTGGACGGTGCCACCGGAGTCATGGTACGCACTTTCGTTGACCTGGCCCACAATATATCTTGACTCAAATTATGAAGTAAAATTCAGCCAAGCCTACGTGTTGTGACATAACACGTAGGCTTTTTCGCAGGCCAACATCCCATTTCGCCAGGAATATTTTCCCAATCTAAGCGGTATACTAACTTCGAAGGAACCACGACCTACCAAGAGGAGCGGGAGACGCTATGATGTATACCGATAAAGATTATGAAATTGCACGCTTGATTGAAGAAATTAATCATCTCCACGAAAAACTGCTTCGTTTGAGATCTAGCCGTCGAGTATTATTGCAATTGCTAACCACCGAAGATCGTAGTCGGCAGCAGTACATTAGGCGCTTAGAGCAAGAAAATTGCCGATTGCGTTCATGCTTACGCCATCGCCAGAACATGGGGAGCCGCTGAAACTCTGAATGAAGCAAATCCTTTCGCCCATACTATTCGCTATAAGAACGGCACAATTTTATGGGGGCGAAGGCATTTCATGGTTGATAGCGCATGGGAGATTTGGTGGAACAGGCATAAGCACCATGTCGCGTGGATTCTTGGAGTTATGCTCATAATTTTGATAGCTGGCGCGCTGGTTTGGCATCGATCTACCCGCACCTCTCAGCCCTTTAAAGTAATCGGATTCTATGTAAATCATTCGCCGAACCAATCGGGTTCTCGCTCTGCATTGGCTGCCCATATTGAGCAACTGACCACGGTCAGTCCCCAATGGTTTTCAGTCAACTCAAACGGGTCTGTCACGGATACGGGTTACGATTCTACGGTGGCTCATCTAATCCATGTGCACCATGTTGCCTTGGTGCCTCTCTTTGTTAACACAGGCGGAAATTCTCTGGTTTTGCTGAATCCGGCTGCAAGGCGCCATGCCGTGGGAGCGATAACACACGTTGTGCAGCAATATCATCTAAATGGAGTGGATATTGATTTTGAGTTGTTGAAACCAGACGTCCGGGCCGAATTGTCTCTATTTGTCAAGCAACTGGCCCAGAAATTAAAGCCTCTGCACAAAACGATTGGCGTGTGTGTCTTTCCCCTCGTGGGCGTACCGCCCTCCATCAATGCACCTTATGACTACCGGGCTCTCGCTCACAATGCAGAATATTTGGTCGTGATGACTTATGATCATCACTACAGTGGAGGGGTACCGGGACCAGTGGCACCATTCGGCTGGGTTAAGAACAATGTTGTTGCAGCTTTAGGGCAGGTTCGGGCTCATCAGATCATTTTGGCGATTGGTATGTATGGATATGACTGGGTGGATAACGGCAAACCGGGACCGGCTCTGACAATGCCGGATAAAAGCGTAGGCAGTTTGCTTTATCGCTATAAAGTGCGAGCAAAGTATAACCCTTCCGACTCACAAAATTCGTTTACTTATGTTCAAGGGGGGATAAGGCATATTGTGTATTACATGGGTACACGATCGGCAAACATCCGAGTGCAATTAGCCCGCCATTATCATCTTGGTGGAATTTCACTTTGGCGCTTAGGGTATGAAGAGCCTGGATTTTGGTCTGTACTCCCAAGAAAGTAGGCGAGTAGTGTGAATGACTTTTGGATTTTGGCATTGAGCTTGCTTGTGGGATTCGAAGCGGGGTCAGTTCTACATCGTCAAAGACAAATTGCGCACAGCTGGGCTATTGTTTTCGCATGGCCTTTAGGTTTTATCCTATTGCTCCTCTTATGGCACACGACCGGAAATATTTCTTTGCAAGGATGGTGGATTGGCGCGGGAATTATATTGGTAACGAAGGCCTTTCAAGACCTTCGTTACCACCAGTCTGCTCACCGTATTTTTCAGTCCACATGGGCCGAGCCTTTAGAGGCTATGGGCACATTGTTTGTACTTATTGTAGGTAGCGGCAATATGGCGGCGGTAATTGCCGGTTTTTTTTCCGGAGCTGTTCTCGTCTCGGGATTTCAGGATTGGTTGCGTCCGTGGCAAGATTGGACCGATATATTGCGTACTGTGAGCTTAGGCGCTGTTGGACTAGAAGATTTGGCTCATGGGTTATGGCCAGCATCATGGCCGCCTTGGCCTTACGTGTGGTGGATGATTCCCTGGCTGTTATGGTGGGAGATCAGTGACCGACTTTGGCGCGATTACGCCACAACATGGCCACCCAAGCGATAAACAAAATAATGACCACCCCTGCGAAATAGGTGGTTAGTTTTCCAAGATGGTGCCAATTCTGTCCTAACACAAATCCCATATAGGTCAGCAATACAGTCCATGGCACGGCGCCTAGAAGGGAAAAGAAAAAGAATCGACCGAATGTCATTTCCGCTACACCAGCAGGCAAGGAAATGTATGTACGAATTCCTGGCAACAGTCGGCCGAAGAAAACAGCGCCGTCTCCGTGCCGTTGAAACCATTCTTCGGCACGATCAATTTGACGCTGATGGATAAAGACATATTTGCCGTAGCGTTCCACTAAAGGACGGCCTCCATAACGTGCAATCCAATAACCGAAAACGGCTCCGAACAGGCCGCCTAGCAGTCCGGCCAGCATCGCTTCCAATAACGTTGCGCGGTGCAAAAATACGAGATACCCAGCATAGGGTAAAATAATTTCCGAGGGTACAGGAATGTATGCGCTTTCAAGAAACATTCCAATGAAGACCCCCATAACTCCCAAACCTAACAGGGCATTTGCCATGCTATGAAAAATTGCCACCCGCATATCTCCTTTATTTTCATCTATTGGCCCGGCTCATCGATTCGGCGTAACGAGAAAAAGAATAAAGAAATTTTACTAGACTTGCATGAGAAAATGCTGAATAGATGGCGATGATCCGATCTTGGGCCAGACAAAGAGCATAGTCTGGACATTTTAACAGGCACAAAGACGAAATAAAACCTTGCAAGTTCTGTCGTCGGCACAAAGAATGCTAATTATTGGTAAGACGGTTTTGCTTGTCTGGAGCTAAAGATGCTGTTATGGAACCAAAGCTAAGTTACTCTTTGGATCCTGCGGGGACGACGGGTTCTCCGAAACCATAACTCCCCTGGCTTTCTTGTCGAACATAGAAGTTTGCACACTTGGAGTACTTAGTGGGCAAAAATAATTCACCAAGATGCATGAGGAGGATCACAAGGTGTGTCTAGCTTGGTTGTAATAAAAACCCTTTTTGGGTTAGCTTTATTTTAGCCCGCTCGATCATTTCTGGGGCCCCTTCCACAGTGTGAAGGTGCACTCCATCGGTTAGTTCCGACAACAAACTGGCTCCTAGTTTTTCGACGTTTTGCATAAAACGGTCCACGTCATCGAGACTGCTCAAGTTTAAATTGCCCACCAGCTCTCCATATAATGGATGGGCCACGATCACATTGACAACGCTCACTCCGCTTGTGACCATCGTTGTCAGTTCGTCTCGAACAGCGTCAGGATACGGGGGATGTTTGACAGCAACCACGCTGCGAATGCTGCCTGTAGGTTTTTCCCAGACCAGATATCCTCGCGGAGTAGCAATAATTGGATAGCCTTCTGCGCGCAATAAGGCGATGTCTTGCACAATAACCTGGCGGCTCACTTTCAATAACGCGGACAGTTCGTGTCCGGCTATCGGTGTCGTTGCTTTGAGGTGGTCTTTGAGCCATTCTCGACGTTCGTCGCCTGTCATGCCGAATACCTGCCTCCAATCAAGAATTTGTTATAATACTGACACACTAGGAGAACGTGAGCAATCTATCATTCTGTCATTAAGGTTAGGAGATGCTATGAGCGCAGTTGCGGTATTAAAAATTGGGTCGACGACCACTTCTTTATTGATAGCTAAAAATTTGTCATCCCCTCTTGCCGTTGAACAACACGTGATAAATCTCTTTGACCCTGATGCCGAACTTCAGTTAGATAAGACCGTGGGGTACTTTACGCAGATGGTTGAACGCCTGTCCTGTCACAAGCGGCTGGCCGCAGGCGGTCAAGCTTTGCGTCAGTTTCCAAATTTGCGTAACTCTCTGGACAGCAGAGGTTGGCCTTTATGGATTCCCGATGGGCCATGGGAAGGGCGCTTATCATGGTTTGCGGTGAAGGCTCAAGAACCTGATATGGACTGGCTGATTGATATTGGGGGTGGAAGCACAGAACTGGCTTCTGCCAGCCGAACGGTTAGTCTCCCAATTGGCGCGGCCGCCCCGAACATGAACATAGACTGGCCTCAGGATATTCATGCCGAGGCGCCTTATGCGGTGGGAGGCACTGCCCATGCGATCAGGATATTAACAGGAGATCCCATCATCACACTGGACACGGTGAAACGTATCCAACACGAAATAACAGAACATCCGAAATGGCTCGACTCCATGGATTTGGTGCGCCGCCAAGTCTTCCCCCAAGGGCTTGCCGTAGTAAGGGCAGTGATGGAGCACTATCAGTGGCAGGAACTGAGATACAGCTCCCAAGGGTTTTTGCAAGGGATCTGGCTGACGGCATCTTTGGGCAGGGATGGTGTCGGGGCAGGAGGGATAGACGAATGAAAACCAAAATCACGCCAATGCAGGAACAATACCAACGTTTGAAGAAGGAAAATCCTGGGGCGTTATTATTTTTTCGGCTAGGCGATTTTTACGAGTTGTTCGGTGAAGATGCAGAAGTGGCAGCTCCCATCTTGGATGTACAGTTGACAACACGTGATAAGGTGACCCCGATGTGCGGGGTTCCCTATCATGCAGTCGATCAGTATTTGCGTAAGTTAGTGGAAAAAGGACTGACTGTAGCCATCGCGGAACAAATGGAGGATCCCCGCCTAACCAAAGGATTGGTGGAACGGCAGATTGTTCGCGTTATTTCCCCGGGAACGTTTGTCGACGAAGCAGATACCCATGCGGCCCGATTAGCAGTGCTCTACGTCGCCAAACGAGAATGGGCGCTTGCGGTGGCAGAACTGGCCACGGGGTCAGTGTACTTGACGGAACAGACGATGAATTCCCGTTCGTCACAACGGATCCAGGAGGAATGGGAGCGTTGGCATCCCCACGAATTTTTAACGAATTGGGACGTTGACCCTTTGTTGGCGGGTCGTCAGGTGCCTAGCGAAGGATGGTTCGACCATGTGCCTGGTGCACGCGAACTGGAGACTTATTTAGCACAAAAATTCGGCACCGCTGGATTAAGAACCTTTGGACTAACAGACCATCCAACCGCAAAAATTGCTGTTTTTGTTCTCTGGAGTTATCTCACCTCTCTTGAACGCCGGGAACCGATTCATCTTACGAATATTTTATGGTACCACCCTGGCCAACACATGGCGGTGAGTACAAGAACTTTGCGGCAATTGCACGTGTTGCCTTCGTCGGACGCCAGTTTGTTTTCGATATTAAATGAGACAGGAACACCCATGGGAGAACGGTTGTTGTTTTCATGGTTGGAGAGACCTCTTACGTCTTTAGAGGAAATTGACGGGCGTCAAAGGACGATCCGGTGGTTTATGGAGGCGTTGAAGCCACGCCAGGACATTAGGCGCTTGCTTCGCAGAATTGGCGATCTTTCCAAGAAGGTTTCCAGGGTGGCTCTAGGTATGGCGACCCCGAAAGACCTTGTGGCAATTGGCAAGGCTTTGGATACGACATTTGATCTTATGCAGTTGGTCCAAGAAAGGGAATTTTCGGGACAGACTAAGATGCCGCCATATCATGTATTGCAAGAGATCTTTGTCCATCTGGATGCGGTTTCCGCTGACGCACCTGCCAAATGGGATGAGGGAGGTATCATGAAAGATGGTGTGGACGGCGAAATTGACCGCCTTAGATCCTTGGTAAACAACCAGCGCGAAGCCTTGGCCAAACTCGAGCACCAAGAAAAAGAACGTTCAGGCATCAAAACCTTGAAGGTAGGATACCATCGCACCTTTGGCTATTATTTGGAAGTCAGTCGGGGACAAGACCATAAAGTTCCCAGTGACTGGAGGCAAAGACAGACCATGGTTAATGCCACGAGGTACACCAGTGATGCTTTGTTAGATTTGGAAAGAGACATTCTCGAAGCTTTGGATAAACTAAAAACACTGGAACAGGAAAAGGCCATGGCACTGGTGGATTTGGTACGAGATCACAGCGGTGTTTTGAATCAGGTCTCTTGGTGGTTGGCAGAACTCGACGTGTTCACGGCTTTGGCCGAGGTGTCCTATGAGCGTTCCTATCACTTTCCCCAGTGGCAGGATGGTAGTTGCCGCGATATCAAAGCCAAGGCGTTACGCCATCCTGTCTTAGAGACGATGACCACGCAATTTGTTCCTTCTTCAGTGTCCATTCCAGAAGACTTGCGGGTGATGCTGATAACCGGTCCGAATATGGGTGGGAAATCGACATTCATGCGAGCCTTGGCGCTGAATGTGGTTATGGCTCATATAGGGGCCCCAGTAGCCTGTGAAGAACTGATTCTTCCGGTATTTTCGGGAATGTATGCGCGTATTGGCGCGGACGATGATATTTACCGCGGGCAAAGCACGTTCATGGTTGAAATGGAGGAAATGGCATGGATTCTCCGGCAAACAGATCACGAAAGTTTCGTGATTCTGGATGAGTTGGGGCGGGGCACATCGACATTCGACGGCATGGCCATTGCGCAGGCTGTGGTAGAGCGATTGGGCCAAGAGTCTTCCCCCCTGACGCTGTTTGCTACGCATTATCACGAGTTGACGCAGTTGGCCGAAACCCATCCCCGTATGAGAAATTTCAGTGTGGAAGTGATTCACGATGCGAAGACCGGCCGGTTGGTCTTTACCCACCGGATAATTCCCGGAGTATCCTCAAGATCTTATGGCGTGGAAGTAGCCGAATTAGCAGGATTTCCCAAAATTATTTTAACTCGAGCGAGACATTTACTGAAGATGTGGGAAGAACAAACCAGAGAATTGACGGAACCCGTGCAACAGGTTACGTGGTTTAGACCAGATCCTCTAGGCCAAGAATTACTGGCAGCCTTAAAACAACTTGACTTGGATGAGATAGCCCCTCGTGAGGCCTGGGAATGGTTACAAGCCTGGCAGGAGAGACTCAAACGTTCTTCGGCACAGGAAAGGAGCCGCGGATGAGTCGTATACATATTCTCGATCCTTTAGTCGCCGACCAAATTGCAGCCGGAGAGGTGGTCGAGCGTTCGGCGTCGGTGGTAAAGGAATTGGTGGAAAATAGTTTGGATGCAGGAGCCAAGCGCATCAGCGTAACAATTGACGATGGAGGACGACGGCTTATTGCTGTGCAGGATGATGGGCACGGCATGGATGGAGATGATTTGGTTCTCTCCGTACGGCGCCATGCCACGTCCAAAATTCACGTGCTGGATGATCTGTCTCGTACCCTCACCTTAGGGTTTCGCGGGGAGGCTTTGGCAGCAATATCGGCAGTGAGTCGCACACGTTTGTGGTCTAGGCCTCAGGGTGAACCTTATGGATTTCAATTAGTGGTGGAAGGAGGACGCGTAGGCGAATTAACTCCGGCGCCTATGGCAGAGGGTACCACAATTCGCGTGGAAGACTTGTTTTTCAATGTGCCTGCTAGACTGAAAACTCTCAGATCCACTTCTGCCGAGCTCGGAGCGGTCCAGCAACTGCTACACCATTATGCCATAGGGTATGCTGATGTAGCACTTTCGTTAAAGGATCAGAACAAAGTCCTGTGGGCCACGTCTGGAAACGGTAAGATTGAGGACGCGATTGTACTATTGTACGGACAAGACATTGGCAATAGCCTCTTGTCAGTTCATGCGGAATATGAGGATTTGAGTATTACTGGTTACATTTGCCCTCCCGTGAAGAACAGGGGAACAAGACAAGGACAAAGTCTCTTTGTGAATCACAGGTGGGTGAGCAATTGGGTCCTGCGCAATGCTGTCGAAGAATCCTTCAAACCCCATCTTCCGGAACGCAGATATCCGTATTTTTGGCTTTTCGTAACAGTTAAACCTTTTGAAGTCGACCCTAATGCTCACCCTACCAAACAAGAAGTACGGCTTGATCGCGAGCGGTACATAGCCGGAAAACTTTTCCGGGCTGTGGAGAAAGTTCTGACTCAACAGTCACCATCGGAACCTTTAAGTGTACCTTCTTCATCTGGTGAAGCAGAATTTCACGCTAGAGAGCCTGAATCAGCCTTCAAAGTTTCGCAAATTACGTGGCCAGGGGACATCACACCCAAAGAAGGCAGAGTCGTTTTGCATGATGAGTATACTTCTCTTACTCCTCTGGCACAGTGGCAAGCCAAGTACATTATTGCCCAAGGTCCGTTGGGACTGTATTTAATCGACCAGCATGCGGCCCATGAACGTGTATATTATGAACAGTTTAGGCGTATGGGTCAGGACATTCTTGCCGCACAACCACTATTGATTCCATTCAGCTATACGTGTTTGCCGGATGAGTGGGCGAAATGGCGCGAATACCGGGATATGTTTGGGGAAATGGGGTTCGATATTGCTGAAGTTGGCGGCACAACATTAATGGTTCGGGCTGTGCCTCAAGGTATTGTCAATTCGGGCAGGGACACAGGCGGGATTGTGCACACCGTTCTAGAATCCCTGAGTGATGGTGCTCATTCTCATGGCCATCCTATATTTTGGACGCAGGAAGCAAAATACGCTCTGGCCGCATGCAAAGCCGCCATTAAGGCCTACCGGGTGATGACGATGGCGGAAATGCAGGCTTTGGTGGATATGATGGCGAGCGTGGAGGACCCCAGAGGATGCCCTCACGGCCGCCCGACGATGCTGCACCTGACATTGGAGGAGGTGGACCGGCGCTTTGGACGAAAGGGGTAAACACCCTTTGTTAATATTGGCGGGGCCCACGGCAGCGGGTAAGACTGAAATCAGTTTGGCCATTGCGCATGAACTGAATGGCGCCGTGATTTCCTGCGACTCCGCACAGGTCTTTAGAGGGCTCGATATCGGCACAGCCAAACTGTTGACGGAAGCTCGCCGAGGAATTCCTCACTACGGCATTGATATTATCGATCCGCATGAGCCTTTTTCTGTGGCCGACTACCAACACTATGCTCAGCCAGCAATTACGGAAATCGTGCAGCAGGGTAAGCTCCCCATTTTGGTGGGTGGCACAGGTCTGTGGATTCGGGCTCTGATTCAAAACTATCTGTTTTCGCCTCAAGAACCGAGAATTTCGCGGGTGATCCGTCAGCACATCCGCATGATAGGAGACGAGCATGGCTGGGACATCGTCCGCAGCATTTTGAACACAGTGGATCCGGCTAGTTATCACGCAATTGCTCCCCAGGATTACAATCGTTTAACCCGTGCGCTGGAGGTGTTTTGGACAACGGGCAAGCCTTTGCCGCGTGATCCCCAAGAAAGCCCCTACCGGGTGTCGTATTGGGTGCTGACTCGCCCTCTGACGGAATTGTATGAGAGAATTGGTCTTCGTACCCGCGAAATGATCAGGCAGGGATTGCCAAACGAGGTACTGGCCTTATTACATAATGGTGTCAGCCCATCTTCCCAGGCCTTATCCGCCATTGGTTATAAAGAGACAGTGAAGTGGGCCTTTGGCTTAGCAACGGAAGAAGAACGCGATCTCTTAATCGTGAGGCACACGAGGCAATATGCCAAACGTCAATTGACTTGGTTTCGTTCAGAAAAGGGTGCTCGGTGGCTGGACCTGTCATTCCTAAGCCCACAACGGGTTATCCAACACATTGTTCATGATGTCAAAGAGCATCTGCTCAATTGAGCTCAACGGCAAAATAATTGGCCGGCAATGGTTGAAGTAATTGGCAAGGTGCTCATCCAGCGGCTGAAAGGCAAAGACGGATTGTAAAAATAGAGGGCGCCGTGGGTCGGGTCCCATCCTTTTAGGGCTGCGGCGGCTGCTCGATAAGCGGTAGAATTGGCTCTTTCCCATATGGAGCCGTTCGTTACGGATTCAAATTGCCCCGGCTCCTCGATGACTTGAGAAATCGTTTTTGGGAACCCTGGAGCTTTTACTCGGTTAATGACCACTGCTGCGACTGCTACCTGGCCCAGAAAGGGCTGAGTTCCGGCTTCTGCATGAACCAAGTGGGCCAAAAGACGTAAATCTTGGCGCGAGTATAGAATTGTTGAGGGTGTGCTCTCGGCCCGCGAGTCCCGAGATTCCCAGACCGAAGGTTCATCTTGGCTTGCGGTTGCCAAAGGGTGTTGGCGATCCCTGCGACTTGGTGTGTCTTGAATTTGTGTTGCGTTAGAGGAGGGAATGACCAATGTCTGCCCCGCATAGATGGTTGTCGACGTTAAATGGTTGGCCGCTCTCAGGTCGTGAATCGACACATGAAAACGATTGGCGATGGACCATAACGAGTCTCCCCAGCGAGTGTGGTAGGTGTATGGGGCGGCTATGGGCGTCTTTGGCAATGGTTTGACGGAAGATAATGATGTCGACGCGAGGACAGGTTGTGGTGAATTGGTGGGCAAGGTCGGGTTTCCCGGGTGAGAAATCGCACGAGGCAAGCTCACATTGATCATTACGGCGATAAGCAGCAGCAATAGACCGGCTACGACGTTTTCCGACCAACGAGCTTTACGCCGGATCCAGGTACGGATTTCGGGGTTTTGAATCATTCGCATACCTCCAAACTTACTGTTCTTGTTTTATAATATGATCCAAATATGGAAATTAGACCCATAAATGTCTATGTACGTAAGCGGAGAGACAGAACAAATGCTCCTGTGGTGAACACGGTTGCGCCTAAATAGATAGCAGACATGCCCCGAGTCCAGACGGCGGCCATTGCCCAAGATCCTGCTGAAAGTCCAAAATACATTGCCGCATTATTCCACGACAAAGCCAATCCTTTCGCTCCTTTGGAGCTCGCTAAAGCCTTCAGCACGGGGGTATATGACGTTACCATGGAAAACAGAAGCAAATTGACCCAAAGGAGGCTTCCCCGCCAATGTTGCCGCAGTCCTAGGAGCAAGAGCACTTCGGCCATCAGGCCAAAGCGAATGACTGTCACGCGGCCTGCTCTGTCACTCAGATAGCCCGCTGCCAGGGTTCCCAAGAGCCCAAAGAGACCAAAAGCGGTCATGAACCAGGTGAGTTGAGTGGTCGCAAAATGATGATGCCTGATTAAATCTAAAGGAAGATAGGTATATACAGAGCCAAAACTGGCAAACGCCAAAACGGTCAGTCCATAATTCCATGCCAGTTCGGGAGCAGGACAGATGCGGGGAGGGTGGGAAGCTTGGGGGAGTGGGGTGGGCTTCCATACTCTCCAACTTACCATCCAGGAAAATAGACTCAGGACGAATACGAGCCAAAAGGCAGCGGGCCAAGACCATATGTTGGCAATCATGAGTCCTATAGGGATACCCAAAAACGTGGCCGTGGAAAATCCCGCCGACGCTACGGACATCGTTCCTCCCCGTGTTTCTAAAGGGGTCGTGTCGGCAATGTACGCATATAAAGTGGGCGTAAAGCCAGCAGCACCGGCGGCAGCCAATGATCTGCTAAAAACAAGCCAGGCAAAGGCTGGCTGTAAAGCGGTAATAACGTCCCCCGCCTGGAATAGACTCAAGCTCAGAAGGCCGAGAAGGCGGCGTGGATAACGATCGGCAAACACACCCCAGATAGGGGAAAAGGCCGCATAAGTCAGTGCAAAAGCCGTGATTAAAAAACTGACGCGACTGGCTGGCTGACCATAGTGCCGGGAAATCGCCGGTAATAACGGGGAAACGATATATAGATCAAGACCGATAACGAAGGTCTGTCCAAAATACCACAACGCATGCAGTCGCCTTCTTTCTGAAATAGCCTCACCACCTCCCGACTCTTTAAGTTTGGAAGTCATGGCTCTTAGCATGGGAATCACAGTCAAAATCTATGTACGTGGGCAAGGAACTTTTCCAAATCGTGGCGAATAGACACTGTAACGAAATTTTTGGTGGTCACCAAAATCCGTTTTATCGACCGCCAACTCCATGATGAGGAGGGACAGAGTACGTCTGGTTACGACGGCAGCACCAAAGGTGTGCATATCAATGACCCATTTTGCTGGTTGGAAGAAGAAGGTGAGAACACGCGGCTTTTTGAACAAGAACAACATCGCCGCACTTTAGATGCCATGCGTTCAGATCCGTATTGGCGGTTTCTGTTGAAGCACTTGAACCAGTTGAGCCGTTATGACGAATGGCATTCCCCCAAGATTCGTCAGGGTTCACTGGCCTATCTTAGGCGTCCGCCTGAAACCGAACAATATATTCTGCAGTTTATTCCTGCTGGATCCTTGGACATCGTGACGGTCTATGATCCCAGCAACGCATCACCGCCGCGTGCAATTGACTGGTTTTTTCTGTCCGAGGATGGCCGTTATGTGTTTTTCGGGATTTCTCAACAAGGTGACGAATGGAGTACTTTGTATATCTACGATAGCGACACCCAAAAGATATTAGACGACACTATTCCGGGTGCGAGATGGTCCTCTGTGTATATGCCTCCCCACGCGTGTTTTTTCTATTATACGAAGTATCCTCTACAGAGCTCCGGAGAGCGGAAATTTTATTCCCAACGGGTTTTTCGACACGAACTGGGAACTGCAACAGAAACAGACATTGAGATATTTTCCGACTCTGACCCGACTGCAACATTTTCATTATCTGGCTGTAAGGACGGCCGCCGGCTTGTAATTTCCACCCACCGGGGGTGGAGTCGCAACCAACTGAGTCTTTTGGATTTCACTGTTGAGGGGACAACGGCTCAAATGGTGTTCGACGGAGAGTCCCAGCACATGGAGCCTTTTTGGGACAACCAGGAACTGTATGGACTCTATCATGATGCCACCACGGGTGATGAGATTAAGAAATGGAATGGATCCCGGGATTGGTCCACGGTATTTTCCACATTGCCAACCCAACCGATTAAGGAAGCGGTAGCGATCGATTCCGGATTTGTGATGGTGCAGATGAAAGATGCGCGTTATTGCCTCGAATATCTTAGCCATAAAGGCGATTTACAAGAAATCGACTTGCCTCATGGAGGTATCGGCACAGTGCAAGGATTGTCAGCCGATTATCGGGGAAACACGGTGTTTTTTGAATGGACTTCATTTGATCAGCCTCTTAGGGTATACGCATGGCATATCCCTGCGAACGGTTTGGAAGAATGGGGAACGCATAATGCCCTTCTTGCGGGTATTCGCATTTGGCAGGAATTTGTCCCGGTTGATGATAAGACGGTAATTCCCATTTTTTTGGCACAAGACACACAAATGTCAGTAAGTCCTAGACCAGCCATTGTTGGCGGTTATGGCGGCTTTAACATAGCCTATTCGCCAGTTTATTCTCCGGGAATTCATCTCTGGTTAAAATCCGGCGGTTTGTATGTGGTGGCCGGTCTTCCGGGAGGAAGCGAATTTGGTGAACAGTGGCATCAACGAGGCATGCGGGAGCAAAAACAGAACGTTTTCGACGCCATGACCTTGGTACTGCGATATTTGTCCGCGCGAAACTATTCAAAACCTTCTATGCTGGGAATAACCGGACGGAGCAATGGAGGCTTGCTGACAGGTGCTGTGATGACCCAACACCCGGAACTTATTGCTTCCGCTGTCATTGGGGTTCCGCTTTTGGATATGCTCCGCTATGACCGCTTCCTGGTCGCGGCTTTGTGGAGAAGCGAATATGGCGATCCTGCTAATCCCGTGGACTGGCAGTGGCTTCAACGATGTTCGCCCTACCATCACATTGTTCCGCACACCAAATATCCTGCCGCATTTATTTTTACCTCTTCTCATGACAACCGGGTACACCCTTTGCATGCTCGAAAAATGGCAGCGCGTTTGCAAAAGGAGTCAGGTTCCAAGCATCCGACTTTTCTTCGCATAGAGCCTCAGGCTGGTCACGGAATCGGGAAAAGCCGGCGTCAGCAAATCGAAGAAGAAGCGGATATTTGGACTTTTCAGTTTCGGCAATTGGGTTTAGCTCCGAAAAGTGACTAGCCGTAAGCGACGCAATTGGTGTCATCATTGTGAACAGCGCCTTTATGATGAGACGAATTGGCATAGTTTATAAATGCCGGTGGAGAATCACCCCAAGAAGAGAGGGAAGCATGGTGTACATACCCAATTATTTCCGTATCCAAGAC
>JAKBWA010000050.1 GCA_021841025.1 Bacillota bacterium | reverse complement strand
CGTTCGCCGAATCCTGTTAACGTCTGGTCTTGACGACGCGATATATTTTACGCCTCCCACGATTGCGGGAGACAACCGCCAATATATCCTATTGTCAAAGAGCGAACACACAGTTAGTTTATCACGAAACGATCCGGGTATGGCATTGCAGGGAAAAACTTTCGCCTGACGGCGAGCGCCTTCTATCCCCGCCCCAAAACAGCAGGGTTTTACGGCGCACTGGATAATTGGAGAGCCGGTTCCAATACGACGAACGACCAACAAAGACGCCACCAGGCATTGCGAAGTGCTTTCTGACTCGTTGACATCATAGAGTCCTCTCATCCCCATTCATTTGACAAGCACCACACCGGCCAAGCGTGGAGCATAGTCATAGATTATGACATCTTTATACCTTGTTGCAATATTTGGTTAAGGTTAACCTGCCATGCACCGGGTCCTAATAATCGGGCAGAAACCGGGGATAGTCGCCTGCAACATATTGAACCCCATTTAAATCATTAACCCATTGTGTGTTTGTTAACTAGTCTATGCCATTGCACAGCGTTACTCCATTGAGAAGAACGTTGTGGGGGCAAATATAGGACCGGATGGAACTAAAGTCCACCAAAGGCCGGGAGTAGTCGGAACTTATCCGTCACATGAGCTTTGGAGTATGGAGGTGTTTAGCTGTCCTGCTCTGTGGTGGCGATGCGTGACAATTTTGATAGGCCCTCGGATCTTGATATCGGTCAGTGATGATGGTGATTAGTGTCCGGGAGCAACTTCCCACATGCCGTATAGTCCAATGTCGCCGTCTTTGAGTTCTGGGCTGATATAGGTATACACTCCTGGTTGGTCCAGGGTGAAATGGGTTTGGCCCTTTTCGTTGGGAGGAATATGAGCGATTTCTGCTCCTGGGAAAGCCGGTGGCTCCAATGCGGCCTTCTTGGGATCGGCAAAAGGCGGTGTGGGGCGAATTAATTTCCAACCGTGCGCATGTGAGGCGTCTTGGTTGTGTAAGCTCAGGGTGATTTCTGCTCCCAAAGGTGTAATAATGCGAGGGTCATCCAAACCGCCCATATGAAAACGGGCATCGTCAAAGGCGTCAGACAAAGCTGCGATTTCCATCTTCACTTCTTTGGTCTGGAAGATAATTTGACTGGCTTCAACGTTAACGCTGGCATCAGGCGCAGCGCTGGTGAAGGCTTGAACCGAAGAGATCTTTTCTTCCTCTGAAATGTTGTTCCATTCGTTGCTCATGTTAGATTAGGACTCCTTTGCGCTATTTATGTGGGTTATTATGCCGTGAATTCGAAGAGTTCATACATGCCTGCGGCTTTGGCAAAATAGGACTGAAACGGGAGGTGAATACGAGTCGTGGCAAGAGGGCTTCAGGTGTGGAGGAGTGGTGAGGCAAGCTTTATGAAAGCGGAGGACTTGTACCGGGGGTGGATTGGCTTTCGGGGACATTATGGCGTCTGATCACGAGATAGGCAACGACTAAAAGAATTATGGGAATGAGACTAATTAGAATTCTGAATCCGTTTTCTACGCTGGCGGGAGCATATCCTGACGCGTTAGGTTTGAAATGGGTAGTGCGCAGAACGATATAGAGAAATAATGATTGCACGGAAACGCCCAAACGCAGGATGAATCCGTTGATCCCATAAAAAATTCCCTCTCGCCGCGTGTTTTGTACCTCGGCATCCATGTCGATGGCTTCGGCGATTAACACATCGGCCAAAACCAAAAAGCCGCCCAGACCGATTCCCAAAAAGAAGGCCGCTACGAAGGCTCCTGTAGAGTTGGGAATTAGAAAAGGAATCAGTCCCACGATAAGAAAGACAATAGTCCAGCGAATGCTCAGGTGGGATCCTTTGTGTTTAATCCAGTAACTCCAGGGCGTAATAACGATTAAGGCAGTGGCAAAGATGCTGGCCAGCAAGAGAGAAAGCAAGCTGTGCGAAATATGGAGAACATACTTCGCATAAAACGGCAGAACCGCCGGAACCAGTCCCAACGTCAGTTGAACCAAAAAGTTCATCACGAGAAATCGGCGAAATCCCTTGAATCGGGCGAAAAGACGCCAGCTTTCGGTCCAGGATAATTTTGACCGAGGCTTTTCGGATAAATTCCCTTCGTGACTGCCATGAAGGGACAATAGAAACCCCAAAGTGCCTATCATGCCAAGAATCGCTCCCATCCAAGACCATCCCCAATGGCCATACAATAGAGGCGGTGCGGCGACCCCAATGAATAGCGCAATGACTCCTGCGATTTGTCTGGGCGTTTGAGCCTGAGTGCGTTCCGCAATGGTTTGAAACATCTCGGGAAACAAACTGGTCCAATTCAACACCACACTGAGATAGAATAAATCGAACAACAGGACGATGACGAGGAAATAAAGGCTTAGCCACGGACGCGGCACGACCGGATGCCAGAGGAGAAAGAAGATTACCCCCAAGGGTATACTCAATAGGGCGATATAAGGGACTCGGCGTCCATACTTGGTTCGAGTCCGGTCGGATATTTGCCCGATTACGGGATTGAGTACGGCGTGCCATATGCTTTGAATTGTCATGGCAATAGTGATCCCCGCCAAAGGAGCATGAAGATGATCAATATAAAAGAATAGAATAAAGGTCGCAAAGGACTGGCTGAAGATATTACTGCCGAGATTTCCCAGTGCGTACCATCGGGGCCGAATCACAGCAAAAACACCTCTATTCGCATTGGAGTTCTTTCACCACCAGCGTAAGACATATTGACGTTTTCGGCTATGAGTCGACGCTTGGAGGATGACAATTCCTGGACCCATTGCGACTTCGGCCTGTTCCCCTGGGTTAAGACTGACACTAGTGCCATAAGAGGCTTCTTGCGGAAAGTGCTGCGAGAAAATCGGAGGGGGGAGCATAGGGCCGTCATTTTTTGTATTAGTCTTGGGGTAAAATGCCACATCCAAGGTGCCGCCATCGATCAACCACAGAAGCTGTTGCCAGGGCTTGTCTGAAACAGAGAGATATAGTGTCAGATAATCTAATGCTTGCGTTAAGCTAGTTCCAGGGCCTTCATCAATGGGGTCAAAGGAATCTACTACTCCTTCCATACAGGTTATGCCGTCTTTCTCCCGCCTCACCGGGATTCCCTCCAAAAGAGGCAAAAAGAAAGGATGGCGGATAAATAATGGGAGTTGATCTAAGGGGACAATCTCGGTTATCCACCGGGGCCCTTCAATAATCTGGTGGGTCCACCAAGACCGCCATGTTCCTTGGGGAAGATAAATGGGATGGCGATAAGATTGGCGCGTAAGCACGGGGGCAACGAGAAGACCGTCTCCTAACATAAATTGTCGGTCTAGTTGCCATGATAGAGGATCGTTTGGAAATTCCAAGTAAAGCGGCCTAACTAAAGGCCAGTGGGCTTGTTCGCCCACTCTCCTCAGATGATGAAAGTAAGGATATAAAGCGGTATGCAGACGAGCATAGCGCGCATAGATTTCCAAAGTTTCCCGGTCCCGGTCAAAGCGCCAGTTTCTCGGGGCAGCCGTTCCGTGATGCGTGCGCATTACCGGCAACAAGGCGGCGGCCTGGGTCCAGCGTATAAATAGCGATTTGGTAGACGGACGGGTTAAACCGAAAGTCATATAGCCGCTAATATCCGTTGCCCAATAGAAGAATCCGGCGACTTGGGCTGACAAAACCTCGGGAATAACCGTAGGCAGCCCATCACCTTCTTCGAAGTCCGTATCGGAATCCCCACCCCAGAGTACAGGAGCTAGACGGTGCGTTCCCAGCCACCCCGAACGCACAAAGAAAACATAGTGGTCATCAGATCGGTATTGACGCCAAAACCGGCGGTGAATCGTCTGCCATAACAAAGGGTAACGGTTGTGTGATTCAGAGCCGGAGGTGCCGTCAGCCAATTTGGCATTTAGCGGCAGATATTCGCCAAAATCCGCCATCCATCCGTCAAATCCCAGATTGAGAGCCGGATACAGCAGATGATCATGAATCCAGGAGAATGCCAAAGGGTGAGTCAAATCCAGTTGAGCGTGATTAATGCCCAGAATTTTGATAAGGGTTGGACGGCCATCGCGATCCTTTACCAGCATATTGTCTCGCCTGGCTTCATGATACCAATCGGTTCCTTCGGTAATTTCCGGACAAAAATATCCGAGAAGACGAAACCCCTGAGCGTGAAGGGTCTGGGACAGACCCGGAAGATCGGGATAAAGGTCGGTGTCCACCTTGTGGGTTAAAGGGCGCATCCAAAACCTGCGCTCATCTTGTCCAGATCCCATCCAATCCTCGATCCAAATGGCGCCGGAAGGTATACGGTGATGGCGTAAGTAGCGGGCCAAATTTCGTGCCAAGTCTTGTCCTCGAATACTGTCATTCCATGGCGCCCACGTCCACGTCGCCGGAGTTATGGGGGGGCCCAGTACGGAAAATTGCCGCGTGAACACCTCTTTGGGGGTGTTGCCCTGAACGATGTGCAGTGTGGTTTCGGAATTCCAAATAGTAGCCCACCGCCTCCTTTCTTGCAACGTCCACCGAATCCGCTGAAATGATGTGAACCAGGCACTGTATCCTGCGGAACTGAGCCAAATGGGTAAGGACGCATAAGAGGCATAAGGGCCTTTCGGAAAGGGGAACCAGGGTGTGTGCCGAAAGAGCCAGGAGAGCGGGCCTAGGCCTACGGGCCCTTCTTCAACCCAGCTATCGAAACGGGCGGGAGGACGGATCGTGTGGGTATGCTCTCCAAATCCCTGCCATGATTCATCGGCTTTTGTTTTCCACATGATGCGTATAAATTCTGTTGGCGGAGAAGCCACTATTTTTATCATAATATGCCATGGTGAAAGTGGAGTGAGGGTTAGGGTGATGGTATGGGACAGGTGATCGGTTAGATGGATAATTGTTTCTTGTTGTTGCTGGGTTTCGTCCCAATCGGTCATGAGATGAACCCGGTCTGAAGACGTTTTAACGAAATCCCAAGCGATGACACGTCTCACCGACAGGCGACCCGGGGATATTGTGGCCCATTGCGACAGATCGCAACGCATCAATATTTGATTCCCGCAGGTGATCATCAAAGACGACGACTTTTTGTCAATCTTCCACGCAATGCGGGAGTGGCTAGCGTTCATTGAATGGCATGGATTGGATGAAAAAGAAATCTTCGGGATGACGACAAAATATGAGCCCCTTTTTGGGGTGCATTTGCCGTGAGCCGGGGAATTTACGGTGCGCTACAAGGCATTCGACCCGACTTAGGGGATGAATAATGGCCCGTGCTTTAGTCAAGAGACATCCCTCCTCGCTCGTTTTTAGCCTTCATAATGATCTGTTGGCCAGAAATATCCTGTTCTTTTTCTTCCCCTGTTCTGATCACTGTGACCCGAAGACTGGAAAATTCCCACTCGCGGAGAGTAGCGAAGTTGGTGATAACCCGTATTCCTTCAATGTCTAGGAGAATTATATCACCAAATTCCCCTGATCATAACCTGTCTAACCTTTGACATTACGACAAAATGAATTATCATAACTTGTGAAACAATTAACTTGAACGCATGTATATTGAGGAGGGAACACAGGTGGCCAAGAAATTGCCCGAGGAATCTTTGAGCAAAACCGAGACTCACACATTGGCTGACAAGTTGATAATTGTTGTGCTGGCGGGATTGGCATTAGCAGGCGGATTGTCCGTGTTAGGTCTCATTTTTTCAGGACTTCTCTCCTTATTTCACGTTGCAGGCTAAACGTATAGGGGAGGAGATGGATTTTCTCCTAAACCAGCTATGACGGATTGAGCAGTCCCGAGCGAAGGGCGGCGATCAGGGCCTGGGTCCGGTCATAGACATTGAGTTTGGCGAAGATGTGGGAGAGGTGAACCTTGACGGTCTTTTCGGTAATTCCCAGATGGGATGCAATCTCTTTGTTAGACATCCCTTGGCTTAAAGCTTGCAAGACCTCGTACTCCCTGGGAGTTACGCTCACCCAAGAAGGGTCCAAGAATCCTCTTTGGCTTGACTCCGCCGGTGTTGCGAGCGCACTGAACTTGTCCCCCTGTAATACCGCTTGAATGGCATCCATCAAATGGTTCGGATCGATACTTTTGTCCAGGTATGCCTTCGCGCCGGCATTCATGGCGGTTTGAATGCGTTCTGAATTTTGATATGACGTAAGAACGATCACGGGGATGTCCGGATGGGTCTTTTGGAGGTGGGAGATAACGTGAACGCCGCTAAGATCCCCCTGGAGCACTAGATCCATGAAGATGATATCAATATCGTTGTGATTGGACACGATGCTAAGCGCTTCATCGCCATTTTCAGCCTCCCATACCGTCAGTACTTCAGGCAAGAGGCTAAGAAACGTTCGCAATCCTTCTCTGACGATCGGATGGTCGTCCACTACTAGAATTTTTAGGTTGCGTAAATTTTTCATAGGGACCCCCTTTCTTTGGAGCCTGTACCTTTGATGAAGGCCGTTACGGGCACATCGACGGCAATGATGGTGCCTTGGCCAGGCTGGGTGTTAAGAGACATTTTGCCTCCGAGAGATTGTGCGCGTTCCCATGTAGTCAAAGAGCCGTACCCGGCTTTAGTTTGGTCCGGGTCAAAGCCTTTACCGTCATCTTGTATAACGAGGCTGAGGTTGTCGGAGTCATAACCGATCGTCAAAGCAATTCCCTTGGCCTCGCCATGCTTCAGGGCATTATGCACACTCTCGTCAATAATGCCCTTAAGAATGTATAGAGTATCTTCATCCCAATTGTCCGGCAACTGACTGGGCAAACTCAAACGGAAAGAAACACCGGAGGATAGTTGCCAATGAGACAGATCCTCTTTCAGCTGAGTGAGCCATTCTTTGGCAGCAGGGGGCCTAAGGGCACCAATGAGCCGACGCATTTCCACCTGGCTCTGCGCCAGTTGTGTTCTGATTCGCTGCAAAAACTCATCAATTTTAGGATCACCATGATCAGCCTTCCAAATTACGGATGCGCTACGGGTCATAAGTTGGGCAGAAAACAGGCGCTGATTGACGGAATCATGCAGATTAGACGCCACCAGCCGTCTAATCTGTTGCTGGGCATTTTCCTTTGACTTACGGTAAGCCTGAGCATTTTCCAGAGCTGCGGCGATATGCCAGGCAGCAGTGCCGAGCAAATCCTGGTCTAAGGGATGAACAGCACGCTTTTGACGGCTCTCGGCCCGAATGCGGTAAGGCGTTTGGGGGATATTTTGCCACAATCCGGACACAGAATCGTCGAGCAATATCCGTTCAGTTTCAGAAATCAGCGGCATAGCCAGCACCTGATCATAATGGTAGCCTTCATCTGTGGAGCGTTCCTTGATAACTTTGCTCACAAACCCTTTGGCTGGTAATTGATCTTGAACGATTCCGATGGCATCGTAGTCTAATATATTTACCAGTTGTCGACAAGCTGCCGACAAGATTTCGGTGGGGTTCAAAGATAGGATAAGTTGATTAGCGAGAGCGGCCAAAGCACGTAAACGCTGTGCATAATGGGATTGCTCTAATAATAGCGTCGAACGATCCAATGCCACAGCAGCCTGATATCCGATGGTTCTTAAGAGGATCAGGGTGTCTCGGGAAAATGGTTTTTTTCCCGGTGAGGCGACATTAAGGATTCCTAAGGCCTTGGTTTCCGAACGCAAGGGAATGCTGGCGTGAAATACTAGCCCCAGGGTATCTCCACAGGCGTCACGGAGGCGGCTGCACCTAACAATATTCACTGCGGTGTGAAGATGCCCGCGAATGAAACGGTCTTGACACTCACACCAACCGGACTTTAGCGGCTGGGCTTCTTGACGAGCTAGCGCTGGAGGAAGCCCGATGGCACCCATTTCCACGAAATACAGCCGCTCGGGATCGTAACGGAAAATCCATGACGTTTGAAGTCCCAGTGAATCAACAATGTGACTGAGTACGGTGTTGACGGCTCGATTGATGTCCGAGGCCTCGTTGAGCGTTTCTGCGATGGTCTTAAGTAAGCGCAAACGCTCTGAATGGGAAGGTAGGGATGTCACGTGATTTTCGCCTCCAACAAATCTGGTACTGGTATTCATTATACCGCCAGTGATCCTAAGCGGATTTTTGGATAAGACCAAAGTCCTATGATGAAGTGCATTAGAAATGCATGTGTGATGATCGGGGAAATGGCTCTGTGTTCTTTAAAAACCTGTTTTAGGGGGATTTGGGGGCCTCAGAGATACCTTGGGAGTACGTGCGCCACGCTTGTAAGCCGGCGCGAATTCCTGCCACAACAATCCCTGCGGCCGGAACGGCGAACAACGCCCCCCAAATTCCCAGCCACGTGGCTCCAATCAACAAGGCGACGATGGAGACGATAGGGTGCAAGCCTAATTGATCTCGCATGATACGGGGGCCCAACACATCCGATTCCAAAAGATGAATGCCCAACAGCATGATGAGCACTTCGGGCACGTGCAGTGCCGGATGATTCAGCAAAGCAAATATCAATGGCAAGAGCGATCCTATAATGGGACCAAGCAAAGGAATCAATTCACCCAGGGCAGCAATGGCACCAATGGTGATTGCGTCTGGAAGACCAATAAGAGCAGTGCATAACGCAAAAGCTATACCGATGACTAGAGATAAGAGAAGCTGTCCCCGAACATAGCCTCCTATGACATGGGCTACGGTTCTTTCAATGCTTAATGCTCCATGCAGATGTTGAGAAGGAATAAGATGTTGAAAGGTCGATGCGATTTTGGGGGCGTCGAGCAGCATGTACACTGTGAGGATGATGATGAGAACGGTGTCGACCAAGCCCGTGACGATGCTCGTGAAAACACGCAACGTGTCGTGAATGGCTTGGGTTGAGACCAAGGATACGTGTTTTAGAGCGGAGTGCTTGACTTGCGCCATATTTAGCTGAATACCCACATTTTTGAGAAATTGGAAGACTAGTGGCGTGAGGCGCTCTATGTCACCAGGAAGATCTTTGGCCAATACTTGCAACTGCCGGATCATCACTGACAACAAACCGCCGATTCCACCAAAAAAGACTAATAAGGCGACAACTATTACGATGAGAACGGCCCAGTTTCTGGACATCCGGCGCGTAAGCAGTTTCACCAAAGGATTTAAGACGATAACCAGGGTCAAAGACAACAACAAAACAACGACCACTTCATGTAATTTGCTTAATACTCTTTCCGCGGCGAATAAAATGATTCCCGTGAGAATTACCACCATTAACGTATCCCGAATCGTGCTAAGACGTCCTGGGTTAGGCCTTGAAGGTGGCGGCGATGGCATGGTGTTCATAAAAACCCTCCGTATTATCATTGTGATGGCTGTAGCACTCCAAATATGACTGAACAAAACAGGGGAATGGTGTGATTGACGGTCCGACAAAAATGAGTGGAAGCTCATTTAAGTGGACAAGCAATTATCCGAGGCTTAAGTGGATCATGCACCCACGATGCATTCCCCCGAAAATTCCTATCCACTTCCCATGGCGGTCTAAAACCTGTGATTGGCGCATGATCGACACAGATTTGTAGTCTGGCATAGGGGTTAAATAAAGAGCAAGGAGCTCTTTATTTAACCGAAACTGCTGGTCGTATCCGCTCAATACCCGACATGAACTGGTGAAAGGACTTAAACAGCAAGGATTCAGAAAACCCACTTTATTGTGCCACAGATACAACTTGTGTTCGAAACATGTTTTCATCCGGATAGCAAACATTTCTTTGTGCCTGCTATACTAACTACGATGCTCTTGGTGATAACCGTTTGGGTTAAGGGTTCTAACTGGATCAATATTCCACAAGGGGGAAGGTTGGCGGGTGAAGGGACGAACCGTGCGGGAAGAAGTCTCCCATCCCAAGGAGTTACATATTGGCACAACCCATATTGTCTATCAGGTCATTTTTCGGCCGCGGCGAAGGCGGGCTGCCCTTCAATTTGGTGAAGACGGTCAGTTACGAATCATAGTGCCACCGGGATATTCCTGGGATCACGTCCAAGAATTCGTCAACAGCAACACGCCGTGGATTCTTCGCCACTATGATAAATACCGGGATCGTCAACCCAAGACCTTTCTGCCGGGAGACCAATTCCTTTTGGGTGGAAACTTATTGACGCTGGTCATTCGTCAGACATCCCAATCACGGATCATCGTCAACAATGATCACTTGATTATGGAAATTGCCGCGCAAGAAGAATTCACTTCGCAAACCGTTCGGGAACAATTAATTCTCTGGTATCGAGATCAGGCTGTGTCTCAATTATTGCCCCAACTTGATTTTTGGGCCCAACGTATGGGGTGTTATCCTTTTCGCGTCAAAGTTCACGAATACCGGACGCGGTGGGGATATTGTCGGCAAGATGGCCTGATTGCTCTCAACTGGCGTATAATCCAGGCCCCAGGCTCTGTTGTCGACTACGTGCTCGTTCACGAATTGACGCACTTGCATTATCCCCATCACCAAAAAGAGTTCTGGAATGCCTTATCTTTGATCCTGCCTGAATACGACGCTTCGAAAAAATGGTTGAAGGAGCAAGGGCATCTCTTGCAATGGTAATGTTAGGTTGCGCTTAGCTTTGAGGTATGGGCAGACTCCCGCCATGCTTCCTGGGATGCCGGCATGACGACGGAGTTTAGAACCATGGCATGATATAGTCCTTTGAGTGCTATGAGTTCTTCGTGTGTCCCTTGTTCCCGGATGCGGCCGTGATCGAGGAGGTAAATGCGATCTGCAGAGCGCAGGGTGGAAAGACGGTGCGCAATGACTATGGTCGTGCGATTCTTCGCCACTTCCGCCAGCCCCTCTTGCACTGCAGCTTCAGAGAGTGCATCCAAATTCGCTGTAGCTTCATCTAATACTAAAATTTTGGGATTGAAAAGGATAATACGGGCGAACGCTAACAGTTGCCGCTGTCCCGCAGATAAGTTGGAACCGTTTGGAGTCAGACGGGTGTCATAGCCTTGCCGGAGCCGGCGGATAAAAGCGTCGGCTCCGGTGAGTTCACAGGCCGAGACAATTTGTTGTCGTGAAATTTGGTCGCGAACAAGTCTCACATTGTCGGCAATGGTTCCCGAATAAATGGTGACGTCTTGCTGCACGACTCCTACCAGACGGTGCAGATCTTTTTGGCGTATAGTGCGTATGTCTATGCCGTCAATCCGGATGGATCCTGAGCTCACATCGTAAAAGCGGGCCAAAAGACTGATTAAGGTGCTTTTTCCTGCACCGGTTTCTCCGGCAATACCAATAAACTCACTTGGAGCAATATGCATCGTAAGGTCTTTGAGAATGAGGTGCTCAGGTGTGTAGCCGAAGGACACGCACTCAAAGTCGATGGCTCCTTGAGTTTGGCGAAAAATCTCGGGATTTTCCAAGGGAACCGGAATTTCTGGATCTGTCAGGGTACGGGGAGTGGCTAGGACCTGACTGACACGTTCAAAAGAGATCATAGAGGATTGCAGTGTGTTCCAGTTTTGTGTCAATGAATTGATGGGTTCAAAGAATTGTTGAATGTATGAGATAAATGCGTAGAGCACGCCAATTTTAATGGTATGGTGAAACACAGCCAAACCTCCAGCCCAAGCCATAAAGGCTACAGCCAAGTTGCCAAGCAAATCTAGAGTGCGGTTAAAGAAAACATCCCAGCGGAACTCATTGACGTTAGCTTGTTGATAGGGAAGGTTGAGTTGGTTCAATGCTTCGAGTTGTCTGGATTCCTGGTGAAATAGCTGAGTGATGCGCATGCCTGACAAATTCTCTGCGATAAAGCCAATGAGTCGTGACTGGTGCGAGCGTGTAGTGTTGTAAATTTTATGCAGTCTGGGACGAAATACAAGCGATATGGCAATAATTATGGGTATGACGAGAGCACTGAGCAAGCCTAACTTCCAGTTCAAAAGCAGCATGGCGCCCATAACGAGAATAATCGTGAGACCGTCTCGGATGACACTGAGTAAGAATTGGGTGAAAAACTGGCTGATACGGGTGGTGTCGCTTGCGACGTTGGTGATGAGGCGTCCTGTATCATGTGTTTCAAAGTAGTCCATAGCCAAGGATTCGATATGGGTAAACAGGTCGATACGAATTTTTCTAACGATTTTCTGGCCTGCCGCGGCGATCGCTCGTGTTTGATACAAATTGGCCAAGAGTCCTATCAGGGTGATTCCTAAATACATCACGCCGATTTGAATGAGAGGAGCCAACATGGAGTTTTTAACCAGTAGATAACGGTCAATGGCTATTTTTACTAGATAAGGCTGAATCACTTGTGTCAAATTGTATATGACCACCAGGACCACGATCCCCGAGAATAACCGAGCATAAGGTCTGGCGTAACTCAGCAATTGTTTGAAAGGGCTGGATCGGACGGGTGTTCGGGCCTTCACTTTACGCATGCAGTTCACTTCCTTGGTAAAGAATTCGGTGAAGGCGTGTGTACAGTCCGCCCTGTTCCAAAAGTTGTCCTGGTGTGCCATATTCTTTGATCTGGCCTTCATCAAGGACGACGATATGATCAGCAAGCCTTAAGGCAGAGAGACGGTGGCTGGTAATAATCAAAGTGCGTCCTTGTTCGTGCAGCTCCCCGAGAGTATGGAGAATAACCGACTCAGTCGTGCTGTCGACGGCACTTAAAGCATCGTCCAAAATGATAACCTGAGCACGCGTTTTCATTAGAGCCCGGGCGATAGTGACTCTTTGGCGTTGTCCACCGGATAGGGTCAGTCCGTGTGATCCCACGGCCGTAGAGAAACCTAAAGGCATCGATTCAATGGATGACAGAATGTTGGCTTGAGATGCCGCTTGTTGGATAAAGCCGGATGCTTCCGGTTTTACGGGGAACGCAATGTTTTGTCCAATGGTCAAGGAAAACAGAAATCCGTCTTGGGGAATGTACGTGATGTAATCGCGCAAGCTCGGGCGGGATACTTGACGAATGTCGGTACCGCCAATTGTAATGGTGCCGCAGGGGGGATCGATTTCACGCAGCAATAGGCGCGTGAATGTCGTTTTTCCTGCACCCGCCCGTCCGACCGACAATTCCGAGCACGCTGCCCGCGGGTATTGTCAGGGTAATGTGCTCCAAAGCCGGATGATCGGCGTGTGTGTAAGAAAATGACAGGTTCTTAATGATTATGTCTTGATGCGTTTTCAACGGTTGGGGATGCACAGGGTCTAAAATTCGAGGCTTGGCTTCCAATAATGTCTGAATCCGCAAAAGTGAAGCCGAAGACTTCTGGAAAATATTAATCACATTGCCAAATTGCATCAAGGGGCGAACCATCATACTCAAATATACGGTGAATGCGACGAACGATCCTAAGCTAATTGCGTGATGGATGGTTAAATATCCGCCATACATCAGAGTCAGTGCGAAACTGATGCCTGTTAAGAGTGGAATGAGGGCTTGAAACGTGGTGTTGAGATGAACTAACTGTATGGCGTTGCCATACACTAACTGCACTCTCTCAGCGAATCTCATCCGCTCCACAGGCTCATTACCCGTCGATTTGATCAGCCGGATACTTTGCAAACTTTCTTCGGTGAGGTCCGACATTTGGGACAGTGACTCCTGAACAATGCGGGATTGGCGCCGAATTTTGGGGCCTAATCTTACAACAACGACGGGGATCAAAAGGAGGGGAATGAGGCTTATAACCGTGAGTTTCCAATTGATGTCAGTAATGGTCATTATTAGCGTGGCTGAAAACAAAAATACAGCTTGTAAACTTTGATTGACTCCGCCAGCCAAAGCTTGACGTATGGCCGGCACATCATTAAGCACGTGAGAGAGCAGGTCTCCCACTGTGTGCTGGCTGAAATATTCCGAGTCCAACAATTCCCAGTGTGCAAAGAGACGGCGGCGTAAATCGCCCTCGAAAATTCTCGCCAGTTTTCCGGTCGTAAACTGGCCTATACCGAAAAGCCCTACGTACAACATAGAAATTACTGCGATTTTTAGGGCGTAACCTTCTATCAGACTAGGGTTGATGTAACCATGAAAATGATTG
>JAKBWA010000024.1 GCA_021841025.1 Bacillota bacterium | reverse complement strand
TTTCTGTATCCCGAAACTTTTAGTGGCACCCAACGGCCCGGGCCTCATGGGGACATTGCAGATGTGCCTCCCACGACCATAGTTGCCGAATTTGTGCCCTTAAAGCCAGCTGTCCTCGCCGGGATCATCCTCATCTTGGCTTCCCCAGTGGAGTGAGGAAGGACCGCACTGGGTTTAATGAAAAAGTTCAAAGCTTCTCGAAGGTGGCATAATATCCCGTCAACTTGGCGGGCACGGATGTTCGGGTGTTCACCAGAAACTTTTGGTCTTAGATAGTGTCAAAGATCCGGAGCATTATATTTGCCACTTTTACCAGTGAACTGTAGGTTGGTGTAATGACTGCTTTGGTTATGATGGCTGCATCACTGGCAGGCCATTACTCGACTTCACCGAAAACTCCAATGTTATAGCTGCCAGCTTGCAGGTTTGCTAATACCCAATAAGTGTCAAAAGGAGCCATGGACACGCGGGAAACCGCCGCTTTATGTTTTATAATGGAAGTGCCACTGGATCAAGGAGGTCAAGGAGGTTACTATCAAAAATGAGTGAAAAAATTGAAGATACCATAAGAACATGTTTATCGCAATACCGTAGACACAATGTCAATGCCGCCTGGTTTGTAATCGGGCGTTATAGTCATGAGAAACCGGATGCTCTCGCACTTCACGTTGTGACTTCTGAGGAAAGGGAGCGCAGCTACACGTTTGGTGAACTAGATGTTTTAAGCGCTAAACTGTCTGCAGGATTGGCTGGTTTGGGCGTTGAACCCGGAGACCGAGTAGCTGCGCTGCTTCCCAAAGGCCTCGAACTAACCTTGACCGCTTTGGCCACGTGGCGTTTAGGTGCTGTTTATGTCCCTCTCTTTACGGCTTTTGGCAATGAGGCGGTAAGTTACCGTTTAAACGACAGCGAAACCAAAGTAGTCGTTACCGACGCCAACAACCGAGGCAAGCTTGTTGCGTCTGCTGCGAACTCTTTGAGAGTCATCGTAACGGTTAACGATGCCAGTCGTGATGACATGACTTTTGACGGACTCCTAACCTCGTCTCCGAGAACAGAGTGGACGACTAGGAATGACGATGATCCCATGATACTCCTTTACACATCCGGTACCACTGGTCAGCCCAAAGGGGTTGTCGTGCCCGTTTGGGCATTGGCGGCGTTCGAGACATACATGCGATTAGGACTAGATGTGAATCTTACCGACCAGTTTTGGAATCTGGCCGACCCAGGATGGGCATATGGGCTCTATTATGGCCTCATCGGGCCTCTTCTTTTGGGGCAAGCAACCTTTGTCTATCAAGGAGCGTTTGATCCTCAGAACATTGTTGGCGTGCTCAAGAGATACCATATTACCAACTTTGCCGCTGCGCCGACTGCCTTTCGCGCCATTCGCGCCGCCAGCATTCCTCCTCAGAAAACTTCGCTACGAGTGATATCCAGTGCTGGCGAACCGTTAAATCCTGAAATCAGTCAATGGTCGGAGAAAGTCTTTAACCGGCCCATCTATGATCACTATGGTCAGACGGAACTGGGAATGGTTATTAACAACCACCACGATTTACGGCTGGATCATTCCGTCCAACCAGGATCGATGGGCATTGCCATGCCCGGATTTCGCGTTGTCATTGTAGACGACGAAGGAGTTGAACTGAATAGCGAGCAAAAAGGCCATTTAGCGATTGACACCGAATCTTCTCCTTTGTTCTGGTTTACCGGGTACTATAAGGCCGCAGAACGTACACAAGAACGCTTTACCAAAGATGGCCGGTATTATCTTACGGGTGATGATGCCTGGCACGATGATGCAGGCTATTTTTACTTTATCGGACGCTCTGACGATATCATTTTGTCAGCGGGATACCGGATTGGGCCTTTTGAAGTAGAAAACATATTAATGGCCCACCCATCGGTGGCAGAGTGTGCCGTGATAGGGATCCCTGATGAACTGCGTGGTGAATTAGTGAAAGCCCATATTGTCCTGCGCAATGGCTATCGGGCGAGCCGTCAACTGGAGAGCGAACTTCAAGAATGGGTGCGGCAGAGGTTGGCAAAAACTGCTTACCCGCGGGAAATGGTATTTGTTGACGTCCTGCCCAAGACTCCTAGCGGAAAAATTCAGCGCTACCGACTTCGGAATGAATAGATGGACTCCAAACGATAGAGCCAGACTTTTTGGTTAAATAGCCGGGATCGGGCTCCACAAACTCTCAACGAGTTCACGCCTTGTGCGACTGAGGCATTGTCCCCTTCGCGTACAAGACTTCTCCTATAATTTGCATGTGCAGAGGGTTTTGTAAGAATGACAGGTATAGAGGAAAACAAGCTGCTATTTGAAACTTGTTGAAGCTTGAGATTCTCCGGTTGGGAAAGAGCAGGAAGAGGGTTATCCATGGTATTAGAAAGCCCACGTCTCATTTTACGGGAGTTTGTCGTGGATGATTGGCACTCGGTGCACCAATATGCAAGGGATGTCGACGTGGTAAAATTTATGCATTGGGGGCCCAACTCCGAAGATGACACTAAGGCCTACCTTGACTACATAATGACTGCGCAAAGACAGCAACCTCGAAGAATTTACGAATTTGCCGTCATCCTGAAACATGACGGATTGTTGATTGGTGGAGCAGGTCTGCATTTAGAGAAGTATTCGCAGGCTTCCCTGGGATATTGCTTTAATAAGCAATTCTGGGGCCAGGGACTTGCCACAGAAACTGTCCGGTCTTTGTGCGAATATGGGTTTAACGCGCTTCAGCTTCATAGAACTTTTGCGACGTGCCGAACGGAAAATAGGGCCTCCGCCAGGGTTATGGAAAAACTGGGCATGAAAAGAGATGGTGTATTGCGAGAACACTTCTATGCGAAAGGACAATGGCAAAATTCTTTCTTGTATTCCATCTTGTCCCGTGAATATTTTGAACGATACTAGCGCTTTGACAAGAGAGTATGCTGGGGGCGAGCTGGAGCTATCTCTCCCCCAGTCATCAACGGAAAAGAACACGACATTCCAACCCGGTTCGAGTATGACCGGTCCAACGCATCGCGCGCGGGAAATTGCTCTACGGATAGCTGCGCGAGGTTCGTGGTAACGCTGGGATTTGTGAACTTAGCGTTGGGCTTCGACTCAGAGCTCGTTCCGGCAACAGAAGTTTAAACCTTGTCTCTCCCGTTAGTTGGGACCACCGCGTACATAAATCACTTCTCCGGAAATGAATGAAGCTTCTTCCGAGCACAAAAACGTGACCACATTGGCAATGTCCTCAGGCACGCCGACACGTCTTACGGCGATATTTTGCGCCGCAGCCTTTTTGAAATCGTCGGGATCCATACCGATGCGCCGTGCCGTAGCACGCGTCATGTCGGTATCAATAAAGCCGGGCGCCACCGCGTTGACCGTAATATTAAAAGGACCAAGTTCGATCGCCAGCGTCTTCGTGAATCCCTGCAAACCAGCCTTGGCTGTCGAGTAATTAGCCTGGCCGCGATTGCCTAATGCTGAGGTTGACGAAGTGTTGATGATCCTTCCCCATCTGTGTTCGACCATGAACTTTTGAGCGGCCCGAGCGCATAAGAATGATCCCTTCAAATGTGTTCCCATGACTTCGTCCCAGTCCTCTTCGGTCATTTTAAACAGCAAGTTATCTCGTGTTATACCAGCGTTATTCACTAAAATGCCGATGGGGCCCCAGTGGTATACAACATCTTCCATCATTGCCGTGACCGCGTCAAGATCGGTGACGTCGACTCCATAAGCGTTGGCAGATCCTCCTTGCTGCTGAATCACGGCAGCCGTATTCTCGGCTTCTTCTTGAATGAGGTCAACCACTGCCACTTTCACACCTTCTTTGGCCAGACGAAATGCTTCAGCCCGGCCAATTCCTTTCGCCGATCCGCTCACAACCGCAATACGTCCTTTTAAATCTGTGTACACGCGTTTTCCTTCCTCTCCGTGGTAGAAAATTCCCCTCAATGTGGGGGTGAACGGGTTTGAATGCCAAGGATTTTGTATGGTGATCATTCTTTAAGTTTCAAGTGTGCGCTAGCGAATGAAGTTTTTAATGGCTGCAAGTCATTCTTCTGCTGTGAAAGATAGCGAATGGGTCAGTTTAAGCTCCCCCACTTGAACTGACCCGTGTTGCCTAAGGATTATTATCAGGATGTTTAGCTATGAGTTTTTCTAATGCCTGAATTTGATCCTCTAAATCAGCCCTGCGCGCTTCTAAGTGACGTTTGGTGCGGCGCAATGCCAGCAAACTGGTTTGCTCCGGCATGTATGAGAATTCCCATCTTGGGCGTTTAGGCCCGATCCTGCGCGGACCACAATGTCCGGGCTGCCCCTCGTCTAAGAAGGCCTGCTCTCCGTGATACAACACGTTATCGTCTCCTTTCGGGGTCCATATTTGAGTGGGTTCAGGATCTGTTGGCGCCAGTCCCCCGCGGATTTCCGGGTGCTTCCTTGCGTGTCAAACCACACCTGTCCGGTGTTCGGTAAGACGTACTCGACCTTGTTGTCCGTATCGCTCCGTCCGCCTGGGCCAAAGCCCAGAACGCCACTGTACCTGGAACACGGATACAATCCTCCACATTTGTTCACCCATTCCCATTATGCTACAGGATCTTGCTGCAATCATGACTAATGGTGGAAAGTCCCGTGATTTTTGTTTTAGTGCCCTATGTGGCTCACCTTATATGACAAGGACTTTCTGCCTCTCAGAGAATTCTATGATGAAACTCACTCGGTTTCTTCCATCTGACTACCCGTGCAATGCGTTTGGCGATTGTGCATCAGCTGGCCCCGTGTTCTGGCGGGGAGCCAGCTAAATACTGGTGGTATTGATCGCGCAATGCTCGTTTTAAAAACTTACCGACGGAAGTCTTAGGGATTTCGTCGAGAAAGATGACGTCATCGGGCAGCCACCACTTGGGAAAGCTTGCGGCTAAAAGGTTTATGATGTCTTCTTTAGTCAGTTGGCGATTTTCTTTTAGCACCACAAAGGCCAGAGGCCTTTCATCCCATTTGGGGTGAGGCACACCGATAACCGCAGCCTCAAACACATCGGGGTGAGCCATAATCGCATTTTCGAGATCAACTGATGAAATCCATTCCCCGCCACTCTTAACAAGATCTTTGGTTCGGTCTACGAGCTTGACATAGCCTTCCGGACTAACCGTTGCCACGTCTCCTGTCTTCAGCCAGCCATCCTCGAAACTGTCTTCGGTCCGGGGATCACGGTAATATTCATCGGCCACCCACGGTCCTTTGAACCACAACTCCCCCATGGACTTGCCGTCCCACGGCAGGTCTTCATTATTGCGCCTTAAACGCATAAACAGCCCCGGAACCAACGCCCCCTGTGTAGATCGGATAGCGAGTTGTTCATTTTCCGCGAGTCCGGAGAGGGTGCTTTTTAAACGGGAAAAGGTTGCTAAGGGACTCGTTTCGGTCATGCCATAGGCATGCGCAAAGGGTATAGAGAAATTTTGTTCGAAAGTTCGTATTAAGGCCGGGGGCGCTGCAGAGCCGCCGCAGAGCACCATGCGCAAATACAAAGGGGTTTGATGGTGTTCGAGTACCTTGGCCACACTCAACCACACCGTGGGGACCCCTGCCGCTACACTAACATGTTCTTCAGACATGAGGCGGATGAGGCTCTCGGGAGTGGGCGCCGGACCGGGCAAAACGATATTCGCTCCAAACCACACCGACGAAAATGGAAGACCCCAGGCATTGGCATGAAACATAGGAACGATCGGCAGCACGGTATCGCTCTCGGAAATGGCCGAAGTATTGGCCAGGCCCATGGCAAGGCTGTGCAGGGCGATTCCGCGGTGAGAATAAACCACTCCTTTGGGATTGCCAGTGGTAGCCGAGGTATAGCACATTCCCAAAGGAGCATCTTCCGGCCAATTAGGATCGTAGTCCATTTCGGGGGCTGCCTTAGCCAGAAGACCTTCATAGTCCAAGGTCGAAGTGATGGGATTTGGGCTTAAATTGGGATGTTCTCCCATCACAATGAGGTGCTGCAGGGTTGGCACTTTATCGCGGATCGGAACCATAAGCGGGAGAAGATCTTCATCAATGAGCAAAACTTGGTCTTCGGCGTGATTGATGATATAGCCAAGGTGCTCGGCTGGCAGCCGTAAATTAATGGTATGCAACACGGCGCCCATTAAAGGTATGGCAAAGTAGGCCTCTAAATGGCGGAAATTATTCCAGGCCAGTGTAGCCACTCGGTCCCCGGGTTTAACTCCCAGTGCCTTCAAAGCGGAGGACAATCTTTGAACTCTTTCTCCAAAGTCACGATACTGATAACGGTGTGTGCCGCTGTGGGTGCGAGTGATGATCCATTTCTCAGGCCACATCTTTTGAGAATAGTCAAATATGCTGTACAGGTTAAGTGGCGTGGGCATCATACAGCTTCCCTCCTGTGAAGAACTATAGCAAGGCCGGCGCTTGGTGGTAACAAGACAGGGCATGTACGGATTTGTCACCGACCGTCACCTTGCCTCCGCTCGGGAATAAGAATCGGAGGCATAAATCAATAATAAGTGACAATAGTCTGTGTTTTCTGAGTGTATTATACTTTAAAAAACAATTCCTCGGAATCCATACTTTGCTCGGATAAAGCTCGAAATTTTTGGAGAAGGCGCCGTGCATCGGTTTGACTTGCGGGGGTGAAAGTCCTTGGCCGGGGTTGTGATTAAGTTTGCCGTTGTTATTGGCCCGGATATAGACCGGTGTTTGGGTGGGTATTCGCAATATGCCTGGTGCCTGGTTTTATGCGCTGTCACCAGCGAATGTCCTGGGGCCGTATTTGTGGGATGCAGTTCATATTCCGGGTTGCCTTCATGAACGCCCGAAAACTTCGGCTCGCTGCAGTATAATCTTATTGTTTAATTGAGAGAGAAACCGAATAGCCGAATGGATGTTTTGGGGGTGATACGCGGCTAACTACCGTGAGTCATCCGTTTGGGCCCGAATCTCATCTCGTTGGTGAATTCCCAACCCCAGCAAGCGAACCGGGCACCAGACAGAAGCTTTTTAAGTATATCCCAGAGTTTGCTGGCAAAACAGCAGCACACCTGACGATTATTCGGAATCGCTATCGGTTTCACCTTCAAGGTGTCAAAAATTTTCGTAAGATGTGAAGAGACTAAGAGAAATGAAGGGAGAGACGCATATGGCACTCACTCAAGTTGAGGAATTTGCTGACGAACGTATTGCGGTCATAACCTTGAACAATCCTAGCCGCCGTAACGCGCTATCGCAGGCGCTATTGGCTGCCTTGGAGAACAATCTTGAGAGACTTGGCCAGTCCCGTTCCGTCAATGTTGTGATTATTCGCAGCGAAGGGCCTGTTTTCAGCGCTGGCCATGACTTGCACGAAATATTAGACCAGGATCTTAGAAGGGTTCGAGGTTTGTTTCAGCAATGTGCGCAAACCATGACGGTGATTCGTCGCCTGCCTCAGGTGGTGGTGGCGGAAGTGTCAGGAATTGCCACTGCCGCAGGTTGTCAGTTGGTTGCGGCGTGCGATCTCGCGATTGCCGCCGATACCGCTCGATTTGCCACCCCGGGGGTGAAAATCGGATATTTCTGTGCAAGCCCGTCCGTCCAAGTCGCACGCAATGTTCCGCTGAAAAAAGCCGCTGAAATGTTGTTTACCGGGGACTTTATCAGTGCTGATGAGGCCAAGGCCTATGGCTTAATTAATCGGGTAGTCGACAGCGCGTCCTTATCTGATGCGGCTTGGCAATTTGCCCGAGAGATCTCTCGCTGGAGTCTCCCCGTGATCGCGGCAGGCAAGGAATTTTTGTATCAGCAGATTGAAATGACGGAAGATGGCGCGGCCCATTTTGGAGTCGACTTTATGACGCGTCAGAGCCCCGATCCCGATGCTGTAGAAGGAATGAGCGCCTTTTTTGAAAAGCGCACACCCCAATGGAGTGACCGCCCTAAGGATAAGTCTTCATAGATTCTACGGGCCACACGTCTATGAGACAGTGATAATGTTGCGAGAACAATGCATCATTCCTCTAAATGCCGCGGGGCATCGGGAGAGTTTTATCGAATTCCTATACCGCCGTGGCCGTGCGTTTTCACTTTCCCTTTTACTGCTCCATACCCGCATCCAGTCGAATGCGGGTTGAGTTTCGTTCAAGAGTGACGGGATGACGTCTTACTCGCCCAAGGGATAATTCTAGGAAGAGTGCGTTCTGCCTGGTCGGAAGCTCGCTGACAACCAACGCGCCAACTAACACTCATTCCATTGGTATACGGTCATAACTAGGATATTTGTATTCCGTCTGTCCTGTTCCCTCCGAGGCGAAGGCCTTTTCGGCATAGAACCGATCCCCATAGCCAGTGGGTACCCATAAACAGGTTGTGTTGCCCACTCAGGCCAATTTACGGCCTTCCTTGAGATTATTCTGTTCAAGAAATCCTCATGTTGTGTGTTCAGTGTTAATTTATGGTATTGTCCGTTCTCTTACCTTTCTTATCGCAGATCTTTGCCCCTCATGTTTGGGGCCTTATTCCCGCAACGAAACATTTTATAGACGCCATGTGCTCTCTGGTTAGGTTAAGCGAGTTTGCCCATGCTATTCTGGTGTCTGAACATCATCCTACCGGCTCTCTATGAACTGCAGCCGAGGCAACAAGGCCCCTAAGTATTGACGGTAAAAAGCGTTGGTCATGTGATCTTGGACTCCATAGCTAAACAAATCTTTCGCGGAAGCCGCAACGGGAATACTGGCTGTCACATGAATAATGAATGCTCTCTTGGTAACCTCTGAGAGCAAGCAGTCCATCGACGTTGGCGTTGGCACTGAATACTACAAAAGGTGCGGGCTTCGCCGAAAATAGTCAGTGCTTTTAATTCATCGATTGCGTGATCGTGAAAGCAACAGCTTTGCATATCATCGACAATGAGTGGAAAAGCATGGGTTTGTTTGGTCAATTTTATTCGCTAAAACCATAAACGACCGTGCGCGTTCTGCTTCGAAAGTATCGGCATTGTGTTCGACAATGACAAGTTTCTTAGATTGAATCATTTGGCTTGAATCGTTTGATGGGTAATGGGGACGTCCTCTAACGCCACGCTCTCTCCTGGCACTAGAAGATTGGGGAGATATGCGTTGAGTCTGTTTCGTATCGCCGTCAACAAGGATTGGTGGTGGAGCGCGACTTCATGCACGAGGGATTGCGAAGTATGGCGGATCTTCAGGAATTAGATTCGAAACCAAAAATGAGATCCGCGTGATGAAACCAGGGAAGAATCCGGGCAATGAGCGGAAGACTGGAGGAATACGTGACAGTTTGTAACATCTCAAATCCTTTAAACAATCTTCCGTCGACATCTTCGGCTTGGCCACAACTTTCACTGCAACTACAGAAAGATGACGGTGGACGTCTTCGTCATCAAATAGCGAAGCATTTTTTATGTTTCCCATGAACCACCTGCTGTTCTCCTATGGGCTCTAGACGCCCACGGGCGAAGAAATTATCCTGTGACAGATAGGAACTCTTTCTACCACTGTAGTTGTCATTACGGGTCACATGCGGTCTGTTGGTTCATAGCCTGTTAGTATAAAACGACCTTGGCTAGACGTGGAATCCCTTCTCATCACTTTAAGATTTTGCTGTTTCCCGGAAATAACGGCGCAATGATTTTCCCGTGGCCGTTTTAGGAATTTCTTCTACCCACTGGATTACCCGCGGAATTTTAAATGGGGCCAGGTGGATTCTCAGAAACTGTTTCAAGGAATCTTCCGTGAGATTTTCGTCGGTGCGCACCACAAATGCCGTTACCACTTCACCACGATACGCATCGGGAAGCCCCACCACCGCTACTTCTTTCACCGAAGGATGTAAATACAGAGCATCTTCCACATCACGAGGCCATACTTTATTGCCGGCGGTGATAATCATGTCTTTTTTTCTGTCGACGATATAAACCCATCCTGCTTGATCTTGTACAGCTACATCTCCCGTGAAAAACCAACCGTCTACAATGCTCTCTTGGGTTGCATCGGGACGATTCCAATAACCATGGGTCAAAGGTGGCCCCTTTAGGGCCAATTCTCCTTCTGTTCCGGGTGGCAATCGTTTGTCACGCGCGTTTAGGTCGCGAATTTCCACCTCAATCCCTGGTCCCGGCAAGCCGATGGACAAAGCACCGGACCCCTTATCCACGGGGGCTCTTCGGGTCCATGGTGTTAAAATGAGACCATTGGCGCTTTCAGTCAAACCATACACATTATAAATATATTGATGAAATCGGGATTCGAAGCGGGCGACGATTGCGGATGATACAGGGGCTCCCCCGCTATAAGCCTTGTGGAAGCTTGATAAGTCATATTCGCTTGGGTTGATATGTTCCAAGATGGATAAATAGGTAGTCATGGCGCCCACGGTAAAAGTTCCCCGGTGCCGCTCAATGGCATGACACGCTACAAAGGGATCAAAGCGGTAGAACAAAACGAGAGGAGCCGCAAGCCAAACGGCCGTGGCCAAAGCCGCTACTGCTCCAGTGATATGAAAGAGCGGCGCAAAAGCCAGGATAACATCCTGGGATGATAGCTGAGCGGCACTTTCATAGACGGCCGCATTATACAAAACTTGTCCGTGAGTATTCATAGCTCCTTTGGAGGTTCCCGTCGTTCCCGATGTATAGGTGAGATAGCACAAATCTAGGGACTCAAGATGTACCCACTGATCTTCCGTGAGGACATCTGCGGACAACGCTGCATCATAGGAATGGTAGGCATATTGGACAGGACCGTCAGAACGGGAGGTTGGTAACCACGACGGAGCTTTTCCCCGGAAATCCTGGCCATCTTTAACCACCATCACGACTCGCATGGTGTCGACTTCGGGCAGCGAGTTCAACCGGGAAGCCACTGACTCTAATATCACGATGCCAGAGACCTGCGCATCGCGTAATTGAAGAGATATCTCCTGGGGCTGATACATCATGTTGATCGGCACCACGATGGCGCCTAGTGCCCAGACGGCAAACTGGACCACCACCGAAGCCGGCATGTTTTGCAACATCACGGCCATCCGGTCACCGGCGTGAATCCCATGCTGCCGAAGAAATCCGCTGACCTGTTCCACGCGGTCTACCAGTTGTTGATAAGTCCAAGCCGTATCAAAATAATAGATAGCCGGAGCCTCGGGGCACTTTTTCAAAGCATTTTGCAAGGCACCGGAAAGAGTTCTCACGGTCATGACGCATCCTCCTCTGCAGCAGGGATCGTGCTTTCTTCATCGGATATACGTGTCTTAAATTCTTCAACCCATTACTCTTGTCCGCAACGTCGATCCCAGCCAATTGGCATTAATGGAAACCGGGGTATGCACTTTCGCGCCACGTACGACAATTCCTTCCGGTGTACGTTTGACAGTAGGTAAATACATGTCGGGATCCGGTTGGTAGGCAGGCCGCTTACTGCGGTTTCCCTTCACATCTGTCTGCGCCACGGCCAACGCATAATCATGGTCTCGCGCCTGGCGCCAGAAGTCCATAACTCGCTCCTTGTAATGCGTCCCTATGTCTTGGTCTATCTTGTCTGTTGCTTCTATCAGTCCAAACAGGGCGTCCGTGCCAATTTCATAAATGAGCGGAACCACAGTGCCTCCCAGCCGGGTACTCAAGGCAATTAAATTACGGCGTCTCTTCAGATCTTCAGCGGATTGGAGGATGAAATAAAAGCGGCTATAAGATCCACTCTCATCGGTGATTACTGCCTTATCACGATGCCAGGGATCGCGGGCCATACGAAAATTTAGGGCGGCATGGCGACTCGCTAGTCCCCGCTCAGGATGATTAACGATGTCTTCTACCAACTGTCCCCGGTTAAAAGACGCGTCGTCCATCGCGTAAAGATTGGTAGTATCGTTCCTCGGTCTGTAACATCACACGCCTCCTATCGTACAGCGTATTGCCATCTGTGTTGTTACCCGAATTTCTCATACTCCCCTGACTTAAGGTCCGTAGAGGAAGAGCGGTTCTTAACAGCAATGTTCATTGATAGCCCACGTTTTGACTCCCGGTCTTAACAGCTCTATCAGAGCGCTCTCTCGATTCTTGAGATGGCACAGTGATAGGAAATTAACAACTAACCGGACAACGGTTCATGGCCATTTTTCATTATATATGAACAAAAAACAGTAGTCGCTTTATTCTTATTATTGCATATCCCACCATACCACAGATAACAAAAGAGTGTTGATTTCATTTCATCTCGATGAGTTGCCAATCGTTTTTACGCAATACGCTGCAAATCTGGCGATGGCTATGAGGATGTCGAAACTAATCTTCCTATTCTCGTGCTGACATAAATATACGTTGTATATTATCGCAAGCGACCCAAGCCCTGGTGCCTTTTTCTAAGGAGCTAATTTTTCCGCGGGAGGATTTTTCGAGATTTTCGCGCGTTGTCCTATGCTCGCACATGTGCCGGCATTGGTGACAACGACTATGGCTCTAATTCCGTTGTCATCCTCTCTGTTTATATTAGCTTTAGGTCAATGGAAACAGGGTTTTCCCTCACTCCTTTGTGGAGGGTTGCGTTCATGTCGGCCAGCTAAATAATGGGTTTCGAGGGAAAGGTGGTGTTTCGCCGCAACGGTTCTTGGAATCTTGGTGCTAATCTCTTAGCAGCCACCGTACGGTTGTTTGATCCACTGCAAGATAGTATTGCATGACGGCTCTACATTTGAACGGTTCCCTAGAGTAGACCGGAACAATGCGTGCGTGCATCAAGCAGCGAATTGTTGGCGGCTTAACCATCAGGACGAATGTTTGGTCGGCATTCCCTTTAGGAAGTTGATGCCAAATTTAACGCCTTGCCCCATTAGAATTCCGGTGGCAATCATTCCCACGGGTTCCCATATCATTGTGATGCCCAGTTCGGCCAAAACATCTGTGCTACTAGCCAAGGCGAGACAAACGCCATAAATAGACGACAGCCATTCATCAAATAATTCTGACGATTTTAGCCGACGTCCGCTTAGCCGCCTGGTAATAGACGCTAGGGTATGAGACACGTACGATAAAATGAGATATCCAGTAATGTCGTTTAAGTCCACGGCGACTCCCCTTCCTCTTGGTGATAAAATATGGCAAATGTGAAGAGGCGTGTGTTCTTTTTGTATTCGTCGCTTAGTTTTTTTTGAGAGGATCTCTTGTGACCGCGAATGCGTCGCGAAATAGTGCCATTAGTCGGTAAAGGACGCGTGAATCAACAGAATTTGGGCCGAAAATTGGCGGGAGTTATAGGATCAATTTCTCTGTCTTCGGTTGACGACCAAGTTCGGAAAAGGTTTTGTCAAAGCGTGATAGTGAATATTCTTGTTCAAGTCGTCTACGATTGTTGTCCCCCCTTCTGTGTTATTGACTCCTTATTCGGATGCGTTGACGCTTACACCGCCCGGTCTGCCCCACGCCGAATGGTATTCCGACGGTGGTCTTCATTCGGGCGGGTCGGCCAATCCTCCCGCAACGCCATCAGCTTTGGGCTATCCGAAATTCTCCTTAGAAATGGACATGGGGGGATAGTTCCTAACGGCCGCCTATGCGCCGACTTCACGACCCGAAAACAGGGCGTAAAATGGAGAAGAAAGGCCATGCGTCCCCGAAGAAGAGGTCTTAAGTTCCATAATGACGGCTGAAACGGGGCCCAAATGGTGTGCCAACTTCCCTCAGATCCCACGCCGAAATGTTCTCAAAGTGGGGAGATCTAATCATTCCCATAAATGGTAATCCCTAGGTTAGGAGCCATCTGTCGATGTATGTTAAATAATTGCATAGGTCTTTCTTTTGAGATAGTCTTTGTAAACGGTAATTCCCGAAGCTTCCTGTAAAAATCCCGTCAAAGGCAATCTTTCCTTCCGCAATTGTTGATGGGTATAGTGGTCCCCAGAAACTAGACAAATTTGGAGGGCCGCAAGTGTTACACTGAACACATTATGCCGAAGCAAACACGTCATTCCGCGACGTTCAAAGCGCAAGTCGTACTGGAGATGCTCAAAG
>JAKBWA010000061.1 GCA_021841025.1 Bacillota bacterium | reverse complement strand
TTAGATCTGCATTAGACCGTCTCAGGCTCAACTACCTTAACAAATGAGAGGTACCTCTTCGCCAGGTGCTCGAAACTGTTGCCGGAGCTGACGGAAGTGCATGCGGGGGAGATATTCGGCCCGTGATGGGACACTCCGGCCTTTCGGTTGGGGTCGTAAATCCCGACCGGTTCATCATATCTGCAGTGCTGGGATGGACGTATTTGATACCTATCGCATGCTTTCCCTGGATTCATCACCAAAAAAGGGACTTGTCTCTGGACCGCAGACGATTTGTTGGCATACTGCCAGTGCGATCCATAAAATAGTGCTCTATGTTACACTTAACGGTATCAAGTTAAGGAACAGGGTAAAGGAAGCGTGTTTGTGCCGATTTCCTCTTCACTAATGGCGGATGATGCTATTCGCCAAACAATTCAACAATTGCCCCAAGGGTTTTGGGACTTTGCAGCGGCCAATACTAAGGAATGGACACACGGATACCACAGTTACCCCGCGATGATGATTCCACAAGTGGCTCGAAACCTTATCGCGATTATTCAGCAACATCAACCCGGAATTCACACGCTATTGGATCCCTTTATGGGCAGTGGTACCAGTTTAGTGGAAGGAATTTTGGCCGGGATTCATGCGGCAGGGTCCGATTTAAATCCTCTTTCCCGTTTGATTACGCTGGCTAAAACCACGGCCTGGGACCCACAGCTCTTGCAATGGCATACGGAAAAACTCCTAGATTACGTTAACCGAGTGCAAGTTTCCGAAGCCGATTGGCCCGATTTTGACAACGTCGAATTTTGGTTTAAGCCCGTTGTTATTGCCGATTTGACGCGGCTGAAGCAAGGTATTGAGAGGGTGATTCCCGAAACGAGTCGGCCATTCTTTTGGGTTGCCTTTTCGAATACCGTACGATGGGTATCAAACAGCCGGAATCAGGAATTTAAGTTGTATCGTTTGGATAAAGATCATCTCACCCAATGGAATCCGGATGTACTCGCAACATTTCGCAGGGTCGTAGAACGTAATCAAATAGGCAATGCGCGTCTTTGGGAGCGACAACCTCTTCCATCTGTTGAGCTCTATGCCCATAATGCCATGGATTTGTCCGTGCTCCCGGCGGAAACATTTGATCTGATGCTCACATCCCCGCCTTATGGAGACAGCCACACTACAGTGGCTTATGGTCAATTTTCTCGCCTCTCACTGCAATGGTTGAATTTGGCGGACGCTGCCGACGGGCCAGCGCCCCATAAATTGGATCAAGCCATGCTTGGCGGCAAGTCCTCAAAAGAACTTCAACACGCCTTGCCGTCACCAACTTTGACAACGGCGTTGAATAAAATCACTGACCAAGACAAAAGACGAGCTCGTGAAGTTTTGTCGTTTTACCAAGATCTTGACACGACGCTGCAAGAAATCGCGCGTGTTATGCGCCCCGGCAGTTATCAATGCTGGGTTGTCGGCAACCGTACGGTTAAAAAGGTGCAACTCTTGACAGATCGTATTATTACGGAACTTTCAGAACGCTATGGCGTCATTCCCGTTGTAAGTTTTACGCGAGTGATTCCGAATAAGCGCATGCCTAAGGAAAACAGTCCCACCAATCAAATCGGAGATAAAGTCGCCACCATGAATGGCGAACAGATTTTTATATTGCGTAAACAATAAGGTTGACGCCCCCCCATGGTAGAAGCCTGGGGGATTCTTACGACAACCCCATTGACGTGATTGACTCGCCATGGTTTGTCAAAATCCCTGTGGTCATTTGTTCCAGGTCAAGTCGGCCGTGTGATAGAGATCACACGGTCAAATTACGCTCTGTTGTTTCATCGGCTTAAACAGTGACATGTTGTATAATACGCGCGAAATCCTGAAATCTCTGTTTCGCTTGGCTTTCGCGTGCAGCAAAACGCCTACTGTTTTTGGGTCTAATCATCGCGCATCTGACTGCACAAGAACCATTGTGCGCCCGTGCCAGCAGCCACCAAGCCGGGACAACCCCCCTCATTGTCCGTTCAGGAAGGTATTACCACGAGTTTTTGATTTGGCGAATTTCTTTGTGAGCGCCAGACCTGGCTGGCTTGTGTTAAAGGACTCACTTGTCGGTTTACCTTTAAATTTCCTTTGACAGCATGTTCGAGAATTGTGTGAAAGCCATTGTGCTGTTCTTCCAAGGGGACCAAAAGATTGGAGTAGCCAAGCAGAGACAGCATCTTGCCCCTTAGGGCAGACGAAGGCAATGACAACACGGGATCGGCACTTTGGCCGATGTTCACCAGCCGTCCTCCGGAGGCCATTGCCATGATGGCACCCGAAACGGGATTTCCCCATAAAGTATCAATGACCACGTCAATTGGTCCACCGGCTGCCTCCTTTAATGCTTCCCCCAGTTTGGAATCGCTGCCTTGATCCAGTTCCACGCTTGCGTCTGCTCCCAGATCCTGTATTTTTCGTAGTGTCCTGGGGTTGCGCCCTACTGCAACGATCCGCCCAGCACCCAGTAATCGCGCAGCCTGGACCGCAATTTGACCAACCACCCCAGTGGCGCCGAGCACAGCCACTCTCTCTCCTTTTGAAAGACGTGCCCGCCATGCCACCGACAGCCATCCTGCCATACCCGCAATGCCTAAGCTTGCCACCAAGTCATCCGGCGCATTTTCGGGAACGGGAATGACGGCATTCTCATCAACCACCGCCAAGGGAGCGAGACTTCCATAAGGCGAAAGAACGCTGCATTCAAAACGCACTCGGGTCCCAGGCTGCAGATGGCTCCCTTCTAAAACTGCCCCTGCCCCTTCTAAACCCGGTACATAGGGCACCGGGGGATGACCCAGATAGAATTTGCCCGAAGCGACGAGAAGGTCGAGTGGATTGAGGGACGCCGCCCGTACCTCAATTAAAACCTGGCCAGCTTTTCGCATTGGTGCGGCTATCTCGCCCAATACGGCATCTCCTGGGATCTCACGAATCAGTGCGGCATTCATCATTTTTTGTTCCATGGAACCCTTCCTTTCTTCATCAGCTATTCACTGTAGACTGGCTATTCACTGATAGTGGGCAAAAGGCTTGAAATCTTCTGCTCCCAAGATGTTTTCATGGGTCTTCCCAAATCCACCACTCGTCTTTGCATTCGAAAGAACAGCCAGGCTTTTGGCCAAAGAAAGGGGGGCGATTCCGTGGTAACCCATATAAGACATCACGCCATTGCCCGCCTCCGGAGGCATTGCTCTGAACCAAAGCGAGTAGATCTTATGGCGTGTTGGAGTACAGGGAGTCATCTGAGTCGTCTGAACTTACGCTTCCAGTGCCTGCTCTTCTCTGACTAAATGAGAGTGAAGCCCACACCATGCTGCCCAAGAATATTTTGGCATGGATACCGATCTCTACAGAATCCGTTCTTCGGTACAGGGTGAGTTCTTTTAGCTATCCCAGTATCCCGATGTCTTGATTCAGATGCTTCATTGAAGCATCATTAGACTATGAAGGGACTCGCGGGTTGCTATCGTGATAAGCGAGGGATATTCCCCAGACTTAGGATGATCTTCAACAAGGCAGTATCCGCTTGATATTGGTCAATACCGTAGCACTAGTTTGAAGCGATAGCAAGTCGGCCGAATTTTTGTCTATTAACTAATGAAATACATGGCGAAAAGGAGAATGACGTTGAATTTTTATGTCCTGGTCGCATCTTTTCTCGCTTCATCGGTTGAATTTATTGAGGCGTTGTCGATTGTTTTGGCGGCGGGAGTGGTCTATGGATTTCGTCCTGCTCTACGCGGAGTGTTATATGCTGTTGTCACCTTGGCGTTGTTGGTTGGCGTATTAGGGGAAGGTGTTTTACGCGTTGTTCCGCTTCACATCGTGCAAGGAATTGTGGGAGTTTTGCTATTGCTTTTTGGGTTGAAATGGATTCGCAAAGCCATCTTGCGTTATGCTGGGCTTAAAGCGCTACATGACGAGGAAGCGGCCTACCAAAAGCAAATTAACCGACTTCGATCGAGTAACCAAGGAAGTTTCGAGGCTCAAGCCACAGCCTATAACGGTGTACTTCTGGAAGGACTGGAAGTCGTGGTTATTGTATTGACCATGGGATCGGGAGCTCACGCATTTGGCAGCGCTATTATGGGCGCATTTGTCGGCCTTGTGGTAGTGCTAGCTCTGGGCATTGCCCTGCGAGCGCCTTTGGCTAAAGTGCCAGAAAACACCCTGAAATTTGTGGTAGGAGTTATGCTGACCAGTTTTGGCAGCTATTGGGCGGGCCAATCCATGGGCATTAAGTGGCCTCTGTCGGATACGACATTACTCCTTTTAATTGCGGGATACCTCATGGTCAGCGCACTTTTGGTGCGGATGTTGAAAAAGGGTGGTGTTAGGGCTTCGTGACCTTCAAACAATGGATAAGAAAAGTGTATGGGCTGTTCGTGGAAGATCCAGCTTTAGCGGCAATGAGCATGGTGACGCTGGCGATTGTGTTTCTACTCTCCCACATGGGATTGACTCGCTCTGCAGGGTTGGTTTTGTTTGTGCTCATAGCGGCGTCCATTATGTGGAGCGTATTGCGGGCGTACCAGATTAAAAAGTGACAATCGCGGCAAAATAGGTTCTGGGAAACTCAGGGGCGAAGATGCAAATTTTTCTCGTGTATTGGGTCCTTTTGATCTTTCAGAGAACATAAATCATCACGGCACCCTGCTGCTTTATGTGTGCCTGCCGTTAAGGCTGGGTCCGGCATTTCTTAAGTAGTGAGTCTCGAGAATCCTGCCTTGCCTAATATGTCGCGAGCATCGGTTCGTAGGATTGTTTGCGTGTTTGCCGTATTCGTTGACGATGAGTTGAAAGCATGCTATATTATTACATGCTTCGATTCGGGGCGTAGCGCAGTTTGGTAGCGCACTTGCTTTGGGAGCAAGGGGTCGCAGGTTCAAATCCTGTCGCCCCGACCAGACGAAGGCGTCCCCGTAGCTCAGTTGGATAGAGCGCGGGACTTCTAATCCCGGCGTCGCAGGTTCAAGTCCTGCCGGGGACACCACGAATTAAAGACGGTGGATGTAGCTCAGTTGGTTAGAGCACCAGGTTGTGGCCCTGGGGGTCGGGGGTTCAAGTCCCCTCATTCACCCCAAATGTTGTTAGATTGCCCCGGTCTACCGGGATTTTTTGCGCCCGTAGCTCAGTGGATAGAGTGACGGACTTCGAATCCGCAGGTCGTAGGTTCGAATCCTACCGGGCGCACCACGCGAGGGTGATGGAACGGCAGACATGCGAGACTTAGGATCTCGTGCCGAAAGGCGTAAGGGTTCAAATCCCTTCCCTCGCACCATTCAATTGCGGAAGTAGCTCAGCGGTAGAGCATCGCCTTGCCAAGGCGAGGGTCGCGGGTTCAAGTCCCGTCTTCCGCTCCATTTGTCGAGGCGCGATAAGCGCCTCGTTTTTAGACTTGGACACCTTTTTAAGGTGTGATATAATAACTTCATTTGTAACGGGTATTGAGGAGGAATTACATAACAATGCAAGTGGCCTTACAAAGGTTGCCCAATTCAGTCGCAAGGATTTCGGTAACTATTGATCCTAACGACCTTTCAGTTGCGATGGATAAAGCTTTTCGAAGTGTCGTAGGAAAGTATAATGTGCCCGGATTTCGCCGTGGGAAGGTTCCTCGGCCCATATTTGAACGATTTGTCGGCTCCGAAGTGATTCTTCAGGAAGCGGCTCAACAATTGGTTCAGAATCGGTATCGTGAGGCATTGGACGAAGTATCAGTTCAGCCAGTGGCGGAACCCAAGATAAATATTGTAAAATTAGATGCTGGCGAGCCATTTGAATTCGATATTGAAGTGGAGTCTAAGCCTGATTTAGAGTTGCCGGAGTACCATGATTTGTTGAGGGAACCGTTGGAGATCTCTGAGCCTACAGAAGAGCAGATTGAGCAAGAATTGGCAGCAGTGGCGAAGCAGCAGGCACAAATGGTTCCGGCGGACGACGAGCCGGTTTCTAAAGGAAATCGGGTTGTTCTTAGCTTAAAGGGTTATTTGGAAATCGAGGAGTCAGAGGAAGAATCGTCCGATGCTGAACCGTTCGTCGAGGATGACTCTTACACTTTAGAAGTTGGCTCAGGTACAGCCGTGGAAGGGCTAGAGGATCAGTTGATTGGCGTTAGGGTCAACGAACCGCAAACGATTAGGCTTACGTATCCCGAGAATCATCCCGAGGTAGATTTGGCAGGAAAACCTGTTCGTTTCGAAGTGACTGTGCTTGAGAATAAGCGTCCCGATATTCCGGAAATTAATGATGAGCTAGCCAAGGCAGTAGGGTTGGAATCACTCCAGGAATTACGCACTCAGGTGACAGAGAATGCAAAAACCAGGTTGGAAACAGAAGCCAAAAATGAACGCTTAAAGCGTATCATGGGTAAACTAAAGGAACGGGTGTCTGTAGATATTCCAGGGAGTTTAGTAAATGAAGCGATTCACTCTCAGTTGCGCGAACTGGAATACTCTCTTTCACAAATTGGCGCCAGCACACAAGAGTATCTGGACAGCCAGAAAATAACCCCAGAAGCGTTACATGATCAATTTCGACCTAGCGCGGAAGAACAGGTGAAAGAGGACTTAATCTTAGAAGCGATCGCTGAGAAAGAAAGTATCAGCGTTAGTGATGAAGAAGTGGTTCAGGCGCTCCAAGCCTTGGCGGATACCTATCGGCAACCCATAAATGATCTTATCCGTTATTACCGAAATTCTGGGGAATTTGACTTATTGCGAGCAAATGCCGTGGTATACAAAGTGAGAGATTATCTGGCAACTACCGTACTCGACAATGAAGGGGAGAACGCAGAATGAGTTTTGGTTATCTCGTTCCTATGGTCGTCGAACAAACCAACCGGGGCGAGCGTTCCTATGACATTTATTCGCGCCTGCTAAAGGAACGAATAATTTTTCTGGGGAATGCTATTGACGATGATGTCGCGAATTTGGTAGTGGCGCAGTTGCTATTTTTGGAAAGCGACGACCCAGATCGCGATATTCATCTATACGTTAATTCTCCCGGTGGGTCTGTTAGTGCAGGGTTGGGAATTTATGATACGATGCAATATATTAAGCCTGATGTGTCTACAATTTGTGTGGGCATGGCGGCCAGTATGGGTGCTTTATTGCTCACCGGTGGAGCCGAAGGCAAGCGGTTTGCTTTGCCGAATGCTCGGGTCATGATTCATGAGCCGTGGATCAACAATCTCGGGGGTAAAACCACAGATGTAGAAATTCAGATGAAAGAGTTGCTAAGAAGTCGCGAAACGTTAGCCGGGATCTTGGCCAAGCATTCAAAACATTCGGTGGCTCAGATTTTGGAAGAGACGCAGCGAGACTACTGGATGACATCTGAAGAAGCTAAGGCGTATCATCTAATTGATGAGGTTGTAGCGCCACGAAACAAGACGGGTTCTGAACCCAACTCTGAGGAATAACTTATGGTTAGCTTGGTGATTGTAGGGGTGTCAAAGAGGGGGGCTTATAATGTTCAAGTTCACCGATGAAAAAGGCCAATTGAAGTGCTCGTTTTGCGGTAAGTATCAAGACCAGGTGAAAAGACTGATAGCTGGTCCTGGGGGAGTATACATTTGCGACGAATGCGTTGAGCTGTGCTCCGAGATTATTGAAGAGGAGCTCAGTGATGATGTTGAATTCGAACTGAAGGACATTCCCAAGCCGCAGGAAATTAGAGCGATACTAGATCAGTACGTCGTGGGGCAGGACCGTGCCAAAAAGACTCTTTCGGTTGCGGTATATAACCACTACAAGCGGATAAATCTAGGGAGTAAAGTCGATGACGTTGAACTGCAAAAGTCCAATATCTTGATGTTAGGCCCTACCGGTTCAGGAAAGACACTTCTCGCGCAGACGTTGGCAAAGATCTTAAATGTCCCGTTTGCGATTGCCGATGCCACATCTTTGACTGAAGCTGGATATGTTGGAGAAGATGTCGAGAATATTTTACTCAAACTTATCCAGGCAGCTGACTACGACGTGGAAAAAGCGGAGAAGGGTATTGTCTACATTGACGAGGTCGACAAGATTGCCCGCAAGTCAGAGAACCCGTCTATTACCCGTGATGTATCCGGTGAAGGTGTGCAACAAGCTCTCTTGAAAATTTTAGAAGGGACGGTTGCTTCAGTTCCTCCTCAAGGGGGTCGAAAACATCCGCATCAAGAGTTTATTCAGATCGATACGACCAACATTCTCTTCATTGTTGGAGGAGCCTTCGATGGAGTAGATAAAATCATTAAACGGCGAATTGGTCGAAAAGGGCTCGGATTCAATGCCGAGATTGAGATGCCGGAAAATAATATCGGCGACGTGCTGGCCAAAATCATGCCAGAAGACTTGCTAAAATTTGGATTAATCCCCGAATTTGTGGGACGGTTGCCGATTTTGGTGACATTGGATGCTCTCGACGAGGCGGCGTTGGTTCAGATCTTAACCGAGCCACGGAATGCATTGGTCAAGCAATATCAAAAAATGTTGACTTTAGACAATGTAGAGCTCGAGTTTAAGGATGAAGCTGTTCGAGCCGTGGCACGGGAAGCCATGCGCCGAAACACGGGAGCTAGAGCTCTCCGAGCGATAATTGAGGACATCATGCTCGATGTGATGTACGATATCCCGGGCCGAACGGATATCGCCAAATGCATTATCACCCAAGATGTGGTAGAAAAGCATGATGATCCGCTCTTAGTGACCCAGGACCGGGCTAAACGCGGAAAGAAAAAGGAAGAAACGGCATAAATGGTATAAGGGAAAAACCTCTCGGGCAAAGCTCGAGAGGTTTTTTGCATAAGTCTTTGGTCTCTTGGGCATAATTCCCATAGGGAAGAGATCCATGATGTCCATGAATTGACCGTCTGCTCGTCCCCGTTTTCGATCACTCTATCTTGTGAGCGAGACTCGAAAAAATTTTCGCCCAGGTGCGGAAGGAGGGGTACGGTGAACCTTGCCAACATTGTCACGTTTATTCAATTCTTTTTTGCGATAGTCATAGGATTATACTTCTGGAACCTCCTCAAATCCCAGCAAGGCAACAAAGTGGCTGTCGAGCGAGAGTCAAAAAAGGAAATGGAGAAGTTGCGGCGCTTACGCTCAATTCGTCTCAGTGAACCCTTATCTGAGAAAACGCGTCCTAGTCGTTTCGAGGATGTGATTGGTCAATCAGAAGGCATTAGGGCTCTGAGAGCCGCCCTGTGTGGGCCCAATCCCCAGCACATTATTGTGTATGGGCCGCCAGGAGTGGGTAAAACTGCTGCTGCCCGGCTGGTCTTGGAGGAAGCGAAAAAAGCGCCATGGACACCGTTTCAACGTGATGCCAAATTCGTTGAGCTTGATGCTACAACCGCACGGTTCGACGAACGTGGGATTGCCGATCCGTTAATAGGGTCAGTACATGATCCAATCTATCAGGGCGCGGGGCCACTAGGCATGGCTGGAATCCCTCAACCAAAACCTGGTGCTGTAACGAAAGCTCACGGAGGCATTCTCTTTATCGATGAAATAGGGGAACTCCATCCCATTCAATTAAACAAGCTCCTCAAAGTGCTGGAAGACCGAAAGGTCATGCTGGAATCGGCTTATTATAATTCCGAGGATAGTAATGTGCCCACTCACATTCAGGACATTTTTGAAAACGGGCTGCCAGCGGATTTTCGACTGATAGGCGCGACGACCAGACAACCGCAAGAGATCCCGCCGGCCATTCGTTCGCGTTGTGTGGAAGTGTTTTTTCGCGGACTTTTACCCACAGAAATTCAGGAAATAGCTCGTAATGCCGTGGATAAACTGGGTATGGACGCAGAAAAGGGTGCGGTGGAAGTCGTAAAGCGGTATGCTAGCAACGGACGGGAAGCCGTGAATTTGATTCAAATAGCTTGCGGCTTGGCTTTAACTGAAGGAAGACGGACGATGACCCAAAATGATGTGGAATGGGTCGTGACTTCCGGTCAATATAATCCCAGGCCCGATAAAAAAGTTAACAATGAACCACAAATAGGCGTCGTCAATGGTTTGGCTGTCTATGGACCGAATTTGGGAACGGTCATCGATATTGAGGCCGTGGCCATGCCTGTGGTAGAGGGGTCAGGGCGCCTCTTTGTGACGGGTATCGTGGACGAAGAAGAGATGGGATCCTCTGGACGCACTATCCGGCGAAAATCTATGGCCCGCGGATCTATCGAAAATGTGCTGACGGTGTTAGGTAACCAGTGTAGTGTACAATCGCATAATTTTGATCTGCACGTCAACTTTCCCGGGGGAGTGCCGCTCGATGGTCCTTCGGCTGGCATTGCCGTAGCCGTAGCGATATATTCTGCGGTAACGGGAAAGCCGTGTGATGGCCGCGTGGCCATGACCGGCGAGTTGTCGATTCGGGGCTTGGTGAAACCAGTCGGGGGCATTGTGGCCAAAATTGAGGCGGCAGCTCAGGCAGGCTGTGCCCGTGTGCTGATCCCGCGAGACAATTGGCAGCAGTCCTTTAACGAGAGAAAGGACATTCAAATAATTGCTATTGATCATCTCCAGGAAGCCATTGACCAGGCTTTGTTGGTGGAACCGGCGAAATTGCCCAAGCCGGTTTTAGCGACTGATGTGCTGACAGCGAGTCCTACGGCCCAAATGCCATAAAAGAAGAGTCCTGAGGACGATTTCTTGTAGACGGCCCTCAAGGAAAGGGGTCGTCTCTTTTCATGTATTTGAGTATTATGGTTAGGATAGAGGGGAATAGGTCTATTGGACGGGAGGGTTGACGATGGAAACACAATTGCCGCTGTTAGCGCTAAGGGGAGTCTTGGTTTTTCCTTATATGATTGTGCCGTTGGAGGTTGGGAGGGAACGCAGTCTCAACGCTTTGGAAAAGGCCATGCTGGGTCCCCAGGAACTTCTGTTTGTCGCCCAAAAAGATACGCGGATGGATGATCCCCGAGAAGATGATCTCTACCGGGTGGGTATTATTGGAGAGATCAAACAGCTTCTGAAAATGCCGACTGGCGGAGCGAAAGTGGTTGTGGAGGGCCGTTCGAGGGCTATCATACATAAGATTACCGATGAGGGAACATATTTTGAAGCCGAAGCCGAGGCAATCGTCGAAGACAATGAGATCTCCGATGAAACTGAGGCATTGATGCATGCGGTTGTTGACTTGTTTGAGATGTATATCAAGAATTCCAAGAAAATGCCAGGAGAAGCTTCCGTGAGTATGAATGTCGACGACCCTGGCCGTCTAGCCGATACGATTATTAGCTACCTGGACATCCGAACCGCTGAAAAGCAGGAAGTACTAGAGATTTTTTCGGCCCACGAACGGTTGAAAAAAGTGTCAGACATTCTCTCGCGCCAAATGGAGCTTTTAGAGATTGAAAAGCGGATAAATGTCCGCGTGCGCAAACAAATGGAACGGACTCAAAAAGAATACTATCTGCGCGAGCAGTTAAAAGCCATTCAACGCGAACTTGGGGAAAGTGACGAACATGCCGACGAAGTGCAAGAATTGCGACAGCGCTTGGCGGACACGAAGGGTTTGACAGACGATGTTCGGGAAAAAATTTCCCGCGAAATCGAGCGCTTAGCCAAAATGCCGGCCATGTCAGCGGAGGCCGTTGTGGTTCGCAATTATGTGGACTGGCTCTTGAATCTGCCTTGGGGTATTGAGACCGACGAACGGGTAGACGTCGAAGAGGCCGAACGTATTTTGAATGAAGATCATTATGGACTCAAAAAAGTGAAAGACCGCATTTTGGAATATCTTGCGGTCCGCCAACTGTCCCAAAGCCTAAAGGGCCCGATTCTTTGTCTGGTGGGTCCACCGGGCGTCGGCAAAACTTCTCTGGCCCGCTCAATTGCCCGTGCGACGGGAAGAAACTTTGTTCGTGTGTCTTTAGGAGGCGTGCGCGATGAAGCTGAAATTCGGGGACATCGCCGTACCTACGTAGGAGCTTTGCCCGGAAGGATAATCCAAGGCATGAAACAAGCGGGATCCAAGAACCCTTTGTTCCTTCTGGATGAAGTGGATAAAATGGCCATGGACTTCCGCGGAGATCCTTCTGCGGCGTTGCTCGAAGTATTGGATCCGGAACAAAATGCCCATTTTTCCGATCATTATATCGAGGTGCCCTTCGATCTCTCTCAGGTCATGTTCATTACCACGGCCAACGTTTTGCACACCATTCCCAAACCGTTGCTGGATCGTATGGAAACTATCGTCCTTCCGGGGTATACGGAAGAGGAGAAACTGCATATTGCGTGGAAGTTTTTGTGGCCCAAACAAATGAAGAGCCACGGACTGAAGCCCGACATGGTGGAGATTAGCCAACACGCCATTTCCGATATTATCCGCCACTATACCCGGGAGGCAGGAGTGCGTCAGTTAGAGCGCCAGTTGGGAGCGGTTTGCCGGAAAGTTGCCAGGGAAATTGTTAAGGGCAATCCTCGTACTATCCGGGTGAGCGTGACCAACTTAGAAAAATATTTGGGCCGTCATCAAGTGCACCATGCGGCCAAGGAATCCCAGGATGAAATCGGCATTGTGACGGGACTGGCGGTGACCGAAGCGGGCGGGGATGTTATGCCCATTGAAGTCACCACGATGCCCGGCAAGGGCCAGCTCAATCTGACGGGACAACTGGGCGATGTGATGCAAGAGAGCGCCCGCGCTGCTTACAGCTATATTCGTTCCCGAGCACGGGAATTTGGGATTGACCCTTCTTTTCACGAAACTTTGGACCTTCACGTGCATGTTCCGGAGGGAGCCATTCCCAAAGACGGTCCCTCTGCAGGCATTGCCATGGCAACGGCTATGGTTTCGGCACTCAGTAATGTCTCTGTTAAAGCACAGATTGCCATGAGTGGGGAAATCACGCTGCGGGGACATGTTTTGCCTGTTGGCGGTATCAAAGAAAAAACCTTAGCCGCTCACCGGGCGGGAATTCGTGAACTGATCCTGCCGCAAGCAAACGAAAACGATTTGGACGATTTGCCGCGTAATGTGAAACGATCGATGACCATTCATTTTGTCAAGCATTTAGATAGTGTGTTGGAATTTGCTCTAAGCGAAACGATTGCGAGGGTAAAAGTTGTCCCCCAAAAATGACCGTTTGGTTGCCTCGGCTTTGACGTCTCAAGAAATGCCCAGTGACAAGATGAGCGAACTGGCTTTTTTGGGACGGTCTAATGCGGGCAAATCTTCTTTAATCAATGCCTTAACCGGTGTCAAAATGGCACACGTGAGCAGTAGCCCTGGGAAAACGCAGCGGATACACTTTTACCGAATGAAGAATTGGTACTTGGTGGATTTGCCGGGATACGGGTATGCCAAGGTACCGAAATCCATTCGAGAGCAATTTGGTCAGGCTGTGGAAGATTATTTAACGTCCCGGCAGCCACTGATTGGAGGAATTCTGGTTCAGGACATCCGCCGGGACCCTCAAGAAGAGGAATTGACAGTGATTCGTTGGGCTTATGAGCGCAATTTGTTTATTGCGATCGCAGGAACCAAGATGGACCGTCTCAACAAACATGAGCAAAAGATGCGGATAGACAGGCTGCAAGATGCCTATCATTTGGAGATCTATCCGATTTCCAGCCGGACCAAAGAAGGCGTGGACAAATTAAGAGATGCAATCAGAGGGTTGGGCTTAATTATGTGAACCATATGTAACGTTTCGGCCGGCCAAAGCGAATCGACGGCAACAACGGTCCTCTAATCCGATGCTGTTGATGCAGCATCGTGATTAGTAAGGACAAGAATCCGGCATGAGACACGACGGCAATGTTTTGATGCTCTTGAAAATAGCTGCTCAGACGAGCGATAGCAAGTTCGGCGCGTTGACGAGAACGCACCTTCCCTTCGGGACCTTGATTGCGAAACCAGTTGACACGCAGATAACTCCACCAAAATTCCTCGGGCCACTTTGTTTTAAGGAATATGCTCGAGGCTTCAGGAAGCCATACAGGAATTTCCCGAAATATGGGATCGACAAGAATAGGCCCTGATCGGGCGTATAACTCGGCCGTTGCTTTAGCCCTCGGCAAATCCGAGCAGATAACCAATTCAGGAATCGGATACTGTTGGAATAAAAGGGTTAAACGTTTTGCTTCTGTTTCGTCTAAAGCAGCCCGATCATAGGCTTCTAAATATCGGTTAAACTGGTCGTGATCCATGAAAAATGGGTTACGAGGTAAGTCAGGGCGACCATGCCGCATAACCCAAAATGCGCGTACTGCACTAGTGTCCATGAATAAAAACTAGCGAATTGGATCCCCTCAGTCAAGGCTTTGAGGGGAGAAGGCATAAAAAAGAACTGACACGGATTGTTAGGAACGCTATCAACACTACACGAATTGACTTGGGAAGACCGTAAAACAAGACTCTTCTGGGGCCATTATTCTGTTATTCCCGAAAGATAAAAATCATCGACCTGGCGCCGACTCTCAGATCCCGGCATAAACTGCCCGTGAAGGGGTCCCTTAGAGAGCATTACATTCTTTTGTCGTAGGAGGACGGAAGGCTTGCTTATGGCCAGTCTTAGGTGTTTAGTGTTCAGAACGAGCTTGCGGCCAAGGTCTTGGAGAAAGGATCAGGCATTGGGAAGGCTTTAACAGTGACATCGCATAACACGCGAGCAGAAGACATCCTAGCAATGAGAATGAATCAACGTCAGGGTGACATTTCTAGTTTTACCAGAAGAATTCCCGGTAGGTTAACAGGAGACGAGCCGGCTTCTGTCGAATTTAGAAAGGTGAGATAAAGACAAGGTGGGTAGCTCGATGCTTTTGGATATCAGCAATCATTATCGCTACATTCGCAAATTGAGGGACAGTGATTTGCCGTTTATTGTTTCGTGGGATCAGGATGATGAAGTGACGTTTTGGAGTGGCAAGAAATTTGAAGGCAATGGTCTGACGAATGCGGCATGGTGGCACGATCTCGTGACCAACCCCTTGCGCATCGGATTTGGCATTCAAACGATGACGGGGGTCCTCATTGGAGATGCTGAGTTAGAACATATTGCTTGGCGCAATGGTGAGGCCGAACTGCGAATTTCGATTGGCGAGAAGGCTCACTGGAATCAGGGATATGGCTCCGAGGCTATTCGTGAGCTTTTGCATGTCGCTTACGAGCGCATTGGGCTTCAACGGGTTTATTTACGGGTAAAAAAGGATAATTACCGGGCGATTAGAGCCTATGAAAAGGCCGGGTTTAAAAAGGTTGGAATGCTCTGTGCAACCGGACATTTAAAGGGGAAACCGGAATTGGTGTTGATGGAATCGTTAGCACATCAATACGCGGCTGTTAGAGCCTGACGAGACAGTTTGGCGTTGACGCCGGCGAAATAGGGGGGCCAGATGTCCCTGGTGCCCAGTCCATATAAAGCTCGGCCCCGGTTATATTCTTGCGGGGATATGAGCGTGGTCTCGGGCCACAAATCAAAATGCATAGCCTTTTGAATAGCTTGTGTGAGAACAAGATCTCTGGGATTGTCTCCAACAACGTGGGCGATTTGCTCAGGTGATGAGGTATGAATATACCATAGCGCCAAATTTAGGGCCCGTAGAAACTGCACGCTATGAGTGCTGTGCCCGGAGATGGTTATCACTGGAATAGGGCCCGTAGATGCGCCCAGCCAGTTTAGGATCACAGAATGCGGGTCTTTTTGCCGTAAGGCGAAATATTGACTGAGACTTACCATGGCCCAAGGAAGACGATGTTCCTTCCATAACGTCTCAAGGTGACGAAATGGAGCCGAATGAAAAGACGGGTCAGTGCGGTTAAGATTCATGACTCCATGGATAAGGCCGAGATACGGGCGGAGATTGGCGGCATAGACGACGGGCAAGTGATTTAATACTCTTAAGCGGAAATGTGGATCCGGTCCTGGAGAGATAATGAGCAGATCGGGACGGCTGCCAAGATAGCCGATTAAAGGCCAGGAAGGATTGGACTCTGACACCACGAGGTTAGCCTTGGCACGAGCAGAGATTTTGGGTTGAATGCGTTCGTTTTGGAATAAATGGAGCTTAAGGGCGACTTGAAGGGGTAGAGCAGCGAGGGTGGAAGATGTGTTCAGAGCGTAACGAACGACAGGAAAAGATGACTCGGCCGCCTTATGGGATATTTGTCCGCAACCTGTGAACACCGCTAGCAGGCCTATCACCAAAACCCATGTGCTGCGCCGGACGAGCTTTATCATCAGAGTCCCTCCACGTGAGTTTTTATCCCCTCCACTGTATGATTGTGTCGAGGTTTTAAGACCTCAAGTCGCCTCTTGATTCATTGACAGGAGTAAGAGGTACGATATAATGTTATTTGCCACGATTATTGTGGGAATATCAGATACACCATCCAAGGGGGATATTTTCAATGCAGGTCAAGCCGTTAGGGGACCGCGTTCTGGTAAAACTGGTAGAAGAACAAGAACGGACTCAAAGTGGGATTTACATACCCGATACTGCTAAAGACAAACCCCAGACCGGGCTAATTGTAGCAGTCGGCGATGGCGAAGACATCAAAGTGAAACAGGGGCAGCGTGTGTTATTTGCCAAATTTGCCGGGACCGAAATTAAGATCGGCAGTGAAGAGCACCTTATTTTGTCCACTGACGACATCCTCGCGGTAGTCGAAGATTAACTACCGCATTCGAACATTTACCGGTCGATCTCTAGCCCGGCGGGCATTTTGTTAGCCCGCAAGGGCTTATAACCTTTATCAATGAGTTTCATTATTGCACGAATTCAGCGTATTCCTGATGACCGGGCACTGTGTCTGCAGTTTTCCCGAAAAGAATTTGAGATGGGATATTTTCCCTGTAAATGGGGAACACACTAGATAAATATATTATGCTGATGACGGGAAAAAGCAGAACCCACACTCATAAGAGAGCGGAGTATGAAGAGGTGGGAACTTCGCGGGTGATGGTCTGTGGGTGGACCTTGAGGCGGTGTGGAGAGCTTTTACGTTGAAGTAATCCATGCGCGGGTATGCCCGTTATCGCAATATGAGGCCCTAATGTGATTCAGGGTGAATTAAGGTGGTACCGCGAAAGAGACTCTTTTCGCCCTTAGCGAGAAGGGTCTCTTTTTATTGGGTAAGTGGAAGGAGGAATCTTAGTGAGTGAATTAAGTGCCCAATATTCTCCTCATGAAGTCGAGCAAAAGTGGTATGCATTTTGGAAAGATCATGGGTACTTCAAACCGAATATGAACCAGGGCGCGCCAACATTTAGCATAGTCATGCCGCCCCCCAATGTCACGGGGATATTGCATGTAGGTCATGCATTAAACAATACCTGGCAAGATATTCTCGTGCGTTTTCACCGAATGCGCGGAGACAACACATTATGGCTGCCGGGGACCGATCACGCGGGGATTCATACCCAGATGAAGGTTGAAGAGTTGTTGCGGAGTCAAAATGTTGATCGGCGCGAGATAGGACGTGAGGCCTTTCTGAAAGAGGTCTGGCGGTGGAAGGAGAAGTACGGGGACGAGATTCTGTACCAGGTGGAAAAACTGGGAGCATCCGTGGATTGGGACCGATTGCGCTTTACGATGGACGAGGGATTGTCCCAAGCGGTCACAGAAATTTTCGTGCGCCTTTATGAAGAAGGGCTGATTTACCGGGGCAACTATATCACCAATTGGTGTGTGTCCTGTCGCACAGCCTTGTCGGATATCGAAGTGGAACATGAAGATGAAGCAGGCCGAATGAGTTTTATCCGTTATCCCATGGTGGAGGGGCCTGGGTATATTACCGTGGCCACGACCAGACCCGAAACTCTGTTAGGAGACACAGCGGTAGCCGTCCATCCGGACGACCCGCGCTGGAAGGACATGATAGGCAACAAGGTTCGGGTTCCTCTCATTGACCGGATAGTGCCGATTATAGCGGATAGCTATGTGGATCCGGAATATGGCACAGGCGCTGTGAAAGTTACGCCTGCGCATGATCCGAACGATTTTCAAATGGGTCAGCGTCACCATCTTCAACAGATTCAGGTGATTGGCGAAGACGGAAGAATGACCGAATTCGCGGGCCAATATCAAGGTCTCGATCGCGGTGCGGCACGTGAACGCGTGGTCCGTGATTTGGAGAACTTTGGACTTGTGGAGAAACATGACGAACTGATGCATTCGGTGGGACATTGCGAAAAATGCGGTACCACTATTGAACCCCTCCTATCGTTACAGTGGTTCATCAAAATGGAACCGTTGGCCAAGCCAGCCTTGGCGGCGGTTCAGCGCGGAGAAATCCGCTTTGTTCCTGAGCGTTTTGAAAAGATTTATACAAATTGGATGGAAAATATCCGGGATTGGTGTATCTCCCGGCAAATTTGGTGGGGCCACCGGATTCCCGCCTATTATTGCAAAGACTGTGGCGCCGTCATGGTTTCCCGCAACCGTCCGTCTGTGTGCGATCAATGCGGCGGAGGTGAGATCCGCCAAGACGACGATGTGCTGGACACATGGTTTTCGTCTGCGTTGTGGCCATTTTCGACTCTGGGATGGCCCGAAAAAACGCAGGATTTGCAGACGTTTTACCCCACTTCGGTTCTATCCACCGCTTATGATATTATCTTCTTCTGGGTGTCGCGAATGATTATGCAAGGCATTCATTTCACTGGCGAGAAACCCTTTGAGACAGTGCTCTTGCACGGATTGGTCCGAGACAGCCAGGGACGTAAGATGAGTAAATCCTTAGGAAACGGCGTTGACCCTATGGAGGTTATTGCAAAATATGGGGCCGATGCGTTACGGATGGCATTGGTGTTGAGCTCAGCTCCTGGCAATGATCAAAGATATAGCCAGGAGCGCGTGCAGGCGGCTGCCCATTTTGCCAATAAAATTTACAACGCTGTGCGTTATGTGCGAATGAATCTGCCTGAGGGTTTTGTGCCCAAGGGTGTGGATCACAAGAGGGCCAACGTTGAAGATGTGTGGATTTTGCACAGGCTGAATCAAACGGTGCAAAATATGACCGACTGGCTTGAGGAATTTGAATTCGGACAGGCTGCCCGGGCGGTATATGACTTTCTATGGGACGATTATTGCGACTGGTATATTGAATTGAGCAAAATCCGGATGCGAGAAGATCCCAGCCAAATTCCCTGGGTTTTGAGCACGTTAGTCCATGTGGCCGAACAGTCTTTGAAACTATTGCATCCCTTTATGCCGTTTGTCACCGAAGAATTGTGGCAGTCCCTCCCCCACGAAGGCGAGAGCATTATGGTGTCTTTATGGCCCCAGATTATCCCTGTGACGGGGCAGGAACGTGCAATGGAGGTCATGGACCGTGTGAAGAGCCTGATTAAGGCGGGACGAAACTTGCGGGCTGAAATTAACCTGCCGCCTTCTCAACGTGTTCAGTTTGTCGCGGTAGCCGATAGTGTGCCGGTTCGAGAAGACTGGAGAACGGAAGAGACAGCAATTTCAGAACTTGTGCGAGCTTCAGCCATTCGTTGGCATATAAAGGGGGAAGGAATGACAAAGCCGCGACATGCCTTGACCGGGGTGTCCCTGGGAGGCAGCATGTCGCTGTTATTGGAAGGCAGTGTGGATTTGACTAAAGAGTCAAATCGTGTCCGTAAATTATTGGATCAGGCACAAAATGAACTGGAACGAGTGGAACGCCAGCTAAAGGACAGCCAATTCAGGGAACGTGCACCCGAGCGTGTTGTGGCCAAGACGCTGGCGCAGCGTGAAGAGCTCAGTTCCCGCGTTATGCGCTTGCAGGAGCGCTGGGAGGATTTGCAGTGAAGGAAAATTGGTGGGAAGGATTGGAACGCTTGCGGATTCGTCCCGGACTGGAGAGAATCCGTCAACTTTTGGACCAGTTGGGAAAACCGGAACAAGGTTATCCCATTGTTCATGTGGCGGGAACCAACGGCAAAGGGTCGACAGCGGCATTGATCGCAGAGGGCTTACAATCTCAGGGCCTGCGAGTGGGATTGACCATATCACCCGACATGGGGCATATTAACGAACGTGTCATGCTGAATAGACAGCCAATTTCCGAGGCGTTATGGGATCATTTAGGTGAGCTAGTCGAGCAAGCCGGACAGACGCTGCCCGATGTGCCCACGTTTTTTGAAGCGGTGACGGCATTAGCTTTTCTGGCTTTCCGCCATTGGAACGTCGATATTGCAGTGGTTGAAGTGGGATTGGGTGGACGATTGGACGCTACCAATGTGATTGAGTCCCCTTGTTTGTCAGTGATCACTCCCGTGGCGTTTGATCATATGGACCGTCTGGGAAATACCATTGAAGCGATCGCGAGCGAAAAAGCCGGGATCGTCAAGCACGGCACTTCTCTGGTGGTGGCGCGCCAACCTTATTCCCAGGCTCGGAGTGTGATCCAAGAGCAGGCGCAGCGCCTCGGGGTCAAGATGCTGGAACCCCTGTGGGTTCCGCAAGTGAATGAAGACGGCGTCTTGGGTCAAAGTCCTGTCGGTCCTTTGTCTGTGCCTTTGCTGGGGGCGTATCAAAAAGACAACGTGGCTACAGCCTATACAGCCTTGGAGGAGTTAGCACGCCAGGGATTTATCCATGACTGGCACCAGGTCTTGGCCGCGTGGTCTCGCTTCTCGTGGCCGGGACGATTTCAAGTTATTCATCGCCACCCCTTGTGGGTCATTGACGGAGCGCATAATCCCCATGGGATCCAAGGCGTGGTCCAGACTCTCAAATTGAAAGCCTACCAAGATTACCAATGGACTTTGGTATTCGGCTCTTTGTCTGACAAACCGGCGGGCGAGATGTTGAAATTGCTTGAGCCCCACGTCAATGACGTCATATTGACGCATGTTCCGACGGAGCGGGGAGTCGATCCGCATATTTTGCAAACGGTGGTTCCTCACGCCCAAATTATTGACGATCCTTGGCAAGCGGTTCAACACGCCTTTGGAGAGACGCGTGAAAATGGCGCCATTTTGACTACCGGTTCGTTAGCCCTTTTAGGTTACATTTTGGAGCAGCGGCAAAAACATCTGAAAAATTTAGTGAATTAACGGCAGGAGAAATTGTCCATTCGAGGAATCTTTTCCATGATTGCGAGGAGCATCTGAGCAATGTTATGCTGAACAAGGTCGTGTGTTTTTGTCGAGCCGACAGATGAGGCGTCACGAAATGTGAGAAATCAGAGGAGTTTGTCATGCGTGGTCGAAAAGGATCGGGATGGATTGCATTGCTTTACGTCCTGGTTGGGGGATTGGTAGGCTCATTGATAGGACGGTTTGTAGCGCCTTTATGGCCCCCTTTGGGTCATTCCTATTTTGAATTGGGCACACCCTCGGGGCCATGGACACTGAATCTAGGTGTCTTTGGCCTTGATCTCGGAGTCTGGCTTGACTTGAACCTTGGGGGTATTATCGGGTTAGTAGTGGGTCTATGGTGGTTTCAACGACGGAAGGCGTAGGAATGACAAAGTGCATTGTGTTGGCTTCAAGCTCTCCCAGGCGCCGGGAATTGTTAGCGGAAATGGGATTATCCTTTCACATAGAACCTGCAAACATCGATGAAAGCGTTAGACAAGTAGAATCCCCTCACGATTTGGTAAGACGGCTGGCAACCACTAAAGCCGTTGTCAAGGGAACACGTTATCCTCGATGTCTTATTGTTGGCGCAGATACGGTGGTTTCCTATCAAGGACACATCTTTGGCAAGCCGACATCGCCAGAACATGCGCGTGAGATGTTATTCCAGTTATCGGGTCAGAATCACCAGGTTTTCACGGCCGTTGCGGTATGGAACCCCAGTGAAGGTGGGGGCCGTGTCCAAGTTGACCGGACAGACATCGAATTCGTGTCTTTTAGCAGGGAAGAAGTCGAGAAATATTTGCATACCGATGAGCCGTGGGACAAGGCGGGGGCTTATGCTATTCAGGGGTATGCGAGACGATGGGTTAAAAATATTAGAGGTGACGTTCAAACCGTGATTGGTTTGCCCACCCGTGTATTGACAGCTTTGTTATCACACTGGGACAAGGGGAGAGCATAGTGAAGGGCGTTAAAGCGCTGCCCCAAGAGGAACGGCCTCGTGAGCGGCTTGTGCGCCATGGAGCATCGGTGCTCGGAGATAGGGAATTACTAGCAGTTATTTTAGGAACAGGTTCGTCGGGTCAAAACGTTTTAGAATTAAGTCGTTATTTGCTAAAAGATGGATGGCAGGCCTTAAGCCGCCGCCCGGCCCAAGAATTGCTGCAGATAAAAGGGTTGGGACAAGCGAAGGTGGCTCTTTTATTAGCAGCACTAGAGATTGGCAACCGGGTAAAGCGTCAGGAACTCAGGAATCAAATTGGTGGCCCGGACGATGTGATTATGCTGGTTGAAGACATGATGCGGCTCAATCAAGAAGAATTTCGCGTGTTGTTTTTAAACACCAAGAATCAGGTGCTTGCTGTGGAAACGGTTTTTCGGGGCGGCCTAGACCAAGTTGAGGTGTTTCCCAGAGAAATCTTTCATCGCGCTATTGGTTGGTCCAGTGCATCCATTATTGTGGTACATAACCATCCCAGTGGCGATCCCGAGCCATCTCAAGCCGATCGGTTGTTAACGGTGCGGCTGGAAGAAGCGGGGGACCTTTTGGGGATTCCCGTCTTAGATCATGTAGTCGTGGGCCGAACAGTCCACGTGAGCATTCATAAGGGCCGATTAACACAACTCAGTAATTCAGTGCAAATTTCGGGATAGAAATCAACGGACCAAAGGGAGGATTACTTCGGTGCCCATTAGGAGTTTATTTGGGTCTTTTGCGAAAGACATGGGAATTGACTTGGGAACGGCAAATACGGTGGTTTATGTGAAGGGCCGAGGCATCGTTCTGCAAGAGCCCTCAGTTGTGGCGATTGACACACTCACAGGGGAAATCATTGCGGTCGGACAAGAAGCCAAACAAATGGTCGGACGAACGCCGGGGAACATTCGCGCGGTAAGACCTTTAAAGGACGGGGTCATTGCGGACTTTGACACAACGCAGGCCATGTTAAAATATTTTATGAAGAAAGCATCCAATAACTCACGTGTGATTCATCCTACTGTCGTTATTGGGGTTCCCTCAGGTGTTACAGGGGTTGAAGAACGGGCCGTGAAAGATGCTGCCATGCAAGCGGGGGCCAAAGAGGCGCTGGTGGTTGAAGAACCCATGGCTGCTGCTATAGGTGCGGGATTGCCGGTGAACGAACCGACAGGCAATATGATTGTGGATGTCGGTGGAGGAACTTGTGAAGTGGCTATCATTTCCTTGGACGGTATTGTAGCAGCCCAGTCCATCCGCGTAGCGGGAGACGAGATGGACGATGCGATCGTCAATCACATCAAACGGACATACAATATGATGATTGGGGAGAGAACTGCCGAGGAAATCAAGATTAATATCGGGTCCGCTTACCCTCCTGACCACGAAGAGACTCTAGATGTCCGCGGTCGGGATTTGGTTACAGGCTTGCCCAAAACTTTGAAAATTAATTCAACCGAAATCCAACGGTCGTTGAGTGAAACCGTGAATACGATTGTGGAGGCGATCAAGGCCACCTTGGAAAAATCGCCGCCGGAATTGGCAGCGGACATTATGGACCGGGGAATTGTAATGACCGGCGGAGGCTCTTTACTGCGAAATTTTGATAAATTGGTGAGTTCTGAAACCGGCATGCCGGTACATCAAGCGGAAGAACCATTGCTTACCGTGGTTCGTGGTACCGGGATGGTTTTGGAAGACCAGCACCACCTCGAAGCTCTTCGTCGCCGTAGTCGACACTAAGAGGAGGAATTATCAGTGGGCGGATTTATATCCCGTTGGCGACGGTTGTTCATCACAGTGTTAGTTATCATGGTTGTCACGGTGAGTTTAAGCTTGACCGCCCGCGTTCGCGGCAACGTCATCGGGTTGAGCACCCTGATCAATACCGTGGTGTCGCCTGCGGAATCCAGCATGGCGTTTTTAGGTCATGAAGTGGGAATAGGGGTTAGCACGGTGGGCGATGTGTTTACCTTGCAGCAACAAAACCGGGCACTCGAGCAAAAGTTGCTGAAGTATAAGAGCATGAAACTGGAACTGGCTCAGGTTTTGGCCGAAAATGGGCGGTTACGCGGCCTGTTGGGCCTGGAGCATGCTTTAGGCAAGTGGAAACTCGACCCGGCCAGTATTATCTCCCGAAATCCCGACAGCTGGTTTAGCACGGTGGTGATTGATCAGGGCACTCGTAACGGTGTGCATAGCGGTATGGCTGTGATTGTGCCTCAAGGCGTAGTAGGCCGTGTCATATCGGCAGGGCCCAGCACGTCTACAGTAATGCTGATATTAGACCCGAAGAGCGGCATTGGCGCTCTTGATGTCCGCTCGCAATCCACGGGTGTGGTGCTGGGCCAAAATCCGGTAGCCGGATTGCTGAAATTTCAGTTGTTCTCCAGCAAAGCGAATATTTTGCCCGGGGATGTTGTGACCACGTCGGGCCTCAGTCAGTACTATCCCAAGGGGCTTCTAATCGGTCAAATTATCTCTGTCAAGCACAACCACTACGGTTTGACGGAAACCGCAACCATCCGGCCCGCTGTGGATTTTAATCGTTTGGAAACGGTCATGGTTGTGCAGTCGCATCCGTCGGGGGCTAGCATTCCGCCGATTTTTGGAGGGAATTGAAGGCTTGGTTGATCAGAATGACGGAACATGGACGCTAACGTGGTGGCTGGCTCCTCGCATGAGCGAGCAACCTGTCAATAACAGGTCGGAGAATGAGGGCTGGGGGCTCCCCGGCCTTGATCGACGGAAAATGGGGGATTTTCTTTGGGAGGGACTATGAATTGGGCTCGTCAAGGGAATCCCTCGAGTCAGGGAATTCCCGTGGAGGAACTGCCCTTACCGGTTTCTTACAATCTTGCCGACCAACATTTTGGGTGAAGCGAGGGCACCGAAAACAAGCCGGAGCTTGCCGGGCAATGCGCACTCCGGCCCTCTCGTAGGACGTAGGGGCTGCTCCCTTTGGACGATTTTCCCAAGGGATGCCTGAAACCAGGTGGAAATCCCGAGTCCAGTCCTCTTTTGCTGCACTCTCCGCAAGGAGAAATTCTGCTTTGAAAGGAGAAAAATCCTGGTTAGGGGGAGGACGCTTGATGAACAACACAGGCATATTGAGTACCGTTTATCAAGTTTTTTGAACCAGGGGAAAATTATATGGATCGGCTGCGAATCGGTACATGGATCCTCCTTTACCTGCTTGTATTATTAATTCAGGTGGGACTTTTACCCCAGATCTTTCCCATTGGGTATGTGCCTGATGCGATGTTATCCCTGACTGTTCTCATTGCCTTGCACGAAACACCGAAGCGCGGTATGTGGGCTGGATTATTAGGAGGACTCATGCAGGATTTGTGGGCGGGCCGATTGATCGGCCTTAATGCTCTGACATTCGCGCTGTTAGGATATGGTGTAGCCTGGGTTCAGCAAAGAATTGTGCGTGACCCGATTTTTGTTCCGGGCCTCATCGCCGGATTAAGTCAGATTGTGGTGGTGCCCTTTCAATGGGCTCTGTTGTATATTGCGGGCTATCATTTTTCGTGGTTGGTTTTCTCTCGTCCTTTGCCGGTATGGATCTTGTTTTCCATGCTGTTTACACCCGCCTTGGGAGGCATGGTGGGATTTATCCCCAAACGCAACAGGAAGAGAACGAGATATCGCAGCTTCCCCATGTAATGGCCTGAAGAATGGCGTTAGGCCCTTGGCGCAAGAGTGGAAGTGCACGACAGTATTGGCTATAGACCGACGACCACGCAGATGGTGAGCGTCGGTTTTTGTCCTTTTGCCTGGATTTTTGACCGAATACCCAGAAAAAATCTTCTCGCCGTGGTCGAAGGAATGGCAGGAGTTTAGACATGAATAGAGAATCTGTAAGATGCTGAGTGATAAAGAATTGTTTCGATTCGTGTCTTCTGACAGAAATAGAGAGCTATATGAACTTCTGGGGTTCAATCCTAGTGATCGGCAACGTAATAAATTTTCGCCCGATTCCAATCGAGCAGGGGTATAGGATTAGGGGGCGGCAGTATGCCAAATGGACAGGAAACGTCGTCCGTCGAACATTATGTGATTCGGCGTAATGTTAGAGACTGGGAAGAAGAGGCGCGCAGGCAGCCCACGTTATTGATACGAAAAACACTGAGATCTGGCCAGCATGTACGTTTTTACGGTAATGTAGTAGTGTTGGGAGATGTGAATCCGGGGGCAGAAATTAAGGCAGGCGGAGATATTGTGGTGATGGGCTGGCTAAGGGGATTAGCGCATGCTGGCGCAGAAGGCAATCAGGAAGCTGTTGTTGCCGCGTTTCGTCTAAGTCCTACCCAAATTCGCATAGCCCACTTTATCGGCCGCGCGCCGGACAAGGAAAGCGATGTACTGCCGCAAGTGCCGGAAATTGCCGAAGTGCGAGATGGACAATTGATTATTGATCAATGGCAGCACAGCACGCCTTGAGACATCAAGTAAGGGGGAGCCTTTAGATATGGGGGAAGCCATCGTCATTACCTCTGGGAAAGGGGGTGTGGGAAAAACTACTACGACGGCAAATTTAGGAGCCGGATTAGCTCAAGCAGGAGAGCGAGTGGCCTTGATCGATGCCGATATCGGTTTGCGCAATCTCGATGTGGTCATGGGCCTGGAAAACCGAATTGTTTACGATTTGGTGGATGTGGTCGAAGGATTTGCAAAACTGAAGCATGCCTTAATTAAGGATAAGCGCTTTGAAAACTTGTATTTGCTTCCGGCAGCCCAAACCCGGGACAAGACTGCAGTGTCACCGGAACAGATGCGTGATTTGATCGCACAGATGAAAGAAGACTTTGATTATGTGTTGATCGACTCCCCGGCCGGAATTGAGCAAGGGTTCAAAAATGCTGTGGCGGGAGCGGATAAGGCTTTAGTGGTAGCCACGCCGGAAGTCTCCTCCGTTCGGGATGCCGACCGCATTATAGGGCTCTTGGAAGCACAAGAAAAACACAAACCTTCCTTGATTATTAATCGAATTCGTGCCAGCATGGTTAAAAAAGGCGATATGATGGATATTGACGATATGATTGAAATTCTGGCGATTGAATTGCTGGGCGTTGTTCCTGATGATGAGTCTATCGTCGTGTCAACCAACCGCGGGGAACCCGCGGTCTTAAATTCGCAATCGAGGGCGGGAGAAGCTTACCGCAATATTACACGGCGCCTCCGGGGGGAGAATGTGCCTATCATGAAACTCGATGATGGAACGGGATTGTTCAACAAATTGCGGAAGATGATGGGGTTTAAGGTATGAGTAGGGGAGGGCGGTCCATGTTTGATTTGATCGCACGGGTGTTTGGACGTGAGGATGCGAGCAAAGATGTGGCGAAAGAGCGTCTGCGTTTAGTTTTAGTGCATGACCGTGCGAGCCTCTCACCCCAAACCCTGGAGAACCTTAAAAACGATCTGCTTAAAGTCATTTCTGAATATATGGATATTGATGACCAGGGGTTTCGGGTGGACTTTTCACGACACGATGATGCGATGGCACTGGTCGCAAACATACCGATACGAAAGGTAAAGAACCATTCGCTCTGAACCTTTCCCACTTCAATGGATTTAGGGGGAGTCTTCCATACAACTGCAATCCAACCAAAGAGGACTGCAGTTGTTTGTGTCGATTTGCCCGAATTTGAGAATTGGAGTTCTCTTGGCCAACGACAGGAAGTAGGGATTTTGGCACTTGTGCCGAGGATGGCTGGTAATTATGTTGTGGCAAATTAAGGATTGGCGATCTTTTTGGGGGCATGTACAACAGGATTCCCCAAGGTTAATGAACCCATGATTTTGGGTTGAAGCCATTTTGTGCACAGGGTATCATTATAGAATCAATCAGTTTTTTTATGCTGACGACGATAAAGAATGCCAGAAGAAAGAGTCTGCCAGTAACCAGCCTCTTCTCATTGACTGGGCTTCCACGGTGTGCAAAGGTCCTGATCTATACGGTTGACAGACACGTTTAATAGGTTGATAGCGAGGTTAGAGATTTTATGCGAGCAAGAAGCGTCTGGCGAAATATCGATATTCTCACAATCTTGATTATGCTTTTATTGTCGGTATTGAGTTTATTCATTATCGGCAGTGCTACCAAGCCGCTATTGCCTCAAGGCTCCCAGTTGTATTTCGTCCACAGGCAAATCGCGTGGATTTTTCTGGGTTTGCTGACCATTGGTATCGTGAGTTGGATTCCTTATGAAAAATTTCGTGTTCTCTCTCCTTACCTGTATTGGGGTTCCGTTCTATTGCTGGCCTTTGTTTTGGTGAAAGGACACACCGCATTAGGTGCCCAAAGATGGATCACCGTGGGTCCTTTTCAATTACAACCCTCGGAATTTGCACAAGTAGCGGTCATTGTCACGTTAGCGACGCACCTTAGCCAAAAAGGCCGGATTACGCGGTGGCGAGATTTCATTTCTCCCGGATTTCATGTGCTGCTGCCCATGCTTTTGATTCTCAAACAGCCAGATTTGGGAACAACTTTGGTTTTTGTTGCCATTACGGCAGGAATGCTGTTCATGGTGTCTTCATGGTGGAAGTGGGTTCTAATTTTCCCCATTGGATTTCTTTCAGTGGTCTTGTGGGTCTATCTTCATTTTCAGTTTCATATTCCCATTCCCATGCACCAATATCAGTTGAACCGTTTATTGGTCTTTATCAACCCGCAGCGTGCCCCCCTTAGTGCGGGCTTTAATGAAATCCAGTCGCGGATAGCGGTCGGCAGTGGCGGGCTTTTCGGGACAGGCATTTTCACCGCTCACTTCAATCAATTAAGCTTTTTGCCCGAGTCATACACGGATTTTATTTATGCCGTAGTGGGCGAGGAATTGGGGTTTGTCGGCTCAATAGCTCTGTTGGCAGTCTATCTTTTGTTATTGGCTCGGGGGTTGTATATTGCAAACCGTGCGAAGGATCGTTACGGCATGTTGCTCGTCATGGGAGTCGTCTCTATGTTCGCATTTCAGGTGGTGGAAAGCGCAGGGATGGTTTCCGGTATCATGCCTGTAGCGGGGATTCCTTTGCCGTTCATGACTTATGGCGGTTCGGCATTTATTACTGACGCCGCAGCTGTGGGAATTATCATCAACGTCTACATGCGCCGGGGTGTGCCTCCTTATCAACGGACGGCAAGTGTGACTCAAGTGATGCAATGAGGCTTAGTAATGTCTCAAGTCGTCGTGCCAAATATCAGAGAATAAGCAATCAAAAAGGACTTTCAGCTGATGAAATTATAACATGGGCGTTTTTGGGGATGAGATGATTAACGTAGGGGTGGGAGCCGAAGGGAAAGACGGTTTTTGACTGCTATCCCAGAGCGACAGAGGGGCGCAAGGCTTATTCGAACGGGGAGCTATCAAAATTGTGCTATAATCGGTACCGCACAAAGAGAACTCCTTGTTCGCTTTTTTAGAGGTTTTGGTGCAGATTGTGAAGAAGTTTGTTTGCCTATTCCCGGGCAAGAAATTATCAGAGCGAAAACTGTAATGTGACTATAGTGATTACTTAAAGAAGGTTCGATACATGTTAACCTGGATTATTGTATTGTTAGCCGTAGATGGAGCATTTCTATTAGCGATATTTGCCCTGCTGGCCCGCATTGAACAGCGTTTAACCCGCCTGGAAAGAAAGAAGGCACGGGGAACAAAGCGCCGTGCCAGCAACAAAGATTCTTCCAAATCCGCCCGCATGTGAGTGATATGCCTAGGCTCTCCTGTTAGTCGTCCTTGCAGGCTTTCTCCCAATCCGCCTGCCTACCTCCAAGAAAACCAATAACAGTCCCATATATCGGAGATACCCAGCCATATCCAGCTACTGAAGGAAATCCCAACAGAATAATGCTCACGAGCATTAACCCGTAACGCGCCCAGCTTTTTTCGAGATAGCGCGGCATTTGCCACACCTGGAACACGCGTTTTTGTAAATATGTGCCTACGAATACAAAGGCTAATGCAATTGTTAATGCCAACCATGGCGCCATACGAATCTTCCCTTTCTCTTTTGCATCATATCACCTGCGTTAATAGACAATCAATTGGATCTTGCCTGAGGTTTTGATCATGAGGGTTCGCGGCCATGGTGTGTGGGCGTCGGAATTCTTGATGAACATTGATGCATGAATGGTGCTAGGACGCATAGGAATGTATGTATGAATGAGATGGACAAGGAGTGACGAAATGCAAAAAGCACCGTTAATGCCAACAAACCTAAGGATTCGCCCGAAGAAATGGCGGTGGTTGGCAGTCTTGGGTTTTTTAGGTGCCATCTATATTGCCGGGCATTTACCGTTTCATACCGTCCGGGATTTGCCTCACTGGATTCAGCGGCAACTTTCATCTAAAACGTCTGCTCGCCGGGCCTTGACTGCGTCCTCGCCTAAGTCCAGTTGGGCGAATCCTCTTACGGGACCAAGTCGCGTCATTCAATCGTTTGGATGGCACCGGGAACAAGGTTCGATGGTCTTTTCTCCCAGTATCCAACTTCACGTCCCGTATCCGGAAAATGTTATGACGCCGGTGCCGGGACAGGTGTCCCGCGTGTCACGGCATATGGTGAGCGTAAAGTCATCAACTATTCAAGTCGAATTCCAAGGACTGTCCAAGTTTTCCGTGCACTCCGGCCAGAAATTGATTCGCCATCAAATACTGGGCCATACGTCCCGCCATTTGACGATTATTGTCTTGCGGGGCAATTTGCCCGTTAACCCCCTCGCTCCACAATATTTTGGTTCTGGCGGCTTGCACTGATAAGGGTGGGGAGGGCTGTCTTTATGGTCCTGTTCCGGAAAATATCCGTGAATCCTCTATTTGCTGTGCTTCTTCTGTTCTATGTTTTAGGGGGCCAAGGGATCAAAATAGCCTTGGATTTTTTTGTGCTCACCCTTCATGAATTGACTCATGCCATTGTGGCAGAAAGCTACGGGACAACTGTCGAACGCATAGAAATCTGGCCGTTTGGAGGCATTGCCCGAATCTCCGGCATAAATCATGAAGAACCCTATGTTGCGGCCATGATTGCGGTCGCAGGGCCTTTGCAAAATTTCATACTGGCGTCCGCGGCATGGCTCGTCGTGCCATGGTTGCCCCTGACAGCCCATTGGGTTCATGAATTTGTTTACGCCAATTTAGCTATTGGTCTTTTGAATTTGATGCCTGTGGCGCCTTTGGACGGCGGCCGGCTGGCAGGGCTATTTCTGGCGCGACGACTAGGATACGAAAAAGCGCACAAATGGGTGACACAAGGCGGCTTGTGGTTTGCGCGAGGATTGTTTGTGGTGACAATTATTTCTTTTCTTACCCCAAAACCCCTGGTGAGCTTGGCTGTTTTTTCGGTATTTCTGTATTGGGGAGCTCTCAATGCTTATGATTCTTCTCCCTACTTGATAGCAAGGGACTTGCACCTGAGGTCCACGTGGTTTCAAAAGAAACCGGTGTGGGCCCTTGATGACTTTGCGGTGCATTGTGATACGGCATTGAGAGAGGTTTTACGCGTGATGCGGCCCATGAAGTACCACCGCGTTGTAGTGCTCTCACCTGAGATGAAAAAAATGGGCATTATATATGAAGAGGATTTGTTAGAAGCGTTAAAAGACTATGGACCTGGGATAACTCTCAGGGAATTGTTGCAGCATCGTTGATCCATTACCAGGTCATGGTATGATAGAGATAAGGCATATAGTGCCCAACTATTATGTGATGCCTAAGATTTTGGTTTTTTTTGTCACTGTGGAAAGGGGTCCATGCATGACACGGCGCAAGCGTCGCCGTTGGGGGATTCTTCCTGCGGAGTCATTAGACTCCCTGGGAGCGGCTAATAGGAATGCTGGCGTCGAATCCCCAGGGGCCGCCGCATCGTTGATTCAGGATGATAGCGCTCCTCTGGCGCCGGAACCAAAGGTTTTTAAGGAATTGCTGGTAAATTATGAGCCTCATGAAAGTCGTTTAGCCATTTTGGAAGCCGGACAATTGGTTGAATTTTATATCGAACATGATGATGAGGATCAGTCGGCAGGGAATATTTACAAAGGGAAAGTGGAAAATGTTTTGCCGGGCATGCGTGCAGCATTTGTCAATCTGGGTCTAGAAAAAAATGGATTTCTTTATGTCGACGATGCGCACGCCGAAGAGCGGGACCACAAGAAATCCCGGCCCATTCAAGACGTTCTGAAGGTGGGCCAAGATGTTGTTGTGCAAATCGTCAAAGAGGCGATTGGCAACAAAGGAGCTCGGGTTACAACGAATATCAGCCTGCCTGGCAGGTATCTAGTGCTTACACCATATTCGGAAACTATTGGGGTGTCACGGCGAATTGAGTCGGAGCGGGAACGCGAAAGGTTAAGATCCATTGCCGAAAAGATTCGCCCCAGAGGCATGGGACTAATTGTCCGGACGGTTGCGGAAGGATCATCGCAAAAGGCTCTTCTTCGGGACCTAACCTATCTGAGGCGTATGTGGACGAGAATTAAGCACAAAGCCCGGGTTATGCGTTCTCCCGCGTTGTTGCACCGAGAGGCCAGTCTCATAGCCCGAACCATTCGCGATCACCTGGACGAGTCGGTGGACCGATTTGTCATTGACGACGAGCAAGCCTATCACCGTGCTAAGGAAATTGCCGAAACGATTTCCCCCACTCTCAAGAACCGGATTGAATGGGATAACGAGGTGATTCCCCTCTTCGAATTGCGCGGCATTGAACAGGAACTTGATCGTGCGCTCAGGAGGCGGGTGTGGTTAAAATGTGGCGGCTATTTGGTCATTGACGAAACGGAAGCGTTAACTGTCATCGACGTAAACACAGGAAAAAATGTCGGGTCTACTGATTTATCCGATACGGTCTTGGCCACGAACAAAGAGGCTGCTATCGAAATTGCACGTCAGTTGCGGTTGAGAGATATAAGCGGGATCATCATTGTCGACTTCATTGACATGGAGAATGAAGCGGATCAAGCCGATGTGTTAAAAACATTGCAAAAAGCCTTGCGCCATGACCGTACCCGTGTCACTGTATTGGGACTAACCCAACTGGGACTTTTGGAAATGACGAGAAAGAAGGTCCGGGAATCTCTGTTAAATCAATTGACCCGGGTATGTCCGCAATGTGAGGGTCGTGGTCACCTGCTTTCGGAGGAGGTTATTGCCCGTCGTCTTCGTCAACGGATTATAGAACGCCTTAAAGAATCCGGGGCGGAGGCCTTGCTGGTGGAAGCCAATCCCGCGATAGCTAGCCATTTAATTGGACCGGGAGGCGTAAATCTGAAAGAATTGGAACATAACACAGGCCGATCCGTCTATGTCCGCGGCAATGATGAATGTGCCATGGAAGACATCCGGTTCATTAAAGTTGGCAACCGCGATGAAGTGGAGCGCTTAGGAGTTCCCGTTCACGAAGGACAAACGCTGGAAGTTCTCGTCCAGGAGCGCCATGCCAGCAATGCCAAAGATGGGATTGCTCGGCTCGAAGGCTACGTGTTGGATGTCGAGGCAGGGGGGGATAGGGTCGGGGAAGTAGTGCAGGTTGAAGTGGTACGAGCCTTGCGGACATTCGCTACCGCCCGCATTATTCTAGACAAAGGGAATGGGCCTGATCCAAACGCGGATCAAGACTTAAGGGTAGATTCCTTGCCCTTGGCGACCGAAGAGAACTACTCCCATATGCTGCCTCCAGCGGATGCCACGGGGCCTGACGTTTGACTGATCCTGCGTTTTATGCTAACATAAAAAGGATTACTGCCACGGTGAATTAGTGGATTAGGGGGATTTAAAGTGTACGCCGTAATTGAGACAGGGGGAAAACAATACCGGGTAGTGCCGGGACAAGAACTTTTGATAGAAAAGTTACCCCTCGATGAAGGCAGCGAATATACGTTTGATCGTTTATTGCTGGTTGTGGATGATAACGGACAACCACTGATCGGATCGCCTTATGTAGAAGGGGCGAAAGCAACCGGAACTATCGTACGGCAGGAACGGGCGAAGAAAATTCACGTGTTTAAATACAAGCCCAAAAGCAATTATCGTCGCCATCAAGGGCATCGTCAATACTTGACGCGTGTTCGCATTGACCGCATTGACCCCGCTGTTTAAAGAATGGGGTCATGATTAAGGTTCGTATCATCCGGAGCCCTGGAGGCGTAGTTCAGGATATTAGCGTGAGCGGGCATGCAAATCAGGGCCCCTATGGTTATGATATTGTTTGTGCAGCCGTGTCGGCGTTGGCGGAAACCTTGGTCATAGGATTGACACAGGTGGCACCGGTAGCCATGGAACATCATCTGAATGAGGGAATTCTAACAATAACTCTTCAAGAATATCCTTCGGAAAGAACCCAAGCTTTGCTCGAAACATTCTGCCTAGGGTTGCAGGATCTTGCATATAGCGAGCCAAAATTTGTGAAATATGGCGAATCGGTAGCAGGTCGCGAGTTAGAGAGGAGGAATTAGCATGCGTTTACAGCTTTTTGCTCACAAAAAAGGAGGCGGCAGTTCACGTAACGGACGCGACTCCAAGCCCAAAATGTTGGGTGTCAAGAGCCACCAAGGGCAGTTGGTAACCGCTGGCAGCATCATTGTACGTCAACGTGGCTCCAAATTTCATCCCGGAACCAATGTTGGAATGGGACGCGACTTTACGCTGTACGCTAAAGTTGATGGGACTGTAGCTTTTGTTCAAAAGGGGCATGATCGGCGCGAGGTTCGTATCGTCCCTGTTAATGAGGGATAAAGTCCTTCTGAAACGACGAAATATGGGCTATGGTTTTATACGCAGTGCAATACTCATAGCGCTAGGAGCAGGGGCATTTGCCGGCCCTTCTCTGTGGCGCATTCTTTTTCTACTGCTGTTTGGATTTTATATCATGCTCTCGGTGAGACTCTCTTCCCAGGCTCAATCGGTGGAAATTGTTAGAAGATATCGTCATCGATACGCCAATCATCTCCAAGTTATTTTGGGATGGATGCAGCTCGAAGAGCCCGAACGGGCCCAGCAATATTTAATGGAGCATGCCCTTAGCAGCGTGAACCCTGGGATCTTCCGGGGCCTGCCCTTGCGCTGGACGTACCAAATGATTGGTCTGGATGCGTATGCTGAATCGTTAGGTCGTGCGATTGTGTGGATGAATCCCGAGAACATTACTGGAAGCTATGTGATGTTGTGGAAGATGCGATCCGTATTGCGACGGGTGATCCCCTGGGCTATAGGCACCATCACAGTTCGGTTTGAACCCAAGCGGTTTGTGGTTGAGGTCGATGACAATGGAGTGGACCAGTTTCCTCCGAAACATATTAAAGGGGTAAGATGGGTGCATCGCAATGGTATATTCCAGGGCTCATGGGGAAATAGGACCGTAACCTAGGATCACAGTGCTGTTAGTCAAGGCTTATGTTGATGCTGCCACCCAGGGACGTTTGGAAAGATGGGAGCGCATCCGAGTTTCAACCTGCACTAGGTGTCATTTTGAAGAAGCGATGATTAGGACAGCGTGCTTTTCGCTACGTTATGTACCGCTCTGAACCCAGGATCAAGAGAGGTTAGCGGCTGGAAACAAACAGGCTAAGACATCCGTGCTAAGTTTCGGGGAATAAAAAAAGAAATGCGACCGCATTATTCGGCGCCCAGGAAACAACCGGTCTGGCGTGTTCAATCCTTGGGGGTCCTTGGGCAATAATAGAGGCTGAATACCGCGTGCAACCACAGGCTCCAGCAACATTACAGAGGGATATGATATGGCGCACGGCGGACTTCGAGAAGGGCAATAAATCATGACAAGTTGTGCTGGGGATTGGCAAAACCATAAATGGAAAATGACCCATGGTGACGGGGTTTTGGTTCAGTTTTCCTAAGGGAATCGTGAAGGAGGGCAGACACATGTTCGTGGATGAAGTGAAAATTTTCGTTCAGGCCGGAAAAGGTGGCAATGGGGCGGTAGCGTTCCGGCGGGAAAAGTTTGTGCCTAACGGCGGACCTGCCGGCGGGGATGGAGGAAAAGGCGGAAGTGTGATTTTTGAGGTGGATACCGGAATCAGTACTCTCATGGATTTGCGGCATCAAAAACATTACCGGGCGCAAGACGGGGAGGCCGGCGGACCGAACAATATGTTCGGACAAAACGGGGAAGACATTGTTATCCGCGTTCCACCGGGGACGATAGTGCGTACGGAGCAAGGGGAAGTGCTGGCGGATTTGACCAAGGGCGGAGACAGAGTCGTTATTGCCCAGGGAGGACGGGGAGGCAAAGGCAATTCGCATTTTGCTTCTTCGAGGCACCGAACCCCGCGCATTGCCGAACGCGGTCAGTCCGGCCAAACATTTTGGGTGAGCCTCGAACTGAACTTACTGGCCGATGTCGGATTGCTGGGATTTCCCAATGCCGGAAAGTCCACTCTGATCACGGTGGTTTCCCAGGCTCGCCCCAAAATTGCCGATTACCCCTTTACGACGCTCATCCCTCATTTAGGAGTCGTGAACCAGTACGGGGATCCTTTTGTCATTGCCGATGTACCAGGACTGATCGAAGGGGCGCATGAAGGATCAGGGCTGGGGGATACGTTTTTGCGCCACTTGAATCGCACTCGCGTACTCTTGCATCTTGTAGAGATGGATCCTACCTCAGGGCGTGATGTGGTTAATGATTACCGGATCATACAACACGAGATTGAGGCATTTTCGCCTGATTTGGGCAAACGTCCCCGCATTATTGTGGCCACGAAGATGGATATGCCGGGCAGTTCCGATAACTTGCGCAGACTCAGGGAATATGTTGCGCCTTTATTTGTCTGGCCGATTTCTTCACTGCAGCGCCAGGGTATTGATAACCTCATGTGGGAAGTGAGAAAACTGCTGAACGAAACGCCCAGCATGCAGGTTGAGAACCCGGAACCGGTAATTAGACCCACTGTGCGTGGATTTTCACTCGAATCTGACAGTGGTGGTGTGCGGGTTAAAGGAGACGTTGAAGAACGGGCTGATATGACGATGTGGGGCAACCCTCACGCCGAAGCGTATTTTCTGGAGTATCTGCGCCGACGGGGAATCGAACACTTGTTGCGAAGAGAAAATCTGCCAGATGGGACCCCGATTTTGGTGGGTGAAGGGACATTATATTGGAGGGAAGGGGAACTCGTGTTAGAATGACAATACTAGTTGGAGGAAATTTGTGGTTTGGCAGGGTATCAGCAGGAATTTGCCTGCGGATCGCGAATTCAATATGAAGAATGGGTAAAGAGACACGAGCCATAGGGCTTATGGGAGGAACGTTTAACCCGATTCATTATGGACACCTGGTTACTGCGGAAGCGGCCCGGGATGCCTTCCATTTGGATCGGGTGATTTTTATCCCCTCCGGCCAGCCCCCACATAAACCGCCATCGGTCTTGGCCAGTGCGGAGCATCGGTTCTTGATGACATTTCTCGCGATTGCCCCGAATATGCACTTTGAGTTATCTCGTGTAGAAATTGAGCGTCAAGGCCCGTCTTACACCAGTGAAACTCTTGCCTATTTTCACCGGCTAGATGTTGATGTTGATTGGTATTTCATCAGCGGCGCCGATGCCATTCTCGAAATTGCCTCGTGGCACTATCCAGAGGACATTTTTCGCTATGCCCATCTTATTGCCGCCAGTCGGCCGGGATATTCTCTGTCACGTATCCAGGCTTTGGCCCGTGATCTCGGCGAGGAGAAAGTGGAACGCATCCATCAACTAGAAGTACCGGCTCTTGCTATTTCATCCAGTCAAATCCGTGAACGACTGCGGTTGGGACTGTCGATAAAATATCTTGTGCCGGAAGCCGTAGAACATTACATTGAGAAAAATCGCCTGTACGAACAAGGTTCATAAGCTTAACACATGTTTCTTGGCTGGGCGGTTTATAATAGCACTTGATCGTCAGAGGCTTCCCAGCATCACGGGGTCGGATTTCCATAAGTGGTATTCCGGGTGCCTGGGTCCCTGGTCAGGTACCTTTGTAGATATACAGGGAGGAAGAACTATGTCAAAAACGTTATATGTTGGCAATTTACCTTGGGCGACGACCGAGGATGAGCTAGCCCAAGCATTCGCGCAGCATGCGCATGTCGTTAGTGCGCGCATTATTGTGGACCGTGAAACCGGCCGTTCCCGAGGCTTTGGCTTTGTCGAGGTTTCAGACGAAGACGTGAATCGTGCCGTGGAAGCCATGCATGGCACACAACTGAATGGGCGTGACATTATCGTCAATGAAGCGCGCCCTCGGCAAAACCGCTACTAGCAATCGGCAGAGCTGAAGAGAATGATCATGTCTTCAGCTTTGCTGTTTCTGTTCCAAAACATCTCTTGGGCCAGTTTGATTGTTTGGGTTAAATTGCGGGCAGGTGATAATGTTGGGAATGATAGAAGAGCGTTTTGAGCAATTATCCAGGCATCGGCAACAGCACATTTTACGTGTGGCGAAGATGATGGAAGAACTGGCTTTGATCCATGGTTTGCCGCCCCAGAGCGCGTATCTGGCTGGGATGGGGCACGATTTGGCTAGAGAGATGTCCCGCGATGCGTTAATCCGTGAGGCAGAGCATTTGGGACTCGAAATTTCTGGTCCCGAAATGAATGAACCTGTGCTCCTGCATGGTCCGGTCGCATCTGCCTGGCTTCAACAGGAGAATATCGGTGATCCAGACGTATGGGAAGCCATACGCTATCATACGACCGGGGCACCGGGATTGTCGCCCTTGGCCAAAGCATTATTCATTGCGGATGGGATTGAACCCGGAAGACAATTTGAAGCCCGCGCCTGGCTGGAGAAAGTGGCTAAGGAAAAATCCTTGGACGAGGCGTATGCACTGATGCTGAAAGAGAGTGTAAAATATCTTGAATCGCGGGGATTAACGCCGCATCCATTGATGCTTGAGGCGCTTGGGGTATTCAAAAAGTCACCTTGATTGGTGCTCTATATGGCGCCCGAATGACCAAGAAGGGGGAATTAATGATTTTCGAAGAAACGCGGAGTTGGGCAGAATTGGCCGGAAAAACGGCCCAGGAACGTCAGGGCAAAAACGTCGTATTATTGGATATGCGTCAGGTGACATTAGTGGCAGATTATTTTGTGATTGTTTCCGGCCACACTGTCATCCAGGTCGCGGCTTTGGCGGATCATATTGAAAAGGCTTTTAAGACAGCCGGCGTTCCTTTGCTCCAGCGCGTAGGGGGAGACAAATCTCACTGGATCCTTTTGGATTATGGGGCCGTCGTAGTCCACATCTTTACCGAAGAAGAGCGTCAGTATTATGACTTGGAGAGGTTATGGGGAGACGCCGACTTAATAGCTTTGGATAGTGAGTGACAGACAAGGGGGAAGCGATCTTCCCCAGAAACAACGATGTTTTCGCTGGCGAATGGTAAAAGGATACGAGTAGGATAGATTGCGGTCGCGAAGTGTGACATCTTAATGAGAAATCACATTATGACGGAAATTCTCCTTGACTGACGTCATTCCCATCCGTTAGGAGCGGGAAAAATCTTGTTATCATGCTGTTATTCTAAAATTTTGTTCCATACAGAGAAAAAACTCATAGAGATGTTCATGGTGAATTCATAGCGTAAATCCCTTAGGTATTTTCTATTGCGGCGCTCCTGTCTTGCGCCACCACAGGCTGGCTCCGGCATAGCCACTTCCGCGGATCCCGATGCTTTGCTGGTTTTTAGCATCACTTAGGGATCCGCTGCCCTCCTTCGATTCCATCTGGCCTCTCAAGGCCATTTATTACCCGCATCTTTGAACGAAATGGAGCACTCTGTAATTCGTTGATTTTCATACGAACAAAGAGTTTCATGGAAAATGTTTTTTGTTCCGGCAGCCTCTGTTGCAAAGATGTCATGGAAGTCATCAACAGTTTTATTTTGAGGATAAATACCGGCCCCGGGCTATGTGGCAGTCCTGAAGGAAGGTGGAATTTGATCCCTGTCAACCACTACCCAGTCCAAAATGCTCAATTGAAGCTGATCATCGAGTGCGATTGTCCAAGCGCGGTGCTGCAGGATGCACTCTCACTCTCAAATCGGTGGAAATTCGCGTCCGCCAGAAGTGCGCAAAGTCTACCAGAAGCTGGATGCGGAGACCTCAGCAGGCTGGCGATCGGGGGCGGCGCTGTCCGTCAGTCTGCTTGCGACAGCTCCAGCGTATGCGAAGACGCCGAAGTTTACACTAACCGGTTTGGCTGTAGAGTCGGTTAAGTCAACCGCATTCTGCAACAACCAGAGATATGACCATTACCGTCTATGACACCGGCATCAAGAGCGGGACGGGGGAATTTCCTCGTCCGTCAATGGCTAGCGGTAATCCCGTGGCCATGCCGACCATTTCCATCACGGATACCATGGCATGGCCGAATAGTTCGAACGACGACCATGCGAATCTCCTTGGTGTCCTCACCAGGTCCCATAGTGAGCCCAAAGCACAGCGCAAAGGCCATTTACGCCTTGGCTCAGACGTCCAAACATCGGGCCCTCACCTGGAGCAAAGCGGCAGTGGCTCGGAAGCTGCACGAAAAATTATGAGTAAAGATTAGCTCTCGAAGGGGAAGTTTTTGGTCAGTGGTGCTTGAGATTGAGAGCTTCGCTTATTCTTTTCTGCCCTAGTCAGGGATTTTGAGTGATATTCCCTGTGGGACCGGGGCGCAAAAAAATCGGGAAACATGGTGATTAGGCCCATTTCTCGATTTCTTGTCGTAGCATTTTTAAGCGGGGGATTATCCAGTAGGTCTTATGGGACGAAATAAAAAAGAAGCAGCGAAAGCACAAGAGGCTCTTTCGCTGCGGTATTTCACGAGGGGCCATTTGGATTCTCAAGAGGGTTAAGAATTCACAGCCCGTGATGTGAAAGGAATAGTGTCGTCCGAAATGGATTCCAAACTGCGTCCTTTGGGTTCCGGCAAAAGCAGTGTCAAAAGGAATCCGGCTACGGAAAAGACGAAAGTGATTAACAAAGTTCCTTTGAGTCCAAACGCGGCTGTCAATGTGGGGAATACAAACACCCCGAGAAATGCTCCGAACTTGGCAATGCCTGCTGATATTCCGTGTCCTGTCGTTCTCATGCTCACAGGGTAGAGTTCCGATGATAGCACAAAGGTGGTGGTGTTTGGCCCGAATTCGGCGAAGAAGTAACTGGCTCCGAATACTAGTAAGAACGGGATAACCAGGTGAGTAAGGTGAGGAATCAGCCCAATAGCTCCGAAGGCCAAACCCATAAACAGAAATCCAATTAATTGCAATTTCTTGTGTCCGATTTTATCCATTTTGCTGACGGCCAAAAAGTATCCGGGAACAGCCGCCACGACAAAAACGATCAGAGACCAAGCCATGCTGGTGATGTCGGACGCATGAGGAGCCACTGCCTTTAAGACTAAAGGCATAGAAATGGAATTGCCGTAATAAGCATAGTCAAAGACGAACCAGGTGCCAGCGGTACCGATTAAGGTCAACAGGTACTTGCGGTTGGTGATGAATTCCAAGAATCCTAGTCGCTTAACCTGTTGATCTTGGGCCGTCAGACCGACTCGGGATCCGCTAAAACGGGATAGGTTGTCGTGGGCTTCAAGAGCGTTACCGCGTACCAATGCTGTGTAGCGCGGAGATTCTGGCATGCGGCGCCGAAGGAGCACGACAGCCAAAGCAGGAATAGCACCTAGCCCCAGCATAAGCCGCCACGCAATGTTGTGAGGAATACCTGAAGCCAAGAGCGTAAGGGCAACAATAGGGCCTGCCACCAAACCCAAAGCCTGCATCGAAAACACCAATCCTACCAGCTTGCCTCGATCCTTCTTGTTGGCATATTCACTCATAATCACTGCACTGACAGGATAGTCACCGCCGATGCCTAAGCCCATGATGAAGCGGAATACCACAAGCCATATCATATTGGGAGAGAATGCCGAGGCTAATGCTCCCACACCCATTATGGCTGCTTCCAGTCCATAAATCTTTTTTCGTCCCAGCGTATCCGCCAAACGGCCAAACACAAAAGCTCCAACAAACGCGGCAATCAAGGCCGTGGATCCGAGTAAGCCGAGCATTTCCTTACTGGGACCAAATTGGGCTTTGATCAGCACCAAGGCGGCACCAATGATAAAAAGATCGTAAGCATCCGTAAAGAAGCCCATTCCTGCGGTGACAACAGCCCGAAAGTGAAAGAGACTTAAAGGTGCCTCATTAAGTGTATCGATTAGGCCGGATTTATCGGTGTCCATACTCATCCTCCTGTGTGGATTGTTGATCTTAAGAGCTATTGTGACAGATGGGTTTTAAGAGGCGGTAAAGATCAGATTAACGAGACGTTAATGTTTTGTTATGAAAAGATTAAGAAGGTGTAGCCTAGCCATAACGCATAGAACATAGAAAGGCACCGCCAGTAATCTTTTCGACGGTGCCTTTTCTTTATGGGGGCACAAAAGGGGACAATTGAGATTCTGTCCTCTTTAAGACGGGGACGCTCCGTCCGGATCAGAAGGACTGGTCAATTCCGTCGCACTTTGTTGCTGCAGCTGTTGCAGAGCGGGCAGAATTCCCTCGGGGTCGGTAACGGGGGCCGAACAGGTTTGCCCTTGGCAGATATATAGGGCCGGAACGGGGATTTCCGGATATCCGCTCTGAGAAAACTCGGGACTGCCAACGGGCCACGTACGCACGATTCGGTTGCGGTCAAAAAGGCCATAAATAGCCTGGCGCAATTGGCTGCCTGGACGATGCTGCGACTGAACGACAGTGGTGGTCAAAAGAGGTGCCTCCACACGGTCTGCGATTTGGGCCCACAAAGCCCCAAACACCCCTTGCTCTTCAGCCATAGGGGAAAACTGACCCACGAGTTTCTGAGCACGAAGGTTCCAAGAATCGTCGTCAAGAATTGCGCCCAGCCTGAGAAAGGCCCGGGCCATGAGAGCGTTCTCATTAAGGGGTTGCTGTCGGTGTTTGAGACGGCCGGGGGCTTGCGGGGTTTCAGGGTGGTCATAAAAGGCACCGTTGTCTGCTTTTAATACCTGATCGGCATAACTGATAAGGGTTTGTGAGCGTTCCAGGTATAAGGGGTCGCCGGTGAATTCATACCCGTCAATCAGCGTATTGGTGAGGTGACAGACGTCAATGAGCTGTCCTGGGACTCCTTGTTCACCCTCGTCGTCGTAGTGGAATAACCCGGCGTCCTCATCCCACATCCGGTCCCATATCGCCTCTAAAGCGGTGAGGGCAATGGGGGAATAACCCGCGGGATTGATCAGAGAGGCGGCCAACAGATGTGCCGAAATCATTTCGGCATTGGCGTGGGTGTATATGATGGGATCCACGAATGGCGCTTCCCTTTTTTCGCGGTCTTCTTGAGATAATCCGTAATATTCCTCGTCGGCGTCTTGTGATCCCCCCCACAGACCATTAAGATTCAATAGATTTTTATTAGCCCAGGTTAATACGGCATCGGCTATTTGACGATAAGTCTCGTCCCCCAGCACCTGATAGGCATGAAGATACAGTTTGACAAGTTGTGCATTGTCGTCCAACACCTTTTCAAAGTGAGGAACGGTCCATTCTCTCGTAGTCGAATAGCGGAAAAAGCCTCCGTCAATGCCATCAAATAGGTTCGAACCGGCCATGGCGTCCAGTGTGCGTGCCGCCATTCCTGCCGCCCATCCGTCGGCACTTGTGGTAAAATAGATTAGACATAAGTCCCAGACTTCGGGCTGGGGGAATTTGGGGGCTACGCCGAGCCCTCCGTAAGCTCGATCAAATTGGTCCCGTATGGCTTCCATGATTTTGGTGACCGACTCGGGCGAGGGTCTGTCAAGACCGGAATTAATCTTTGGAGATTCAGGAGGATTGAGGGTGTCCCCCATTTCAGTTTTATGTTCGCGCCAATAATCCAGAACCTGGTCGAGTAGAGGGGTCATTTGCTCAGGGGCAATATATGTGCCGCCGGTGATAATTTCGCCCGCCGGAGTTAAAAATGCCGTGGTAGGCCATCCACCCATGTTGTAGCGTTGATTTACATCGGGTCTTTGATCATTGTCGATGCGAACGGGAATAAAATCGGAATTAATGCGGGAAATGATTTGGGGATCGGAATAAGTCGTTTCATCCATAACATGGCACCAATGACACCAAACTGCCGAGATGGACAAGAGTACTGGCTTGTCTTCGTCCTTGGCTTTTTGAAATGTTTGGGGCGTCCATTCGTGCCAATGGATTTCCTGGGCCCGATTTGGGCGCGGACTAAAACGGAAAGTAGGTTCTGCCATGATATTCATCCTTTCTCGATATCAACAACACACTGGTTATCATACCAATCTTTGCCCGGGATTGGCGAGAATATGCTGAGGAGGAAGACGTTGTGAGTGATCGTTCGCGTGTTCTATTGGCGACAGGCCTTAGCGGAGCGATAGGCCAAGCTTTGGTCGATCTGATTCATCCATCATGGCATATCATAGGAATTCGACACTCTGCCGTCAATGTCAAGGGCCCGGTGGAATGGATCCAGGCGGACTTGAGAGAACCCTTGCGTATGGCTGAGCAAGTGCTAAGTGAACTGGACAAACTCCAGATTCGACAGATTACGGGTGTTGTGCATTTGGCGGGCGTGGTTTATAGCGACATGGTAATCAATTCGACCTCCTCGGAGTGGGAACAAATGATGAATGTGAACCTCCGGTCGGCATTTGAGTTGGTCAAGATCGTTAAGCCTAGGCTTCTGGCTCCGTCCAGCATTGTCTTCGTCTCCAGTATTGACGCCATTATGGCCAGTGCTATGGGACCTGCAGCCGTGTATGGCGCATCGAAAGCAGGTTTGGAAGGACTGATGAGGCATTTGGCAGCAGAATGGGGAAAAGACCAGGTGCGTGTGAATACGGTGATGGTGGGGGCCCTAGCGGATGGCATGGGTGTCAGGGACTCCCGGGGAGAACAGGAGTTGCAGCGGCACATCACTTTAGGGCGCTTGGGCCGAGCGCAAGAGATTGCTCCGGCAATCGACTTCCTCTTGGACAACGAAAAGTCCTCTTACATTACTGCTCACACGTTAAGAGTGGACGGGGGGGTGAACTTAAGGTATTGAGAACGGCTGTGGCACCAAAGTTCACCCAGTCATTTTAAGGAGAATATGCAGCTATGACAAATATCGAACAAAGCCGTCCCCATCTCAGCATTCCTCATCTATTTCACCCCAAATGGGAGCCGTGGGCGGTGGCGGCTCTTGCTATGATTACGGGAGTTGTGGGAGGGCTCGGAGCCATATTGTTTCGCTGGATGATTCGGGCCGTACACACCGTCCTTATTGCGAAGACCCTCCAAAATGGCCCGCATTTTTTGCTGGCAGCGGCACCTTGCGTGGGTCTTGTTCTGGTCAGTCTGATTACGCGCTATGGAGCTCGTGAGGTAAAGGGGCATGGAGTGCCGCAAATTCTGGAGTCGCTGGCCTTGAGGGGTGGGAAAATTCGTCCGCGTGTCGGGGTGTTGGGAATTATTGCGCCGGCAATCACCATTGGCAGCGGAGGTTCTGTGGGACGTGAGGGGCCCATTGCCCTGATTGGTGCTGCGTTTGGTTCGACAGTGGGACAGATTTTAGCCTTGCCCGAAAAATACATGTCATTGTTGTTGGCGGCAGGATCCGCTGCCGGTATTGCGGCCACCTTCAATGCCCCGATTGCCGGAGGGTTTTTTGGTTTGGAAATTGTCCTTGGCAGTTACCAAATTGGCGCCATCGTCCCAGTGTTTTTGGCTGCAGCGACGGGGTCGAGTGTTTTTGATGCGATTATGGGCAGCCGTGCCGTATTGGCGACGCCCCCTTACCATGTCATTAATCATTTTGCCATGCTATTTATGATGGGACTGGGGTTTTTAATGGCCTTGGTCGGAGTATTGTACACCAAAGGATTAACGGCATCCGAAGATTTTTTCAACCGTGTTTCTTTGCCGTTTTGGGCTAAGGCTGCTCTCGGAGGATTTGTCGTAGGGCTCATTGGACTATTTGTGCCCCAGGTTCTGGGTGTGGGCTATCCCACTATGCATCTCGCCTTGACGAATCAAATTATGTGGGGATTTTTAGCTGTCTTGTTCATCTTGAAGTATATTGCCACGATGATTACGATGGGCTCAGGCGGATCCGGCGGAGTCTTTGCGCCGTCGTTGTTTTTGGGAGGCATGGTGGGCGGAGCATTTGGAAATTTCCTCTACCACATCTCGCCTAGCTTGGCGCCTCATCCCTCAATCTACGCTATTGCCGGCATGGCGGCCTTGTTTGCGGCTTCAGCGCAAGCGCCATTTGTGGCTATTACAATCCTTTTGGAGATTACGGGGGATTATCACTTAACGGCTCCGGTCATGGCGTGCGCGGCGATCAGTTATTTGACTTACAATCTCTTTACCCGGGATTCGATGTATACCGTGAGGCTTGTTCGCCGCGGCATAAAGATTTTGCGCGGCGATGATATTCGGCCTATGAAGGTGATATCCGTGCAATCCGCGTTGCAGCCATTGCAAGACACGGTGTTCGCGGACACTCCTGTTCGGGTGGCCTGGCAAAAAATGACGGACCTCAACCGGAGTTTTCTTCCTGTTATCCGCGCCCATGGAGGATTGGACGGCATTGTGACGTTGCGCGATATCGCCAGTGTCCTTCAAAATGGGAGCGAGAGGCACATTGATACAATCTCTTCCATCATCCGGCCCCTGCCGAAACCCGTTTTTACTCATCAGTCCTTGGATGAGGCCATCCGGTATCTGTCTTTGTATGATGTGGACATGCTGCCCGTTCAAGACGCTCAAAACCATCAGGTCGTCGGACTGATTACCCGCTCTGGGATTTTAAGAGCGTACAATGCTTCCGCAGTTCATGCCGTTGACATGCGGCAGCAGGTGGAAAGACTGCATCACAGCACACTGGACAGTGTCTTTGTCGAAATGGAAATTCCCGATGATTCACCTTTGGTGGGCCGGCAACTTAAGGATGTGAACCTATCCGCGGATGCGTTGATTGTCTCTGTTACACGAAACCAAGGCCGGGTGATTCCCCACGGTAATTTTGTCATTCAGGGCCGAGACCGGTTGTTGGCCTACGTGGCTCCGGCGGCTAACCGTGACCAGGTCATTGAGCAACTGGGAGGCCGTGAGATCGTGTCCTTTTATCAAAAGGAGCCTTAGACTTTGCCGATTCATGAAAGGCCCGTTATGGTTCACGGCCATGGCTCATACGATAAGGAATTGTAAGATTCAAAGGGGAAAGACGGCCTTTTGGGGATGATCCCCCATCAAAAGCCGGGAAACTCCGATGAATTTGGGGGATCAAGCCTGCAACTGGGCAATTCGGATCCTCGTGATACCCAGCGTGAATTTCACGGGGACTTTGGCTAAACTTTGGCCAAAAATTCCAGGCGGCCTGAACCTTTGTGGTGCAACGTGAGATAAGCGGTCTTCAAAACGGATTGAAGAGACACGTTACCCGGACTCGATACATAGACGCTAACCCATTTTAAGGGCAGAGGCGCTCCGTCCACAATTCGGTGGACTTCTTCTTCCAGGGCCTGAGATTTAACCCCTGGATACATCAACAGGAATTCATCGCCACCGATTCGGCCTGCGATGCCTTCATAACGCACGGCCCCCTGGAGGTATTGTGCTAATTGAACTAATCGGCTCGTACCGACGTTTTCACCCCTGTCCTGATTGATGCGGGCGAGACCCGTAACATCCAACAGAACACAGCCGATGGCCGCGGGTGGTTCGCCTTTTGAAGATTGAAACTTGCGGTAGAGATCTTCCATACCGAGCGTATTAGGCAGATGGGTGAGAACGTCGGTATGCGCCATATCTTCGCGTTGCCGGTCCATTTCAGTCCTTCGATAGACCGACTCGACGAAAGACATAAAAATCTCCATGAGATGGTGCTGATGTTTCGAAAAGCCGTTTTCCCGGCTAGCGATTAAGAGAAATCCATCCTGATCCAGTTCCGGAAAGGTGAAGTGAAAACCCACTACTCCTTTTATCCCTTCATCCCGCAGCGACAAAGGAAGTCCATCGCCTGTGATTGTAAAGGGAGAATGCCCTTCTTGCGCGGGCCGCAGCAGGGAATACACATAATCGGGCACCTGTCCGAAGACACGGCGCGGAACTAAAGGATTTTTCGAATCCACCATCCATCCGCCCAAAGCCCCAATGTGGTCGGTTAACACTTGTGTCACCTGGTGCATTAACTCCTTCTGAGTTTTCACCTGGCCAAGATTTTTGAGGACACCGAGCATGATGTCCATTTGTTGTTGCTCTTGAAAAATCCGGTTTTGAAGATAATTTTTGGACAAGGCTTGTCCCATGGCCCGGGCAAAAGACTCCAGTTCCGGCAACACGGTGTTCAATGACTCAGTGTCATAGGCAAACAGCACCACGGCTGTATCACTCAGCCCCAAAGGAATGACGGCATAGGAGGGAAAATTGTGCTGGATGGCAAATTGGGTTAAGGAATCCTTGCGGTGGTGACGAGAGTCGATATAAAGACTTTGGTCTGACTTTAAGGCCATCAAGACAGCATGATCATCCCCGTAAGGCAGGCACAGTCTCAAGGAGTCGCCAAGGTTCCCGGTGTGAAGCACGGGGACAAACACCCCCCCGTCACGGCTTAGGACTAAAGCCAGCGGAAATGGTCCATAACGAGTGAGGGTGGTTGTCAGCAGGGATAAAATTTCTTGACGGGATTTCGCGTAATTCATTTGGGCCAGAGACTGAGCCAGCAAGCTTTGACGACGAATCCGCTCACTGGACTCAAGAGACGTCAGAGAGCGCTCAATTAAGGCTGTTGCCAGATTGCTCAGAGCATAAAGACGGCGCACGCGCCCTGGGGTAAATCCCCCAATTCGGCTGTGATAGACCTTGAGAATTCCGAGCAGACGGCTGCCCGAGATCAAAGGAATACCCACCGCGGATTGGATTCCTGCTTCTGTTAAGTTTTTTAGCCAGGGAGCTAGGGAAGGTTCGGTCATAATATTGGGAATAATGCGGGCTGAGCGGGTTTGCAACACTTGTCCCACTGGCCCTTGTCCGTCGTCTGTGGAAAGATCAAACAAATCCTGCCGGGATACATCAAATGATCCGCCATCATGACGCACGCAGTGCAAGACCTGCTCATCAAGAAGGCCAATCCACCCCTCGTGCCCTCCGGTTACCGCAAGTGCTGCTGCGGTTGTTTTGGCCAGCAGATGCTCCAAACTGGCACTTTCGGCTAAACTGGAGATGGCTTCGAACAAAGGCTCCCCCAGCATGTCCTGTTCGCTGATGGCCTCTTGTCTTTGGGAGTATCCAAGAGCCAGGGTAAACAAGGCGGCAATACTCTGGACCAGGTGAATGGTGTCGGGACGAATCTGATTGGGTTCTTGGTAGCCTACATGCAAAAATCCCCAGCATCCTAAGTTGTCGCAGATAGGGGTGACAATAGCGGATTGTAGATGGAAATGCTCTGCCCAGGGGTGGGATTGTGCCGATTTCTGTTGGAAAATGGTAGGCTGCCGCATCACAATCGCGTTATACAACGCATCGGCCTGATCAATCACAGCGGCTTCGAACATTTGGCACTCTGAGGAAGAGAGCCGTTCAGTCGATCCGACGTACCGAAAATGTGTGTTCTCCAGTTTGAATAAAGCCGCCATGTCGGCCCCAGTGATTTTCTTAGCCAGAGAGGTTAAGGACGTGTATGCGCCTTCTCCTTGGGCGAGTCCGCGCACCATTTGGCGCGTTGTAGTTAATAACGTGTCAAGTTGGTAGCTGACAGGAGGTTTGGGCGAGGGAACCTTCTTGAAATCTTGAGCCGTTAAAGTCGCACGAAATTCTTGGTTGGGTTTGCCCAAGAGATAGCCTTGTCCAAATTCGACCCCGATTTCTTTGAGCGTGTACAATTCACCAAAGGTTTCAATGCCTTCTGCAATTAAGGAGGTTGCAGCCGTCTTTTTGGCGAAGCGGGCCGTGCTTTCCAATAGCGCAAATTTTATCGAGTTCTTGTCAATGTCGCGGACCAAGCTCAGATCAATCTTGGCAAAATCTGGTTGCAACTCAATGAGACGGGTGAGACCCGAATAGCCTGATCCCATGTCGTCCAAGGCAATGCGGATACCCATGTTGCGAAAGGGGGCAAGATATTGCCGAAGCTTTTGGTCGCCTTCAGGAATGGTTTCCCTCTCCGAGATCTCCAGAACGATTTGCTCTGGCTTGAGCCCCGATTCTTGCAAGGCTTGCAAAAAAGGTGCGGGTGTCAACAGGCTATTGGGGAGAATATTAATGAAAAGCTCGGAGGTGTCTCGAACAGGGCTTGCGCAAAATGCCCTAATTATACGCATAAAGGCGAGTTGATCAAATGTTAACAAGCTGTTATGCTGCTCAGCCGAGGCCATGAGGTCCAATACCGGAACCGGTTTTCCTCCCGGTAATTGAGGCCGGCTTAGCCCTTCGTAAGCCAGGACAGAGCCGTCTCGCAAGGAGACGATGGGTTGAAAAGCGGCTTCTAACATATTGTTATGACGCCAATTGGGCCACAAATCATCGTGGCGAAATTTTGCCATGGAACTCATATTCGACGCCTCCAGCACGCTCGACATTCTACTGTTATGGCAATTCGTCATGAATTGGCAAAATCCTTTATCGGCAACGAAGAAAATTATGACGTGTATAGGGAGATATGGCTTGAGGGCTATTCCTATTTGCATTTCATGAGAATTTCGGGGTAAAATCGAAAGTATGTAAATTCCAATCCTATTGAGGAAGCTTAAGGATCGCGGTTTTAGGGGAATTTCGGGTTACTTTAGGATAGCGGCCTGTGATCTTAGACTGGGAGATTTCCCCACTCGCCGCGTGAGAGTGCGGGTCGGCCCGTTATCGCTGGAGCAATAGGTGCCGTTCGGCACTAAACTGGTTGGTACCGCGGGTTTTGACTCGTCCCTGTTGGCAAGACCGGGACTTTTTTTATTGGAGGGAAGACCATGACGATCAAGGAAGAACAGTCTTCCACGATGTCTTCGTTAGATCGCTACAATGTTCAGGCGGTCGAAAAGAAATGGCAAACAGTGTGGAATGAAGAGCGGTTATATGAAGCGCACGCCGCTTCTCGCAAGAAATTTTATTGCCTGGAGCAATTCCCGTATCCATCGGGGCACTTGCACATGGGACATGTGCGGGTGTATACGCTGGGAGATGTGATTGCTAGGTATAGGCGGATGGCAGGATACAATGTTTTGCATCCCATGGGCTGGGATGCCTTCGGCATGCCCGCCGAAAATGCTGCCATCAAAAGCGGCATTCCGCCGCGTACATCTACAATGGCCAATATCGATTATATGAAGACGCAAATGAAGCAAATGGGATTGTCCTTTGACTGGTCTCGCGAGGTGACGACATCGGAGCCAGAATACTACCGGTTTACCCAGGAACTGTTTCTGCTGTTTTATGATCGCCAATTAGCCTACCGGAAAGAAGGAGCGGTCAACTGGTGCCCTAGCTGTGAGACAGTGTTGGCCAATGAGCAAGTGGAGGACGGATTGTGTTGGCGGTGTGATTCCGTGGTGGTCAAAAAGGATTTAACCCAGTGGTATTTGCGGATTACCGACTACGCGGAAAGATTACTGTCTTCCCTGGACTCCCTGGACTGGCCCCAAGAGATCAAGACCCAGCAATTTAATTGGATTGGGAAGAGCGTGGGCGCAGAAATCATTTTTGACGTGCCGCAGATTGATCAGCGCATCTCGGTCTTTACCACCCGTCCCGATACCCTCTATGGAGCGAGTTATATCGTCCTGGCTCCGGAACATCCTCTGGTTGAGCCCCTTATTGCGTCCTATGTTCATAGGGATGAGGTGCGTCGGTTTATCGCTGCTGAACGGGTGCATAGCGATATTGAACGCACGGCAGAAAACACTGAGAAACGGGGCATTTTCACTGGGAGTTATGCTGTGCATCCTTTGACGAAAGAGCGCCTTCCCATTTGGATTGCCAATTATGTCTTGGTTGATTATGGAACGGGAGCGGTAATGGGGGTGCCGGCTCACGATCTTCGTGACTTTTCCTATGCCCACAAATATCAGTTGCCGATTAAAATTGTGGTGAGCCCCGAAAATCCGGATGCGGATTTTGGCCACAGCGCATACACGGGCCCCGGATTTTTGATAGAATCGGGCCCCTTTACAGGAATGGACAACGAAACGGCCAAAGAGGCTATTGCTAAGGCATTGCAGGCGGAAGGCAAGGGCGGGCCCCGCATCAGCTACCGGATGCGTGATTGGCTGATTTCGAGACAGCGCTATTGGGGGGCTCCGATTCCCATTATTCATTGTCCCCATTGCGGGGCTGTTCCTGTTCCCAAGGATCAATTGCCCGTGTTGTTACCTGAGAACGTGGAATTTACCGGACAAGGGGCTTCTCCTTTAGCCGGAGCCAAGGACTGGCTGGAAACCTCATGTCCTCAGTGCCATCACCCGGCTTACCGGGAAACCGATACGATGGACACATTTGTGGATTCTTCCTGGTACTATTACCGCTTTACCTCTCCTCATGCGGATGAGCCCTTCGTTAAAACAGATGTAGATTATTGGATGCCCGTAGATGAATATGTGGGAGGAAAAGAACACGCCGTTTTGCACCTGCTCTATTCACGATTTTTCACCAAAGTGCTCTATGATGCGAAACTCACTCCTGTTGACGAACCGTTTAAACGGCTGTTGGCACAAGGAATGGTCGTGTACCATGGACAGAAAATGTCAAAATCCAAAGGCAATACCTTAAGCCCCGAAAACATCATGAAAGAGCGGGGGGCGGATGCGATGCGCGTGTTTATGCTATTTGCCGCCCCGCCAGACAAAGATTTTGAATGGTCCCAGGAAGGTGTTGAGGGAGCTTACCGGTTTTTGCAACGCGTGTACCGGCTGGTCGTTAAGCCCCATTCGGGACCTTTATCAGAGGATGCCCGCGTACGCATTTATAAAGCGGTTCACCGCGCAACCAGGAAAGTGACGGAAGATATCCGTGAACGGCGGGCTTTTAACACCGCCATCAGCGCTTTGATGGAACTCACCAATGCCTTATATCAAGACATTGATGCTATCAACAAAGAGGAACAAACGCAAATTTTGGGAGTGCTTACTCGCCTCTTGGCTCCCTTCGCTCCGCATTTGGCGGAAGAGTTGTGGCACCAGCTGGGCCACGAGGAAAGTGTGCACACAGCCGAATGGCCTCAGTATGAAGAGAAATGGCTGGAAGATGATGAAGTGACGATAGCTTTGCAAATCAATGGAAAAGTGCGAAGCCGCCTTACTGTGCCTAAGGATATTCGTCCGGATCAATTGCGGGAATTAACACTGGCCGAGGAAAAAATCCAAGTCCTGACTCAGGGACGGACAATACTTAAGGTAATTTCCGTTCCCGGGAGTCTCGTCAACGTGGTTGTCCGTTGAAGACCGTCCTGGCGTTAGCTATTGCTTGCAGCTCGGCCATCATTGGAGCGATTTTGGGCCGATCCCGCCGGCCCCAGGGCTCGGTTCATGTGGTATGGACAATGATCGTGGCCGCTGTCGGTGCGTTGGTTGCGGAGACGGCTTCCATTTTGTGGGTTGGCCCTCCGCCGCAAGGATGGCAGCCTTTGATTGGCGGATTATTCATTGGAGTCATGGCAGGATTCTTTTCGGGCAAAAAGCCGGATCCTCCGGATAAAAAGGAGTAGGGGCCAAGAGGCCCCTTTTTGGTTTAGTGGGCATTGATGCTGATTCTTTTCCGCCGTGCCATGGATTTGTAGACCGTGATGCGGAGCAATCCAAATTTGTAGTCCGCTGTTGCGGTCTCGGGATCGATTTCCGTCGGAAACCCTACTACGGCTTGAAATTCTTCACCCTGACGGGGATCTTTTTCCAAATTGGATGCAGGGAATGTGCCTTTGACGGTAATGGAGTCCTCTCCGACTTCAATATTGACCTCGTCGGGATTAACCCCAGGCAGTTCGAATTCCGCGAGATAGCCATTTTCAATTTGATGCAAATGGGTGTGCGGCTTGGTGTCGTCAAGATTCCAGTCCTCTCGCATTCGGCTCCACACACGAGACATGTCGTTGCGGAAATGCTGAATATCCTCGGGATCCCATCGCATGAGCATTCACTTCACCT
>JAKBWA010000076.1 GCA_021841025.1 Bacillota bacterium | reverse complement strand
CACAGTTTTTTGAATAGGTTGATTTGCACAGTGTTAATCTTCCCGAGTGGAGGAAGGAAGCAATATGTTAACATCAGAAGAAAATGCAGATTCTCGTGGACGTCTAAATTGAAGACAGATATCGCGTGTCGCCGATATTTGTTGATCAGCGATAGTCCGAGGAATTTTTAAACGTGGAAGAAGGAAAACGTGCTCGGGCAAAGGAAGCCCTGCGACTTTTCGGCTCAGCCCACCATTCACCCCACCGAAGCAGGACAACGCTATGGAGTCGTCCATCAAAGGAGTCACTACATGAACAACGATCCGTTTTTTGATCACAAATTTGTACACGAATCCTACCAAACTCAGGATGATCTGGCTATTCGCATTTTAAGTCACCAACGCTATAGTCTCCAAACCGAAAATATTTTCGATGCTATGACGCGCCATGCCCTGACGATAACCCATCCCCAAAGAATCCTCGACATCGGGGCAGGGACTGGAGCATGGTACCAGCGGATCAGGCGATATGCCGGGGATCATTGCTTTTATCTGGCTATAGACCAATCTCGTGCTATGGTGAAACAGCTTGAAGACAATCTGCTCCACGATACACAAGCATTAGTCCGCCGTGGCAGTGCCGAAAATCTGAATGATGAGTTAGGGTCCTTTGATTGGATTGGACTGCACTTCATGCTATACCACGTCGCCGATATCCGCGACGTTCTATCAAGGGCCTTGAAGCTATTACGTCCCAGCGGCTTATTGCTTTGTGCTACCAATGGAAGCAACAGCTACGAAGAAATGATGGCGCGCCATCAACAGGCTGCCCGCACCCTAGGACTTCCCTATCAACCTTCTCATGGGATCGATCGGTTTTCTCTGAAAAGCGGCTCGCGATTTTTTCCTGTGCCTGTTCACAAAGTGGAAGTACCCGCCGGACTTCTGTTTCCCAGTATCGACTCCTATTTGTCGTATTATGGCTCGGGGTTCTGTTGGCAAGGAATCCCTAGCGACTCCCATACGCCGGAGATTAAAGAGCAGTTAATAAAAACTATGGCGGAATTAGTCCGACCGCACTTTGAGGAGCGCGGGGCTCTCAAACTATCCAATACTAGCGGCTATTTTTGGACGCAAAAGTGAATAATGGCTCGGTCGGCACAACAATCCACAAGCTCTAATCAAGCCGTCATGTTTAGCTTGTACAAAAGAGAGTTGGCCTCGCATGCCATCCACATGTATGGTCAACTGCCACACGGCAATTGGTTGGGATCGGCATCAGGAAGTGCTTGTATTCACCCTAACTTGACCCAAGTCATTGTCGCGCTTCGGAGTCCGAGCAACACAGGCGGAGGAAAACTTAGAAACCGGGTTCCCAACCGCCTCTTTGCACTGGACATTACAGCCAAATTCAACCATCAGCCAACCGCCCAAGTCACGAAATTGCCCATTTTGAATTTGATTCACCGTCAATGGATGAGTCCCATAAGTCCCACAATAATCAGGTAAACTGCCACAATATAGCTCAACAGCCGTGGCCGGATAAGTATAAGAAGGCCTGCAACCAAGGCAAGAACAGGACTCAATTGCTCGCGAATAATCATCTGACTCACCCCTTCAAGAAGGAGATATAGTCAAAATCCAAGCCCATCTGAATTATATCACAACCGGTTAATACCCTTCCCATTTCAAGGAATGTGCCATATTCAGGACGACAACCTAGTCTAGCGGAATATTGGTATCTGGGCCCACAAAGGGTGCTTGCATGCGCTCCTTATTGGCGGCCATTGTCTTGACAGCCACATCATATCCTGCATCCGCATGGCGTATTACGCCTATGGCGGGATCATTAAAGAACACACGGGACAATCGTCCTCTACTGTCTTCACTGCCATCAGCCACCACCACCGCCCCTGCGTGCAAGGCATAACCGATTCCCGTCCCTCCCCCATGGTGAAACGAAACCCAGTGAGCCCCCGCGGCCGTATTCAATAACGCATTGAGAATGGGCCAATCAGCAATAGCATCCGATCCATCGAGCATGGCTTCCGTTTCTCGGTAGGGTGAAGCTACCGAGCCCGTGTCATGATGATCGCGGCCAAACACCACAGGAGCCGAGAGAACACCTTGAGCAACCCATTCGTTAACCTTGACCGCAAACCGGTCGCGTTCGCCAAGTCCCATATAGGCTATGCGGGCTGGAAGTCCCTGAAAATGAATATACTTTTGGGCAAGGGTAAACCACCGAGTCAGTAAGGGATTATCTCCGAACATCTCAAGCGCCAAGCTATCCAGTTTGTAAATCTCCTCTGCTTTTCCAGACAGTACGGCCCAGCGAAACGGCCCTTTGCCGGCATTAAACAAATCCCGAATGTACCCAGGCACATATCCAGGAATCTCAAATGCATCCGTCACCCCTTGATCCAAGGCCTCCCGGCGGATATTGTTGCCATAGTCGAAGGTTCTTGCCCCCTGTTGTTGCAAAAGCAGCATGCGTCTCACATGCTGCGCAATGGAGCGTCTGGCCATTTGCAGGTAGGTTTCAGGGTCTTCATGGCGCAATCTTTGAGCCTGAAGGACATTCAGTTCGTCTGGAATATATCCAATCAATGGATCGTGCGCAGCCGTTTGATCAGACAAGACATCCGGAATGATACGGCGCTGAATCAAGTACTGCAACAATTCATTGGCATGACAGTGAACCCCCAAAGAAAGGGATTTCTTTTCTCTCTTTGCCGCCAAAGCATCATTGACCGCACGCTCGACACTCTCATAAGCCACATCCAAATACCCCGAATCGAGCCTGCGCTGGATCCGTTGATCATCAACTTCTGCTATCAAGGCTACCCCGTCCAGCATTTTCGCAGCCAAAGGTTGCGCTGCTCCCATCCCTCCTAGCCCAGCCGACACGTAAAGCTTGCCCTGCAATGTCCCGTCGAAATGTTTAGCCGCCAAAGCCGCCAGGGTTTCAAACGTGCCTTGAATCACACCTTGACTGCCAATATAAATCCAGGAGCCCGCTGTCATTTGCCCAAACATGGTTAACCCTCTCTTCTCCAATCGGTCAAACTCTTCCAGCGTAGCCCACTTTCCCACAAGATTGGCGTTGGCAATCAATACTCGAGGCGCTTGGCTTTGCGTCTTGAAAATAGCTACGGGCTTTCCCGATTGAATCAACAAAGTTTCGTCATTCTCCATATTCAATAGACTATCCACAATTTTGTCATAGGCTGGCCAAGAACGTGCAGCCCGTCCCCGTCCTCCGTAAACGATACGCTCTCGGGGATTTTCCCCGACTCGGGCGTCCAAATTATTCATCAACATCCTCAAGGCCGCTTCCTGACCCCAGCCCTTGCAATGCAAGTCTGGGCCGGTCGGCGCTTGAATCCCTTCATGCTTGCTGAAATCTACCATGGTATCAACCTCCTTATCATTTATTCATGAACTAAACCGATCCAAGTCACATAGTGCGTCAGGTGGAATTACATCCATTGTTTTCTCAACTGTTGAATGTTTCGGAACAATACTTGCGTGTCTTGTGTTAGCAGTTGGCCTTCCGCAACAATTTTCCTTCCCCCCACGACCACATTCCGTATGGCGGCAGGACTCATGGAATACACAATATTCGCCAGCAAGGTTTCTTGAGACCATGGCAGCAAGGAAACATGTGTTAAATCAATGCCGACAAAATCTGCCAGGTTGTTTTCTTTTAACGACCCTGCATCCAAACGCAACATCTTGGCGCCATTGTCTGTTCCCATTCTAAAGACGTCTTGATGGGTCAATGCTGTGGCATCGAGGTTTTCAACTTTTTGCACTAAAGCGGCCATGCGCATTTCCTCGTACACACTCGCACGATTATTGCTGCATCCGCCGTCACTGCCAAGCGCCACCCGTATCCCTTTTTCCCTTAACATGCCAATGGGACTCACTCCATCTGCTAAAAACATGTTGCTGGAAGGACAATAAGCAAGATTCGCCGACGTTTGTCCTAATAAGACGGCATCGTGGGAATTAGCCCAGGTAAGATGCACAGCAATTAAGGAAGAGTCCAGCGCGTCCAGTTGAGCTAAGTGTTCCACGGGACTCAGTCCATTCTTTGCGCGTTGTTCCTCGACTTCAAACCGCTCTTCGGCGATATGCATGTGATAGGGCACCTTAAGCTCACGGGCCAATGTCACGGCAGCCTGAATCATGGCATCAGATGCTCCATGAACACTATGTGGCGCCAGATGAATACTGACCATGGGGTTATTGCGATAACGGGCAACAAGAGTTTGACTCCGGTGGGCGGCTTCCTCAGGTGTCTCCCTATAGACTTCGGGTGCACCCTCCCAGTCATAAAAGGCGCGAGCCAGAACCAAACGAATTCCAAGTTCTTGCGCCGCTTGAATCACCCCCAAGTCGTTATCCAACCCGTGATCATGGATATAGAAAAAATCCACCACGGTGGTTATTCCTTGCAAAAGCATTTCGCTGAACGCGAGCTTGGCCCCCAAGTACAGCGCCTTGGTGTTTAAATAGGGTGTCAGTCTATACAGCGCCTGTTCCCGCCAGACCAAAAAAGGCTGATCCACAGCGAGACCACGCAATAGGTGTTGAAAAGAATGGCTGTGCGCGTTCACCGTACCAGGAACCAAGACCATTTCCGGCCACTTTTCCACTGTTATCCCCGGATATTGCGCCATTACCCTCTCACTCGTCCCCAAAGCCACAATGCGCCCGGTATCATTATTGGCCACCAGCGTAAAGTTTTGGACAAACTCATTGTTCAGCTTCATCCACGCGGGTTGATAGGCTGTTAACATCTTGTCACTTCCTTATAAAGGCCGCTTAGATGCTTTGGCTCTGATCCCATCGGGTCAGTACCGTTGTCAATACCCTTAATGCCATTGCCATATCAGAAAAATCACAGCTTTCATCCGGACAATGGCTTTTACCGTTACTCCGAATAAACAGCATGCCGCTTGGCACTCTTTTGGCCAGATGTGCCGCATCATGACCGGCCCAGCTCACCAAACTGGGATGCTGGGGATAATAGGCAGCAATGCCTTGATGCAAGAGGATTTGGATATCTGGATCCATGGCCACCGGATTCTGCGAGAGAATCACTTTGCGACTCACTTTCAGACCCATTTCATGGACGTGAGTCTGAACCTGGGTCCAGAATGTTTCTGCCGCAAAGTGCAACACAGACTCCACAGGAGATCGCCATTCCACAATAAATTCCACTCGAGAGGGAACAATATTGACTGAATTGGGAAACACATTCACATAACCCACAGTGCCTCGCACCTCGCCAGCAAATTGTGCCCGCAGTCTTTGAAACAGTTCCATAGTCGCCGCAAAAGTTTGCACGGCATCGCGCCGTTTCTCACAAGCCGTTGTCCCCGCATGGTTTTGCTCACCGACAAGAGTCATGGAGTGTCGCACAATACCGGTGATAGTGGTAACGACAGCCAAGGGAAAACCCTGTTCTTGAAGCCGATCTCCTTGTTCAATGTGGGGTTCGATAAATCCTCGAAGTCTCGAAACGCCAAGCTCCTTATGATTTCCAGTGGGCGCATTTGCGAGTTCAAGAGCTTCACTCAATAACAATCCCTGATCGTTCTGGGTTTCGGCAACATCCTTAAAGGACAACATTCCCGTCAGCAATCGGCTGCCTATCGTGGACAGACGAAATGAATTCGGTTCCTCACCACTTAGCGCGACCACAGCTAACGTATACTGAGGGCGATAATCCCTTTCACGAAGTGTTTGGATACTTTCCAGTCCCAATATCACGCCCAGTGCCCCGTCGTAGGCTCCGCCGTTAGTCACGGTATCAAGATGGGAGCCGACAGCCAAAATCTCGGGGTGGTGGCCGGGGTATAAGGCCCAGATGTTGCCAAAACTGTCAGTCGAGACGTCAAGCTGTGCCCTGTGGGCTTCGTCCAAAAACCATCTCCTGGCCTCGCGTTCGGCCTCCGTGCCGAAAGGACGGGTAATACCGCCGGAAGGATCTCGACCAATTTTTCCTAAAGTGTCAACACGCTCTTGCAATCGCGAAACGTACGAGGTTTCGTGCATATTGTCACTCCCTAGGCTTGGCAGGGCGCCTGGTCCAATAAACCTCCATACGCTGATCCCTGGCTTCCAATTGTTCCAGCCTTATTCCCACTTCAGGAAGGCGGCGGGCGACTTGTCTCACTAAATAATTCATCACAAACATGGGCGCTGCGTAAGAATCAAACAATGAGGCGTTGGCCACAGGCACCACTAAAACAGGATCGGCAAAACTCATAACCGGGGACATCCAGCGATCAGTTAAAGCGGCAATGCGTATGCCGTTTTGAGCCGCATCTTCCATCCATTCCAGCAAACCTTTGGCATAACGTGAAAATACCCAACCGACAATGACCGTGTTCTTCATACTCGATGGCGCTAGATTATCCCACAATATCGAACCAGGCGTGGCCACTTCCACCCCATCCCGAATTTTTCCCAGGCAATAAGCTATATAAGGAATCAAGGTGCCAGATATACGAGCTCCGGCCAGAATGACGCGTTCACTGGTGCTGACAAAGTCCACTAATCGCCTCATCGCCTCACTGTCCAAAATTTCAGGCAGCCCCTCCAAATTGGCAATTTCTTGTGCCAATAAGGGATCAGCGTCAAGAGGCAAGCTCGGCCGCAAATACACCGTTCGTTCGGGGGCCCGCCATTCTTCTCGGACCATATTCTGCAAAGCCCCGATAAATTCACTAAACCCGCGAAAACCCATGGTGTGGCAGAAACGACTCACAGAAGCTTGACTCACATCGACTTCTTTGGCGAGTTCCCCCGCGCTTAAAAAAGACGCTTCACGCAAATGACAGGACAAATACTTACCAATTTGCTGGTGGGCAGGCGACTCCTGGGAAGCTTCGAGAATCCTGTCCAGGAAATTCTCAAGCGTGAGTAATGCTTTCATCAGATTGATGACTCCATTCAATGTTTCCAAAATTAAGAATATCTTGTTCCAACAAAATTGTAGCACACTTATCAAATCTTTCACACTCAATGGACTGGATGACCCAAGTCCCAATCATCGCCATAACCATTGCTTTGCGCATTCCCGAAAAACCCATGAGAAGTTTCCGCGACTGGTGCTCTACTGCCGGATGCCGCTGTTACGCCTCATCCGGCAGTAGGGGAATATTTGCGGCATCTCTATCACCATCTCAACACCTCGCTTCGCCGTCCGAACCATCCATAAATTCTTCTCCTTATATACCGAAATATTGTTGTAATTTAGACGATTGTTTGCCATCATAATGAATGAATATATTCATCTGGTTCTCGTGTGGTGGTTGATCTCATTAAATTGAAAGCGAATTCATCAATCCCAACCCTAAATATTTGATGATTCAATTCGAAGGAGGGTGCTTATGAAAGCGGAGGTGCATTCCATAGATTTTATTCCCCCAGAGGAACGCCACGGGAGAGTGCAAAATCTGTTTTTCATCTGGTTTTCCGCCAACATGCAAGTGACCACGATCGTGACTGGGGCTTTAGGCATTGTTCTGGGGCTCAATTTTACCGGAGCGTTACTGGCTATCGTACTTGGCAACATTCTGGGCGCAGTGTTCATGGCCTACCATTCGGCTCAAGGGCCTAAATTGGGAATCCCCCAAATGATTCAAAGTCGGGCCCAATTTGGATTTTACGGCGCCATCTTGCCTTTGCTTCTGGTGGTCATTATGTACCTGGGCTATTTCGCGACCAGCGCGGTTTTAGGCGGGCAAGCTCTCGCTGGGTGGTTGGGTATGCCCCTAGACATCGCCATTGGTATTGTCAGTGTCGTCAACATTGTGTTGGCTGTCTTCGGTTACGATCTGATTCATCAGTATGAAAGATGGGCGGGCTATCTTTTTGCTGTCGTCTTTGCGATTCTAACCATCCGACTTCTTGATCTTTATCCCCTGCACACATTGTCTGGCGGTCATTTTGTCTGGAGCACCTTTCTTCTGGCCGTCTCCATTTCCGCAACCTGGCAAATTACCTATGCTCCCTACGTGGCTGATTATTCGAGGTATCTGCCCTATGACACGTCAATAAATCAATGTTTTGCCTATACCTACATGGGTTCGGTTATCGGCACAGTGTGGATGATGGCCATTGGCGCGATAGCGATGACGGTTGCCAAGAACGCGTTTAACGCGAATAGTGTGGCATTTATCGCCGACAAAATGGGCGGACCTTTAGACAACTTGGTGTTCCCTGTTATTGTTCTTGGAATAATCGGCGTCAACGTTTTGAATCTATACGGGGCTTTTATGTCCACGACGACGACACTGCACGCTATTAAGCCCTGGCGTTTTGGTTTTCGCTCGCGTATCAGTATCATATTCGCGGCAGGCATTGTAGGTACAGCTCTCGCCATTTGGGGACAAGGCAATTTTCTGAGCAATTACAGTAATTTTCTTTTGATGTTGCTCTATGTGCTAATTCCTTGGACCGCTATCAATCTAACGGATTTCTATATTGTTCGGCAGGGAAATTATGACATTTCTTCTATCTTGAATCCCGGCGGCCGATATCCGGCTTTTAATTTCCGCGCCCTGATAACTTTTGTGATTACAGTCCTGATCGAGATTCCTTTTATCAACACAACCCTTTATGAAGGCCCAGTGGCCAAAATCATGGGCGGCGCCGACATTTCCTGGATTGTGGGACTGATTTTGGCCAGTGCTTTATACTATGTGTTGATGCGTTCTGAACGCCACAATCAACGAATCAGTTCAGCCAAGACAACTCATGTCGGATAACATCATCCTCAGATTGCACCGAAATACCTGGCTGGAAACTTTAAGCACAAAGCTCCATTCACACCGAAGACTGTCCCGGGGATTGTGGGGCATAGAGGCTCTAAGGGGGTTAAGCCCCAGGGCCAGGATAAAGAGCCCAAGAGGCAACAGAGAGAAAGGCCGATTCAATCATGCGACAGATTATTGTTCATGGAAAAATCTATCCGCTCACGACTCCTATTCCACCTCGCCGCGGATTAGAAATGGCCAAGCAAACCATCATCGACGATGGGGCTGTGGTTATCGAGCAAGGAATCATTGAAGCGATAGGCCCCACCAACCAAATTTTAGCTGAATTTGGCCATCAGCCCACACTTGTTGACGCCAAGGGCTCTATTGTCATCCCGGGATTTGTCGACTGCCATACTCACCTGCCTTTTGCTGGCTGGCGAGCAGATGAGTACCGCCAGCGCTTGATGGGGCGCACGTATCAGGACCTTGGCAAATTAGGCGGTATCGCTCGCTCTAGCCAACAATTCCACGAGAGCCCCGATGAAGATATTGTGGCCTTTTGTGAATCACTCATCCACGAGATGCTGTTCAACGGCACCACGACAATCGAGATGAAGAGCGGATATGGTTTATCCGTTGCGGGAGAATTACGGCAGTTGCGTCTCATTCAAGAATTGCGCCACCGAGTAGAGCAGCGCACCGTGTCCACTGGACTCTTCTTGCATACGCCACCGCCAAACCTCCCCAAAGATCGATGGTTAATCAAAGTCTTGGACGAGCTTTTGCCGCAAGCTCATCAATTACAATGGATTGACGCTGTTGACGCCTTTGTCGAATCCACCGCTTTTTCTGTCCACGAAGTTGGTGAATTTTTGCGCGAAGCGCAAAAGTTGAACCTCAATATCCGGGTTCATAGTGACCAATTTTCTCATTTGGGCGGCACAGCGATGGCACTGAATTTGAGGGCACGGGGAATCGACCATTTGGATCACATACACAGTCACGATCTCGCCCCGTTTGAGGCCAGTCCCTCCGTAGCGGTTTTGTTGCCAGGAGCTACCTACAGCATGGGCCACAAACCCCATCCCCCCGCTCGCAAAATGATCGATCACAACATAGCCATAGCTATAGCCAGTGATTTTAATCCGGGCACTTCGCCTATTTCCAGCATGCCTTTGATCATCTCAATGGCCGTGCATTTTTTTGGTCTCTCTCCCGAAGAAGCCTTAAGCGCTTCGACTATCAATGCTGCCTATGTATTAGGGGTGGATCATGAGGTTGGTTCCTTAGAAGTGGGCAAACGCGCCGATGTCCTCATTTTGGATACAGACACTTTGGACTCCATTCCCTACCGCGCGGGTCATAATCCTGTTCGTCAGCTCTTTGTTCATGGCCGTTTAGTAACCATAAATCCGAGCTCTTAAATCCCCAAAAAAGCTCTTGGGACAGCATCCGCTCTGGGAAAACCGTTTCACATAAAACACCTTATCCCCAAAAGGCGCTATAGAGCCATCCATGGGTAAGTTACCCGCTTGACGGTCTTATTGCCGTTTTTATCCTTCTCCACCCAGCAAAGCAAAATCTGCCGGATCTCACGTGACCGACACTTTTGCACTGAGGAAGGGCGAAGGCCGTCTGTCCTTCAGTTCAAATCTCCCCGGTCTGACAAAACGCATCTTTACTCTGTCCTTCGCAAAAGATTACAAACATCAACTCGGTACTCCCATCAGCTTGATAAAACCCGTAAAATTCCTCAGTCCCAGTACGAGGGGCTTACACAGACGATCCTCAATCAAGGCTCGACAAAGAGTGGACGGGCACGGGTTTGCTCTTGGTCAAGCCTTCAACACACAGCCCTTCGCGAAATTTTGAGTAACATCCGTAACGAATATTCGTTCTTTGAGACAGACGAGGCCTCACGACGCAATAAGGTGAACCATCTGCCCCACTATGGCTGTAGTTAGCATCGCCGCTCCGCCCCCAAAGAATAATCGGAGTGCTGGCTTTAACGGAGGCGTTCCCGAAAGCCGGCCGCTTACTAACCCTGAGACAACAAGACCTATTAAGGTGACGCATACGATCACAATAGTTCGACTCAGAGTAGTCCCTGCCAACATTCCCAGAAAAGGAACCAACCCTCCTATAAAGAAACTTGCCGCGGAAGCAAACGCAGCCTGCAAGGGACGTGCGGCCCTATCAGAAGTTTGACCAATTTCATCGCGCAAGTGAGCTTCCAGGGCCCCCGATCGGTGCAACGCGACAGCAACTTGATTAGCGAGATCCCGGGGCAATCCTCGGGACTGATAAATTGCTGCCAATTCCCGAAGTTCTCCTTCCGGATCTTCTTCTTGTTCGGCTTCCTCTCGCAGTCGATCAGCAATCTCAACGTCCTTTTGCGTACTGACGGAGACATATTCTCCGCCAGCCATTGACATTGCTCCCGCCATTAAACCAGCAAGGCCGGCAGTCAGAATTGGGGTTGCACCAGCACCGCTGGCCGCCACACCCACCATAATGCTTGAGATGGAGACCAATCCGTCATCTGCACCCAATACCGCGGCTCTAAGCCAACCGGATCGTTCTCCCAGATGCCCTTCCGGATGCCACTTACGGCCTTCTCCGTGTTGTGTTCTCGCATCCACTACACTTGCCCCTTCCCGATTCCCATAGTTTTGTCTTCTATCCCTTCACACACAAAATTTGCTTCAGCCTCACCACAGGTTCAATGAGGTCAGATTGTGCCTGAATCACGGCATCAATATCCTTATAAGCACTCGGAATTTCATCAACAACCGCATTGTCCTTTCGGCTTTCCACACCCCGTGTCTGCGCAATTAAATCATCCACAGTGAACATTTTTTGAGCTTGATGACGGCTCATCCGCCTGCCGGCGCCATGCGAACACGAATAGTAGGACTCGGCATTTCCTTTTCCTCGCACAACGTAGCTAGAAGTTCCCATGCTCCCCGGAATAATGGCCCATTCTCCATTTTTGGCGGAAACAGCCCCCTTCCGGGTTAGCCAGTAGCTCCCTTCAGGCCCGGTAACGTGCTCTACATAGTTATGATGACAATTAACCATTTGTATCCACGCCAAATCCGGCCCGAAGAACGGCTTTATAGCATTCCACAATAATGCCATCATCATTTCCCGGTTTATAAGCGCATAGTCCTGGGCCCATGTCAAAGCTTCAATATAAGCAGCAAACGACTCCGATCCCTCGACGAGCCATGCCATGTCTTTATCCGGAAGAACATCTCCCCGAATCTCGGCTTCATGCCTGGCCTGGCTAATGGCCACATCAGCCAAAGTCTTGCCGACATACCGGGAACCGGAGTGCAGCATGAGCCACAACCGTCCGTCATCCCCGGTTTGCAACTCGATGAAATGATTGCCTCCTCCCAATGTTCCTACTTCTTTCCATATCACCTGTTCAACCTTGTCACGTGGTCGATCCGGAATGAAGTCTCTGAGGGCCAAATCGCGAAATCGTTGGCGTAACGCTTTAAGTTTCGGCTCAAATACCCCCGTGCTGTCCAGTCGCATGACCTGATCCAAAGATCTTTCCCTATCATGAAAGTTAAAGCCTACGGGAATGGCTTGTTCGACCGCATGACGCAAGAGGCCCAAATTATCAGGCAATCGCTCTTGGGTCACATTCGTCTCTAGAGCCGCCATTCCACACCCTATATCGACCCCGACTGCCGCCGGAATAATGGCATGAGACGTAGGGATCACGCTACCGATCGTGGCGCCTCTTCCCCAATGAACATCAGGCATGATAGCCAAAGGGCCAGCCAAAATGGGCAGTTGGGAAAGCCCTCCAATTTGTTCTCGTGCTTTCTCTTCAATATCTGTGCCAGGAACCATCCATAATCTGACGTTGTCCACCTTATTCTCTGCGCCTCCTTGCCCGTTTGATTATCCTCGCGACGAATCTAGAGACACCTTGATGGTTTCGTAAGATGTTTAAACACCTCTCCCATTCATAGCCAAATTGCCTCTCGCCTATCATATCAAAATCTGGGTGCACAGCCAGCGTGGCAGGAGTTGCGGGCTTGGATTCACCCCCGGTCATCAAGAACAAGGTCGTTTTCCAGAGCACATCTCCCATGACACCTCCACGTGATAGCGACAGCCATTCACTTCACACAAACAAATGTCAGCATCAACCATAAAGAATTCCCTATGGAGAGAACGTTTACTCACATGGCACCGGTGGGCCGCTCTCACTCAGAGATGTCTTCACGCCAATTAAAAAACATTTCAACAACTCGGCCGAATTGAGGATCCTAGCTTTCTTGTGGTTCCACCAAGTTCCACCAATAATATTGAAAGGAATTAGTGCCAAAGCCATGACGAATCCTCTTCACACTGGTTATTTTATTGCACTAGATTTGTGTGATGACAGTCGCCTTGAACCAGAAAAGATCGCTTTTCCTAATGTTGCCGATTCCTGATAATATTGAACATGCTAGCTCAACGAAGAACACGCACAAAAGATTGTCTTGTTCAATCTGAATTTGAGTCATCGTCGCCATAATGCGGCATACGCTGTGCCCGGAGTCAGAAGTGATCAGGACCTGCTTCCTTTGCCCTCCCAGCTTTTGGGCTTCCCTATCCTTTTTCCCAAAAGGTCCAATGGGCTGCCTTTGCTGAATGAGGACTTGGCACAGGTTTACCATGGGTGAGAAAGGCAGGGCTCTAAATGTTCAAACAAGCCGTAACAGAAGAAATCTTTTTGCGCATTTTAGAAGTTCGCGATGCTTATCCTCTCAGTTGCTTGGTCAATACGTCGCGACAACAACTCCGTATGTGGCTCCCCTGGGTTGATGAGGTGTCAACTGCACAAGATACCGAAAAATTCATACAGCTTGGACTTAACCAATTCGCCGCCAATAATGGCGCTCAGCTCGGTATTTGGTATCAGGACGAATTGGCTGGTGTTTTGGGAATGCATGATGTCAACTGGTCCCACCGGTCCACGAGTCTTGGCTACTGGCTAGGCACACCCTTTCAGGGACGAGGAATTATGACCCAGGCTTGCTCCACACTCATAACGATTTTGTTCAAAGACTATGCATTAAACCGAGTAGAAATTCAGGCTGCCCAGGGAAACAAAAAGAGTCAAGCCATTGCCGAACGTTTGGGATTTCACAAAGAAGGCTACCGAAGGCAAGCCGAATGGCTCTATGATCACTATGTCGACCATGTGATCTACGGCCTTTTAGCTCAGGAATGGAGAGCGACCTAGCATCAATATCTTTCCGCCAGCTTTGCTTTGGCATCCCCTCTTCCTTCACCAAAGAAAATGGTGTCCGGAAAAGATCCTGGACACCATTGGAGAAAACACACGAGCCTTTCTCTGTAAGTCAATTTCTTTCCGCCGTCTACCACTCCATGGGCATCTTCTCGTGCTGGGAGGGCCGTTCTTGCGAAGCAATCCGAAACACGGACAGGATAGAGGCTACCAAGGACAGCGCCACCAGCACGTATAACGCGTAGCGCGTCGCCGGAA
>JAKBWA010000059.1 GCA_021841025.1 Bacillota bacterium | reverse complement strand
CTAGCTAAGGGCTCTGATGTTTGTGCCTGTGGAGGATATCCGCCGATCTGGGTTTGGCACTATGATCATGCGACAGCGCGGCAAAGGATGGGACGAGTCCTGGAACTCCCCAGTCTCTGAGGCATGGTTCGGAAAAGATGCGCCTGACGACGAGCGCCTTGTATCCCCCAAACTCAAGCGAGGGGTTTAACGGCACGTTCGATAGCGTTTTTAGGAACATGGGCAGGTTAGCACAAGATTGTAATCTAGCTAAGGACATTTACGCCAGAATGTAAACGCAACGAATATCCGTGATTCTTTCACTTATTAAGGATGATGCGCAAAACTGGCTTTGGCACGAATTCGTTGGAGAGCGTTGTCCACAGATTTGGAGGACCGTCCCAGTTTATGGGCAATTTGTTGATAGGTGCAACCTGCTAAATACAAATGGAGCACTTCCCGTTCTAAAGCCGTGAGACGCCGCTGTAATAATGCCGTCCATCGTTGCTGACTTTCGCGTTCCATTACCCAATGTTCGGGATTTGTGGCGCCGGAGTCTACGAGTTTACCAATAAATGGACGGGAATTCGGTTCATCCGAAGGCGACTGGTACAGTGAAAATGCCGTGTTCAATGGTTGTTGTTTCTTTCTCGTTGCACGTATGACCGCGCTGATAACCCGTCGGCTAACACACAGATCGGCAAAAGCTTGAAACGGCACACCATGGTCTTCACGAAAATGGCGGATGGCATAAAACAACCCTAGCATTCCTTCTTGATGAAGGTCATCATATTCTAATCCCGTCACAAAATAAGACCGGGCTTTGGCGCTCACAAGCCCCTGATACTTTAATAGTAGTTCCTCTGTTGCTATAGTGTCGCCTGTCCGATCACGTGCCAGCAATTCATCATCAGAATCTAGAATTTTTCCTGCCGTCAACGCCGCCATCCATGTATTCCTCCTTTGTTTTATCATTATACGGTAAGATTCTTAACAGAAGCTATCCCAAAAATGTCTTCTCTTTATCTTGGTCGAGTCGTCTCGAAATTGATAAATTAGCGAGTTTTGGCTACGGTCCTTATTTAGGCTGGGGGTTGTCGACGTCAATACAACCCTGACAAGGAGGAGTAACAATGACACATTACGACTATCTCATCATCGGCGGAGGTATCGCCAGTTTATCTGCAACTCAAGGAATTCGCAAAAGAGACCGAAACGGAAGTCTAGCCATTGTTTCCAACGAGCGATACCCCGTTTATAATCGCCCTCCATTATCCAAGAAGCTTTGGATGAGAGGTCATGTCGAAGATATTTGGATGCGTCCTGATGCCCTAAATCTTCACGCTGTTGAACACTTAACCACGACCGTGACAACCGTTAATCCTCGTGATAAGACCATCACAGATGGCCACGGTTGTACATATCAGTACTCCAAATTGTTGCTGGCCACTGGTGGAACACCGGTGCAATTGCCTTTTCAGGACGTCCCTATTTTGTACTTTCGCACGTTAGACGACTATTTTGTGCTGCGGCGACTAGCGGAGACCAAGACAAAATTTCTCGTCATAGGAGGAGGATTCATCGGATCGGAAGTTGCTGCCGCCTTGAGTACGAATCATAAAGATGTAACGATGATTTATCCAGAACCTCATCTTGTCGATCGATTTTTCCCACAAGATCTCAAGCGGATCATCGACGCCAAATATCTCGATAACGGCGTAAAGCTCATGGCCAATGACACCGTACGAAGTCTAACAGGCAACGATGATCTGATCACCGTAATGACCCAGAACGGAAAACAATTCGACGTTGAAGCTATAGTAGCCGGAATTGGAATCAAACCCAACCAAGACTTGGCCCAGGCAGCAGGATTAACCGTAAATGACGGCATCGTTGTTAACGAATACTTGCAAACGTCTGAGCCTGACATTTACGCGGCAGGAGATGTTGCACAATTTCACTACCCTTACCCCGACCAGAAGGGCCGCGTAGAGCACGAGGATAACGCCCTGGTCCAAGGGCGGGTAGCCGGCGAAAATATGGCTGACGCCAATAAGGTGTACTCTCACCTGCCGTTTTTCTATTCAGACATGTTTTCTCTCGGTTATGAAGCCATTGGCAATTTGGATCACCGCTTTGACATCTACGCCGACTGGACAACAGTGGGCGAAGAAGGGGTCTTGTACTATTTACACAACAAGAAGGTTGTAGGCGTACTCAACTGGAATGTCTGGGACTCCATTCCCAAAGCACGCCAAATCATTAAAGAACAGAAAATCTACGACGATCCCAGCGAGTTAAAGGGCGCTATTCAGAACACCTAAGTGACATCAAAGGGTGCCGAGAAGCCTCTAAACAGAGGCTTCTCGGCACCCTCCCAGCGGACTCTTCCCCCGTTCCGAAGTACCGCTTGCAACCGTTACTTTAGAAAGACGAATGAGGAATAGATATCGGGCCATTAGGGGCTTCGCCCAAAATCACCGATTTAGTTATCGAACCATGATGCGTTTTCACGCTAACAGTGATTTTTTGTCCCACTCGATCTTGATTAATAAGATTTTCCAATTGGGTGGCAGATTGTACGGAGTGATTATTAATCCGCGTAATGACCTCACCAGCTTTAAACCCCGCCTTTGCAGCCGCACTATGAGGAATAATGTAAATGATCGCCACGCCTTGTTGGGCCGGCAATCGGTAATGGTGAGCCAGGCTTGCCGTATCAGTCAGCACGGCCACCCCCAGCCAAGGCATACGAGCATGCCCGTATTTGAGCAATTGCGGCCATAATTTCTGAATCGTCGAGGAGGGAATCGCAAATCCCAAACCTTGTCCTTGGGTTGACACCGCCGTATTCATTCCTATGACTTGTCCCTTTAGGTTTAAAAGCGGTCCCCCGCTGTTACCGGGATTGATGGCTGCAGATGTTTGCAGCAAGTCCGGATATTGGCGTTGACCAATGGTAAGCGGTCGCCCTTTGGCACTGACCACACCTTCTGTGACCGTGTGACTTAAATCATAGGGGTTGCCGATGGCAATATCCCACGCCCCTACCGGAGTACCTGACGAATTGCCCAAAGGCAATGTAGGCAAAGGTTTGGGTGCAGATATTTTCAAAGCTGCGACATCTGAAATGTAATCCGTTCCGACAACACGGGCCTTAAACGATTTGGAATACCCTGGCACCTGAACCTTAATATGATTCGCTCCATAAATCACGTGGTCGTTCGTAACTAAATCACCAGAAGACGTTAAAAAGAAGCCCGTGCCAATGTCAACCTGTCCATTCTTATGTGTTGCCACTATTTTCACAACCGCAGGGCTGACGCGTTTGACCACATTGGAAATCGTATCCGGCGCGATAGGCAAGGTGGGCGTCGTATGTGTCGGCACTTTGCGGTAAAAAGAAGACCCCTGAGCTATATGATGGGATGGACCTAAAGCCATGGCTCCTCCGCCAATGAGTCCGGCGCCCATGACAAATCCCGCTGCTGACACCCCTAATGTTTTTAACATCGCGCACATGAAAAGTCACCTCCAGAACACGTTAGCTTCCGCATTCTGGAGGATCGTTGCACATAAATGTTGCCAAATGGTTTCCGTCTTCGGCTTACTTGGATAATTTACCCGCGACTTCTGCTAAACGGCGCCCTAAAAATAGCGCTATCGACCGCTCATCCTCTGACAATTCATTCTTGCTGCCGAGTTCACTAGGCCCGTAAGGACTCCCTCCCGTGGCGGTGCCGTGGACGGCGGGAACCAGGTAGCCTGTAGGAACAATAATCATCCCGTGATGATACGCAAAGGTGGACATGGTCAAAATTGTGGTTTCATGGCCCCCATGCATGGTCGCTGCCCCCGTAAAAAATCCAGCAGCCTTTCCTGCCAATTTGCCTTCGGCCCACAAAGGTCCGGTTTGATCCAGGAAATTCTTGAGTTGCGCTGTCATATTGCCATACCTAGTGGGGCTGCCAAAGGCAATACCATCTGCCCACACTAAGTCTTCCAGTGTCGCCACTGGCACCTCTTGCTGTGCTGCCAAGGCGTTTTTGATGTGTTCATTGCTGTCGATAACTTCTTTTGGTAACAAGTCCGGAACACGCCTGAGCCGTACTTCCGCTCCCGCCTCACGAGCTCCATCCGCAATAATTTGTGCCAGTTTGAATACCGACCCCGTCATGGAATAATAGACCACGCTAATTTTCACCTGTTTGTCATCCTCTCTCCGGAAAGATTTTTTTGAGGAAAGTCCAAACTCGAATTTCCCCAAGCGTATGTGCTTTAGAAGTGTCCTATTCACACCTCTCATAATTATTTGACGTAACAAAGACAATTTAGATATGCTGTTCTCATGAAAAATTTTATGAGAGCCAACCTGCCAGCATCTTATCAGTGACCTTTCCATCCACAGGAGGACGATTTCGTGAGTGATATAAAGCTAACACCACACATACCTAAGACCTCCGAATCTGACGATTGCGAGGGATTCATTGAAAATCTTTTCATCCGCTCACGTCCCCTATTACGGCGCATGGCGTTTAACATGCTCAATGATGCTAACTTAGCCGATGATGCTGTTTCCGAGGTTTGGATTCGCGTCCTCGCCCATCTCCCCGGGTTTCGCGAAGAAGCAAAGTTTACCACGTGGCTCTATCGCATCGCTATGAATACCATCATCGACATGGAGCGCGCTAGAAAACGCAGCCTATCACATCTCGCCCCCGAGCCGGTATGGGAACCCAAAGATCCCAAAGAGGACCCTGACACGAACTGCGAGCAATCACTGAAGGACGCATTGGTGCGTTATGCTCTGAGCCAACTCTCTTCAACTCAAAGATCTTTGATTATCATGCGTGATATCGAGGATCTGTCGATTCGCCATATTGCGGAGATTTTACAGTTGCCTGAAGGAGCCGTCAAATCCCGGTTGCACCGGGCAAGAAAATCTCTCAAACGTATTCTTCAACATAAAACTCAGGTTCCAGGACAAGAAAGCATTGGAACAGTATTTATTACCGAGGGCGGAAAGTTGTCTTGAGTCATGGCAAAGGTATTTTCATTCGACCAAACAAACCAGGACGCGGCCGAGACTTCCCCGCATCCTGGTCTTCTGTGGGAAATATTTACAAACGACGCCGTGTCAGCGTAAAACTTAGATCTTGCAACGACTGAGTACTTAAATTTTTGACCCGAACACGTCCAGGCCCTTCAGATTCAACGAGTCCCATAGTAGTCAGGATTTGCATGGCTTGTTTAAGCAATGCAGGTTTTATTCCTAATTCGTGAGCTTCCTGAGTCAGGTCGATAATTGTTCCCGCTGCAAGCCGTCTCGTAAGAATAGCATCCCGGTATCGAGCAGCAAGCGTACCGGGATTGTCAATGAGCCCCACACACTTCACCTCTATCGTGTAACCTTTTCTTCATTTTCAGCGTTCAATGCTAGTATAGCGGTTCATGCAACAAAAGACAGCCATTGGCTAGTGGGGAATGCCACCTGACTGAAATTAGCGCGTCTGGATATAATTAGAAGTGACCCCCTTGACGAACCATGTATTATGTTAACAGAATAGTGAAAAGGAAGGTGAAACTGTGTCTGAACTCGGTTCCCCCATGACTCCAGCAAAAACGTCCGAAGATACCTCAAGACGAAAACGGAAACTGTGGAATTTCGAACGTCCGCATCTGTATTGGCCATGGTGGGTCATGTTGACCATGGTAGTAATGGCGGGACTAGGCGCATCCTATTTTATGGGAATGCTGTCCACTCTCTCCTCCGCCCATTCATTATTAACCAGTTTGCATAACCAATTGAACGCTGTGGCGAGAGAAAAAACCCACCTCGATAAAGAAGCTCAATTGCTGGGAGTGCTGAAAAATGTGCAAACGGGTCACTGGACTTCACCCTTGGCATGGCTCATCTTAGCGCCTCAGTTAATATGGCTTGGGGCTGGTCTTGTCGTAGGCGCCGGTATTACTGGCCTCTTTTACCGCAGGCGTTTCAAAACTTTTGCAACGGTTTCTGCTAGGCCCAGTGATTCCTCACAAAGTTTCACGCCTCCTCCAAACAAACCTTCTTATTCTTCATCTACCTCCAACAATTCCACCAAGGAAGAGAATACCCCAAAGCACCCAGCCAATCCTCAGTGGCTTAGGGAGTTCATCGGGTTGGTTATTTGGGTCATCGTCGTGGCGGGATTAGCTTTTGTTATAGTTCATGTCGCCTTAATTTGGGGTCACAATTTGCCTGCTCACTTATCCCGGTTATCGCGGTTGTTTTGATACCGGCGAATATCTGCTTGCCGGCTTTTGAATGCCGCAGCCAGTGAACCGATCATAATGATGAGGCCGGCGAGTTCCGTACCCATCACGGCCATCAACGGCAAATGTCCAGATAAAGCCCTAAAAATGGCCCAATACCCTATTATTAGGGCTACCACAGTGAGAAGACCGGCCAGACGAAAGAGCCAAATTGTTCGGTGGGAATAAGGGGCTTCTTGTTTCAACAGCTCCAGCCATGGATATTGTGGTTTGCTCACAGCAGTCGTCTCCCTTGCATAGTTCTCCTGCTTCTCATTATATCAAGGATATCCAATCTCGGGGATTTAGAGGTTCTTGCCTATGTCCGATATAATAGGAGCCACTAACGATTAGGGAGATGGTTGCCATTATCACTAACCCGATACTCGCCATTATCGACATCGGGTCTAACTCTTTGCGACTCATGGTTGTCAAGCATCTAAAGGGGATGAGCGCCGTTATTGTAGACGAACGCAAAGAAACGCCCCGGTTGGCTCTGGCAAAAGACCAAGAGGGATTTCTAACACTGGACGGCTTTACCCGTCTCATCCAGGCATTGCGGTATTTTCGTGATGTGGCTCAGGCATTTGGGGCCGACCCCATCATTGTTCGCGCTACCGCTGCGCTCCGTAACGTCCGCAATCAGCAGCAAGTTCTACAGGAAATCAGCCGTCAGACGGGCTTAACAGTGGAAGTTTTGTCAGGAGACGAAGAAGCCAGCATCGGGTTTTTAGCCGTGAAACACTCGATTTCCCTCACTAAAGGATGGACCATTGACGTCGGGGGCGGAAGCACTGAAATTGTGAACTACGAAAACGGGGAAATTCGCCACCAGCAATCACTTCCCTTCGGAGCCGTGTCCTTGGCTTCTCTCAATCTGCCGCTCAAAGATATGATGTTATGGGTTCAAGAACAGTACGCCGGTATTAAGTGGTTGCAAATGAAAGCCCCGCAATCCATTGCCCTTGGAGGTACGGCCCGTGTTATGGCCCGTTCGATTCAGCACGAATCAGACTATCCCTTTCAGCAAATCCATGCATTTCAGATACCCACCTCGACCATCGACGCCTGGCTTGCTAAAATCGCCTTCATGACGCCCGATCAACGAAAAAAAATAGCTCACATACCTAAAGACCGGTTAGATATTATTGTACCAGGAACCGCTATTATCCTGGGTTTATTAAAGAGCACTCAATCTGATATGCTAACAATAAGCGGTTACGGGCTTAGGAATGGATTGTTACTGCAACACTTGGGATCCCGGGCTCAGAACTTTCCCTCCTTGGCTTTGCAAAGCGCATCAGATATTGCACTACGGAGCGAATGGCCTCTGGATTTAGCGAAGGAGCTTCAAGATCAGGCGGCACGGCTAGGCAAGGATGTCAAGGGAATTCTGGGCTTGTCAGAACGAAGCGTAGAACTAGTCCAAGTCGCCGCATTATTGCGCTACTGTGGACGCAATGTCAATATGTACCACTGGGACCAGCACACTTTCTACCAAATATTGGGTTATTCCCTGACTGGTCTGAATCATGAAGAGTGGGTCTCAGTGGCTCTCATTGCATCGTACCGATCGGCCAAACGCCTTCAACGCCTATGGAGCCCATATTCGAGCATTGTCAGTCGAGAACAACTCAGCATTATTCGCAAGTTGGGTGTGTTGCTGCGTTTGGCTGAAATTTTCTCGCCTCCTCTCATGAACGGAGTGGAACGGCTAAGTCTGCAACATAGTAATAAACAATTGATTGTCACGGTATCCGGCACCGGCATTTCCAGTCCTATTGAGGAACTGAAAGATTTAGCCAAAGATATTAAAAAAAGTTGGCAATTAAAACTGGTTGTGCCTGGATTACTGAACTAGACAAAATGAGGAGTGTTTCACAGTGTCCGATGAACACCATAAATATCCTGGATGCTTAGTTGTCGTGGAAGGAACAGACGGTTCAGGCAAAAGCACCGCAATTAACTTATTGGAAGATTGGCTTAAAACCAAGGGCTACCCGGTCTACCGCACAGCCTGGAACAGTTCCCCACTGGTTAAACCCTTCATGCGTCATACCAAGAAAAAACAGTGGCTAGACAAAGCCGCTTTTAGTCTTCTCCATGCAAGCGACTTCTACGACCGCCTCGACCGGTTGATAATTCCGCGCCTTCAGGCGGGTTTTATTGTCTTGGCCGACCGTTGGGTTTATACAGCTTGGGTGCGAGATCATGTTAGAGGTCTTGACTTAACTTGGGTGAAAGCGCTCTATCATGATGTGCCTCGCCCTGATTTGGCTATCTATTTTTCAACCCCTCCCGATATTGCCGTAGCACGCCTCAAGCATGCTTCACGCAAACTTAAATATTACGAAAGTGGTCAAGATATCAGCGGCTTGCAGGATCCTTGGAGCAGTTTCCTGTGGTTTCAAGAACAAATGCGCGAAGCTTATCTGGCTCTGGCCGACCAAGGGTATTTGCAATTACTGGATGCAACTTTGCCGATTTTCGAACAGCAAAAGATTGTAAGGAACTGGATGGCTCCTCTCTTGAGCCGCTTGTCGTTGTTGCCGCAATTTCTTGAAAGCCGGCAATCATAACTTTAACGGACGGGAGTGACAATTGTGTCAAAATTTGTTCATAGTCTTCAGCCTACATGGTCACATGATCGACCCTATTACGATGGTCTGTATGTGGGAATCGACGGTCTAGATGGATCGGGGCGATCAACATTAGCCTTGTCTCTGAAAAACTGGTTGCAATCCGAGGGTTACCCCACCGTAGTGGTGACTCCTTTTCCCAACACCCGAACTCACCAATTCATCACACAAGTCAAACATGATCGACGTTTAGGCACTAAAAGTCGCCATTTATTGTACGCCAGTCTTTTTTCCATAACGACCCAACACACCATCCTGCCGCACCTCAGCGCAGGTTACGTCGTGTTATCCGATCGCTCTTGGATTAGTCTCTATGCCCGCGCCGTGGCCCAGGGATTGGATTCAGCCTGGGTGCGCACCACTTTGGGATTCGCACTGGTTCCAGACATGGTTATTGAACCTCAAGCTGACCCCGTATCCGCTGCACGGCGAGAGCTTTCCGCATCCGATGCGCTAGATCCCTTGGAATCTCTGCCCAATCGCCACAATTTTGATGGATTTGTCGAATTTCAGGCTCAGATTCGTGACATTCTGCAAGAACTCAAAAAACAGGAAAATTGGCACTTGGTGAATCTTCAGCCGGATTCGACGCTCGAATTAGATCGCATTGTCCACCAAATTATTTCACAGTTGGAAAGAAGCGATGCACCATCTTAATATACACTGAAGAGCTAATGCAAAAGTATCAGGTCGATCGACCTCATGCGGTCTATGTTGCCCAGTTATCGCTACAATTGTATGATGCGCTAATAGGTTTTTCGGGCGCTAGGAATAATCTGTGGCGCGAATATCTGGAAACCGCTGCTCTACTCCATGATGCGGGCTACTTCGTCAATAAAAAGGCGCACCACAAGCATAGTCAGTATCTCATTCGTCACGCGAGAGAAACCGAATACTGGGAGGCATCGACCCGCGATTGTATTGCTGAACTCGCCTATTATCACCGCAAACCCCTGAGCACGAAAAAACTCCGCAGTCTTGCTCAAAGCCCGACCCGCATGGCTTTGTCGGCGATTTTAAGAATAGCTGATGGATTAGATCGATGTCATTGTCAAAAAGTTGTGATTCACCATATTGAAATAAGCGCGTCGGCCGTCGATTTGAGTGTTACCGGACTGCAAAGAGAGCCTTGGGAACATCTTCTCCGTATCAAGTCCCAAGGCTTTCAACAGGCCTTTCATCGCCAGTTTCTTATTCACAATCTTCGGTGACGTCGTCTTGTTATGGAATATTTCTCCTGTTTATCAAACCTTAGTGATGCGGCGCGCCACATTATCTTTTTCAGCGGCTTGAATTACTGCTTTGGCCATACGTTCTGACACTTCCCGGTTAAACACGCTGGGGATGATATATTCTGGGCCAAGCTCTTCATCTTTCACCACTGAAGCCAGCGCGTGAGCGGCAGCCACCTTCATGCGCACAGTGACTCGCTTAGCCCGCGAATCCAGGATACCCCGAAATAATCCCGGAAAGCACAATACGTTATTGATCTGATTAGGATAGTCCGAACGTCCCGTTGCTACCACCTTCGCATGAAGTTGAGCTATTTCTGGGGCAATCTCCGGAGTCGGATTCGCCATGACAAACAAAATGGCGTCACGAGCCATCCCTTGAATGTCCTCCAATGTAAGGAGATTACCGGTCGATACGCCAATAAATACATCGGCACCCGTCAACAGTTCTCGTAACGTGCCTGTTCGGTGGTAGGGATTTGTTTGCTGAGCCAATTTCTCCCATTGAGGATGACCGGGATAGGACTGCCCCTCCACAATCGCTCCCATTCGGTCGTATCCGACAATATCGCGAACCCCTATGTGTAAAAGCAGTTCAGCCGTGGCTGTACCAGCTGCCCCAATGCCAGCAATCACGACCCGCATGGATTCAAGCGATTTTCCTACTACCTTCGCGGCATTAATTAATCCGGCCAGAATTACCACAGCGGTTCCGTGCTGATCATCATGAAACACAGGAATATCGAGCCTCTCACTCAGTCGGCGTTCCACTTCAAAGCACCGCGGCGCGGCAATATCTTCTAAGTTAATACCCCCAAATGCAGGCGCAATGCGCACCACCGTCTCAACAATTTCATCGACGTCTTGAGTATCTAGACACAAAGGAATGGCATCCACATTAGCCAGCCATTTAAAGAGAACAGCCTTCCCCTCCATGACAGGAAGAGCGGCTTTAGCACCTAGATTCCCTAAACCTAAAATGGCGGAACCATCAGTGACAATGGCCACGGTATTCCGCTTCATTGTCAGTTGAAAAGCTTTCGAAGGATCCTCCGCAATGGCCTCCACGACTCGGGCCACCCCAGGCGTGTAAACATGTGATAAATCTGCCCGAGTTTTGATGTGCACACGTGGGCGAATTTCAATTTTCCCGCCAAGATGCATGAGAAATGTCCGGTCCGAAACATTTTCGACGCTTACAGCATCCAGTTGGGAGAGCTCGGTTACTAGTGCGTGGAGTTTATCAGCCGTAGCCATCAAAACCGTGAGGTCCCTGATTGTTCGTTGGTCCTCGGCCCGGACCAAGTCCCACGCAATAATATCTCCCTCTAGATCATCAACCATTTGGACAATTTTCCGAAATGGCACGCCGTCTCGTTGCATATCCAAACGAATAATGTACTGAACCCCATTTTGTACCACGCCCATCGTCATCCCTTTCCGCCAATTTTCTTCCTAGTAAACACCTTCATCATACCGTAATGCCCTCGATACTTATTGATAATGAGCTATTTTCTAAAAATTATCTTTAAATTATCTTTCTGTTTCGACCCGTGAAGGACTGCGAAAATGGGACCATGCCCCCGTTTTTTTACCAAGACTTTGCTCAACCGTCAGCTATAACAGTTTAAGGGAGCTGTCCTAGGCTGTATAATGCAAATTGTAACGCTTCGTTAAGGGGAGGATTCCTATTTCGACCCAACTTGAGCAGCTGCATGATGAATCCACGCTCATCACGCAGGCTAAAAGTGGCAAGGAAGAGGCGGTTATTGCGCTAATGGCGCGGTACGCATCATTGATCAAAGCAACAGCGGGGCGCTATTTTTTACCCGGAGCCGAGCATGAGGATGTTGTACAGGAAGGTTGGATAGGATTTTGGAATGCCATTCAACATTTTGATGATCGGCGTCACGGATATTTTTCCGGATTTGCTAAACTCTGTGTGAGCCGTCAAATCGTATCCGCCGTGGTCCGTGCAACCAGAGCCAAACATCAAATCTTGAATTCGGCCTGGTCATTAGATCAGCCAGGGCGAGACGCTAATAATGACGGGTCGTGGCTCGACAGCCTTCCCGGAAATCATGAACCCTCGCCTGAATTGTTTGTGACTGACCAAGAAACATCATTTCAACTCATTCAAACGCTGAAAAACGAGTTAACACCCTTGGAACGCCTCGTCTTTGATGCCCGTCGACGAGGAAAGAGCTATGACGAAATTAGCCGTACCGTCAAACGCCCCCGAAAAACGATTGACAATGCTTTGCAACGTATCCGGCGCAAGCTGAAAAAAACCCGCAAGGGCATTTAGCCTTGCGGGTTTTGCACTTCTGGGGAAGACCATCTCGGCGGCATTTTATCGAAAGACGGTTCCGTCTTTCCGGGTTTGACCACTTGTAACGTCAAATAGCTGATATCACCAAACAAAAGCATTAGATTACCAATATGCAACAGGTAAGGTCCCGTAGCTACATGACTCAACGCCAGATTCGCACCCGTGATAATTTGAGTAATGACGGCCAACAAAAGCCAAAATGCTCCCTTATATAAATCAGGGCGGATTCCCTTATACTTGCGTAAACTCCATAACAACAGCACTGTTATAATAGCTAACCCCACCGCTACCAATCGGTGGATAAAATCCAGACCGACTAGCCCCTGGAATCCAGGAAACACCTTGCCGTTACACAAGGGCCACGTTGGACACGCTTCTCCAGCGCCCCGAAACGCGACATAAGATCCCCAATATATAGCCAGGTAGGTATAAATCCAGGTGGCCCACACTCCCGCTCTAATGCCTGCCGGCGTTCCCTGACGATAGGAGATGCCGGATGGCCGCCCTTGGGCCTCCGCCGATAATTGAAACAGAAAAACCACTAATAAAGTGACACCGACCATGGCCAAAAGTCCGAAACCTAAATGCAAAGCCAAAACTGTCGGAGGATTCACAAACACCACGGCCAATGCTCCCAAAGCTGATTGCACGACAATAAATCCGATCCCGATCCACACGAACACCCGGACCTCTGCGAATTGTCGATATTTGAGTAGCGCCCAAATCATGAACACCGTTGCCAAAAGAGCAAAACCGCCCACGAGCATACGGTGCGCGAATTCAATAATCACGTGAATGTTGTTCAGATTAGGAATCACCTTTCCATTGCATAATGGCCAGTCCGGCCCACAGCCCAATGCCGATCCCGTCTGGGTATCCAGAAAACCCACCATGTTGATAATGAACATTCCTATAGCCGACATCACCCCAATAATTTTCATCCTCTTTGATGGTGGAATGAACCGATAGTCTTTGCTTTTCATCGACTGCGTCCGCCCCTTAATGACAGTTCAAGGTCATAATCCGTAATTCTCTTCCCTTTTGGCCAGTCTATCACAAAAACTTCGCCGCGGGAGAATCAACACGCCCTGGCGGGCTCCAAGGCTGGAAACAGCTCCCATAGTCGGTAGAATTCCTCTGCATGAGATATAATATACGATAGGGATTGTCTTACTCTTAAACAAAATGTGGAGGCTACAAGGATGGGACTGCAACTGAATCGGCAACATCTTGGCGTGATGTTTATTGACATGCAAAATTCGATTGCGGGCCATGAACCGTTTCAAGATACTATCGCGGCCTGCCAAAGGCTTTTACACATCGCCCGAACCCAACACTTACCGGTAATTTTTGTGCACGTGGAGCCTTACCAACACGTCGTGCACTCGATGCGAGGGGAATCTGAAGTTTTGCTCGCCCGGCAAGGGATGGCACCCACCGACCCCAAACAATATGATATTATCGATGCCTTACCCGTTCTTCCCGAGGATCATGTCGTGACCAAGCATGTCCGCAGCGGTTTTATCGGGACCGAATTAGATCATCTCTTGCGCGCTCTGGCTATCCATACCATTATTATTGGCGGCATTGCGACGAATATCGGTGTCGAAAGCACCGTCAGGGTAGGAGCCGATCTAGGCTACAATTTTGTTGTCGCTCAAGATGCCTGCCAGGCTCTCAGTCCCGAAGCGCATGAGGCTTCCCTGAAGTATGGATTGCCATTTTTCGCCCGCATCACAACCATTAACGACTTAGCATTTAATGTGGACTAACGTTCGGCCAATATTTGCCACTGGAATAAGGATCTCTAAAC
>JAKBWA010000051.1 GCA_021841025.1 Bacillota bacterium | reverse complement strand
GGCGTTCGATCCGAATTTGGCCCAAACCTATCTCTTCAAGCTGTTGGGCGCGGTCCTCGTGGATGCCATCCGAACCCAGGGGCCGGATTTTTCCCCCTATGGATTTCCAGTTCGCAGCGATATCCCCCGCCGTGTAGCGTATTTCCCCAATGATTTGGCCAGATCTCCGAGTGATCGTTCAGAGGTTTGTGGAGCTGACGGATGGGTGCCTGACCTCCCGCGCGTGGACCAAGACACTCCATGAGCGACCACGCAAGCGGAGACTCCAATTCAACTCGAGGGGCTTAATTTAGCGCATATGGGGTTAGACCGCCGGTACCAGGGAGCCAACTCACGCACGACGGCTTGACGTTCTCGTAAAGACAGCGGCATCGAGGAATCCTCCTGAATGTGATGCCGAGAATTTCGCGTTGCCATCGTAGCACACCTTTTTTGAGTACATTTTTTAATGAGGCAACGAAAGGGTTTGGAGTACTTTTTTTATGAGTCAAATCGGAACCATAACCTACAAACCTACAAACGCTACCCTCTTTAAATATTGACCCACCATGCATAAGTTCCGCGGTGATTTCCATGGGGAATCGTGACTAAAACCCAGTGCTGCCCCATGAAACCGAGCAAATGATATTCACTGACATGAGAAAACGGCATACGCACAGCAAGGAACTGCCGATGACTATATAAGGAAAGTTGCCACGTTCCATGCGGATTTTGATCTAAGACAGCAGAGGTTGTTCCACCCTTGGCAAATCGCGGAATACCTGCCCATTTTAATCGGGAAGAAACAGGATAGTGATGTATTTTGCCATTAATCCAAAAAAATACCTGGGAAGAAGTTCTCCCTAGCGCGGCAAAATAGTGAGAAGAAACACGAAGCTGACGCATAGACGGAAGATTTATTTTCCCGTGTCCCTGAACAAATAGTTGCCGGTTGTTCAAGGCAGCCGTCACAATTTGATTGCGGCTAATACCAAAATTACTAATCTGCTGTCCTGATGAAGGAATGATAGCAGGGTAAATACGATTAGCACGAGTCCAGAGATATACTCCGGCTCCTTGTGGACCCTCGCCTAAAATAGCCGCACTCTCGGCATCTTGGGCCCATACCACTTTTTTGACTTTTCTCAAATTTGTATTCACCAGTCGTCTGTCGGACAAAGGAGGCCGCGAATAGTATAGTTGATGGTTGCCTGGATCGATCCACATAGCGCTACTCCCGTTAGGTGCCGGATACACGGGCGCGCCAATTCCCAACAAAGGAATCTCGCCATTGGCCAATGCCATTTGCCACGCCCCGGCTCCAGATGGTTCGGGAACCTCAACCCAATTCAATCCTCGCTGATGACTTTTAATACTGATCCCCGTTGACTCCAGTAGCAAAGCTCCATGGCCTGTAACGAGGTAATAATTTTCATTACGGTAAACTAAACCGCCGGGCTGACTGGTTACTGCCAGCCAACTGCTAGTTTGCACTTGATGAGCTTGGGGAACTTTGGACACATACAGCTGTGCTACAAGAAAAGACAATAGCAAAACCAAAGAAACTGGACGTTTCATAGGGATATGCCTCCTTACCATGGTTATCCATATCCCTATGCCGGTCCTGGCCAATTCATGATGTGGCGAGAATCAACTATTGGCTTTAATCTTTCGGATTTCTTCTGTCAAAGCTGGAACGACTTGAAATAAGTCGCCCACAACCCCATAATTCGCCACCTTAAAAATAGGAGCCTCCGGATCGCTATTAATAGCCACAATATACTTCGACCCCGAAATTCCTGCTAAATGCTGAATCGCTCCGGAAATCCCTATAGCAAAATAGACGGTTGGACTGACCACTTTCCCTGTTTGGCCGATGTGATAGGAGTGAGGTACCCAACCATCATCCGCAACCGGTCTGGACGATCCCACCGCCGCACCCAAAACTTCGGCTAATTGATCTAGCAGAGCAAAATTTTCTGGGGCCTTTAGCCCACGGCCTCCGGACACAACAATATCGGCTTCAGTCACTTCCTTGGTCCCACTCTCGGCTTGTCTTACCTCGACAACCACAGAGCGAAAAGAGTTCTCTCCAATAGAAGGTGTCCAGTCCAGCACTTGGGGCTTTACGGGATGGGATATCGCCTTATTAATATTAGGACGCATTGAAAACATTTGTATAGGTGTTTCCACGGCCACCTCAGCCAGTGCTTTACCTGCATATATAGGCCGAGTGGCAATTACGCGCTGATTGGCATCGGTACGCAAGGATAAACAATCAGTAACCAATCCGGCCCCCAATAGTTCAGCAACCCGAGGGGAAAGGTCTTTGCCCCAAGCAGACGCCGGAAACAAAATCACTGAAGGGTCTACTTGCGGGACCAACTCCACTATGGCATCGGCAAAGCCATCGGAACTGTAACGCGTGAACGGCTCGTGTTCCCAAATTACAGCCTGAGCGGCACCGTATTCACCTAAAGTTTCGAGGGTTTCAGATGCCCTGACTCCAAACGTCAGCGCGGTAACGGCTCCGACTCCCAGCTCACGGGCCACCGTCAAAATTTCAGGGACTACATGCCGCACCTGACCCTGATTTTGATCAAAGATCACCAGCACACCATTAGACATTATTTACCCCCCTGTCACTTAAATAACTTTGGCCTGTTCGTGTAATAATTCAGCGAGTTTCTTAGCCGTTTCCGCGGAGTCCCCAGTTAACACAGTCGGTTCCGGTCTTTCAGGCGGAGGGGTTAACTGAATCAGCCGAACGCGTGGGGGCAAATTCAAGTTCAGCGAGGCCAAAGGAATTCGCTTCACTTCTTTTTTCTTAGCCTTCATTATATTAGGCAAGGTCGGATACCGAGGTTCGTTTAATCCGCGTTGAGCTGTGATTACGGCTGGAAACGGGAGTTCCACTACTTCGGTAGCACCTTCCAGTTCCCGTTCCACACGGAGCTTTTTTGCACCTTCATCAATATCTAACTTGATCACAATGCTCGCTTGCGGTAGCTCTAGACGTGCGGCAAGCATCGGGCCCACCTGGGCTGAATCATCGTCGACAGCCTGTTTTCCCGTGAGAATTAAATCATAACCTTCATCTTGTACGACCTTGGCAAGTGCCTGGACGACAAGATAGGGTTCAAGCATTTGCTCACTCTCCACAATGACCGCTCTGTCGGCTCCCATAGCCAAAGACTGGCGCACCGCCTCTTCCACGCGCTTGGGCCCTAAAGAAACAATAACCACCTCTCCGCTAAATTTTTCGCGTATACGCAACGCCTCTTCAATGGCAAATTCGTCATACGGATTGATAACCCATTTAATTCCGTCTTCGACAATCCCCTGCGCATCTGGCCTGATTTTTATCCGGGTTTCCGTGTCCGGCACCTGCTTCATCAGCACTAAGACTTTCATCTCTGTCTTCTCCTTCCTGGTCTAAGAAAGTCCTGGTCTAGTCTCGGCCTTCAAGTTGGTTAAGAGCCATCACTATAGTATCAAGCAACAATGATTCTTGACTAGGGAAAATAGTGCGCAAATCAAAAATTACCGATCCGTGACTAATTCTCGCAATAACGGGAGGGTCTCCGCTTCGCAACTGTTCATCGATTAGCCTTGCCTCATGGGCCTGGTTTGGCGTGAGCCGAATAACTGTGGTTGGGATCCGAGTGCCGGGCATCGACCCTCCTCCAATTTGGGAATAGTCTTTTTCCCTGTCGACCGTGAGTGATGACGGCACTCTGGGTATCAGAGCATCCATAAAAAGAGCCGCCCGTTTCGACACTTGTTCGGCCGTTTGATTCATCATTTGCCATAAAGGCAATTCACCGGCCCGACCCTCTAAGTACCATCGAATTGTATGTTCCAAGGCCGTTAAAGTCATTTTGTCCACGCGAACGGCACGAGCCAGAGGGTACTTCTTCAGTTGCTCAATAATGTCCTTTTTTCCCGCTATAATCCCCGCTTGAGGTCCTCCCAACAATTTATCCCCGCTGAAGGTAACAATGTCCACTCCCGCTTTTACAACTTCTTTAACACTGGGTTCCGCGACGTCGTCAATAGTTAAGGAATTAATGACTCCGCTTCCTAAATCCTCCATTACAGGAATGCCGTAACGGCGTCCTATTTCCACAAGCTCACTTGTTGAGATGGCTTGGGCAAAGCCAATCACCCGAAAATTGGATTGATGTACTTTTAATAGCATCCCGGTATTATCATTAATGGCTGAAATATAATCCCGAATGTGTGTTTTGTTGGTTGCCCCAACTTCGCGCAACAAAGCTCCGGACAAGGCCATAACCTCGGGAATACGGAAGGAACCACCAATTTCAACTAATTCACCGCGGGAAACAATCACTTCCTTTTCATGGGCTATAGCTGACAACGCCAGCAACACGGCTGCGGCGTTATTGTTTACCACCATAGCCTCTTGTGCCTCGACGATTTCCGCTAAAACGCGCGATACGTGATCATGCCGCGATCCCCTTTGGCCACCCTCCAAATCATACTCTAATGTTGAATAGCCCATGGCAACCTCTTTCACGGCATCCATGATTTCACCCGGCAAAGGAGAGCGTCCCAAATTGGTATGAATCATGACGCCTGTGGCATTCAAGACCGGCCGCAAATGAGGTACCGATTCTCGTTTGGCCTCCGCCAAAACTTGAAGGCATATCTGATTCAGTTCAGGTGGCTCCACACCCATTTTGGCTTGATCCCTCAGTCGGCTTAATATCCGTTCGATAGCACCAGTGATCCAGAAATCAGCGACAGGCAAAGGATCAGGAAGAGATCGCCAAATCGTTTGTACTGCAGGCAGCTTTCTGCGCTTATCCCGATTCTTCTCTTTCACCACACACGCTCCCAAGCAATGGCCACGCGGATATCCGCGTGGCCATAGAGTTTATGCAAACCATCAATGTACATCTTTGGCTGATGGCTTCCCTCTAGCATTAGCCCCGGGAGTGCCCATTGAGGGACCAATAAGCCCGAGAGATGAGTCGATAACAATATAACCCATATTTTGAAAGACCTCATCAGCATTCATTTCATAGAGAAAGACGGCTTCATTTCGCACTCGTTTAGACTTAAAACCTCGCGCTACTTCTTCCATGAAGACCTCCTCCTTATGGCTTCTCTTGCTCTGGTCTTATGCTTATTGTACCCGAGATCCGCAATATTGCCTCTATTGCTCCGAGTGCCATCTTGCATATTCGGGGGCAAAGTACGTAATTATCATGTCGGCCCCTGCACGCTTAATACTCGTTAATGATTCCTCTATCACTCGCTCTTCTTCGATCCATCCTTGTAGTCCGGCTGCCTTAATCATAGAATATTCGCCAGAAACTTGGTACGCGGCAACGGGAACGCGCACCGATTTTTTCACATCCGACAATATGTCCAAATATGGCATTGCCGGTTTTACGATTAGCATATCACTACCCTCTTCAAGGTCGAGAAAAACTTCCTTCATAGCTTCGTTGCGATTAGCGGGATCCATTTGATAGGCTCTTCGGTCGCCAAAGGCAGGCGTGTTTTCCGCAGCATCTCGAAACGGCCCATAAAACCCCGAAGCGTATTTTGCCGCGTAAGACATGATAGGTACCTCGTCAAATCCGGACTGATCTAAGGCTTGCCGAATCCGTTTGACACGGCCGTCCATCATATCCGATGGCGCAACAATGGTTGCACCTGCCCTAGCTTGCACTACGGCTGTTCGCGCCAACACATCAATAGTCAAGTCGTTGTCGACAGTGTTGCCGCGCAAGATTCCACAATGGCCGTGGTCAGTATATTCGCACAAGCATAAGTCGGCAATAAGGACAGCTTGAGGCAATCGATCTTTCACGGATTGCAAGGCAATTTGGACGATGCCGTCGGGGTTATAGGCATGGGAGCCCTGGGAATCCTTGTGAGAGGGGATGCCAAAAAAAAGAAAACTGCGTACCCCCAGAGAAAACACCTTTGTTAAATGGTCAGTTAAGGTGTCAACAGACCATTGGAAGATTCCTGGCATAGAACTGATCGGCTCTTTGACTCCTTCACCTGAGCGGACAAATACGGGATAAATGAGTTGATCCACAGAAATGTGAGTCTCGCGAACCAGAGCACGCAAGGTTTCATTTTGTCGCAAACGACGGGGACGTTCAATAGGAAACATGGGTTTTCACTCCTCGGTAAAGTAGTCAATTACCCGGTCGATCATGGCATCAAGCGACGAATGTTCCGGTTGTCGTATTACCGGAATGCCATAATGTTGTAAAGTCCGACTTGTCAACGGACCTATACTAATCGCCGGAATTCTTTGCAAACTGGGTATCAAATGAGGATGCTGCTCAATCAAATGCTCAACGGACGATGAAGCGGTGTAAAAAATCGCATCAACGATATGACGTTCCACCATATCCCTCATCCTTGGAGATATCGGAACTGGTATATTTTGGTACAGCGTAAGACATGTAATTAATGCGCCCTGTTGCATGAGGTAATCTTGAAGATAGCTCCGATTAAGATTTCCTTGAGGCATTAAGACATTGGTCCCCAAAAGTGTATACGATGACAGCGCCTGGGCCAAACCTTCCTGGGTAAATTGGCGTTTCGGCATAAGTGCCGGAAATATGCCGTAGTCTTGTAAGACTGCCGCTGTTTGAGGGCCCACGACGGCAATTTGAGCGCGCATCCGGCGAATATCCAAATTTAACCTCTTTAAGTTCTGAAAAAATCGTGCCACGGCTTCCTGACTTGTAAAGATGACCCAGTCGTAGCGTTCAATGTGACTGAGTGTTTGTTCAACATAAGCCGGGTCCGAAGGACCCGCAATTTTATTTACTGGGGACATAAAAACCGTTGCTCCCAACTCTTGTAGACGAGAACTAGCCTTCAGCGTCGCATTTCCAGCATGCAGCAGGAGAATTTTTCGGGAATACAGCGGCAAGCGGGTCGACCAAAAATGAGGAACAATTTCCCGTGTTTTTATGGTAAGAGTCGGCATGGTTTTCGCATTGTCGTTGCCATCATCTAAGTGCCATTGACCAGAAGGCAATAAGTGCCATGTATGGGTGGGGGTAAAGTCCCCCTTCCCTCCCTTAATGCGCACAGGACGCGTCGCATGGATAACCTCCAAGGACTCCATAACATAGAACCCATTGGTGTCTAAAGCCACCATCATATCCCACAGTCCCGGAACGATGGTTCCCATCACATTGTGGCTGATTGCCCAATTGACCCACAAGGACATATGAGCATGGTGAGATGGAGATTGTGCCAGCATGACTGCAATTTTTCGTTCCTGTGAAGATAGATTCGTTAAATGATCAAGCACTTCCTCGCTCGACACATATTCTTTTTGCGCATGCCATGGCCAGATCGCATCAGGTGCCCAAGCATCATCAACAACGAGAACGTTATCCGCCTGCTTCAAGACATCCCATGCTTCTTTGACTAACCATTCAGGCCGCATAGTCGGCCCAGTTCCAACAAAATAGATACTTGACGGCATCTGACCACCCTCACCCTCATAACAACTGTAGTGCCCCAAGCAAAATCAATTCTTCGGCCAACTTTCGGCTCAAAGTCTCAAACTCGTTTCCCATTCCTTCAACGTCGCGGGTAATCACACGTTGGCCATTTATATCGGCAACCTTGGCCCGCATACGAATCTTTTGTGGAGTAATCCACTCAGCATAAGCACCAAAAGGAATCTGGCATCCTCCGCCTAATTCTGCCAAAACAAAACGCTCTGCCTTCGCCGCTTGAGTCGCCCGGTAGTCATTTAGCTGCTTCAAAAGAGTCGCTAGCGACTCGCGATCATCCCGTATTTGGACAGCAAGAACTCCCTGCCCGGGGCTTGGCACACAGAGCCACGGATCAAGATAGCTGGACACGAGATGCTGCCAACCCAATCGGTGAACTCCAGCGGCCGCTAGGACCAGAGCATCCCACCCGTTTTCCTCCCACTTTCTGAGACGGGTCTGAAGATTTCCACGCACTGGAATAATTTCCAAGTCTGGACGCAGCGCTTTCAGAAACGCCTTGCGTCTAAGACTTGATGTCGCCACACGAGCATTTTGCGGCAACGTATCCCATTTTATGTTCTGTTTGGCAATGAGAACGTCCCGGGGATCTTCGGGCAAAACGTATGCGCCAATCATTAAATGGGATGCGAGAGTCGTGGGTAAGTCTTTTAGTGAATGAACAGCCATATCAATGGTACCGTCCACTAACGCACGCTCCAATTCTGTGGTAAATAGCCCTTTATCTTCAATAGCATCTAAGGCTCGATCGAGAATTTTATCCCCTTTGGTTTCAAATAAAATCAATTCATTGTCAATGCCCTGGGACTGCAAGAGGTCACTGACCGCCTTGGCTTGTATCTGTGCCAATTCACTGGATCTGGTCCCGATTTTGAGTGTTCCTTTCCGGTTTTCCGTTGTGTCTCCTCCTGCCTGTTTTACACGTTGTAAAAATGAAAGCCATGAAAAAATACTCCGACCACGAACAAATTAACAATAACCAGCAAAAACACGGACATTGAATAAATTGCGGCTTTATGCCCCCTCCATCCTCTAAGGCGCAAAACAAGATAACAAACGTAAGCCAGCCACACAAGGGTGCTCCACACTTCTTGAGCTGACCATGACCAGTAAACGTTAAACAGTTGTTTCGCCCGCACCATCCCGCTTACCAATGTGATGGCATAAAATACCACCCCAGCCACAATCAAGCGAGTGCTCATGGCATCCATGATTTCTAACGAGGGCAACTCGTAGTAAAACAGCCGAACTCGTTTCCTTTTTAATTCGCGTTCCTTTTCTGTATACATAATACTAAAGACGGCAGCCAATAAAAAAGCCACATACGCAAAAACGGCAGTGCCAATGTGAATTCTTAACAACTCTCCATGAAAATGCGGCGGAACCACAAGACGTCGAGACAGAGCCTGACTGCCTAACCAAATCATCGTTGTGATTGGCAAAAGAAAACCGCCTAGTGGCAGTTGCGGACGAACCAGCTGAATGATAATAAAAATAATCACGGAAAACCACGTAAAAGTCGCTATCCAATCATATAGCGTCCCGTCCGGAAAGCTTCCCAGCAGCGCCGTCTTTTGAACCAACCAGCTACTTTGGGCGACGAGTCCCAAAAGGGCACTCACTAAGCCCCATTTTCGCCACCGCTTTTCATACAAAGCAGCAACGTACGCAACGGAAGCTGAAAAATATCCCAGAAAAGTTAATGCTATGAGTACTGCTCCCACCATCGCCTCAGTTCACTACTCAGATTGTACTACCTGTACAGTAGCAGTTGTAGTGGTGTGATCCTTAGTTTCAGCTACTTTTTCATTTAAACGAAAGAGTTCTCGCACGGCTTGAATGTATTCTTCTTTGTCTTTATCGCTGGCCCACGTACGCATACCTATCATTGCATCATTAAGAAATTTGTTAAGGATCAAACGGGTAGTTTCAGCCACGATTTGTTTGTCGCCCTCAGACAAATGGGATAAACGAATCAAGGCTCTATTCAATTCCGCTTGACGAATGGTCTCGGCTTTTTCCCTCAGTTGCCGAATTACGGGTCCCACTTCTGATATCGCCAAATCGTTCTGCAATGCTCCGCTTTCTTCTTGGATGATCTTAACCACCTTGCCTGCTTCTTTTTGTCGTTGATGCAAATTGGCGTTCACAACATCCTTCACATCATCAATATCATACAAGAAAATGCCACTCCCCAATCGGACAATTTCGGGATCGAAATTCCTGGGCACAGATAAATCGAAGAGAAAGCGCAAACGCTCTGTCTTCCCCTTTATCGCGGCTTTCATCACTTGTTTCGTCACGAGTAAATGAGGTGCGTGTGTAGCCGCCACAACGAGATTAGCTGCCGGCAGCACTTGGGACAATTGATCCAAGGGAACATAAGACCCATGAATCTCCTCAGCCAAAAGTTCTCCGCGAGACCTGGTCCGATTGACAATAGTCACATGCCCTACCTGAGCAGACGATAGATGCCGTGCCACCAACGTTCCCATTTCTCCAGCACCTATTATCACAGCATGGGTGTGTGACAAATCGCCAAATACCTTGCGACTTAGTTCCACAACCGCGTATCCCATCGATAACGCGTTGTGACTGATATCCGTCTCAGCATGCGCACGCTTGCCAGCCCTTAAAGCAGCTAGAAACAACCGATGGAGCGCGCCGGTAGCACCCCATTTTTGCGATAACTCATAAGCATCCTTGACTTGGCCTAAAATTTGGGTTTCTCCCAAAATCATCGAGTCTAATCCCGAAGCCACCCGGAATAAATGTTCAAAAGCTTTGGTATCTGAGTACCAAAAAAGCCCATCGGAAAATTCTCTACGTCCCACACCCGTGATACCTCCCCACCAATTAACGATGGCTGAGTACCCCACATTGCCCGCTACATATATTTCGGTGCGGTTGCACGTAGACAATATTACGATGCCCTGTTGGCCCTTGAGTTCGTTCACCCGCTGATAGGCCTTAGCGATTAAATCCGGCGTCAATCCCACCTGTGTTCTAATCTTCAGGGATGCTGTTTTATAGTTGATGCCCACAACCTGAATTAACATAGCGCCACCTCTTGAGCTCTAGGGTGACCGTCTCGCATGTTGGTTATGTGTCAGTCACTCTTCTGTTGTTCTTATAATAACATGACCTTATTGTCTAGATCTTCCCCCCGTATTCGATTTCTGAATAAAAGTTAAATTGCCAGATACCTTTTTAAGATAAAATTTAACCTGTAGCGGCACAGTATCATACCTGCACTCGTTGAAAATTTATTTTTCTATGATGAACACTTCTTCAATATCGAGCCCGAGCAATAAAGTTCCGGCGACAAATTTAGCCCCCGGCCTTCTTTTTCCGCCCAAGACCCGGTTCACATAAGAATACGCCAAGTCCATATGCATAGCCAATTCTCGTTCCGACCAACCGTGTTGTTCCATAACTCGTCTCATTACCGCAACATTAACTCCCAGAGTGGCCAACCAAATCCCTCATTACCTTTTTGGCAAAATCATAGCCTATATTTGCTATTTTGGCAATTATAGACGTTCACTCCCAAGGGATACAATCACATTAATTCATCATTAACGTTCCCCAACCCACGCCACAATGCCCTGGGGATGATTTCAGCAGGATGGGGTGATGATTCCATTTCCTTCGACGAACGTCGCAGAAGAGACCCTCGAAAATCAACCTAAGTAGCAACGCCTTTCAAACGCGGAGAATCACGCTTTCCTTTTGTGTTCCCAGCCATCAGCCGTCCCGGGCCTTCTATTTGCGTCAGGTCCGCGCAATACCGTGAAAAGGGCACAACGTACCACCAGATTTTACTCCTACCGCCCGCACGGGCGGCAGGTAAAAGCCCGTTTTCTCCCGCCCCAGTCCAAGAATGGCTCAGTTTGCATCAGAATTGGAATGTCGTTATCCATCAGCAGAAGTTGCCTATAGGCAACAGATTCGATAGGATTATGAAAGAAATCTTAAGAATGTTTTAGGAGGCGCAAGGTCTTGCAATTTGGTCAATTTCTCCGCGAACAGCGCCAGGCAAAACACCTGTCTCTCATCGTCCTCGCGGAACGAACTGCCACCAGTTCATCTTATCTGTCTCGAATCGAACGCGGACTAAGAAATCCTCCAAGTCCCGCCGTTTTGCGACGCTTAGCACAGGCGCTAGAAATTCCTTATGAACAACTCATGACACAAGCAGGATATCTCAACACTACCCTCCATGAAGAACCTATTTCCTATGGAGGTATAAATCATCAACAATGGCAAGAAGCCATGTCAGCTTTATCGGAGGAAGACTGGACAGACATTTGGGCCCTAATTCAAAATAAAGTGGCCCGGCGAAAACAGGGCCACTGAATTCATGTGAATCAAGTTCAACGGGATAATGCTTCGCGTACAGCTTGGGCAACCTGCCAAGGCATCGTAACAACTTGGGCTCCATGCGATTTTAGAGCTTGTTCTTTACTGTCTAGCGTACCTTTGCCTCGTTCAATAATTGCCCCCGCATGGCCCATCCGTTTTCCTGGAGGTGCAGCACGCCCGGCCAAATACGCAACAACCGGTTTCCCTAGTGTGGATAAGTATTCGGCGGCCTCTTCCTCCGCACTGCCCCCGATTTCGCCGACCATGACGACACACCGGGTTTCCGGGTCTCGCCGAAATTGTTCCAATACGGTGATAAAGGTTTGCCCAACTACGGGATCTCCCCCCATGCCAATCACTGTCGTTTGCCCCAAATCACTCTGAGTCAGGCTATAGGCTATTTCATAGCTTAAAGTCCCAGAACGTGCAACAACGCCTACTGGGCCCGGCTTATAAATATGATTGGGCATGATCCCCATCTTAGTATGTTCCTGGGGTGAAATAATGCCGAAGGTATTAGGTCCTATTACTGTCACATCCAACGCCCTGGCCCGGTTAACAATATCAATAGAATCCTGTACCGGGATGTGTTCGGGAATCATGACAATTAGCCGAATACCATTTTCCATCGCTTCAAAAGCCGCATCTTTGGCAAAAGGTGCAGGGACAAATACTATTGATGCGGTTGGCTGAACCGCGGACACAGCCTCTTTGACCGTGTCAAATACCGGAATATCTTCAACCTCGGTTCCGCCTTTAGCCGGAGAGACTCCCCCAACGACCGGTGTTCCATAGCCCAACATTTGCCGCGTATGAAAACGGCCCTGATTGCCTGTAATCCCTTGGACGATCACCCTGTCTTGATGTGTCAACAAAATAGCCATCATCGAGCCTCCTTTGCCATGTGCACAGCTTGTTCAGCGGCATCGGCCATAACCGAATAGGCTTGGATGCCTTCTCGATTTAACAATTCCACGCCTTCCCGTTCATTGGTTCCCACCAGCCGCACCACTAACGGCACGGGAATGCCGACCGTATTTTTCACTTGTACAATGGCTTTAGCCACATCATCACAGCGCGTAATTCCACCAAAAATATTCACCAAAATGGCTTTAGGCTTCATGGATACCAGAACCCCCAACGCTTCCGCCGTGGGTTTTACTGACGCGCCACCGCCGGCATCCAAAAAGTTGGCAGGCTTTCCACCAAAATACTCAATAGCATCAATTGTGGCCATAGCCATGCCAGCACCATTTGCCATAATAGCAATATCCCCGTCCAGCTCAACGTAGGCCAAACCGATTTCGTGTACGCGCTGTTCCAGCAATGACCCTTCTTCCACGCACGACAATTCCGAGTGACGGTACAATGCGCTATCATCAATATTTAACCGAGCGTCGGCAGCCACCAGATGCCCACTGACAACTGCCAGAGGGTTAATTTCCACCAATTCCGCATCTTTTTCGCGGTAAATCTGATACAGCCGCACGACTAAATCAGAAAACTCTTTGAAGAGGGAATCCCGCAATCCCAGGGACTGCGCCATTTCGCGACCAAAATACGGCATGACTCCTACTAGCGGATCAACATAACGCTTGACAATTTTGTCGTTCGCAACGTCTTCGATTTCCACTCCACCGAAGGCTGACGCCATGACTAAGGGCTTTTTAGTGTTACGATCGGTGGTTATAGAAACATATAGTTCGTTTTCAATAGGCAATTTCTGTTCCGCATACAATTTCTCGACTCGGTACCCTTTTAAGGTCATACCCAGCATATCTCCAGCAACTTTAGCGCCTTCTTCAGGAGTGGCAGCAAAGCGGATTCCTCCCGCCTTTCCCCGTCCTCCCACTAGCACCTGAGCCTTTAAGGCCACTGGGCCAAGTTCGGTAACGGCTTGGGATGCACTCTCGGGAGAATCTACTAATCTGCCTGGTGCTATGGGGATACCGTGTTCAGCCAAAACTCCTTTGGCCATATATTCATATTGCTTCATGCGCATCGTCTCCTTCCGAAATCTTTCTAATCCCTGGACCCGCACCTTCGTCACGGGTCATTCGAATCTCTGCTTAAGTCCTGACTTGTCTCTGGATATGCACTCTTTAGGTCTAAAGATATGAGCGCCAGGCTATCTTGCACGTCACAAAAACATCCCGAAAAACACCGTGAGCCAAAAAAAGGAGAGAGAACGTGGTCCAGCACTCATAGCTCCGAATCACACACTCCCTCTACCTCAATTAGTAATTGAGCAGAGACAAAGGCTTTCTGACAGATTCCACAGACTTGGCAAAAGCCTCCTGTTCCTCGTTCGTAAATTCTACTTCCAGTACTTTTTCGATTCCATTGCCACCGACTATGGCCGGGACACCCACAAAGATGTCAAACTCACCGTATTCTCCGTTGAGGTAACTTATCACGGGAATTACACGGCGCTCATCTTTCAGAATCGCCTCCACCATCTCAGCCAGTGACGATGCCGGCGCATAATACGCCGATACTTTCATTAAATTAAGCACCTCACCACCGCCCGTGCGCGTCCTTTGCACAATTTCATCCAAGGTGTCCTGAGTCAACAGTTTTTCGACTGGAATTCCTCCTACAGACGAATAGCGCACCAAGGGAACCATGTTGTCTCCATGTCCGCCCATGACAAAAGCCGTTACATCTTTTGGAGACACTTGGAGCGCATCAGCAAGGAAAGTTCGAAAGCGTGCGGAGTCAAGCACACCGGCTTGTCCAATTACTCGGTGATAAGGAAACCCGCTCGCTTTTTGTGCGACATACGCCATGACATCCGCTGGATTGCTGAGGATAACCAAAATAGCGTTCGGGGACAGTTTGCTGGCTTGGGACACTGACTGGCGTACAATGTCCGCATTAATCTTTAAGAGATCATCCCGGCTCATTCCGGGCTTTCTGGGCATACCCGCTGTGACGACAATCACATCGGAATCGCGCGTCAATTCATAGTCGGTGGTGCCCGTAACCTTCAGGCTAAACCGCTCAATGGGACCCGCTTCCCAGATATCTAAAGCCTTGCCATTGGGAACGTCGGGCACTACATCCAAAAGCACAATATCTCCCATTTGCTTCAACGCCATAACATGGGCAGTCGTGGCCCCAGTTGCCCCGGCACCGATAATGGTAATCTTGTTTCGTTTAAACATCCTCTATCACCCCTTTTATAAGTGCTTGGAATCACAGTCGGCTAATAATTGCGTCTGCGAACTCCGAGGTTTTAACTTCTTTGGCTCCAGTTAGTTGACGGGCCAAATCATACGTCACAATCTTCGCGTGAATTGTTTGTTCCAAAGCGCTGAGCATCTGGTTAGCAGCTTCGTTCCATCCGATATGTTCCAACATCATAATTGCAGACAAAATTAGGGAACCCGGGTTGACTTTATCAAGGTTGGCATATTTGGGTGCCGTGCCATGAGTTGCTTCAAATACCGCAATCTCAGTGGACATGTTATTGCCCGGCGCCATACCCACGCCCCCGACTTGGGCAGCCAAAGCATCCGATAAATAATCTCCGTTTAAATTGGGCGTCGCTATCACGTCGTATTCCTTGGGTCGCAAAAGAACTTGCTGAAACGTGATATCCGCAATACGATCTTTCAGCACAATGACGTCTTCTGGTTGACGGCCGTCGTATTTTTCCCATAGAACCGTTTCAGAAATAACTTGCTGCGGGAATTCCCCTTCGGCCAACTGATAGCCGTAGTCACGAAACGCACCTTCCGTAAATTTCATGATATTCCCTTTATGCATCATCGTGACCGAGCGTCTTTTATGCTCAATAGCATATTGAATGGCGCTGCGGATCAGCCGCTCGCTACCGAAACGGGTAATCGGTTTAATACCTATTCCCGCTGACACATCGACATGTTTCTGGGTTTCGCGATTGATGAATTCGATGAGCTTTTTTGCTTCGGGGGAATTTGCCGGCCATTCAATACCTGCATAAACATCTTCTGTATTTTCTCTAAAGATAACCATATCGACAAATTCCGGATGCACCATAGGAGATGGCACTCCGGGAATATAACGTACAGGGCGCACACACGCAAACAAATCTAATTCTTGACGCAAAGTCACATTGAGACTTCGAATTCCGCCACCTACGGGAGTCGTCAATGGTCCTTTAATACCTACCTTGTATTCCCGAAAAGAATCTAGAGTCCGTTGAGGCAGCCACTCACCAGTCAAGTTATGAGCTTTTTCTCCAGCCAATACTTCAACCCAGTTGATTCGCCGCTTTCCCTCGTAGGCGTTTTTAACAGCCGCGTTTATTACGCGCTGGGTCGCCCGCCAAATATCCGGACCTATGCCATCCCCCTCAATGAACGGGATAATAGGATCCACGGGAACAGCAATTTTCCCGTTTTGATAGGTAATCTTATGACCCTCCATGACACCGAGCCTCACTTTCCTGCTTGAATGCATTTCCATGATGGCACAATATTGAGCGACCTCTCAAGGATCGTATAATATATTTTATAAATGGCACTTTTTAGATTTGCCACACAACACCTCAACCTATTAGTTGAGGTGTTGTGTTTTACTGGGTTTTCCGCGGACATTATTCGTGTTTCCTTGCGACGCAAGCGTACACTCATTTTGTTGTTGGCACCGTGTGCAAAATTCACTCATCAACAACTCGGTTAAATTCGCTCCGCATCTCGGGCACCGCCCCAATAACCCTGAAAGAGGCAAACGGCAAAATGGGCAGAATTTGTTCACTGTGCATCACCTCTTTGCGGATAGTCTATGGCACTAAACGTTTTAAGTACCATTCATTTGCCCAACCCTGGTCCGTTTGAGGCTTTGTCTGTGGATTCATGAAAATGGCCATTCTAATTATTCGGGAGACCTGCTAAGTCTTAAACAGGACCCAGACGGGCCATGAATCCCCCCACTAAAAGGGCCAACACAATGGATCCTGCCCAAATTAAAAACCCGTCGCGCCAACCTCGTTCCTTTAAAATCACGAGCGTTGAAGCGACACAAGGAACAAAGAGTGTTAGGGTAATGGCGCCTGTCACAATCTGGTGAGGGGTTAATCCCATTGTGTAAAACCCGGCAGCCCCAAAATCGCGCCGAATAAAACCGAGAAGAAAGGACTGCGCTGAGCTAGGAGGCAGTCCCAGCCAATATTGCAAAAATGGTCCCACTATGCGGTCCATAGCCTCTAATATGCCGGACATCTCTCCAAGCTGGATCAGCCCTGCCCCAACGACAAACAATGGCCAGGCCTCGCGAAGAAACTCCCAAATTTTTGCCCGTGTTTTCCACAAGACGTTCGACCAATTGGGATAACGCAGGTTGGGCAAATCCAACAATAACGGCACAGGCTGTCCAGGAAGGGTTTTGTCTAAAATGGTACCAATCCCGATAAACAACCCCAGGATCGTCAACATATAAACCAGCGCGAACTGGATTCCCAAACCTGATAATAATCCCACAATAATTCCCATCTGCGCCGAACAAGGAATGGTCCACGCCAGCAATATTGTCGCAATAGTCTGTTCCCGTTGGGTTTCCAAAGCTCTGGTTGTTAAGGTAGCCATCGTCACACACCCAAATCCTAGAACAAGAGGTATCACCGCACGTCCATTCAATCCCAGACGAAGAAACCAGCGATCAAGCCATGTGGCCAAGCGCGGTAAATAGCCCGTATCTTCGAGCACAGCCAAAAGCAAGTAAAACGCGGTCACCAAGGGCAGAAGCAACGCAACAATGTAAAGGAGACCAGCCGAGATAATTCCGTAAGGTCCTACCAACAGTTCATAGAGCCATGTATGAGGGAAAATGATAGAAGAAATGAACTTGACAGCCACTGGCAACACAAAGCGGGTGAGGAACTGCTCCATCCAGCCTACCACGGTTCCTGCCACAACCCTCCCCAGAAAGTAATAAATAGCGCCAAGAACCCCCACAGCGGCTATCATTCCCCCTACTGGACTCAAAAGCCACCGGTCCATGCGTTCTCGCCACTCATACGATACGGAAGGCTCCCGCCAAACCTTTGTGGCAATATCGTCGGCTCGAATCCGGCGGTTAATATAGTGAATCTCGCGCATACCTTTTGAGGTTCTCTGAGCTACTTGGCGGCTTATGATTTCATCTTCTTCATGCCACAAGACGGATTGCAGGCCCGTCAAGTGCCATGATTCAGGAGTTTCCCATTCTATTCCCGGAGTAGTGAGGCGCGTTTTGCTATCAATTAAGGACCGCAACACGCTAAGATTTTGTCCTGTTACAGCAGATATCCCCACTACCGGAACATTGAGAAGGTCCTCGAGAAGGGCAGTATCAATCGTAAATCCCTGTTTTTCGACCTCGTCCATCATGTTTATTACGAGGATTACTGGCAGACCAGCGTCCAGCAATTGTAATGTCATAAACAAATCGCGAGACAGCCGTGTTCCGTCCACCACATTAACGGTCAAGTCCGCATTCGCTAAGGCGTCTACGGTTATCTTCTCTTCATCCGTCAGACGGCTTAAGCCATAAACCCCAGGCGTGTCCACAATTCGATCGTCTCGATAGTCTCCTTCCACGAGCTGCACCGTAGTGCCAGGAAAATTGGAAACCTCAACGTAGTGTCCGGTTAGCCGTTGAAACACAAAGGATTTCCCGACATTAGGATTCCCGACCAATACAATCCGCCTGCCTGCCATAGCGTTATCCCCCCAGGGACAAGCTATGCGCTGAATCCGTCATTCAGAACCATAATGTGTCTCATGCGGCCAACAACTCTCAGCGACTAGATCGCAGCGAAAAGCAGGCTTCCCTTCTCCTCTTCAGATTCAGTTGTTAACTTGTTTGCCTTCTACATTGTTTCCACTGAGCTTACATTTCCTTGCATCACAATGACCAGTTGTCTGTCATCAGCCATGTAGAAAAATAGCGACAAGCATTGTCTTCTCAGAACACCGCAATATGCCCATCCGCACGGGGCTCGCTGCCCCCCATTAAAACACCATCGTCATTCCGCCAAATTATCTGTCCACGCCCAAAAAGCTCCACTTTGGCAGTCAGTTCAACGTCATGCCCACGTTGCCGCAAGGATTCTACAATCTTTTGCGGCATAGTATGCTCAATCACAACTCGGCGTCCAGATTCCCAATAGAATCGCGGTGCATCAAGTGCAGCTTGTGGGTTTAATTGACTGCGCAGAAGGTTGGCTAAAACTTGCACATGTCCTTGGGGTTGCATGAACCCGCCCATGACCCCGAAAGGACCAATAGGCTGACCCCCGTAAGTCAGAAATCCCGGAATAATGGTGTGATAGGGGCGCTTGCCCGGCAAAAGGTAATTGGGATGGTTTTCTTGCAGCGAAAATAGCCGGCCGCGATTTTGCAGGGAAATGCCCGTGCCGGGCACGACTAGTCCCGATCCAAATCCGGCAAAATTACTTTGAATATAGGATACCATGTTCCCGTCGTGATCTGCGGCAGCCAAATAAACGGTACCGCCAGACATGGGTTTGCCGGCTTTAGGTATCATGGCCTGAGGTCCGATTAATTGTCGTCTCTTGTCCAAATACTCGTCATCTAAAAACGCTTCTGCGGACCAGTTCATGTACCGCGGATCGGCCAAGTACTCATAAGCATCTGAAAATCCCAACTTGATGGCTTCAATTTGGTCATGAACCCATTCTTCGTCTTCCTGGGGATTAAGTTTCGCGAGCATCTTAAGAGCCATGAGGGCAACCAGCCCTTGGCCGTTGGGGGGAAGTTCCCATATATCATAGCCTTGAAAATTGACTGCAATAGGTGAAACCCACTCCGGTTGAAAGGTTTCAAGATCATCTTTAGTGAGTACACCTCCGGTTCTTTGTGAAAACTGCACGATTTGATCGGCCAGTTGTCCGTGATAATAGGAATCAGGCCTTTGTCCGATTTCCTCGAGAGTCCGGGCATGATCAGGGGAGGCCCATATTTCCCCTGGGTAAGGTGCACGGCCCATAGGCGCAAATATTCGAAACCACTCCCGAAACTCCGGACCCGAGAGTTGTTCACTGAACCTTTCATAAGCCCGCGCCCAGAAATAGGCAACGACAGGGGAAACTGGAAATCCTTCTTGAGCTAGTTGAATGGCCGGCTTTAAGGTATCTTTAAGGGTCAAAGAGCCAAAACGCTGAGACAAAGCCGCCCACGCCGCCGGAGCCCCCGGAATCGTCACCGCACCCCATCCGTAAGAAGGCATCTCTTCCCGATGTCCGAGTGATTGGACCCACTCTGGGGTCAATTTGGCCGGCGCCGGCCCACTGGCATTTAGGCCCCACAAACGGCCTTGGGACCAGACGATGGCAAAGGCATCACTGCCCAAACCGTTAGATGTGGGTTCTACGACCGTAAGCGCGGCCGCCGTGGCCACCGCCGCATCGATGGCGTTGCCGCCTTCCTGAAGCACACGAAGACCAGCTTGTGCCGCCAAAGGCTGAGTCGTAGAAACCATCCCGTGTCGACCATAAACGACCGTTCGCCTTGAGCAATTAGGATAATCAAAGGCGGGGTGAAAAGACTCATGGGTGAATGTGTCAAACATAATTGGCCCCTCATTTCTGAGGACTCTTGGGTGCCCTATTTCGAATCCGCCGTTTCTTCACAACTTAACCTTCCGCTAATCAGAGTTCAGGGGGCGAAGCAGAGGATTTGGCCGGCAACGCCGATTCAGCGAGAACCTCGGAAAAGTCCCGAATTTGTATATGGTCTTCTTGTCCCAAAGACTGGATTCCATCTTTCAACATCGTCAAGCAAAACGGGCACGCTGTGGCAATAGTTGTTGCCCCGGTAGCCATCGCCTGTTGACTGCGATTTTGGTTAATACGTTGCCCTTGTCGCTCTTCCAGCCACATTCTTCCTCCTCCCGCCCCACAGCAAAAACCCTTTTCTCGTGAACGTTCCATTTCTTTTAACTCGACCCCGGGAATAGACTGCAACACATTTCGCGGAGCATCATAAATTCCGTTATGCCGTCCCAAATAGCAGGAATCGTGATAAGTGAGAGTTTCATTCAATCCGTTTGCGGGAGTCAAGCGGCCCTCTTCAACCAGTTCCGCCAAAAACTCAGAGTGATGTTTAACTTGATAATTCCCACCAAAATCAGGATATTCATTCTTTATCGTGTTAAAACAGTGGGGGCAGGTTGTCAAAATCAGTTCTGGGTCCGCGTCATTTAGTCTCTTGACATTTTCCGTGGCTAGACTTTGGTACAGGTATTCGTTTCCCATGCGTCTAGCCGGATCCCCGGTGCACTGTTCCCACGATCCCAAAACCCCCACATCCACACCTGCTTGTGTTAGCAAGCGGATCGTGGCGTCCGCTACCTTTCGAGCCCGATCATCATAGGTTGCCGCACATCCCATCCAGTACAAAACCTTGGGGTGATCTCCCTGGCTCACATCTTTGATACCATATTCCTGAGCCATATGTTGGCGGGCATCTCCTCCTAATCCCCAGGGATTGCTTTGATTTTCGATGTTTCGAAATGTGGTCTGCGCCTCTGCTGGCATTTCTCCCTGAGTTAACACTAAATGGCGGCGCATTCCCACAATCTTTACCACGTGTTCGTCAAATACAGGGCAAACCTGCACGCAAGCTCCACATGTGGTGCAAGACCACAAATCCTCTTGGGCAATAACACCGCCAGCCAAAGGAGTGTCAATCAATTCCTGCAGGCGGGGAGTTCTAGTTGCCGCCGTTTCTCCGAGAGCCGGTCCTACCTCTTCCAGGTTATGACGTATTGATACAATAATCCCTTTAGGATCCAGACTTTTTCCTGTTTGATTGGCCGGACACACAGCTGTACACCTGCCGCATTGCACACAAGCATAAGCATCGACGAGGTCTTTCCATGTTAAATCTGACACTTGGCCGATTCCGTAACTCTCGGCCGTTTCATCTTCAAAATCCAGGGCAGGAAGATGGCCTGTACTCTCCAAGTTGCGTAAATACACATTAAAAGGCGCTACCAACAAGTGAAAATGTTTGGAATAGGGTAAATAGACCAAAAACGTGAGTAAGCCAAGAGCATTGATCCAATTAGACACGACCAGTCCCGTATGATCGACTGCAGATCCGAAATGATGGAGCCATGATCCTAACAAATTGCCTAAGGGAGCGAATACCACCCCAGGCGTAAGGGCTAGCTGAAAACCTTCTATACTTAACTGGGCTACCACAATCAAAGTAATCAACAAAAGAATCAAGCCAGCATCCCAGTTTCGCACAAGACGAGGCGTTTTAGCGATATAGCGTTTGTATGCCGCCATCAAAACAGCAATTATTACGAACACTGCCGTTACATCAAACGCGGTATCGATTACGCTCCCGAAAAGGCCAGTGGGATTGGGTACAACAGGGATAAGCCCCCGCAAGAAGAAGATTATTGTTTGTATGGAAACGACAAAAAATCCCCAAAACATCATCACGTGCATGACACCCGAAAACCGCTCCGCAAGTACACGGCGCTGGCCAAAAACATCCCGCCACACACCCTGCCATCTGAGAGACGGGTTGTCCAAACGTTTAGCAGGATGCCCTAGGCTTACCAGCTCCCATTTTTCCATCACCAAAAGACCAAACCATAAAACTGCCAAAACGACCACAACAACAAAAGCCAGGTAGTTTAAAGACACAACAAAGCCCCCTATCGCCTGCCCATTCTTAGGGTATTCTAACATGATATCAAATATTGTTTAATACAACTATTTTAATTAAGAAAGCACTGTCACAACGATGCATCGTGCTAATTCGTAACCAATAGCTACGTTACGACCTCGTTGCCTAACGACAACCGGTCCATGTGGTAATTTTTGCACGACTTGGACCGTCGTTCCAGGACCGAAACCCAGACAAATTGCTTGCAGTCGGCTTTGAGGGAGAGAAATCTGTTCAATCGATACAGTGCTGGAGATTTCGGCATCTAGTAGTGTCACCCTAGTCCCTCCACCTATCCAATATCGTCAGGACCTGTTGTGATATTTGGGCCATCTGTGGATTCGGGAGCCTTGTAGGTAAAACGAGCCACCAAAGCTGAAACTTCATAGACAAGATAAATGGGTACAGCCATCAGCGTCATAGATAGGGCGTCAGGCGGGGCCAAAATAGCCGCGATAAAAAAGGATAGTAGGAGAGCATAGCGCCGATAACGGGAAAACGTCGTGGGATGAACCAACCCCAAATGTGATAAAACTCCAGAAATTAATGGCAGCTCGGCTACAATACCAAAGGGGACCGATAAATCAATAATGAAACTTAAAAGACTTCCCAGCCTCCACAACGGTTCGATACCATTGCCGGTAAAAGAGAGCATCACACGCAAGACAATTGGAATAAACACAAAATAACCCACTGCCACGCCAATGATAAATAAAATGAGACCCGGGCCCGTGATAACGCCCACCACCCGGCGTTCCGTTGCTGTTAGTCCAGGTAAAATAAATGCAGCAATCTCATAAAGAAGCAAGGGAGAAGCCAGAATTAAAGACATTGCCAGATCCAATTGGATAAGAGCAAAAAATGCCTCAGTCACACCGGTCACAATAACGTGGTGCACGGGCGTGTGAGTAATTATCCAGTGTAAAACGGGCCTTGTGTAAAAAAAACCGACCAAAAAGATTATGGCCACCGTACCCAACATAACAAACAGACGGTTGCGCAACTCCGTTAGATGTTCGGTCACAGTCATTCGCTTATCGTTCATAGCCACTCCCCTAAGACAACACTATCAACCTTTGTGCGGATCCACGAGCCCCCTGCGAATCGCATAGGCTGCCGCCTGAACGCGATTTTCAAAGTGAAGTTTCTGCAAAATATTGCGTAGGTGGTTTTTTACGGTATTTTCAGATATGAACAACCGACTCGCAATATCACGGTTGGAATATCCTTCACCGACGAGTTTCAAAACTTCGAGCTCTCTTCCCGTCAGCTGAGTCTGCTGGCGTTCCACATCTTGTGTGGAAAATGCCCGTATAATCTTCAAAGCCACATCTCCCGAGATAGAGGCCTCACCGCGAATTTGCGCTGTCAGCTCTTCCAAAAACTGTTCAGGGTCTAGATGCTTGAGGAGGTAGCCTTGGGCACCTGCTTTCACGGCTTCAAACAACAGATCGTTTTCATCGCTCGCGGTCAATACCACAATCTTCACGTAAGGCATCTGCTCTTTGATGATCCGCGTTGCTTCCATTCCGCCTCCGCCCGGCATATTAATATCCATCAAAATCAAATCGGGCATCAGTTCTTCTGCCAGCCGCACAGCTTCTTCGCCTGTTTCGGCTTCTCCCACCACTTCCATATCTGGCCTGCCAGCTAGTAATGAAGCCATTCCGGATCGAAACAACGCATGATCATCCACTAACATAATTCTTGCTTTTTCCAATAACTTCTCCCCCTTTATCCCCATCAATTTGACAGGTGATCGTCACGACAGTTCCCACCCCTGGCTCGGATTTAATCGACACCCTGCCCCCAAAGGTCTGGGCTCGCTCTTGCATTATACCCAAACCGAAATGGTGGTTGAGAGGCTCTGGCCCCATCGTGAACCCTTTACCATCGTCTGTCACCTTTAATTCTACGACATCATCCCGAAATCGAGCCGAAATTTGAACGTGTTTTGCTTCTGCATGCTTCCTCACATTGGCCAACGACTCCTGGATAATCCGTAAAATCTGAACGGATGCCATATCGTTCCAAGGAACCGAGTCATTGGGCAGCGAGGTCACTTCTACATCCACCTTCGTGCCTTCTTGAAAATCTTTGGCCAAAGTTCTGACCGCTGTCCAAAACCCTTCTTCTAAACGTTTGCCTGCCCGCAAATCATATAAAGACTGACGCACTTCCGAGTAAGACTTGTTGACGGCGGTCCGGATGTCGTCCAGCTCACGCCGCAATTCATCTAACCGTTGCCCCTCTAACAAAGTTTTGGCTTGGTAGACTTTGAGATTAATCACCGCCAGAGTTTGTGCCAGTCCATCGTGCATTTCGCGGGCGAGCCGTTCCCGTTCCTGAAGAGCCAGCATCGCGTCTTGATAGGTGCGGCGCTCATTTTCCATTTTTTCGACGACATCAAAGACATAAGATGAAAACCCTGCTGCCCCAACCAATGTTACCGCAATGGCCACTAGGCTAACACTCGCCGGAGGCAACATACTTCGCAAATAATAAAATCGTACCGTTTCAGCCACTGCGACAAAAAGAGTGGGACCAATGGTTGTCAACAACTTTAACCGGCGATACCGCCGGCGGTCATCATACTCCATCTTGTCCCCTTCTGGCCGCTTATAACGGAACCAACTCTTCATATACTTATTGTACCTGCCCGTTCCAAATAGGGTAAAGACGCAAGTGTTCTCCCCAACAATCAGAACACATCTTTCCAGTTATCTTTAGTCATCTGCCATACGCCCATGCTTCCAAAAATACTCGCATTCGTGAATTACGCGCTGGGGTTGGTCAAGAACCCCCAAATGTCCTGCCCGAGGGACCACTTTCACTTCACTGCTTCGAATAAGCTGTTGAACCTCGTCCGCTGCTTGAGGGGGTGTGCGTGTATCTTCGACTCCCACCATGATGAGAGTCGGCACATTGATTTCACGAAACACTTCTTCATTGCGGACAGCATAAAACGCCTCCATTGATTGCAAATATTTTTCTTTATCAACTTGTCCTAATTCTAAAACCAAGTTTTCTTTCACTTCCGGCAGCACATACTTCGTAAGAGTTGTCTTGGCATAAATGTGCGCAAACTCTTGCATAGTCATGCTTTCTAACTGACGGTGCCTGGATTGTATATCCTCTTCCGCGTTGTCAAAACCCACAGTAGCTCCCATCAAAGTTAGAGAACGGACCAGACTTTCGGGATTCAGAGCTGCAACACGACTCATCACCCAACTCCCCAGTGACACTCCCAACAAGTGCGCCGGTTTTTTAATCTCACCTAAAATCTCGATAGTATCTCCAACCCAGTCGTCCAACGTCGGATAAAAATGCTCGTTATCCCCAATTCCGCGGGGATCCCACAGAATCACACGATAATTGCGGGAAAGCTGAGGACGAATCCGATGAAACAAAAATTGTCCTAAACCAAGACTAGGATGCGCCAAAACCGCTACGTTCCCATCTCCGAAAACATGATAGGTAACACCTCGGGCCGTTTGCATTTCCACTTCCCATCATCCTCTTTATGAAATGTGCCCTTCCATTTTTACAGCTAAATTGTACGCCATCCGATAATCAGTTGGTGTATCAATGTCAATTGCGGGATTAGGACGATCTCTCACGTTCAAATCAACACAACACGCCGCATTGGCGTGTTGTGCCCACAGTGCCCCAAATCCCCGGTCTCCTGTCAATTCTTCTGTCCAGCTTAACGCCTCCTGGTCAAACATTACCGGGTGGCCAGGAATCTGATTATACCGTGGCCTCAAGCAGTGACAGCTAATAGGTCGTTGTTGAAACAAGAACATCATGTTATGGATATCCTGTCCTAAAACAAAAGGTTCATCGCCCAGTAATACAGCCACCGAGGCCTTAGGCCACTTCTGTTGCACAAAAGCCACCGCCAACCTGATCGAATGCGATATGCCGCTATGAGGACTGTCATTCAGAACGTAATTCACTCGACTGTCACGAACTGTAAGAGGAAGATCTGGATGAGATACCACCACGAGCGGTTGAACGGTTTCTTGTAAAATGCGGCTTATCAAGGTATCCAATATTGTTCCTGACGTCCAGGGCAAAAGCATTTTTGGCTGCCCCAACCGACTGGACAATCCAGAGGCCAGTATTAGCATTACGACTAAATCAGAGAAATCATCATGCCGGCCTTTTTCACTCGGCATTTTTGATGCCATGAATTGGGTGGCAGAACAGATCCTCCTCAGCACCTTGACCTCCCCTTACTATCTTGTCACAGTCGTCGGCGAGCTCTCTTGGAAATAGCTCCAAAGAACTGGCCGATAAGAACATTCCCCGCTCCAGATAAAACTTTTTGGCCGAGAGCATTGGACTGGTCACCAAACCCTCCCTCCCCTTTATAGTGTAAATCTGTTTGTGCATCATTACTACTAGTTAACCTCACATCCAGGGACATAAAGAATAGTCCATTGGGACCCTTCCCCTCCAACGACAGATGATATTGTTCTGGGGGCACTATGTTATCGACACGGAGTTCTCCTTGATATTTCCCTCTAAGGCCCGGAATTCCCAGCTCCATTTCCACTGCGTAGAGTCCCGCCTTCTTTAGGTGCATACTTTTCAGACCTGGCATTGTCTCTAAAAGCACGTTGGGATCCATCAGCAACTTAAACACGACATCCTTGGGGGCATCAATGGCTTTGTGTGTGTCTATTTCCACGACCTGTCTTCAGCTCCTCTCGATTACACTTGTCAACCCAACTTGTGAAACAGCTGACCGTGTATATATATTTCGTTTTCGTCGCGATAGTTCCCAAAAAATTTTACATGTGCCTGGTTCTATCACTTGAGTATAATGGCGTGTTAGCATAACAAAGAATAGACCGTGGCATGGCAGATTGCTGCCAGAACAAGGAGGATTAAGATAATGAGGTTACAACCCTTAGAACACATTATTGAACAGCGCTTTGAATCATTCCTGGAACCGCGTCTTGAGCATTGGTTTCGCAGGTATTTGGAGTCCCCTAGCGGAGAAGCAATCATTTCCACAATTCTTGCCGATGTAATCGTATCGTGGATGCGCCCTGGCACAAATGAGGATAACTATCTTGAAACTATTGTCTTGGATTTGGTTAGTCGTTTAAAGGAGAATCCCGGATTTCGCGAGCGGCTCTTGGCTATTATGTCTACTAAGAGTTCGGACTGACTTAGGCACGCCGGGGATTAGTGGCTCGCAAATACCTCTTCATCAAGGTATTGCGGTCCATCAGCAACAAAACGGGGCGTAGTCGCATAAACCGTCTTAACGTGTGCCACCCGTCTGCATGATAGATAGCCATAAGCAGCATAAGATAAATCCACATTGACCACTTGCGAAGCCCGGAAACTTTTATTCTGTCAAATCCCAGTTTTTCAATGGCACTGGAAGCATCCAATAAGGTAATCCCCCCAACCACAACTATATTGCGATACTTGTCACTTTGGTCCACAAAACCGGCGAGATCAGTTAAACTCCGTAACACGGCATGAAAAGCCCTAAGCCCGCCCGCATGGCTGGCACTCAACTGTGAGAGGGCTGGATTGCCAAAATGGATTTCACCCATAGGCTGACCACGGACAATAGTTTTGCCTGTGGAAAGGTCCACCTGTTTCAACGGGACTTTTATAAGCCCCAGGCGAAGAACCGGATCCCCTCCCAAAGAAGATGGAATCGTATCGATGTCCCAGCGCCGCGTAAATCGCAATTCCCACCATGTCCACCAGCGCCGCAATTCAGAGTGGTCCCTCTCCATTTCGCACACAGGCACAAGGTGTAGGCCTAATTCCCGTACTCTATCAATAATAGGCGCTAAAGCTTGAACGGTGTTATGCCGCGCCCCGCCTCCATCATGCAATACGGTGATAGCACCGGGATGAGACAACTGCACAACATAACGTTCAATCATATCGGGTGTTTTGCCAGTCTTCCAGTCATCGGGAACTATGGACCAAAGCACACGTCGCAGACCCAGACGGCGTGCCGCCAAAACGGTGACGATATTGTGATGGCCCCAGGGAGGACGGTAGGATGTCGGCCTAGTGCCTGTAATGTCTTCAATCTCGTCCAGTCCCTTCCGAATTTCTTGGAACACTGTCCAAGGCCAAAACAAATACATGGACCGATGAGAATTCCCATGCAACCCAATTTCGTGGCCATCGGCCACCATGGTTTTTAGCAAATCAGGATAATGTTTCGCACGGTCGGCCACAACAAAAAACGTTGCGCGCGCATTATGTTCTTGGAGAACTTCTAAAATAGGGGCTGTCTCCGGACCAGGACCATCATCAAAAGTCAATGCCATTTGATGATGCTCACGGGAACCAAAGACTGCCCCCCATTGCAGATGATGCCATATCACATCAGGAATAAGATAGAGAATCATCCATGCCACAATGAATCCGGCTATGACCACAATGACCATTTCCAACATAGGGAACTCCTTTACCCACTGAATGTCAGTTTTGTATTTTCTCTTTTAATGGAAACGACGCATAAAACGCTCCCATGACCAACAGAATAAAAGATGACGCAACAAAAGGCAGCCATACCCGGAGTGCAAACAACCGTGTTCCCAAAATAGGACCCACGGACATTCCCAGTCCTTCCACAGTCATAAACACACCCCATAACCACCCTTCAATTTCCTTTGGTATTAAACCAGCCAAAAAGGCATTCCATGAAGGTAAAATCATAGCATAGGATAACCCCAATATGCCCCCAAATATGACCAGTTCGAAAAACTGGCGGAAGAAAGCAATGCCCAAGAGCGCCCCGCCCGCTATAAAAAATCCACCAACCAACGGAAAGTGGAGACCAAAACGGTCTGTAACCCGGCCCATAGGTACCAGCAAAAGCACTGTAAAGCCACCGCTCCCCAGCAACAATTCAGCAAACTGAACGTGATCTAGATGCAAAACATGGGTAGTAAATGGCTGGAAAATTGGCAACATGAGACCCAGTGTCATATTTTGCACAAATGTACCTGGCAGCACCCAACGAAAACGCCACAAAGTTCTCCACAAATGCCGTGACTTAGGTTCCGGAGGATGGACTTGTGTCAATCTCGGATCGGCAATCCAGATCGTTACCGCAAATGCCAGCACATCGGCAGCAATCAACAGCGAGAATGCAATTCGGTCATGACCCCCTAGAACGAAGTTAATCAATACCGGCCCTAAACCGGATCCCGTGAGCCAGGCAGCAAATACAAGGCCCATCATCGATGCCCGCCGCTCGGGCTCGGTGAGGCGATTGGTACCAGTGACGATGGCTGGCCAGTGAGTCGCCGTTCCCACCCCTAACAAGGCCACAAAGACGATAATCATAGCGGGATGCCTGGTATTCATGGCACCTATCAAGGATAGACACTCCAGCGCAAGCCCCATAGTGAGCACACGAGGAACGCCGATACGGTCAACCAACCATCCCGCTGGACCGCGGAAAACCGTATCTAAAAAATAGTGACTAGACAATGCCCACCCTACAATCGTCAAAGACGCGCCTAAAGGTCCCGTCACATAGGCCGGCAGAAGAGTAATGATTAAAGCACCCCGTGCAAATTCAGCCAGTCCCAAAGCTATTAAGAGAAGCGCTTGAGGCAGCGGCATTCCACTACGCAGGCGCATTGGCTTCCTCAGTTCGCAAGGCTAGATCGATATTCGTGGCCACTATTTTAACGGCGTCAGGATGTCCTAAACTTCTGGCTTGATGAGCCATGGCCTTTAATTCCCAAGGATGTTCTAACAAATGCGTCACTATCTCCCCCAAATCTTCTTCCGTGTGAGCTCGGCGTCCCGCTCCGTTTCGCACCAAAAACTCGGCATTGGCGTCTTCCTGACCGGGAATCGGTCGGTAGATCACCGTCGGTAAACCACGGCACAACGATTCTGTGGTCGTTAACCCGCCAGCTTTGCTAATTAACAAAGAAGACACTGCCATAAATTCATGAACATTATTAACATAACCCAAGACGACCATAGGGTTTTTGGCTTGTTCCTTGTACTCATTCGCTAAATTGAAACGCCATTCTTCATGTCCGGCAATAACGACCGTGGTATGCCTAGAGGAAACACGGTCCAGAATTTTCAATACTTGCACATATTCGGAAATCGGCATGTATGTTCCTCCCATAAACAGGACAACGGGAGAGTTCATTTCAATACCGTAACGCCGCCTAACTTCCTCTTCATCAACGGGATCTTGAAATCGTTCATCCACAGGAATACCCGAGACAATCACTTTGTTCGGATCAATATGACGATCTATGAGGTCGTTGCGCATGTCCTCGCTGCCCACAAAATACATATTCACTGCCGGGTGAATCCACTGAGTATGAACACTATAATCCGTCATCACCACAAAATTAATCGCATTGAGTTTCCCTTGCTGTTTAAGAGTCGAAACCACTCCGGCCGCGGTGGGATATGTTGAGACGATTAATTTTGGAGGACTTTGCTTGATAGCCCCATAAAAACGTTTCAGACCAATGTGATTAATCATGCGCTGAGTACGTGAGAGCGGGTCGATATTCTGTGTCGAAGTGTAAAACCATCGCCAGAGCGACGGTGCCCGCCTGACACTATTTAGATAGCCCCACCTGAAGAGATTGTCCAGTCCGGGGTTTACGAAACGGTAATAATCCAAAATGCCTAGCCTCAATTGATTGTTGTTAATTAATAATTGCAGTGCAATAGCTTTTGCCGCACGTAAATGGCCGTCACCGTACCGAGCAGCAAGAATCATAACCTCGGGACGGAGACTCAAGCAAGCTTCATGATGGGTCGACAACCAGTCAATCCAATCCGCAGACTGTTTAACATCCGTGCCAGATTCAGGCACCATGTCCAATTATTCCACCTCCAGCCTGCCCTTACGATCGGCAAATTAGCGTTCCCTAACCTCAAATGTACGATACCATGGACGCCAAAAAGTGGCTAGTGCAGTCAATAAAACCCTTCTCTGGCTATGTTGTATTTCTATTCCATCCTTTGGCTGTAATTGTCCATTAATCTCATCACACTCACCATTTCCTTTTTTTCCTTGCCTGGCTCTCGGCTACTCTCTGTCGTTAGTCATCCCCCGGTATAATGGCAATAGATCAGTTTTATAATTTAATCCGGTCACATTGCTAAATCTAAAGAAACCAATCACAGGCCGAGTACAAAGAGAAACAATTCGGTTATTGAACAGTTCGTTATCATCTATGCTATGGAGATGGAAAGTCTGATGAGTTCGATTTTTACTGTTTTACAAGGAACATGGTCCACATTCACTATTCATCACTCCCGCTTTGTCAGTTGTGCTTTCCCGTTAAAGGATCCCGAAGAATTTTCGGGAATTTTGCACGAAGCACGAAATAGCTGGCCTAAAGCGAGTCACTATGTGTGGGCCTATGTTTTGGGCCCAGGCCAGGAACGTCTGACCGACGACGGTGAACCTCAGGGCACAGCCGGATCTCCAACACTTCTTCTCATCCAAAAGCGTGATTTGTTATATTCGGCTATCGTGACCGTGCGATATTTTGGCGGAACAAAGCTTGGCAAAGGAGGATTAACGCGAGCATATCAGCAAGCCGCAAGTCATGCATTGTCACATGCACAGTTCGGACGGTATCGCAATGTCATCAAAGCCACTGTGAAACTACCATATTCCACGTGGGGACGGACACAAAATTTTCTCATGCAGGATAATATTACCTATTATCCTGTCTTCGTGGAGCATGTTGAACTTCACTGCGAAGTATCAGAAGATGACTGGCAGAGTTTTTGGACAACATTAAAGACAAGCATTGCGCCTGGTTCCCATCTGGAAGAATCCCAGCTTGTCACCGCTATCACCCCCATGAGACAATAAGCATTTCCCCTTGTTAGAAGTGCAATGACTGTTCTCTCGTTGAGAAAACGTCTGGCCTGAAGGACGGCCTATGGCAACGCATAATCGCTTTAGGTTGATATTTAGTTGCTGTTACAATCTCTGGCATTTAAAAGCTGCCGACATGCCTCTTTCTTATCAGGCACGTTCATGACAGCAGAAATAACGGCAATTCCCTGTATCCGGGTCTTCCATACACGCCCCGCATTTTTTGAATTGATGCCGCCTATTGCCACCACCGGAGCCATGGCCGATGCCTTCTTGACTAGGTCGGCAGTTGCTTCAATGCCTAAGGGAGATCCCGCATCACCTTTACTTAACGTCGCAAAAACCGGCCCTACACCAAAGTAATCGGGGGGACATTGGGCTGAATCCTCAATCTCTGTAAGAGATCCGGCAGATAGCCCCACGACTAAAGATGGAGCCAGTTTTCTCACGACCTTCACCGGCATATCCTCTTGACCGACATGGACTCCGTCCGCTTCCAGTGCCAAAGCGACATCTAAACGGTCATTCACAATAAACGTCAGATGATTTTGCGAACACAATTCCCGTACCACGCGCCCGTAGATCAGCAATTGCTTGGTCGTAGCCAACTTTCCCCGCAACTGAATAACACTCGCTCCGCCTTGAGCCATACCCTCGATTTCCCGGGGAAGATCGCCAATAGAAATGGTTCTTGTATCAATTAACACGTGCAGTTGCAAATTCATGATCGATCTCCCGGAAAGTGCCACAGAGGTCCATGACCATGACCAAAACCCGGGGCTTCTAAAATAGCTCGAAATACATATTCCTTGGCGTTTCTGACAGCTTGCACCATATCTTGTCCCTGCGCTATTCCCGCAGCGATCGCACTAGACAAAGTACACCCGGTTCCATGAGTATGAACACTTCGAATCCGTTCCCTTCTTAACCACAACTCCGTTTGGTCCGAACATAAGAAGTCGTCTGCGGGATAGTCTTCGAGATGTCCTCCTTTTACCAAGACATACGGAATCCCCTTCTGTACGAGGGCTAGCCCGGCACGGCGCATATCTTCCGGCGTATTAATCACCATCTGGGCTAAGGCCTCTGCTTCTGGAAGATTTGGAGTCAGCAAAGTAGCCAATGGCAAAAGTTGTTCCCGCATTTGACTCTCGGCTCCCCGATTTAGTAACGAAGCCCCTCCTTTGGCACGCATAACCGGGTCCAATACCACAGGGACATTGGAATACCGACGGAGTCGGTCTGCTACAACATTGATAATATCTTCAGAAAAAAGCATGCCAATTTTTATGACATCAGCGCCGATATCCTGAATGACGACATCAATCTGCTGGGCAACCGTATCCGCATCCACGGCCATAATTTTGTAAACGGTTTGCGTATCTTGCACAGTTACCGCCGTTATAGCAGACATTCCGTAAACCTTGAAAGCCGAAAAGGTTTTCAAGTCTGCCTGGATGCCCGCTCCGCCTCCAGAGTCGGACCCCGCTATCGTCAAGGCTCGTGGAATCATTGAGGCCCACCATCCTCAGCTGTGCGGCCAAAGGCAGCCCAAAACGGATCAACCTGGGGGTGCTGAAGAGGCACGCGCTTTCCCTTATTTTCCCGCCACCTTCCTTGGGACGAATCCACCATTTCCCCGATGATTGCACTGTCAATACCCCGCGCGCTTAATGCTGACATCACTTTATCCACCGCATGGGGTTTAATGGTCGCCAACAAGGTTCCTTCACTGATCGAAATAAGAGGGTCAATGCCTGTCAAATCACATATCGCTTGTGTTTCTGGTCTCACCGGAATTTGATCGTCTCGCAAAATGACACCAAGTCCGGAAGATTCGGCCAGCTCATAGACACCACCTACAACCCCGCATTCCGTGGCATCGTGCATGGCACTGACACCCTTATCCCGCACTCCTAGACGGGACACCACAGCCGCATCCTCCACCACCGACATTTTGTCAAATAAGGCGTCCGCGCGCATCAAAATATCATGCCCCAAGTGCTTTTCAATGTAATCAGGAAATGTCGCCGCAAACAATCCAGTGGCCTCAATGGCCGCGCCTTTAGTGCACAGGATCATGTCGCCCTTTTTGGCCATTGAGGTGGTGATATACTCATCTTCGGGACCAATACTCATCACCGTCGCCCCGCCCACCATGGGGAATTCGCACCCCTCATACCGAGCCGTATGTCCCGAGATCACGGCAATTTCCAACTGCTGGCACGTTCGCGAAAAAGCGGTCCACAAACTTTTGAACTGCTCGGTCGTTATACTGAGCGGCAAATTCAAATCCACCGTCATAAGTGATGGGGGTAATCCGGAAGTGGCAGCGTCAGAAGCCAAAATATGTACAGCAAACCATGCGGCGCGATCCCAACCGTATGCCGGAACGATAAACACGGGATCTGTCGTACTCGCCATAACGATACCTGGGGCAACGCGAGTTATAGCAATATCGACACCGGATTCTGGCCCGACCAAAACCTCTTCCCGTCTTGCTCCTAAATTAGGATAAATGTAATCACGGAACACCTCCGGAGAGATTTTTCCGATTGAAGGTAGTTCGGACTGTGGCATTCTCATCATTCCTCCCTAATGCACCAAAATAAGACATTCTCTCAACACGCTCTCAGAATGCCTTATCCGGACATCTTTACATGGCCATCATATCACGATCCCGAGTAATCAGGTTGATCATTCGCTTAGAACCGGATAGGTTCCAAGGCGTCTACCCCACTCGAGGGACGGCAAGCCGCCATTCCACGCTTGATCGACTCTCTCCCGCTCCCCGACGACGTCAATCCAAAACCGGTAGGCGAAGGGTGCCCCGGGCCTGGGGCGCGATTCAACTTTAGATAAATTCAGTCCCAGTTTTTTGTACCATAGCAAATAGTCAACCAAAGCCCCGGGACGATCAGGCAAGTCATATACCATACTTGTCTTGGTCCGTTGCAACGGAGATACTAAGGCAATCGGCTGACGGCTCAATAGCCAAAAACGGGTACGGTTGTCCATATGGTCCTGAATCCCACGGCATACAATATTCAGACCATAAATTTCGGCAGCCCGGGGACTGGCTATTGCCCCAATATCCTCCCGCTTTAATTCCAATAATTCCCGGGCACTTCCAGCCGTATCCAAAGCAGCCTCCACACTGAGTCCATGCTGACGGCAAAATGCCTGGCTTTGCATGAGAGCTTGGGGGTGAGAGCGAACCTTCTTGATCCGGTCCAGATCGGAGTGACCATAAGCCATCAACGCCAGTTCTACAGGTTGAACCGCCTCTGCCCAAATTGACAAGGGTGAGGCGGTCAAAAGATCCAGTACGTCATAAACGGGACCACGGTACGCATTTTCAATTGGTAAAAGGCCTATGCCGTCCGAATGTTCGAGTATAGCCTGAAAAGTTTCGGCAAAAGTTTCACATCCTTGGGGTTGAGCATGAGGCCAATGTGACAGAATACACGCCTCGCTAAAGGCTCCGGGATCTCCTTGATAGTAAATTACGGCGTCGTCATTCATACTGTGGCAACACCCGATTTGTATACCGACACTCCCGAAGAACGGGAATAGTCCCGGAATGCCTGTAAAACCTTCAAGGTAATAGGACCGCCGATCCCGTGGCCAATAGTGCGTCCATCACAGGCAACGGCTGGTATCACCTCCGCTGCAGTACCCGTTAAGAAACATTCATCAGCTGTATACAAGTCATGCAGGGTTATGTTTTCCTCCTTACAGATCAAGCCAAGTTCTTGGGCCAGTTTTATAACAACTTGCCGGGTAATCCCGTTCAAAATCCCGGCATTAGTGGGAGGCGTCACGAGTTCGCCCCGGCGAACGATGAAGATGTTATCCGCTGTTCCTTCAACTACGTAGCCTTGGTGATTTAACAGAACAACCTCTGGCAATCCCCGAAGATTGGCCTCAATCTTGGCCAAAATATTGTTGAGATAATTGAGCGATTTGATTGCGGGGTTCAAAACATCAGTGGCTGGCCGGCGAGTAGACACGGCGGCCAATTCCAATCCTCTTTGGTAGACTTCAGGGGGATACAAAGCAATTTCATCAGCAATAATAATAACACTAGGATTAGAACATTTGGACGGGTCCAATCCCAAATCACCAGGACCACGCGATATCACCAAGCGGATATAGGCGTCGACTAGCTCGTTTTCACGAACTGTCCGGCACACGGCTTCCGTCAATTCTTCCCGGGAATAGGGAATGTCCAAAAGAATACTTTTAGCAGAATCAAATAGCCGGTCTAAATGCTCGTCAAGTTTGAATATTCGGCCAGAATAGGCCCTAATCCCTTCAAATATCCCGTCTCCATAGAGAAAGCCGTGGTCGAACACCGAGACACGTGCTTCTTTGGCAGGCACCATAGACCCATTTAAGAAAATCTTCAGTTCACTCTCAATCATAGCATTGTTCCTCCCCACTGTCATGTTCCTCTCTACTCTCAACCGTATCTTTCGTGAGACCCTTACCCTTCGAGAACTGTCGACAAGGGCTGACCGGCAGGAACCATGGGAAATACGTGTTCATCCTTAGGAACCATTACCTCTAACAGTACTGGGGCATTAATTGATTCCATAATGTGCAGCGCCTCATCTAAGGCCTCTTGCGAATTCACACTAAATCCCCGAATTCCAAAAGATTCTGCAAGACGGACAAAATCAGGGTTCAGAAGATCTACTCCAATGCGCCGCTGTCCATGGAACAAATCCTGCCACTGTCTTACCATTCCGTGCCCACCATTGTTCAACACAATAATCCAAAGAGGAATTTGATATTGCGCCACCGTCCCCATTTCTTGGAGGTTCATCTGGAAACTGCCGTCTCCGGCCAACAATACCACACGACGTTCGCCTATCCCAAACCTCGCGCCCAGAGCAGCGGGAAAGCCATAACCCATCGTTCCGGCCCCTCCAGAACTCAGGAATGTTCGCGGTTTTTCCCTCTTCACAAACAATGCTGCCCACATTTGATGCTGCCCCACTTCCGTCACGACAACATCGTCAGGGTTCAAATGATTATTAATCACCCGCATTACGGCTGCCGTCGCCACGGTACCCTCTGGTGCCGCAGGAATTCTTAATGGATGCTTTGCTTGCCAATCATGAATCGTTGCCCACCACTCTTTATGACTCATTCTCGGCACCATTTTAAGCAACTTGGGAAATGCCTGGCGCAAATCTTTATGAATCGCTACATGGGGCCGCACCAGCTTGCTCAACTCTGCTGCATCGACATCTACGTGGATAATGCGTGCATTGGGGGCAAATTGGTCCAATTTTCCTGTGACCCGGTCATCGAACCTCGCCCCTAGCGCAATAACTAAATCGGCATTTTGCATCGCATTGTTGGCATACCAGGTTCCGTGCATCCCCAGCATCCCCAGACTCCTAGGATGGGAAGACGGACACACACCAATACCCATCAAGGTGTGGGCCACTGGGCAGTCATAAATTTCGGCAAATTGCATGACGTAATCTTGGGTATTGCTAGACACAACTCCCCCGCCAACATAAAGCAAAGGCTTTTTGGCAGAACGCAAATAGGACTTAATCCGTGACCATACGATTGGCTTTTCTTCTTGCGTGTCCTCTTCCGGATGCTTTTCAGGCAATCCTTCCCAGGGGGGGCATTCCATAAATTGAATATTTTTCGGAAATTCCACGACAACGGGGCCGGGACGGCCCGTCGCGGCAGTTTCATAGGCTTGAAGAAAAACATCGGCGACTTCCGCAGGATCAGTAATACGCCAACTATGCTTGACCGCCGGCATAGTCATGTTGAATAAGTCAGCCTCTTGAAATGCATCTGTGCCAATCAACGTCGTCGGCACTTGCCCGATAATTAGAACCACGGGCACAGAATCAGTCATGGCCGTCACAAGCCCAGTAATTACGTTGGTGCCGCCAGGACCTGAGGTTGCTAAAACCACGGCCGGCTTTGCAGTGACCCGGGCATATCCATTGCCGGCATGAATGGAAGCGGATTCATGCCGCGACACAATGAAGTCAATGGGGTTGTCAACGCGTGTGGCCAAAGCGTCAACAAGAGGCAAAATGGCTCCCCCCGGAACCCCAAAAACAACTTTCGTGCCAAGTTGTGACAAAACTTCCCACGTCAGTTCCGCCCCAGTCATGAGATTTTCCTCCTTTGTACAATCTTTCTGGCACGGTTAATCACCGTCTGCGTAAATTCCTCGGTGCTAGCCGTTCCACCCAAGTCAGGTGTCAGGGGGCCTTCTACCAGACTTTCCGCAACAGCCTCTTCAATCAAACGCTGTATTTCCGGTTCTGACCAACTCCATCCCACGAGATAGGCAACTGATAACATAGCACCAGTAGGATTGGCTATGCCCTTGCCTGCGATATCCGGTGCCGATCCATGCACCGGCTCAAACAATCCGCGCGTCCCCGGAGTTCCGGCAACAGAAGACGAACCCAATAATCCAAGAGACCCAACTAAGCCTCCCGCTAAATCGCTAAGGATATCCCCAAACAAATTCTCGGTTACTATCACCTGGTATCTAGCAGGGTTCAATACCAGATCCATTGCCGCTGCGTCGACATATCGGTGGGTAAGGGCCACATCAGGAAATTTTTGTGCTAATTCGTTCGTGACTTCACGCCATACCCGCGAACTTTCAAGAACATTTGCCTTGTCCACCGACGTCAAACTCAAATGATGGTCACTGGCATATTGAAAGGCCAGTCGAATAATGCGCTCCATTTCTGAGCGCCGATAACGCAAGGTGTCCACAACTTCTAAGTCACCAGGCAAGAAACGGCGTCCTCGGGGTTCGCCAAAATAAAGACCGCCAGTCAGTTCACGAAACACGACTCCTTGGGCCGTGGCATTTGATAATGGCGAAAGATGTTCCAACCCCGGAAAAATGCGAAATGGACGCAAATTAGCCCACAAACCCATGTACTGACGCATCGCCAGCAAACCAGCCTCGGGTCTCTTAGGGGCGTTGTCCCACGAAGGTCCTCCCACCGCCCCCAGCAAAACTGCTTCGGCTTTATCAATCTTGGCCCTGGTCTCGGCTGGAAAAGGATCGCCAAATCGGTCAATAGCACGGCCTCCAATGTCGGCCTCCTCTTTTTCCACTGACCATCCCCCAAATTCCGATACAGCATCTAGAAGTCTCAGGGCAGCCTGGGTAACCTCCGGTCCAATGCCATCACCCGCTAACACCAACAATTGGTGAGTCGCCATAATTTCCTCCTTGCCTTAGCCGTAATCAAATGACTTATGCGACGTGATTCTGAACGCGATCGAAAAGATAGGATAGTGCCTCATGAAGTGCGACAACTGTGGCTTTCATGACATCACTATCAGCAGCCTGGCCCCGAGTCTCGCACCCATATCCGTGGATTTCAATCCGTACTGCTGCGAGACCAGCTTCTCCGGGTGAAATCGGTGCTAAGTGATAAGCCGTCAATTCCACAGGTTCGAGTGACAAGGCACGAGTAAAAGCCTGAAACAGCGCGTGTACCGGTCCATCACCGCTGCCAGAATCTTCTTTTATATCTTGGCCGACCTTAACCGACACAAAGGCCACCGGACGATTATCGCTACCGGTACTGACTTGCCACCGAATTAGCTCCGTGGACCGCGAACGGCGCTCTTGACCAACCTCTTCTTGCCAAATAGCTTCCAAATCCTGGTCATTGATATCATTCTTCAGTTCACCCAATGCTTTGACTCGCTGCTGAATTTGGTCAATTTGGCCGGCCGTCGCGTGCAGTCCCAAATCCTCTAACCGTTGTCTTAAGGCATGGCGTCCCGAATGTTTACCCAGCACCAGTTTAGTGACGCCCCAACCCACATCTTCCGGGGTCAAAATTTCGTATGTGGATCGGTCCTTTAACATCCCGTCTTGATGAATGCCCGATTCGTGCCGAAAGGCATTTTTTCCCACAATAGCCTTGTTAGGCTGCACGACCATTCCGCTTAATTGGCTCACTAACTGACTGGCACGGTAAATTTCATGCGTATTGATGTGATGCTGTACCTGATATTGGTCCTCACGCGCCGTAAGGGTCATCACGACTTCCTCTAAGGACGCGTTGCCAGCCCGTTCACCAATCCCGTTGACCGCCACTTCCACTTGTCTGCAGCCCGCTTCAATCCCCGCGAGTGAATTGGCCACAGCCAGTCCCAAATCATCATGGCAATGCACGGAGAGCGTGATTTTCGGATCAGGAATACTCTGTCGCAATGAAGTGATTAACTGGTAGTACTCTCTCGGCGTGGTATAGCCGACAGTGTCCGGAAAATTTAACGTGGTGGCCCCCGCTTCCACTGCCAGTTTTCCTGCTTGAATCAAAAAGTTAAGTTGGGATCTGGTCGCGTCCTCGCATGAAAATTCGACATCGTCCACGTAAGTCCGGGCCAATCGAACCGTCGTACTGATTTTTTCGAGGACTTCATCCGGTGTCATCCGCAATTTTGCCTTCATATGAATAGGCGATGTAGCGATGAACACGTGAATACGGGCTTTGTCGGCTTTTTCAAGAGCCATTGCAGCCCGTTCCACATCCTGGCGGCTGCAACGGGCCAAGGCAGTGATCGTTGGCCCCTTAATGCTTTGGGCAATGCGCGACACCGCTTCGAAATCCCCCAGGGAAGCCTGAGGAAAACCGGCCTCCAGATAGTCCACACCCAGACGCGCCAATTGTTCCGCAATAGCCAGCTTTTCCTGAGTACTCAGTGCCACACCGGGCGATTGTTCGCCGTCCCGGAGTGTGGTATCAAATATCCGCACAGTATCCATTTACGGTTTTTCCTCCTTTGAAACCCTGTCCTCCTCTTCCACCGATGGTTTCAACCACGACATCATCGACCGTAATTCCCGACCGATTTCTTCCACAGGATGCTGCTTAGCCTCGTCTCGCAGTGTCTTAAATTCTGGACGCCCTTTAGCATTTTCGGCCATCCATCGTTCCGCGAAAGTTCCATCTTGAATTTCCCGAAGCACCCGCTTCATTTCTTGTCTCGTTTCGTCCGTCACAATCCGTTTCCCTACACTCAATCCCCCAAACTCCGCCGTATCCGATACGGAGTACCACATTGCGCTCATACCGCCTTCATAGATTAAGTCCACAATAAGCTTCATTTCATGCAGGGTTTCGAAATAGGCAATCTCTGGCTGGTATCCCGCTGCGACTAAGGTTTCGAAGCCTGATTGAATGAGCTGAGTGAGTCCGCCGCATAGTACAGTTTGTTCACCAAACAGATCAGTTTCAGTTTCCTCGGCAAACGTTGTTTGCAAAACTCCGGCACGGGTCGCTCCGATTCCTTTGGCATATGCCAGAGCGACGTCCAATGCATGATTTGTCGCATCTTGATCTACGGCCACCAGTGCTGGAGTTCCCTGACCCTCTACATACAAACGGCGTACCAAATGCCCTGGCGCCTTAGGCGCCACCATAAATACGTCAACGTCCTTTGGCGGAACAATCTGCTTGTAACGAATGGCAAATCCATGGGCAAAAGCCAGTGCATTGCCAGGCTTCAACCCCGGCTTGATACTCTCTTCATATAGCGAACCCTGCAAGTGATCTGGTGTCAAAATCTGAACAATGTCGGCCGCTTCGGCCGCTGCCCCAACGTCCATCGTCTGAAACCCTTGTTCTTTGGCCCTCTTCTCGGAATTTCCCGGACGAATGCCGATAATGACATGAACTCCTGATTCCCTGAGATTGAGTGCGTGAGCATGACCTTGGCTGCCATAGCCCATTATGGCCACAGTTTTACCGGCTAACCACCTCAGATCGGCGTTGTCGTCGTAAAATAATTTTGCGTTCATTGTTCCATCCTCCTCGAGTGTGGTAAACGGTTTTTTTAGGCGTTAAATCGTTAAATTTCAACGTTAAACAACTCGGAAATAACGCAAACACGTGTGCTTTATTCTCGTCAATCCACTGTTCTATGGCATGTCTGGGACCGGCCACCGTGTAATAGCCAATATGTGAATCAATGGGAGTAGCGGATACCAAGGGCACATGGACCGGTTTTTGTGTGGGGACCGCGGCTACAACAACGGTATGATAGCTGTTTTTCACGATAAAGGATCGGATGACATCTTTGTGCCGCGTGATCTGGCGCCGAATCCACTGGGCCCGTTCGGGGGTGCCGCTAACTCCAATCATAACCGTCAAACGCGCCGTATCATGGTCTTTTTTAACCGTCATTTGTTCGATATCCACATTTCTCTGGCCAAGCATCAAGAGTAATCGTTGAATCGCGCCTGGCTTATCTTGCAATTCCACGCCAATGAATGGATTCATGAGTGCAATCCCCCTTGCCTCTCAAATAAAAAAAGCCCTTTCGCCTATCGGCTGAAAGGGACGCGGTCGCGTGGTACCACCCTTACTTCTCCTCATAGACAGAGGACTCGTGTGATTGATAACGGAATTCCTCCGGCTTCATCTACCCCCTAGGCAAAACCCAGAGATCGGGAAGCGGGCTCAAGGGTGAGACAATAATCCGACCAAAGCCCGAGCTTCCACCGTCCTCGGTTCGCTGTCAATGGTTTACGGGTTACACAGTTCCCTCTCATTGCCCAAAATCTTGCCTGGATGCAAAACAAGACCCAGCGCAAGTTCAACATGTGCCGAACCTGCCACAGGTCTTTTATCCCCATGGTGTAGTTCCCTGTAGGAACCTGTACCGCTTGGTCCTTCCCTGTTGGGCGGATCCCTAGGTACACTCCGACGAAAAAAGTTATAGGAGTACTATACCATTCGTGACAAAAATAACAAGTGTTAATTGCTCAATTTTCCTCAATTATTATTCGACGCGATTCGTCAATCCATTCATTTAACCTTTACGCTCTAAACCTTTCCTGCAAAATCTGCATCTCTTGATTAATTGCCCCGCCGAAATTTCTCCAAGGCTTGCTCCACACTCTCAACCAACCCTTCATCCAATTCGTGGATAACATCACCAAGAGGCGATGCCCAGCGGTAAAAATACCTCCGTCCGCCGGGGTCCACACGTAAAGCATATTCCCTTAGGGGGCCTCTTTCCCACTGAAGAGAAATGCCTGATAAATCATATGCCGGGTCGCCTGCCAACATGTCACCAAAGTCGATGATCCCTTGAACTCGGTCCTTATTCACCAGAATGTGCTCTAGACTGAGATCTCCGTGTATTAGCGTACAAGACCAAGCAGCCAATGACAGGTCGCGAAAAAATTCGTTAAAACGTTCCTTACTGCGCCGCTGTTCCTTAATGCTGAGCAGCGGATACACTTTTTCGACCACTTCATCATGAAGATGGCGGAATCGCTTTACCCATCTCTGCACTCCCTTGATCGAGCGGGCTTGGGGCGGCAAATTCACATCTTGATGAAGGACTTCCAAAAATTCCTGGAGTTGCTGAACCATCGTATCATTCGGCACCTTCCCCTTCACGGCTTCTCCAAAAATGGCCGGATAGACTCCCACCCTTCCAAATGGCTGAATATATTGGGGAACGGCCAAAGGTAGTGTCAACGTTTTGAGTTTAGCCATCTCGTACTGCAAATGGGTTTGAGCGGCCGGATTTTTAGGAGCGCGTATCACATAATTGTTTTCGCTCAAAAAGCAACGGTAGTCCCATCCTTCCGCCATAAAATGAATTGTACCGAAGGAAATATTGTCAAATACTTTCCCAAGGTAATTGTCGACCATCGACACGCTTTGTACTCCCCACTTCAGCCTCTTCACAGCAATTCTCCTCACATCCATAACTTTTAAGTTGCATGATAATCATTCATTGATTTCTTTTCTATCCCGTCTTATTATGACAATATGAACACGCATTCAGTGAGTCGGGAAATTAACATCGAACAGTTGATAGGAGACATAAATCGACAGTGTCGGTCCGCTGGCCGTTCGTATTTTTGTCAAAAAGACCTTTCGCTCCACCTGGACAATTTGCCTCTGGGATTGGAAGGAGCGCGCAATGGGTGGTACATTCATACGGGCACGGAAGAAATGCTGGGCTTGGGCATTGTCAAACGGTGGCGCACATCATCTTTATCATCGTCGGCAGAGTTTATCGACCGTGAAAGAGAGCAGTTGCTACAACAAGGCTTATCGCCTGATAGTATCATCGCAGGGGGCTGGGCTTTTGACCCTCAGGGCACAAAAGACCATTTATGGGACTCGTTTGGGCCTTCCCAATGGCTTCTTCCCGCTTTGTTTGTTCATAAGACAGCCAAAGATACCAAAGTGATCCTGACCATGTTTCTCAAAAATGACCGCTCCATCACCGATGAAGCCCACTACTATGCCAAACTGCTGCAATTTCTTCAGCGGTCGCACATGATCTCAGGCAAACCTCAATTGGTATCATCGTCATCCAAGCCCTCATCTGCAGAATGGACCCGCCGGGTCGAGCAGGCTATAGCAGCGATCAATGCGGGGAGCATAAAAAAATTAGTTTTGGCAAGGCGGGTGGATGCGCGTTTTACGATAGAACCGAGTGTCACGGATATTCTTACCCAATTGCGAACCTATAATCCCGCCACTGCGGTGTTTGCCATCAAATCACAAGGCCACACGTTCTTGGGCGCGACCCCGGAACGCTTGCTGAAACTTCAAGGTAAAGAATTGCAGACTATGGCGTTAGCAGGTACCGCACCTCGCGGTCATAGTCAGGATGACGATCACAATCAGATCGTGTCTCTCTTGTCGAGTCCAAAGGATCGACGGGAGCATGCCACCGTTGTGGATCGAATTCGCCAGGTATTAACACCATACGCACACTTAAATGTGCCGGCAACACCCCAGATTTTGTCTTTATCCAATGTGCATCACCTTCTCACACCTATCGAAGGCTCGTTACGATCCTCTGCCAGTCTGTTATCTTTGTCGGCTTTGCTGCATCCGACTCCGGCCGTTGGTGGCGAACCTAGGGATAAGGCTTTGGATTGGTTGAAGAGACATGAGGGTCTCGACCGCGGATGGTATGCCGGTGGTATTGGTTTCATGAATTTAGCGGGAAACGGGAGTATGTGGGTTTCATTGCGTTCCGCTTTATTGCGCGGGTTTACGGCACATTGCTATGTCGGTTGCGGAATTATGCGCGACTCCGTGCCTGACCAGGAACTAGCGGAATCTGAATGGAAATTACAGGCAATGTTGAAGGTCCTGGGAGTGAATAATTAATGTCTCACTCTGAAGACGTGGCATGGTATTTGTCCTCTTTCGTGGATGGGCTGTACCATCACGGTGCGAAATGCGCCGTCATTTGTCCAGGCTCACGGTCAACACCGCTTGCACTGGCATTACAGCGTCATGAACAAATCGAGACTTACGTTTTGGTCGACGAGCGTTCTGCTGCATTTTTTGCCCTGGGCATGGCTAAGGCAAGTGGCCGGCCAATCATTCTTCTTTCCACTTCCGGCACTGCCGCGGCCAACTTTCTTCCGGCTGTTGTCGAATCTTTTTGGGGCCATGTCCCTCTCATAGTCTTGACCGCCGATCGTCCTCCTGAACTGCGCGATTCCGGGGCCAGCCAAACCATCGATCAAGTCGCTCTTTATGGAACTCATGCAAAATGGTTTCAGGACATGCCCATAACTAATGGTAGCCAGGAGCTCAACCGATTTGCCTGGATCACTGCTGGCCGCTCTGTGCACTATGCCACCGAAGAACCCAAAGGACCCGTTCATCTGAATTTTCCCTTTCGAGAACCCTTGTTAATCGAACCGGTTCCGAAGTCCTGGGGGTTTCAGACACAAAAACGCCTGGCTCCAGCTGTTCCGCAGGTCGACAAAGAGGACATCACGGAAATTGTGCACTCCCTATCTCAATTTCACCGAGGTTTAATCTTAGTCGGCCCCGGGACCATGCGCCAAGCCGTAGACCCCATCATGGAGATCTCGCAAAGACTCAGTTGGCCTGTCTTTGCCGACCCATTGTCCAATATTCGGGGTCTCGATGAGCGGATCATAGGAACTTATGATGCATTGCTCAGGGGTAATGGACAGAACGTGCCTCAAGCAGAATGCGTGATTCGTTTGGGAGCCCCGATGACTTCCAAGGCGCTCAATCTTTATACTAAGGATTGCTGGATCTACGCCATTGACGGCGAAAACAGTTACCGTGAACCGCAACTTCAGATGGGGCGGGTTATTGAAGGTCGGATTCCGGACGTGCTTAAGGCCTTGTCCGAAGGCCTAGGCCGGTGTTCGATCGAACCGGATACCCACTGGTATTCGTTTTGGCAGGAACAACATCAAGTCACGCTCCGCCTCTTCGATGCGAAACTGAAAGAGCCAGATAACGCATCAGAACCTTACCTGTACTATCATCTTAGTGATTGGTTAAAAGATATAGGTTCTGCCGAGGTATTTGTCAGCAACAGCATGCCCGTTAGGGATTTGGACAGTTATACCCAGAATCCTCACATTTCCCTTCGCTTTTGGGGAAATCGGGGGGCTAACGGCATCGATGGGATTGTCTCCACCGCGATGGGAATTGCTGCCATAACCCCTTTGGCGCAGACAATCTTAATCACGGGTGATCTGGCTTTCTATCATGACATGAATGGTTTATTTGCTGCAGCCAAATACCATCTCAACGTTTTAGTGATTATCATCAACAACGATGGCGGCGGCATCTTCTCTTTTCTGCCCCAGAGTCAGCTCGAAAACCAAGAATTCGAAGCACTGTTTGGCACCCCGCACGGGCTAAGTTTTGAGCATGCTGCCTTATTGTATCGAGCAGCCTACAAACGAGTGAGCTCTTTGGCCGAATTGCGGCAAGCAATGAACGAATTGCTGACAATCAAGGGATTGCGGATCTTGGAATGGGTGACACCCAGCCGGAAAGAGAACGTTAGTCATCACAGTACGATTTGGAGCTAGGAAGAAGGGTAAAAATGGTTGCCATAAACTCCATGCAGATCATGGTTGGCAATAACCGAAGTTATCACATTGATCTGGCAGGCGATCCCGCTAATCCAGCTCTATTGCTGCTTCACGGATTTACAGGCAGCCGGGTATCCTGGGAACCTCTTATGCCCGCCTTTCTCCCGAACTACCGTCTTATCGCCCCCGATTTGCCGGGCCATGGGAACAGCTTTGTCTCGGCAAATCCCGAAGAAATGACCATGAGCGTAACGGCACAAGACATGAAAGCCCTTCTTCTGGAACTTGGCATACATCATGCCGGTATATTAGGCTATTCCATGGGTGGCCGTTTAGCATTGCATACAGCGCTATACAACGAGGGACTACTGGATTTTCTTATCTTGGAAAGTTCAACGGCTGGCATCGCCAACTTTGAGGAGCAGATGGCCAGAAGGCAAAGAGATAACTTCTTGGCTGACGAGATTGAATCTCGCGGCTTGGCCTGGTTTGTGGAGTATTGGAGCAATATTCCCCTGTTTTCCACACAATCGCGACTCCCTTCCGTCGTCATAGAACGTGAACGGAAAATCCGCTTGAGCCATGCACCTCATGGTCTGGCCCAAAGTCTCAGAGCGGCAGGCACGGGAAGCCAGGCATCCCTATGGCCTATTCTTCGTGATTGCCGGGCTCCCACACTCATCATTGCGGGCCAGGACGATGAAAAGTTCGTGAGAATTGGACGCCAATTACATGAAGAACTGCCCTTCAGCGAATTCATGACCATTAATAACGCGGGACACGCGGTGCACTTAGAGCAACCAGAACAATTTTTGGCAGCAGTCACAACGTTTTTACACACTATAAAGGTGAGGTGATCTTTCTTGGCTATTCAGTGGACATTGCGCAAAGAGTACTCAGATGTCATCTTGGAAGAACATGAAGGCATAGCTAAGATCACGATTAATCGTCCTGAAGTTCGAAATGCTTTCCGCCCCCAGACCTTATTTGAGTTGTCGGACGCGTTTAATATCGTCAGAGATGATCCCAACATTGGTGTCGCGATCCTAACCGGTCAAGGAGACAAAGCATTTTGTTCGGGGGGTGATCAGCGCATCCGCGGCGAAGGCGGGTATGTAGATAATGAAGGGATTGCCCGTCTCAATGTTTTAGACTTGCAAAAGCAAATACGTGCGTTGCCTAAACCGGTCATTGCCATGGTCAAAGGTTATGCCATTGGCGGGGGACATGTTCTCCATATCGTCTGTGATTTGACCATCGCGGCTGATAATGCCATTTTTGGCCAAACCGGACCCAAGGTGGGCAGCTTTGATGCCGGATACGGCGCTGCTCTTCTGGCTCGGATCGTCGGACATAAGAAGGCGCGGGAAATTTGGTATCTATGCCGTCAATACTCGGCTCAAGAAGCCCTGGATATGGGATTGGTCAACACTGTCGTTCCATTAGACAGCATTGAGGAGGAAACGGTGCAGTGGGCCCAGGAAATATTAGCTAAGAGTCCTATTGCCATCCGCTTTCTAAAATCGGCATTCAATGCAGACACAGACGGCTTGTCCGGGCTCCAGGAGCTAGCCGGGAATGCCACGATGCTTTATTACATGACAGAGGAGGCTAAGGAAGGAAAAAACGCGTTTTTGGAAAAGCGAACCCCGGACTTTTCTAAATTTCCGCGTTTGCCATAGTCACTTATGAGTCCTAGTATTCCAGACTGGTTATCAGTACAAGCACAACTCTCTCCTGACCGTTTGGCCTTAACCGACGGTCAGGAATCTTGGTCGTTTCGTCAGCTGGACCGCTACGCGGGCCAACTCGCCAGCCGGCTATTCCGTTGGGGAATCCGAAAGAATCAGCGTGTCGCGGTATTGGCCGAATCAACCATGAAAATGATTGCGACTATTCATGCACTCAACCGCTTGGGAACGGTTTTGGTTCCCATCAATCCCCGGTTATCACCAGATGACAGGACCGCTCTTATACAAGACGCGGATCCCTGGGTTTTAATCGCACCAACACCAGAGGGCAGCTCTCTTGTCCAGTCGTTTTCCCTAGAAGCCTTATGGCATAATCTCGTAGAAGAGCCGTTATATCCGCCCAGAGCCATAAGTCTGGATGATATTCAATGCCTGATGTACACTTCAGGAACGACCGGACGTCCTAAAGGCGCTTTAATATCGTCAGGCAACATCTTCTCTAGTGCTGTCTATAGTGCTATTCACAATGGAACTAACGCAGCAGATTTGTGGCTGCATGTCATGCCCCTATTTCATATTGGCGGGCTCTCTATCCTGTTTCGCAGTGTGATTACCGGCAGCGGCATTGTGCTTCTTCCCCGTTTTGATACTGAACAGATTTTGGCGATATGGGCACGCTATCCCATTTCATTAGTGTCCCTGGTGCCAACCATGTTGTATCGGCTGTTGCAAAGTTGCGAAAGCTTTCCCACTTCCTTGCGTCTCATATTGCTTGGCGGGGCCCCGCCTTCCCCCTCTATCGTCCGTCAGGCGCTCTCCTGTAACTTACCTGTGGTCCTCACTTACGGCTTGACGGAAACGAGTTCTCAGATTGTAACGCAATTGCCGCACGGGAATAACAACAACAGCAGCGCAGGGTATCCAATATATCCTACACAGATCGCCATCTTAACAGAGGGACACATTACTCAAGAGAGCGAAAAAATTGGAGAAATCTTGGTTCAGGGGCCAACCGTATTCAGAGGGTATTGGCGTAACTCGCAAAGTACCCGTGAAACTTTCTGGCAAGGATGGCTTAGAACAGGAGATATTGGCTATCTGAATGAAAATAGCAGTCTGACCGTTATGGATCGTCAAAAGGACCTGATTATTCGCGGCGGAGAAAATATCTCACCCGTTGAAATTGAACGGGTATTTATGTCTCATCCCTTAATTCATGATGCCGGAGTGCTTCCAGTAGATGATGAGGAATGGGGACAAGTACCCATCATTATGTTAGTTAAAGAATCAGATTTGAATCGCCAACAATGCTTAGACTGGGCCCAGCACCATCTGTCCGCGATAAAACGCCCCATTGCTTACTATCTCGCTGATTCCTTGCCGAGAACGGCTAGTGGTAAATTAAAGCGGGTTGAGCTACTAAGACTTTGGCAGAATGGTGCTTATCATGAATTATTATGAGAGTGATTATCGAATCAAGCAAGCGAGGTAAAATCCATGACATGGACAAGTTTTTTTAAAGTCAGCCGTCCCCCGACCCTAATGGCTACAGTGGTACCGCTGTTCATAGGAGGTGCCTTGGCCATCATCTCGGGACATTTCTCGTTGTGGGCATGGGTTGATATCTTGCTCATTGCCTTTTTAATGCAAATTGGTGCCAATATGCTCAATGAGTATTTTGACTACACGCGTGGTCTCGATGACGAACAATCATTAGGCATCGGCGGCATTATCGTCTCCGGTGCCGTCCCAGCGAGAGTCGTGTGGGTGTGGGCGCTTGCGATTTACGGTTTGGCCCTGGTGTTGGGACTAATTCTGGTGGCCTTTCGAGGGCCACTGCTATTAGCCATGGGTTTATTAGGCATAATGGCCGGATTCATTTACACCGGCACATCTCATCCTGTGTCCTCTACACCTTTTGGAGAATTTTTGGTTGCCATTATTATGGGTCCCATTGAGGTTCTGTCTACGCAATTCGCAGCCGCTGACGTGATAACGGCCAATGGATTCTGGCTTTCGATTCCTGTTGGCCTCTCGGTGGCCACCATTTTGCTGGCCAACAACTTGCGAGATTATACCAAAGACCTCAAACATGGCCGACGTACATTGCCCATAGTCCTAGGAAGACACAGAGGCTTTATCGCCTTGAATGTTCTGGTCGGTGTCGTCTTCCTTTGGGTAAGCGCAATGGCACTTTTGGGAATGCTGCCTACAACAGCGCTGTTGATCTGGCTTGCTCTACCCATAGCAGTCAAAAGCCTAGCTTCATTGCGCCAAACAGAAATGCTGCCTAAAGCGGTACCTATAGCAGGCCGCATTCATGTTCTGGTTGGCATTTTACTGACAATTGGACTATTGTTGTGAATAAATCCCCTGATAAAGGAGTACACAATGGCGGACAGACCTTCCACAAAAGCGGCCGGAGTAAAATTCAACATCATGATTATGCGTGTGGCTTTTCTCATAGCTCTTTTGCTAGGGCTAGGCAATATGCTTCACATTTTTCATTTCACAGTCGTGACCCTCGACGTTCACATTGCGGCCGGCCTCATTGTAGCCGTTGTTATATGGTTTCTGGCGATTTCTTTAGGCCGATATAAGTCGAAAGGCATTGGATCGTTGTGGGCTGCAGCCATACTCATGATTATCGGCGGGGTTGTGGGGCTATTCTTCTCAACAACCAGTAGTGCTTCGGGCATTGCCCATCTCATCATTATGGTTGTCGCAATGGTTTTAGCCGAAATCGGCGCGTCCACGGCTGTAAAGTCGTAAAATCACGGTTAACCATATTTATGCCGTAACATCGTGAGTTCGGGCGGCATTTGCCCGGGCTCACATTGCTTTAATGTGTTTGCGTTGGTTAACGTATCAATCTGAAGAACGCCACCTGGCAGGTGTGACAGAGGCACAGAGCCCGGCGGAATATCAGGTCCCCCAAACTGGTCGGGGTTAATATGATTTTGAGCCAGTTTTTTCAGCATGCCCGCACTATAGGACACCGGACTTCCCGGGAAGGGCGTGAACGGAGTAAAGACATTATTTCGCGTTCCTAAAGCTTGGTCAAGTAAGTGCGGATCTTTCGCCATGGCATCTCGCATTGGCAAAGCCGTATCCAAAGGCGTAAACCAGTTTGCGCCTTTATGAATGGGAAAATCCTTCATAGGCAATGGATTCATGGAAACAACCACTGTCGTCTGAGGGTTTTCTGTTTCCATGCGCAGTTTGAAAGCATGGATATCGCTTTCGTATTCCCCTTGCCAGCCAGTCACGTGGGCTTCTGTGATGTTTTGTCCCAAAGACGTGGTTTGAGGCATAAACAATCCGCCCACTGTCAATAAGGCGGCAACACCGATGACAAAACCCATACTTTGTGTGTTCATGTCGTCTTTCTCACCCTTGCTCAAAAAAGCTCTAGCATCAGCACTGGAGTAAAGGCCGTCCGCAACCTGCAAACTACTGCGCTACAGTAAACCACGTACTCCATTCATCCACAATAATGTTACTGGCAGTTCTGCGTTTTTGTCAAATAGCGGGTGGGCACGGCGGGGGTCGGGAGTCACGAAAAAATATTATTCCATTTGAGCCAGTCTGGCACCGTGCTCAGGTTTAACCGCGGCCCAGTTATAATTTTGCCCCTTTACATTGCTACGCATTTTAGAACTTCGCCTTCTTGTTTCTTGTCGCTTTGGTCTTCTTTCCTGGTCTAATAACTCTCAGTTTTTGGGACATGGGGATTCCAGGCTCCAAGCTTTCATAAACACGAAGCAGCAGAGGAATCACCTGTTGCGGCAAGTAACCGCGCTCCATTATTCTGCGGTTACGTTGCCCGACAACACGTGCTTTTTCGCCAGTAAGCCGCCTTAATCTGTCTGCTAATTGTTCCCCATTGCCCCGATCATACAGAAACTCCGAAGAAATCAACGATCCCAACGTTCCTTCGCCCTTACCCGCTATGACGGCAAGACCTGCGTACATCGCTTCCAGTACGATAGTGGGCACGGCTTCCCAATATGAAGGCAAAACAAGCACATGGCACTCAGCAAAGAGAGAAACTTTATCGTCGTCCGTGAGCACATCATGGCAGTAGACGCGTTCTTCCCATTGGTACCTTTGAATAATCTCGTGAGTCTTATCCCAGCTGTATGCTGCATTATGCTGTCCATTACCCTCAACTTGCCTGGCGAGGTGAAGTTCCCACTTTTTCGCAGTTCCCAACAGTCGAAGGGCTTCAAACAACTCCTCCATATTCCTTTCCATTGACCAACAACTGACATGTAAAATGACCAACGGTTGTGAGTTCTCTTTAGCTGGAACAAGCGGGGGCAACGAGGGCCATGCCATTACCCAATTTTCTGGCACGGGATAGGCCACGATCTGGATTCGACTCTCATTAACAAAGGGAAATTGTTTAATCATGCTTTTGTCAGGAATCAACAAAACGTCGAGGGACTCCAAAGCCCGCAAAATCTTGGAGCGAAAAGGCAATGACCAATAAAATCTTAAAAACTCTGCTCCATGAAATTGCACAACAGTGCGGTAATGAAGCAGTGCCGCCAGGCGAATAAGTACTACATCATGCAGTATCGTCTTGCGGGACAAAGACAGCGGCAAATGAACAATTTTGGATTCCTGTCTTTGTGTCCACAAAGCCCAACCCACTTGGGCCATGTGTTTTATCATTTGCAGCCGATTACCACTACTCCCTGGTCCCTGAATAGATCGGGAATCTGACGACACATCCACATGCCGGAAATGGATCCAGGGAGCTCCGGCCTTAAGTAAAGTTTGGGTGACCCTTTGCGGGCCAAATCCTGGCGGTGGCAATGGCCCTACAAGAATTACTTGCATACATTCTCTCTCTCTTCAATAGCATTGCATTCGGCAAAAACAACACTGTCCTAGCTTTCCGACAATGTCAAACTGATCCGAACTCGCTCATATATGTTCTCAAAAGAAAATCTCTGTATCTCATTTTTTCGGCGTCTAAACCACGCAGAACCTGAAAACGAAAATAGAACTTTAAAAGCATATAAACAACAAAGCTCCTAGCCGACACAAAGCATTTTGATATTATTCCCATATTTTAACATAAAGAGAGTGATATAGTCACATATTACCAATATTCTCTTAATGATATTCCTGGCAATACCCAGAGCGAAATCTCTCTTGCTAAAGGGATGAAATTGACAGAGTAGTGAGTGCCTTTCTGATGAAGGGGTCAAAGTCTTGGACGCCATCTCGATACTACCGGAATAAACAAGCCCTAATGCGCAATTATCAACTAAGTTTTGAAAGACAAGAAATCGAGTCTGCGGTCACGAGAAATCGACAGCGATCACAATACATTAGTGCACAAAAACGAGCAGTAAACGTTGAGATCACCGTATACTTTAAAAATATTACCTCTTCCAATCAGTTTATTAAAGATTCATTTTTCTTTCATTGCAATAACATCAGTTCATTCGTGACTATCAAGCAGGAGATGTGACTATGAAGAACAAACGCGTGAGAACCACCAGCGTTGTTATGGGTGTCATAATGGTCAATACTCTAGCT